>JAVHWW010000078.1:0-104949 GCA_032159235.1 Acidobacteriota bacterium
TCGGTGTATCTTGTGTGCCAGTTGTGTGCCAACTCATCCAAACATAGCATATTCAGCAATACACAGGCATACTAGCAAAGTGAGGAAAGGCAATAAAACAGCACTCTTACACACTCAGGCAAACTCAGATGAATAAGCTATTTAAGACTCTGAATCTGGCTATCTAGGTTCGAATCCTAGTCTCCCAGCCAGCTCAATGGGTTCTGAAATATAAACTTTCAGAACCCCTTTCGATATTTAGTCGCGTGATAAGCAAGTAGCGTGCGCGACAGTCAGAACCGATCACATAAATTCTTCAACGAGCATTCGCGCGCTTCCCGTTTGCATGTCCTGTCGGTTATACTCTGAATAGTTCGTCCTGCCCCGTTCCATTCATTTTGGTGTGGCGCGATGCTAACGCCGAAGAGTTTGATAATCGTTGCACAGGCAAACAAGTTTTCCGGTGCGCTCTAGACCGGGCGGGACACAGATTTTTCGGGTCGCAGAAAACGCGACTCGCAAACATTGACTTTTGAACAAGAGCCGTCAGCATCAACCAGGCCCGCGCGTTTGTGATTGTTATCAACAAGCGCGGCAGACGTTGACTGATGAAACGGCGCTCAGAACGTCGAGCCTTCACGCCACCGGCAGGTTGTGAGAGAGCGCGCCGCAGTTGGAAATTGCGTGCTCCCTGTTAGTGGAAGTTGAAGGCTCAGGCAAAACAAGCGCGCGTCAGGCTTTTGGGGATTTCCATTTTGGTCAAGCCAGACTTCTCTCGCGCTGCGGCGGAAGAGAGACTTCGAGTCATCTTCTGCGCGCGCTCGACTACGGGAACGACCGATTATTCGAGCGCGCCGCAGGTGGCGTTCGAGAGAGACGATCTAACTATTTCAGCAACTTCAGACGAGCATCTGACACTCGTCCAACTTGCGCCGGACGCTGCGCGCCTCATCGAGAGGCTGACGCACGCGCGCCCGCCACTTCCAACCATTCACATCACGACCAGTAATAAAGAGTTGGCAGCAAGCAGTTGGCAGTTGGCAGTAAAAGCGAAAGACAGTTCTTTCTGTCCACTGCTAACTGCCCACTGCCTGCTGCCAACTTCTTTCCGGTCGTCTTCTCAGGAGAGATTTCAGTCAACATGTCAAAAGAGTTAATCGTGAGCCTTAATGGCCGCGAAAAGAAGATCGCCATCATCGAGAATGAGCGAGTTACGGAATTTTACATCGAGCGCGGCGAAGAGAATCAAGGGATCGTCGGCAACATTTACAAAGGGCGCGTGATGCGCGTCCTGCCCGGAATGCAATCCGCCTTCGTGGACATCGGGCTTGAGCGCGACGCCTTCCTTTACGTCTCAGACTTCTTCGACGAAGAGGAAGAGTTCGAGCGCATCGTGATAGACAAATCGAAGAAGACGGACGCGGGCGAGGCCGCACGCGCCGCGCAGGAACACATCGAGCAGGCGCGCCTTGAGCGCGAGCGCCACATGGAGGTCACGCAGGAACGCGCCGAGCCATTGCTCGATGCAGAGCCTGCGAGTGTGGCGAGTATTATCGGCGAAGCGCCTGCGGTTGAAGAGCCGGGAGTTATCGCTGCTGAAACTTCCATGCGCGATCAGGAGCCAGCAGGCGAGACCGAAAGCGGCGGACGCAAACGCGGTCGGCGTGGTCGGCGGAGAGGCAAAGGCCCGGAAGAGCAGGGAGCGGAAACTTCGCCCGCACGCGGCACGGCGAAGGCTGCGACTTCATACGCAACCGAAGAGATTGAGACGCCGTTCATTTCTGAGAGCGGGTCTTTCCAGCGCATCGTTGACGAAGACGAAGCAGCCATCGAAAACGGCGCGGCGTTCAAAGACGCGCGTTTGCAGGAACGCATCTTCGATCAGATTCACGCCGTCGAGTTCGATATGGAGGACGTGCCGACCACCGAAGTCGGCACACTTCTCGGCACGGAATCTTCTTCCGCCGGTTCGTTCCAGCGCGTTGACGATAGCGACATCGCTCCCGCCAGCGAAGGCCGCGAGCCTGCTTTCGTTCAAAAGACTGTCGCCGCGCACGTCGGCGCGTTTGTTGACGAGATCAACGAAGAGACTGTTGGCGCGCAGACTTTCGAGCGCGTCAGCGATGATGAAAGCAGCGCGGAAGAAGAAGCTAAAGGCGAGCGCGGCAAGCGTCCTGCGACGAAACGCGGCGCGAAAAAGGGAGCGTCCTCCGTAGAGGCTCCGAAGACGAAGCGCGCCAGCGGCAAGACTGCCACGAAGAGTTCAACCAAAAGTTCTGCGAAGAAATCAACTGCCAGCAAAAAATCTGCGAGCAAGAAGAGCAGCACGCGGCGCAAAGCTGCGAGCGAAACGAGCGATGAAGGTGAGACGGACATCGCCGTGCTCGAATCAGAAGCGTCGCGTGCGGAAAGCGCAGACCTCGTCGCTACGGAAGCAGCCGACGGCCAACACTTCGAGGCTGGCAGCGGCGGCAACGAAGATTACGAAGACGCGGAAGCGAGCCTTTCGTCTGGCCGTTCACGCGGCGAACTAGCTACGCGGCGCGGCGGTCGTCGTCGTCGTCGCCCCGGCAAGCCGCAGGAATCCGGCGGCGAAGAGGGCGCGAACGGTAAGGATGAAGAGAGCAGTAATGAAGAGAGCGCGGTCGTACCGGAAGTCGAGGCGGCTGTGAAAAGCAAACCGGCTCCCGCACCCCGGCGCGAAAGTTCGCGCGTTGATCGTCCTGCGCGTGATCGCCAGAGTCGCCCCGAACGTAGTCCGCGCGAAGACCGTCCAACCGGCAGCGGCGGACGCAATCCGCGCCCGGAGCGTAGTGAGCGTAGTGAGCGCAGTAGCAGCAGCAGTGGTGGTCGCCGCGAGCGCCATCAACCGACCATCACAGACCTCCTGCGCGAAGGTCAGGAGATTCTGGTTCAGATCGCCAAAGAACCGATTGCCAAGAAGGGTGCGCGGATCACTTCGCACATCGCGCTGCCCGGACGCTTTCTCGTTTACATGCCGACGGTCGAACACGTCGGCGTCTCGCGCAAGATCGAATCCGACAGCGAGCGCGTGCGTCTGCGTAAACTCATTCAACTGATTCGCGCCGAAGAGGACGTGCCGTCCGGCGGCTTCATCGTTCGCACGGCTGGCGTCGGCATCAGCGAAGAAGACCTGCGCGACGATGCGCGTTATCTCGTGCGAACGTGGTTAGACATTCGCCGCGACGCAGAGAAAGCGAAAGCTCCCGCGCTCGTTCACCGCGACCTCGATCTCGTGCAGCGCATCCTGCGCGATCAACTCTCGGACGACTTCACGGCGATTCGCGTTGATTCCGAAGAGGAGTATCTGCGGATCGTCGAGTTCATCAATCGCATCCAGCCGCGCATGGTCAAGCGCGTCAAGCTCTACACGCGCGAGGAGCCGATTCTCGAAGCCTTCGGCGTGCAGCCGGAGATTGATAAAGCGATCAAGCCGCGCGTCTGGCTCAAGAGTGGCGGCTATCTCGTCATCAATCAAACGGAAGCTCTCGTCGCCATTGATGTCAACACGGGCAAGTTCGTCGGACGCGGCGGCACACGCCTCGAAGACACGATCACGCGCACCAACATGGAGGCCGTTGACGAGATTGTCCGTCAAATTCGTCTGCGCGATCTCGGCGGCATCATCGTACTCGATTTGATTGACATGGAAGATCGTCGTAACCGCAATCGCGTCATGCAGGCTTTACAGGAGGCGCTGCAATACGACAAGTCGCCGACGAAGGTTCTGTCATTTAACGATTTCGGTCTCGTGATTATGACACGCAAGCGCGTCAAGCAATCGCTTGAACGCACGCTCTGCGCGCCATGCTCATACTGTCAGGGCGCTGGGCTGATAAAGTCGCCTCAGACGGTCTGCTACGAAATTCTCGAAGAAGCGCGTCATTTGGCGAAGGGACTCGGCGACGACGGCCTCAAGCAGACGACTCTTCGCATCAACCCCGAAGTCGCACGCGCTCTGCGCAGCACCGAACGCGACGTGCTGACCGAGATCGAAGATTATCTCGGCGCAGTTGACATCACCAGCGACTCGCAGATTCATCAGGAGCAGTTTGATTTCGCGTTCATCTAAAAGCAGTGGTCAGTGGTCAGTGGTCAGTGGTCAGAAGAGACCCGCTTTTAACTGACCACCGACCACTGACCACTGACCACTGTTTATGAGTAAGCTCGGAAAGTTCTGGAAGACGATGGGTGCGGCGGGCGCAAGTTTGGCGACCCTCGCGGCGATCAACGCGCGCATTCGTCATCATGCCAGCGAGCCTGAAGATGCGGCGTTCGGCGGCGAGGCGCGCGTCTTCGAGTGGCAGCACGGCAATATCTTTTACAAGGTTGCGGGCGAAGAAAACGCTGGTGTGCCGCTCGTCTTCGTGCACGGCATCGGCGCGGGCGCGTCGAGTTTTATGTGGCGGCGCAACTTCGATTCATTGGCGCGTGATTTTCGCGTCTATGCGCTCGACCTGCTCGGCTTCGGTTTTTCAGACAAGCCCGCCAACGTTACTTATTCAGCCGAACTCTACGTCGAACTCATCTCTGACTTCATACACGAAGTTGCAGTCGCTCCCGCGCACATCGTCGCCAGTTCTCTCGGCGCGGCCTACAGCATTCTCGTCGCAGACGTGCTACCCGAACTCGTTGACTCGCTCGTGCTCATCTCGCCAACTGGCGCGGGCAATCTCAGAGCGCGTCCCGGCATGACGGGTGCGGCCTTCTACGGTCTGCTGCAATCGCCCGTGCTCGGCACATCTTTCTACAACGTGATTGCCAGCGAGCGCAGCATCCGCGACTACGCGCGCAAAGAACTCTTCTATGATCGCCGTCGCGCGACTCCACGCCTCGTCGCGCAATACTACGCCGCCAGCCATCAGCCGGGCGCGCAACACGCCATCGCAGCCTTTCTCTCCGGCTATCTCAACACAGACACGCGCGAGAGCTTCGCACGCTTGCATCAACCCGTCACACTCGTCTGGGGCAAGCAGGACGAGACCAACCCACTTGAGCACGCCGCCGAACTGCTCAGTCTCAATCCGCGCGTCGGCCTCGAAATCTTCGACCGTTGCCGCATGATGCCGCAGGAAGAGCAGCCCGAAAAGTTCAATGCTCTCGTTCGCAACAAACTGCGTGCGCGTGCTGCTGCTTAATGAAGAGTTCAACAGCTTTTGCTTAATGAAAGATTGAATATGAGACACGCAACTTACTTTATTCTGCTGCTCTTGGTAGTTCTCGTATTACCTGCATGTACAAGCCCTCAATCTGTAACCCCGTCAAAGCCTGATCCTGTCGTGTTGGAAATAATCACACATGCCAGTGGTGTTGTATATCCGAAACAAGGCGACCTCCTCGACATGCGTTTATATGAAAGTGGTCGCTTTGAATATGATGATTATCCTGACCAGCCCCCGCCTGATACCTTGCCAAGCCAAGTAACGGTCACAAAGAAAGAAGCTAAGTTAAATCCCGAAGACGTAAAGGAACTGATTGGCTTGGCAGAGCAACCTGACTTCCTTTCTGCCAAAGATAACTATCCCGGCTTGCATCCACATACTGATGATGAGTGGATAACAACCATCAAATTTATGTATCAAGGCCGAGAGAAAAAGATCGTGGTAGTAAACTTGTGGGATATACGGGACTTCCCGAACGATAGGTCAAAATATCCGCCTTCGATGGTAAAGTTGTTTGAAAGGGCATTAGAGTTGAAAGCGAAAGCAATTAGAAAATCGTGAGGTGCAAATTATTTTGGCTTGGCATAAGCTGTTGGCTGAATGCGGAGGCAGCTGATGTCAACCAAAGAACAAGTTCTCGAAGACCTTGAGACCTTGAGCGAGGCAGAACTGAAAGAGGTCGCCGAGTATCTAGCGTTTCTAAAGTATCGCTCCAGCAATGCGGCATACGTCGTTGATGAATCGCAGTTGGCAGCCTTGTATGCTGAATTTGCTGAAGAAGATCGCAAGTTGGCTGAAGAAGGCATGACGGATTACGCCGCAGGCTTGATGAAAGATGCCAAATGACAGTCAAATGGTCATACTAGAAACAGAGCGGCTCATCTTACGCATGTGGCGCGAGGAGACTGATTTTGAAGCGTATGCGCGAATATGCGCCGACCCGGACGTAATGCGCTATCTCGGCGGCAAGCCGTTCTCGCGGCTCGAAGCGTGGCGACATCTGGCTTCCGTCGTCGGACACTGGCAACTGCGCGGCTACGGCCACTGGGCAGTGGAAGAGAAAGCGAGTCACCAGTTCATCGGGCGTCTGGGCGTGCAGCATCCGGTGGGCTGGCCTGGTTTCGAGATCGGTTGGATGCTCGCGCGAGAGTCGTGGGGCAAAGGATATGCGACGGAAGGTGCGCGCCGTGTGCTTGATTATGTCTTCAACGAGATGGGACGCGATCACGTCATCAGTCTCATTCACCCGGAGAACAGGGCTTCGATTAGAGTAGCGGAGAGACTTGGAGAAACGGTTGAGGGCGAGACAGAAGTGATGGGAATATCCGTCTTGATCTACGGCATCTCACAGCAGGCATGGAGGGAAAAGCAGAATCCAGAATCCAGAATTCAGAAGTCAGAATGATAGGGCGGAGACCCGCTTTTACAGATTCTGTCTTTCTTTTCTTCTGGCTTCTGACTTCTGGATTCTGAATTCTGTTTTTATCCCCCGCAATGTTAAGATAGTTTTCTTGTTCCACTCATAGCTCGGCTGCCGGAAAGGGCAGCGATCATCCCCCATGTTATGAAAACTGTGCGTGCCCGACTGCGTTTTCGGCGCACGTCTCTCTTGAGGATAAATGATGGCTGCTGAAAATCCAGTGCAGACACACGATGCGTCGGCTGTTGTCAACTTGCTCGTCAACCGGCATGACGAAATTATCAATCTCTGGATTAAGGATCGGCTGGAATCCGGCGAGTTTCGTGATGAGTTGATTCCGAAGAAGGAGTTGCGGCGGCAGTCGCAGCAGATCGTGGACATGCTCGCGCGCTCGATTAAGGATTCCGAAGGTGATGAGTTTGAATCTCCGGCCTACGACGAGATGCGCGTCTTTCTCAACGAGATTTCGCGCGCCCGCGCCGTCAAAGGCTACACGCCGTCTGAGAACGCGACCTACATCCTCTCGCTACGCAACACGCTGCTGCCGCTTCTCGCCGAAGAGCTTCAGGGCGACGCCGACGCGCTCGTCAGCGAGATGCAATACTTCACCGCCCTGCTCGACAAGATGGGACTCGTGATGGTCGAAAACTACATCCGCTCGCGCGAGGAGATCATTCGCCAGCAGCGCGAAGACATGATGGAACTGTCCACGCCCGTCATCAAAGTCTGGGACAAGATTCTGACGCTGCCCATCATCGGCACGCTCGACTCGCGCCGCGCGCAGTTGATGATGGAAGCCCTGCTGCAAAAGATCGTCGAGACAAGTTCCGTCATCGCTATCCTTGACATCACGGGCGTCAAGACGATGGACACGCTCGTCGCCAATCATTTAATCAAGACCGTGACGGCGGCGCGCTTGATGGGCGCGCGCTGCATCCTGACGGGCGTCTCTCCGGCCATCGCGCAGACGATGGTGCAACTCGGCATAGACCTGACGCAGATCACCACCCGCGCGCAGATGTCCGACGGTATCAAACTCGCGCTCGAAATGACCGGGCGCATGGTCGTGACGGCCAAAACTCTCGCGCAGATGTCAAACGGCACGCAGTCCGCCGCGCAAACAGTCAACCATCTTGCCGCTCACGGAGCGAGCATCACAAACGAAAACCTGCGGCGTGAAGAAGGCTAAAAGAAGTGGTCAGTGAAGAGAAAGAACGAGCAATAAACTGTTTTTTTAACTGACCACTGACCACTTTTCTGCGGAGCAAAAATTTATGAGTGCACGCATCCCTATCTTGAAAGTTGGCCGTGTGCTGATCGTCCCAATTCAGATTGATATGGACGATCAGACGGTGGTTCATCTGCAAGAGCATATCCTCTCGGAACTCGAACGCACGGGCGCGCGTGGCGTCCTGATAGACATCTCGCTGCTGGAGATGGTTGATTCATTCATCGGTCGGATGCTGTCGGACATCGCCGCGATGGCGCGGATTATGGATGCGCGCACGGTCGTCGTCGGGATGCAACCGGCTGTCGCTATCACGCTCGTCGAACTCGGTCTCGAACTCAAGGGAGTTGACACGGTGCTCAACGTGGACGAAGGATTCCGTTTGCTGCGTAGCGAGTTTGACAGCGGCGATGACGATGAAGCGGATGTTGATCGGGGGTTGAGCGCGATTGGAAAGCAAAGCCATCGCTCTTGAAAACGATCAGGACATCGCGGTTGCGCGGACACAGGTGCGCGCTCTGGCAGCCGCGCTCGGATTCCGCGCACTGGATCAAACACGGCTCGCCACCGTCGCCTCCGAACTCGCGCGTAACGTCGTCAAGTACGCCGGGCGCGGGCGCTTGATCGCGCAGCCGACTGAAGACTCGAACGGTCGGCAAGGCTTACGCCTCATCTTCGAGGATCAAGGCCCCGGAATTTCCAACATCGAAGAGGCCATGGGCGAAGGCTTCTCAACAGGTCGCAGCTTAGGCTTGGGCTTGCCCGGCTCCAAACGCCTCGTTGACGAATTCAAGATCGAATCCGTTGCCGGACACAGCACGCGCGTCACTGTTCTGCGTTGGAAAGCGTAAAGAAGTCTAGCGAGTCTGTCGAGTCCATCGAGTCTTGCAAGTCGAACGGACTCGACAGACTCGCTAGACTCGCTAGACTTCTTTATGAGAGAGATTCACTCAATCGAAATCAAAGACGAAGCGCAGGTCGGCACGGCGCGGCGTGCGGTGCACAGGTTTGCGAGCGAACTTGGTTTTGATGAGACCGCGCTGGCGGAGATAGACATCGTCGTGCAGGAGATTGGGATGAACGCCGCGCGCTATGCGACCGATGGCGGATGGCTGCACTACACGCCGCCGCTCGGCTCACAGCCCGGCCTTGAACTTTTTTACTGGGACACGGGGCCGGGCATTTACGATCTTGACCGCGCGATTCGTGACGGCGTTTCGACGAGCGGCAGTCTTGGCGCGGGACTCGGCGCGATTCGTCGTTTGATGGACGAGTTCGATGTCTATTCCACGCTGCGTGTCACGTCGCGTCTCTCGTTCGCGCAGCGTTGGACTGCTCATGGGACGGCGCTGCTGGCTCGCAAGTGGGTCGGCAGTTCAAAAGATGAACTGCCGGGCAGCGATGAAGCGCGGCGCTTCGGCGTGTGGAGTCGTCCGCATCCCGGCGAGGAGGCCAACGGCGATGCTTACTTCATCCGCACGCGCCACCACAGCACGCTGCTCGCCGTGATTGACGGACTCGGACACGGGCCGGGCGCGAAGGAAGCCGCAGACGTAGCGCTCGATTCGCTCGACGATTGGCAGGGCGAGCCGCTCGACGAAGTTTTACAGTCGGCGCATAATGCTCTGCGCTCAACACGCGGCGCGGTTATCGGCGCGGCGATTATTGACGAAGCCAACGCGCGTTTTCATTATGCAGGTGTTGGCAACATCATGGTGCGCGTCTTCAATGCGCCCGAACACGTCTCTCCCCTCTCAACCAATGGCACGCTCGGCGCGCGGCTCGGACAACTGCGCGTCTGGACACATCCCTGGACGACGACCGCCACACTCGTCATGGCGAGCGACGGCGTCAGCGCAGCATGGGATATGGAATCTTATCCGGGTCTCTTAGAGCGCAGCCCACAACTCCTGGCAGGCATCCTGATGCGCGACTACGGACGAAATGCTGACGACGCGACCGTTTTAGTCGCGAGGTGAAACGGTGAAAGGGGGAAATGGGCAAAAGGAAGATTTCTCAGCAATAGCCCTTTCCCCATTTCCCCTTTTAACCTTTTTCCCGCTATCTTCTTCTGTCTAGGATGAAGGATATTATTTCGACCCGACTCGGAGACATCTACGTTCGCCGCGAGAGCGACATCGTGAAAGTGCGCGAGCGTGTGCGGCGATTGGCGCGCGAGATGGGTTTCGATTCGACCACGCAGATTAAGATTACGACGGCTGTTTCGGAAGTGACGCGCAATATCTATGAGTATGCGAAGTCGGGTGCCATCTCGCTGGCTCTAGCGGAGCGCGGCGATGCTTTCGGCTTGCAGGTGACGGCGCGCGACGACGGGCCTGGAATTGACGAGGCGACGCTACGCTCAATCATGCGGGGCAGTTATCAATCTTCTTCGGGCTTGGGCGTCGGACTCTCCGGCACGCGAAAGCTGATGGACGAGTTCGATATTCAAACCAGAGCGGGCGAGGGCACGCGCGTCACGCTCGTCAAGTGGAGTCCGCGCGGCGCTGCCGATGCTGTCAAAGGCCGCGCGGAAGAGTTGCGTGCGCTGCTCGGTGATGATAGCGACGACTCTGTGGTCGAAGAGTTGCAACAGCAGAACCGCGACTTCGTTAAGATTCTCGGTGAACTTGAAGAGAAGCGCGAGCAGTTGGAAGAACTCAATCGCCAGCTTAACGAATCGAATCGTGAGTTGAACGAAGCCAACGCGAAGCTGCGCGAGTTGTCGGAAATGAGAGAGGAGTTTCTCGCGCTGACGACTCACGATTTGCGCTCGCCTCTGACGGTCATCAGCGGCGTCATTAGTTTCTTCACATCGGGCAGGCTCGGCGAGCTTTCACCTGAACAGCAGAACATGGTGGCGATGATGGAGCGCAACACGCAGAGCCTGATTGAGCTGGTCAACGATCTCCTTGATGCCTCCAAGCTCGAATCCGGCACGATGCGTCTGGAAACGGCTGTGATTGATCTGCGGAGCGTGATTGATGAGTTGCGCGAAACAATGCTGCCGATGGCGAAAGAGAAGGGGATTGAATTAGTCGAGACCTTTCCTGATAATCTGCCGCGCGTCGAAGCAGACCGTGCAAAACTTCGACGCATTCTGGTCAATCTGCTTTCCAACGCTTTGAAGTTCACGCCGAAGGGCGGGCGCGTCGAAGTGCGCGCAGAACAACTGGATGGTCACATCAACATCGCCGTCTCCGATACGGGCGTCGGCATCGCTCCCGAAGATGTTGCGCGTCTCTTCGACAAGTACGAGCAGGCGCGCAGTCGCGCCACACGCGGCGAGAAAGGCACAGGCTTGGGACTCTATATCACCAAACAACTCGTAGAACTTCACAGCAGCGAAATCAAGGTCAAGTCAGAAATCGGCAAGGGATCAACTTTCTCTTTCACGCTTCAGAGCGTCAAAACTTAGGAGGATAATTATGCGACGAAGTTTTTTCACCGTTTGTCTATTCACGCTCCTGGCTATCAGTCTCTTTAGTCAAGCAGCCAGAATGTCGTCATCTTATCAACGGCACGCCTTCTCTAATCCAACGCAGCAGTCGGCGGAGGTTGCGAAGATCAAAGCCTATCACGATGAGATAGACGCATACGCCAAGCAACATCCGACCGCCGTGCGCTATTTCTCTGATGAAACTACGGCCAATGATGCGGGCGTGGAGACAAGCCATTGGAAAGAGTATAAGACCAGAAAGGAGTTGCCAGAGCTTCAGACTCATGCCTCGGTCTGGATGAAAGATGGGAAAGTTGTAGCGACCATCCTCAGCTTCAAGTCGGATCACACAAACTCCACTGACGGCTACTATTACCGAGCGGATGGCACGCTGGCCTACACTGAATCGCACGGCTATTCAATCGGGCTGGACCCGCCGCTCATGCAGAGCAAGTCGTACTACTCTTCAGACGGCAAGACGATAAGCTCGACGATGTTGTGTTCGGTTGACGACCAGAAGTGGGCGGCCTGCAAAGCAGATTCGGGCTGGAAAGATTCCACTGGGGACAAGTCCAAAGAGAATTACATGAAGACTTCAGACCTCCCCTTTTTCAATCTCCTTGCCAAGGGGCATTAGCAATTGCTTGAAGGCGTGCAGTTGGACGCGCGAGTCAGTACCGCCTGCTGCAAGCGGGCGGGTCAGACAATGCAAAATTAAAAACGCTAAATTTAGCGGCGGACATCTTCACTTTTGCATTTTTAATTTTGCATTTTTAATTAACCATGCACTATCACCTGATCGGAATCTGCGGAACAGCGATGGCTTCGCTCGCCGGAATGCTTCAGGCGCGAGGGGCTGTGGTCACAGGCTCGGATGAAAACGTCTATCCGCCGATGTCCACGATGCTCGCCAGCTTAGGCATTCCAGTCATGCACGGCTACGACGCCGCGCATCTCACGCCCGCTCCAGATTGCATCATCGTCGGCAATGCTATCCCGCGCGGCAACCCGGAAGTCGAAGAGGCTCTGAATCGCAAGCTGCTCTATCGCTCGCAGGCCGAAGTCGTCAAGGAAGAGTTCATACGCGGACGCCGCTCGCTCGTCGTCGCCGGAACTCACGGCAAGACGACGACGACGAGCATTGCCGCGTGGGTGATGGAGCGTGGCGGACTTGATCCGAGTTTCCTTGTCGGCGGCGTCGTGCAGAATTTCGGGACCAGCTTTCGCGTGACGAAGAGCGATTATTTCATTATCGAAGGCGACGAGTACGACACGGCCTACTTCGACAAGGGGCCGAAGTTCATGCACTACCTGCCGGAGTTGGCAATCGTCAACAACATCGAGTTCGATCACGCGGACATCTATCAAGATTTGGACGCGGTCAAGCTCGCCTTTCGTCGCTTGATGAATCAAGTGCCCGGCAACGGTCGCCTTATCGCGGGATGGGACAGCCAGCACGTGCGTGAGGTCGTCGCCGAGATGGGCCAGAAACTTTTCACGCGCCTCGAAACATTCGGGACATCAGATGATGCGACGTGGCAGGCGCGCGACATCAGTTGCGTGGGCGAGTTGACGCACTTTCGCGTCGTGCGCGAGGGGCGCGAGTGGGCGCGCTTTCGCACTCCGCTCATCGGCGACTTCAACGTGCGCAACTGTCTGGCCGTCATCATCGCTGCCGATGCGTGGGGCCTCGAGCGCGAGACAATCGGCGAGGCGCTCGCCACGTTCAAGAGTGTGCGTCGCCGCGCAGAGGTTCGAGGGCTTGAGCGCGGCGTGACGGTGATTGACGACTTCGCTCATCATCCGACCGCCGTGCGTGAAACTTTGCAGGCGCTCAAGCAAAAATATTTCGGGCGGCGATTGATCGCCGTCTTCGAGCCGCGCTCGTGGTCGTCGCGCCTCGCGGTCTTTCAGGAAGACTACGCGCACGCTTTCAAGCCAGCCGATTACGTCATCATCGCCAGCGTCTTCGATAGTCGCAAAGCCACAGAGAAAGGGAGCGTGCTCGATACTCAGAAACTAATCAGCGACATTGCTGCGCAGGACAAACCAGCCTACGGCATCGCTCACGCGGACGACATCGTGCGTCATCTCACGCCCGAATTACAGACAGGCGATGTCGTCGCCATCATGTCCAACGGCGGCTTCGGCGGGATTCACGACAAGCTGCTGGCTGCGCTCCGCGAAAAAGAGAGCGCCTGATTCATTCAGACGACCGACGCGGCAGGAGACGTTCAAGCAGGTTCGGCAATTGGTCAGGGTCTTCCAGGTAGGTGATCCAATCATTTCCGCTAACATTAACATCCGTGCCTTCGACATCCTTGCCATACTTCTCAGCTATAATGACGAGCGGTGTTGCGCCATCAAAGTTCGCGTGCTTGCAGATGCGCTGTCCAATCTTCAAAGTCTCGTTTGTCGTCTGGCCCGTGAGATTAATTAACACCAGGTCTGCGTCAACCTGCCCGCCGCCGACTCGCTCCATCGCATCATCCTCGTCTATGGCAATCAGGACGTGATAGCCCATGCGCGTAAGATTCTGTCGCAGCAGTGGGCGCGTATCATCGTCTTCTTCAACTAAGAAGATCGTCGGTCGGTCATCGCCATCTCTGCTCATCTCCTGCTCCCCTTGTCTGTTTTGAAATGGTTAATTGGCAGCCATTATATATTTCATTGAATTTGGTTGTCTGTACGCTCACGTAACAAATGCTGCGCAGCGCGGTCACGTACTGTGCGGTGGGCTACAGATGTGGTACACTTCGCGTGTAAGCTATTGATAAATTCAACTCAGTAGAACAACTTGCCTCTCGCCATCAGGTCCAGCCCTTTGCTTCTCCTTTTGCCGTCTGTTAGTCAATCCATACACGAACCAAAGGAGAAGGCTAATGTCGGTCGCCACAGAGGAGCAAATTCTGATTCTGAATCATATTCTCGCCTCTCTCTCAGCAGAGGAATATGAACGACTGTTGCCACATTTGGAACAAGTTGAGCTGCGTCTGGGAGAAATCCTCTCCCGACCTGATGAACCCATCGAATACGCTTATTTCCCGCAATCCGGCACAATCTCTGTCATCGTTCTAATGGAAGACGGCTCACAAGTGGAAATCGGGATCGTCGGTAACGAAGGCATGTTCGGCCTGCCTATCGTCTTAGGGACAACTTCCGCACCGCTTCAGGCTATCGTCCAGATCGCAGGCCAGGCCCTGAGAATAAAAGCGAGCGTGCTCCGAGAGAAGGCCGCAAACGGCGGGCAGTTGCATCAACTGCTGTTGTGTTATACGCAAGCCTTCTTCATCCAGACTGCGATCACTGCTGCCTGCAACCGCGTGCATCATCTGGATGGGAGACTCGCGCGCTGGCTCTTGATGTGCCAGGACAGGGCGCAGACCGACGAGCTACAACTGACGCACGAATTCATCGCCACGATGCTCGGAGTCAGGCGCGCAGGCGTCAGTGTCGCTGCCAATAAGCTGCAAGCCGCAGGGCTGATTAGTTACAGACGTGGCGACATCCATATTCTTGACCGCGAAGGTTTAGAAGCCTATTCCTGTGAATGTTACGGAGTTGTCAGAAGAGAGCTGGCTCGCCTGCTGGCCGCTTGTTGACGGCTTCCACAGACAAAACTTAATCCAGCGCTCCTCACTCCGGCATGATCCGCACGAGCGCGAGTCGCTCGCTTCCATTTCCGGTCTTCTTACTGATTCGAGCCAGCATAATCTGCACCTTGATTTGTCCTTCGTCGGAATCGAAGCTGGTGCTGAACCTGTCAACGCTCTGTCCATCCTCCATGAAAAGCTGAAAGCGTGCTTGAAAGTTTCTGACCTGTTCGTTCGGGACAACTTCCGTGAAGAACTGTCGTCCGAGCACCTCATCGGCTTGCACGGCAGAATTGCGCTCCGACGCCGGGCTGTAACGAATCACGGCCCCGCTCGTATCCAGTTCGAGCAATCCGAAGGGGAGTTTAGTGAGCGAGAGATTATTCATTGATTCACCTCAGGCTAAACTTGAGATGGGCGGCCAGCATCTTCCTGGCTGGCTCGTTCTTCAACTTTGAAGTGTCGGTGAAAAGAAGGCTGGCGGAAGCTGACTAACCTTTTCACAATTAAGACGCTCCTGCCAGCCACCCTGCTTGTCCTGTGAATTATAGATTAAAGGCTCGCCGCTTGAACTGTCTGTACGAAATAGCACGGAGGAGATGGATTTTGAGATGCGGCTGGTCGCAGATGACAACTTGTCCTCTCGCCTCGGCGTCAGTTAGACTCCGCAAGCAAACAAAACATCTCGAAGCTGAAAACCGACCATCGCCTTTATGACCATTCTCGAACGCTTACGCCAGCGCGCCGCCGCCGATCCGCAGCACATCGTCCTGCCGGAAGGCAATGATGCGCGCACAGTTCTGGCAGCTTCGATGTGCGCGCGACAGCGAATTGCGCGCGTCACACTGCTCGGCAATGAAGAGAAAATACGCGCGGCAGCGCAAACTGCTGGCGCAGACCTTGGCGGCGTCGAGGTGAGCGACCACACACGCGCTACGGACTTCGACAAGATGGCGGATGTCTATCACGACCTGCGCCGCGCCAAAGGCATGATGCCTGACGAAGCGCGCATTGCGCTTAAAGACCCGCTCTATTACGGCAATCTGATGGTGCGGATGGGACGTGCGGACGGCTCCGTCGCGGGCGCGACCAACACGACCGCGCACACAGTCCGCGCCGCGCTTCACTGCATCGGCGTGCGCGCAGGTTTCAAACTCGTCTCAAGTTTCTTCGTGATGGCGCTCAGTGATGAAAAGTTCGGGCACGAAGGCGCGTTGATTTACGCGGACTGCGGTGTGGTGATTGAGCCGACGGCGGCGGAGTTGGCTGAGATTGCGATTGCTTCCGCAGATTCGTGCCGCGCGCTGCTTGAGACAACGCCGCGCGTCGCCATGCTCTCGTTCTCGACCAAAGGCAGCGCGAAGCACAAGCTCGTTGAAAGGGTCGTCGAAGCGACCAGAACGGTTCGCGCGCGCGCACCGGAACTTGAGATTGACGGCGAGTTGCAGGCAGATGCGGCGTTGCTTCAGTCGGTCGCCGAGTCGAAAGCTCCCGGCTCAACCGTCGCGGGTCGCGCCAACGTGCTCATCTTTCCAGACCTGCAAGCTGGCAATATCGCTTACAAACTGACAGAGCGTCTCGCGGGCGCAACCGCCATCGGCCCCATCCTGCAAGGCTTGGACAAACCCGCCAACGATCTCTCGCGCGGCTGCAAAGCCGAAGACATCGTTGACGCCGTTGCGATCACAGCCGTGCAAGCGCAAGCGCGCAAACAATAATTTTGAATTGTGAGTTTTAAGTTTTGAATTACGGCCTTTAATTCAAAACTTAAAACTCATAATTCAAAATTCATAATTCGTTGTGGGCAACGCGCGCAATGCTCTCGCGGCATCAAACGTGAGCCAGGCACAATAATCGTTCGCTTTTCGACGGAGGTTCACAAAATGTCTTCGCGCCGCGCATTCTTATTTTCCATCGCTTTCGTACTTATCTGTGCGGCAACGTCGCGCCTGCACGCGCAGTCTGGACGCATCATCCCGACTGCGACGCCGCCCCCGTCTTCCGGCCAACGCGAAGATCAAGAGCGTGTCAAAGTTTTCACGGAAGAAGTGCGCCTCCCGCTCGTCGCCTTCGACGATTACGGACATTTTGATCCGACGCTTGAGATGAACGACATTCTCGTGCTCGAAGACGGCGTGCAGCAGCAGATCAGAAGCATTCGCCACATTCCGGCGAGCGTCCTGCTCGTGCTCGACGTTGACAATCAAATAACTTTAGCGAAAGACACGAAGACGACGCGCGCGATTGCGCTCGGTGTGCTCTCGCATCTCCGCAAAGGCGATGAGGTGGCGGTGCTTCAGTTCGGCAATGGCGTCAAGGTCTTGCAGGATTGGACGACCTCGACCGAAGGCATCCCCGAAATTCTCAAGACCAAACTCTTCGGCGGCAAGCGCGGGCGTTTGTCTGAAGCGATGGTCGCCGCCGCGCAGATGTTCAAGGACAAGCCCGCAGGCAGTCGTCACGTTGTGCTGATTACTGACGGCATCGAAACGCCCGGCGGCAAGGTCGCTTACAGCGCGGCGGTCAAACAGTTGATTGCGGCGCAGGCCACCGTTCACATCATCAGCTACACGGCGTTGATTCACGAGGCCATCGCAGGGCGTTACAAAAAAGGCGTTGTCTCTGGCGGTGACGGCGTGCAACGAGATTCGAGAGTCGGCGCAGACAATCCGACGATAGCCTCGCCGACCATCAATCGCAGTCCCTCTTACACAGTGGCGACGATTGATCTGGATCGCGCGATGCGACGCTGGTACAAACGTTATGATGAAGAGGATCAGGCCAACGAGCAGCGCCTCAAGTCTCTGGCGGAAGAGACAGGTGGGCAGATACTGACGCCGACAACTGAAGCTGACCTGCTCGCGCAAGCAGACTTAGTTGCGCGCGACATCGGCGCGCAGTACGTCGTCACCTACAGACCGACGCGCCCGCTCTCGTCAGCCAAGACGGGCGAGTATCGCAAGATCGAAGTCGCCCCGCGCCGCACAGGACTGACACTGCGCACACGTCGCGGCTACATCGCAAAATAGTGAAAAGTGAAAAGTGAAAAGTGAAAAGTGAAGAGCTGTTTTTAACTATTCACTTTTCACTTTTCACTTTTCACTATTTACGACGCGAGCGCAATCGTCTCGGTTTCCAGTAAGCTAATCATCGGCGGCTGCATTGAGATGCGTTCCTGCTGCCTCATCACGGAGAGGCTGCGCAACTCTTCCCAATCCTCGCGCGGCACGCGGTGAAAAGCCTCGACGATCTGCGGATCAAATTGTCTGCCAGACCATTTGTCTAACTCTTCCGCCGCCGCTTCGTAAGGCCGCCCGCGACGATACACACGGTCGCTCGTCATCGCATCAAACGCATCCGCCACCGCGAAGATGCGCGCGTTCAAATCAATCTCCAAGCCTTGCAGTCCGATTGGATAGCCCGATCCGTCCCATCGCTCATGGTGCTCTGCGACAACGCGCGCAGCCGCTTTAAGAAACTCTATCCCGTGCAGGATTTGTTGTCCGTGAAGCGGATGCTCGCGCATCCTGACCCATTCCTCTTCGGTCAGCTTCGCGGGCTTGCGCAGGATCGCATCCGGCACGCCGATCTTGCCGATGTCGTGCAACAGTGAACCGAACTCAAGCGCGGTCATCTGCGCTTTATCGAGTCCAAGCTCACGTCCCAGACGCAGGCTGAAAGTGACGACGCGCTCCGAATGCCCGTGCGTTTCGGCATCGCGTGTCTCAAGCGCGGCGGTCAGCGCCTTGAGCGTCGAGCGGTAAGCATCTTCGAGTGAGACGAGAGCTTGATCCAGTTCAAACGTGCGCTGCCTGACGAGTTCTTCAAGATGATTCTCGTAACGACGCTTGGCCGCGCGCAGTTCGTAATACTCAAGCGCACGAAGGACTGCGGCTTCGACCTGCCGCAGATCAAACGGCTTCATAATGTAATCGAACGCGCCGACGCGCAGAGCTTCGATGGCGCTTTCGATAGTCTGCATTCCGCTAATCATCACGACGACTGTTTCGGGCGACGCCGCGAGCGCGCGCGGAATCATCTCGATGCCGCTCATCCCGCCCATCGTGATGTCGCTGACGATCAGGTTGAACTCTCCTGCGGGAAGCTGCTCAAGCGCCTCTTCCGCCGATGACGCCGCCGCGCAATCGTAGTCCATGCTGAACAGATCGCACAGCATCTCTCTAATGTCCGGCTCATCGTCCACGATCAGCACACGCGCGCGGCGTTTGCTCTCTTCCAGCATATTTGATGTACCTGCTTTTAAGGGATCGGAGAGGTCTTCAGCGAAAAGACTGCCTCTCAAACGGCGAGAATAAATCTCAAAGGAACAACCGAGTCGGTCGGTTTAGAAACTCCAGCCCACATCGTGGGCCATAAGTATTCTACAATTATCGCCTTCCGGCTGGCAATAATCATTTTTCAGCCAGCCTTCCCGTCCAATTCAACCACAATGCGCACAATTCCGTTGTCGCCGCGCTCCCTTCTGTGGTACACAGAACGGCAGTTCCAGTCGGTTTATCAACCTGCCGGGAAGAGAGCGCATGAGCAATCCGTTGTAGAGGAGTTGAGATCAGAAGGTTATGTCTTCCGTCACGTCAAACATCGAATCGGTGCTGCATGAAGAGCGAGTCTTTCCGCCGCCGGAAAATTTCAGCCGGCACGCAAACATCAAATCAGTGGAGGAGTATGAGCGGCTGCGCGCCGAAGCTCATGACGCGCCCGAAAGTTTCTGGGGACGGATGGCGGAAGAACTTCACTGGTTCAAGCGGTGGGAGACTGTGCTTGAGTGGGACTTGCCGCACGCGAAGTGGTTCGTCGGAGGCAAGACGAATGTCTCATACAACTGTCTCGACCGTCACCTGCAAACGTGGCGGCGCAACAAGGCCGCGATTATCTGGGAAGGCGAGCCGGGCGACGCGCGCACGCTCACCTATCAACAACTGCACACGGAAGTCTGTCGCTTCAGTAACGTGCTCAAGCGCGCGGGTATTGAGAAGGGCGACCGCGTGGCGCTCTACCTGCCGCTGATTCCTGAGTTGGCGATTGCGATGCTGGCGTGCGCGCGTCTCGGCGCGACGCATTCGATTATCTTCGGCGGCTTCTCAAGCACGGCGTTGATAGATCGCATCAACGACGCGGGCTGCAAGCTGGTGGTGACGGCTGACGGCGGCTGGCGACGTGGAAGCGAAGTGAAACTGAAACCTGCCGTGGACGAAGCGTTGAAAGAGACGCCGACGGTGACGGGCTGCATCGTCGTCCGGCGCACGGGCACAAAGATTTATATGGAAGCGGGGCGCGATCATTGGTGGCACGAGTTGATGGAGACGGTTGATGCGAACTGTCCGGCGGAAGAATTAGACAGCGAGCATCCGCTCTACATCCTCTACACTTCGGGCACGACCGGCAAGCCGAAAGGTATCCTGCACACGACCGCAGGCTATCTCCTGCAATGTCATCTGACTTGCAAGTGGGTCTTCGATCTCAAGGATGAAGATGTCTATTGGTGTACGGCTGACATCGGCTGGGTGACGGGACACTCTTACGTCGTCTATGGGCCGCTCTCGAACGGCGCAACAGTTCTGATGTACGAAGGCGCGCCGAATCATCCTGAGCCTGACCGCTTTTGGAATCTGATCGAGCGTCACCGCGTCAATATCTTCTACACCGCGCCGACGGCCATCCGCGCCTTCATCAAATGGGGCGAGCAATGGCCGCTCAAGCATGACTTATCGAGTTTGCGATTACTTGGAACTGTGGGCGAGCCGATCAATCCAGAAGCGTGGATGTGGTATCACAAAGTTATCGGCAAGGAGCGTTGCCCGATTGTTGATACGTGGTGGCAGACTGAGACAGGCGCGATGATGATTGCGCCGATTCCGGGCGCGACGCCGACCAAGCCCGGCTCTGCGACGAAGCCTCTGCCCGGCATCGAAGTTGACGTAATGACGCGAAGCGGCCAGGCTGTCGGCGCGAATGAAGGCGGCTATCTGGTCATCAAACGTCCCTGGCCTTCGATGCTGCGCACTATCTGGGGAGACGACGAGCGTTATCGCAAGCAATACTGGTCTGAAATCGAAGGCGTCTATTTCGCGGGCGACGGCGCGCGGCGCGACCGTGATGGATATTTCTGGATTATGGGTCGCGTTGATGATGTGATTAATGTGAGCGGTCATCGTCTGGGCACAGCCGAAGTGGAAAGCGCGCTCGTCTCGCACGCGGCTGTTGCGGAAGCTGCCGTCGTCGCACGCCCCGATGAGATTAAAGGTTCAGCTATCGTTGCCTTCGTCACGCTCGAAGGCACGCACGCGGCAACGGACGCGCTCAAGGAAGAGTTGCGCCGCCACGTCACAAAAGAGATCGGCGCGCTCGCGCGTCCAGACGAGATACGTTTCACGGATCAGCTTCCGAAAACAAGATCAGGTAAGATCATGCGTCGTCTCTTACGTGAAATCGCCACCGGCGGCGCGGTCGCAGGCGACGTGACGACGCTCGAAGATTTTTCGGTGTTAGAGAAATTGCGCGCCGAAGAAGAATAAAAGCAGTTTTGAGTTATGAATTTTGAGTTTTGAGTTGAAGAAGAAATCTAACTCAAAACTCAAAACTCAAAATTCATAACTCAAAACTCAGGAGATAAAGATGTCCCGACAAACCACTTCAGAGCTACGAACAGGGCCGCGCTACCTCGCCTCGCTGCTGGTGCGCGCCGAGTGGGAGACGGAAGAAGGCAAGCACGTGATCGCCGAAGGCACGACTGAGAATGTCGGCCCGGAAGGCGCGCTCGTGCATCTGGAGCGTGAGTTGCCGGATGTCGGCAGCCGCGTGCAGTTGGCTGTCCTCAACGAAGAGGGACAGAAGTTACAGGTCGTGACGGAGGTCTTGCGGCTTGAGCGTAACGCCGCGCACCCGCTCGCGGCGCTGCAACTCTTAAGCGCCGCAGAAGAATGGCGCGGCCTGGTCTGGGAGCCTTCCGCGCCACGTGTTGCTTCAGATGAATCGGACGATGATGAAAACGCAGAAGATGATGAAGACGAGATAGCTTGAATAACAGAATTCAGAATTCAGAATCCAGAATCCAGAATGAAGGGCAGGAAGACAGGAATCGGAATTCAGAAGAAAAGAAAAATCTGTCAAAGCGGTCTCCGCCTTGTTATTCTGAATTCTGGATTCTGGATTCTGGATTCTGCCTTTACTCAAAAGGAGATAATTATGTTTGAAGGACAGTTACAATCCACCGGGTCGGCTAATGAGCGACGCAGGTATCCGCGCTATCCTGTCGTCGAGCGGCTAAATCTGGCCGTCGAAGATGAGAGCGTCGGCGAGTCTATCGGTATCGGCGAAGCGACCGACATTAGCCTGGGGGGCTTGCGCGTGCGGTATCTGCCGAAGAACACTGCCGTGCAGGCGGGCGATAAACTCGGACTCCTCCTGATAGATGAAGAGCAGGCATTGTCTTTACATGCCGAAGTAGTTCATCATGGCACGTCCGATAGCTTCGGCGTGGAGTTCCGCGACCTCTTGCCAAGCGAGCAACGAGAGATAGACCACCTGCTGCAACGCCTGCATCTGTAAACGAGAGACCCGGTGAGATTCAGACGAGAGAAAAAACCGAAAGAGAAGAGAGAAGAGGTCAAGCAGGTCGCTGAAACTGCGGTGGTCGCGGCAGCCGACGCCGCTTCGAGCGAAGTCCCGCGCGTGACCCTCGAACCGTCCTGGCCGCAGCCGCGCGCTATCTTGCGCGTCATCACCATCATCCTGCTGGTCGCAGCCTTGCTGTGGGTGCTGTACAAGCTGCAAGGCGTGATCCTGCTCATTGTTCTCTCAATCTTTTTCTCCTATCTGGTTGCGCCGCTCATCGAATTCGTGCACCGTCCTTTCAAGATGCGCGGGCGCGAGCATGTCGTGCCGCGCACGCTGGCTATCGGGATTGTTTATCTGGTCATCTTCAGCGTCTTAGGTCTCGGCCTTTACATCCTGCTACCGCGCCTCGGCGACCAGATCAAGGACTTCGCCAAACAGTCCACAACAATGTTGCAGGGAGCGCAGGCTCGCGCCGGGCGACTGAACGACTGGTGCAGGAACAATCAGATTGACCAGGGTGCGTGCAATGCCATCAACGATGGATTGACCAAGGCCATCAACAGCGCCAAAGACTACGCTGAACACGACCTGCCGGGGGTTGTCGGCTCAATCATCATCAGCGTGCTCGGCTATATTCCCTGGCTCATCCTGATTCCGATTCTCTCCTTCTTCTTTCTGAAAGATGCGGATAGTTTCCGCCGTTCGGCTTTGCAGATGCTCCCGCGCGGGCGCTGGCGCTGGCGCGGCGATGAATTTTTTCAGGATGTTAATTCGACGCTCGCCGCTTACATCAGAGCGCAACTGACGATCTGCGTTTTTATCGCCACGGTCTGCACAACAGGCTTCATCATCCTGCGTGTTCCGTCTCCACTCGTGCTCGGCGTGATGGCCGGGCTGCTTGAATTCATCCCACTGGTCGGGCCGCTCTTTCTGGCGATCATTGCGACGGCGATTACGGGCTTCAGTTCCGGCTCCGGTTACAATGTGCTCTGGGTCATCTTATTCCTGGGCACGCTGCGCATCGTTAATGATTACACGATCTATCCGCGGATCATCGGTCAGGGCATCCATCTGCATCCGCTTGCCGTGATTCTGGCAATCATCTGCGGCGCGGAAGTCGCGGGCGTGGCGGGCGTCTTTCTGGCGATTCCCGTGATCGCCATTGCCACCGTCAGCTATCGCCACTGGCTCGAACACAGAGGCAGCGAGGGACTGGTGGCAGACATCCTGCAACCTCCAGAAGAGGAGGTTGTGATTGAACCTGATAAACTAGAGAGTGAAGCGCCCGTTGACTTGTCGCATCAAGAGTCAGACGACTACACGCATCCGACTTACGAGACCACTCCTGAAGAGATGGCGCGCGCGCGTCCAGACCTCACGACGGGCGAACTCAAGTTGCCGAAGATGGATTGACAACGCACTCTTGGTTGAAAGAAAACTCCATAACTCTTGACGGATGGAGCGCGAGTGTTTTAATCTGAGCCTGGTCGGGCGGTTATCGCCCGTTGAAGCAGATGAGTAGTCAATCGTATAGCCTCTATTACTATTATTACGGCTCGTATCCCACGCGGAGGGACGAGGCGGCGAGGGGTTGTCTGAGTGCGATGATCGTCTAGCACACAAGTAAAGACAAGATTCCTGGAACCGGCCACCAATCCTTCCGACGCGGGGAGGAGCGGGTGGCCGGTTCTTTTTGTTTCTCTGATTTCAAGAGCGAAGGCTTGAGTGAGGTTTTGACGTGATGAGGACACAAACAGAGCAGCCGTTGTTGCTCGACCATGTTGATATGCGAATCGTGGCGACGGATTTTGATGAACGGGTCGCGGACAGGAATACGATTGTTCAACTCGACCCGGATCATCCGGGCTTTCGTGATGCGGAGTATCGCGCGCGCCGCAATCAGATCGCCGAGATCGCTCTCGCATATCAACCGGGCACGCCGATTCCCGATGCGCCTTACACTTCTGAAGAACATGAGGTCTGGCGCACAATCTGGCAGGCGCTCGAACCTGCGCATCAGACACACGCCTGCGCTGAGTATCTCGAATGCGTGAGACGACTGGCGCTGCCGAAGGATCGGATTCCGCAGATGCGGGAAGTGACGGCGAAGGTTGAGGCCATCAGTGGATTCAAACTTGAGCCGGTGGCCGGACTGGTCGAGCCGCGCGTCTTTCTTGAATCGCTGGCGGGCGGCGTCTTTCTCTCCACGCAGTACATCCGACATCATTCGACACCGCTCTACACGCCTGAGCCTGACGTGGCGCATGAAATCATTGGACACGCTGTGACGTTAGCGAGTGAGCGCCTGGCCGAGCTTAATCGTTTAGTCGGTGAAGCGGTCAAGCGCACGACATCAACCGAAGCGATTGAGAGCCTCGCGCGAGTCTATTGGTTCACCATCGAATTCGGCGTGCTGCGTGAAGACGGGAAAGTGAAGGCTTATGGCACGGGTTTGTTATCGTCGGCTGGAGAATTGGAGGCGATGCATGATGCAGAATTGCGCCCGCTTGATTTAGAAGCGGCAGCGCATCAGGATTTCGATCCGACCGCTTATCAGCCGATTCTGTTCTGCCCGGAGTCGTTTGAGGAGATGTATCAAACGCTGAGAGATTATCTCATTCGCTGGTAATGTAAATGTAAATGCGTGAAGTCTCTCCCAGATCATCTGATAAATCAAAGAGGCCGCTATCTCATAGAAGCGGCCTCTTTGATTTTATGTGGCTCTCTTTTCGCTTCAGTCGCCGGAAGCGTTCGCCCGCTCGACGCCGATGCCGACCGTGCGCTGAGCGTGGTGCAACTGGCTGGCGTCAATCATGTTCAATCCGCGCACGGTCTCGAAGCCGGGCACGATCTCTTTTTCAAACGGCTTCATGCCGACACGGTTACGTTTCTTGCCTGTGAAGTCCAGATACAGATGTTTGCGCATGAAGCGGTCGGGCCAGCCCGCGAAGCGATAGAGCGGATACTTGATGCCACTGCCGAACAGTCGCTTGCCGAGCATCTTGTAGTAGAGCGGCACACCGAGCTTGAACTTGGAACTGGCGCGCGAGTCGCCGTACCAGAACTCCAGATTGTATTTCCAGCAGGTGAAGAAAAATTCCCATTGCAGGTCTGTCATCTCGATCAGCTTCGCGCTCTCCTTCTTCGCCATCCGCGTGTCTTCAAGCGGCACGAACCACGTCGGCACAAATGTTCCCTTCGCGTCGCGCAGATCGTAGAGCAGGTCGAGCGATTGCTTGACATCTTCGTCCCTTTCGCCGGGCAAGCCGATGATGAAGGTGCAGAACGGAAACCAGTTGTTGCGATTGAGAATCTCCATCCCCTTCAGGACGACATCGCGCCATTGATGCGCTTTGTACGGATAGGCTTTGCCCTTCATAAAGATGTCGAAGAGGCGCGGGCTGCCGGTCTCAAGGCCGATGATGGGATCGGTCATGCGCTGGTCGGCGTCCGTTGATTCTTTGTGCTGCACATGCGAGTAAGGGACGATGTGCGGCGTCAGGCGTTCGATGAGGCTGGGGTCTTTGACGACCGGAGCCATCGTGATGTGCGACATCTGAAGCGTCTCGATGCCTTCGACGCTCATCACGCTCTTGAGCATCGTCTCCAATGCTTCGACGTTAGTAACGAAGTTCGGCTGCTGCTCATAAAGAAACATGTCTTCGGAGGCGAGCATGATTTCGGTTGCGCCCTCGCGCGCGTTGACCCGCACGCTCTCCATGATGTGCTCAAGCGGGAAGGATCGTCCGACTTTCGTCGCGGGCGAACAGAACTGGCAGCCGCGCCCGCACCCGCGCGTGATTTCAATCACGCCGAAGGTCGAGCGATGACGCACGACCGGAATCTCTTCGACGCTCGCCTGCTCGCTCTTCGGAATCTTGATGAGGCGCGGCAATGTTGGATCGCCTTCGACGATGCGCTTGAAGAGGTCTGAAAAGACTCGCTCGATCTCGCCGTCAATCAAATAGTCAATCTTGAACTCGTCCAGCCGCTCGGCCTTTTCCAACTGCCACGAGCCGGGGCCGCCGACGACGATCTTCGGCTGATACTTTTTGATGATCGGGTGCGTGACGATGCGGATGAACTCCGCCGCGTTCAGGGGCATCAGGTTTTCGCCAGCGAGTTTTGAATAGACATCCGTCGCGTAAGAAATGCCGAGCGGGTTGTGCGCGTGGATGGCTACAACTTTAGTTTCCGGGCCGATAAATTTTTCGAGGTTCTCGACGTAGCAGGTGACGACATCGTCTTCAGAGTATTCTCTGAGCAGCAAGGTCTCGACCATGCGTAGTCCGTTCGGGACGTACTTCGCGCGACCGTCCGGCCATGAGTCGTTAATCAGCGAAGAGGGGTTGATAAACTTCTGGCTGTATTTGTGCGGGATGGTGGCCGACATCATCTGCTGCCAGATACTGTGTTTGAACTCGCTCGCTTCCGTGTTGGAAGCCGTCAGCACAATCTTCGGTGAAGCCATTAGGCAAGCCTTCCTTAAGCGCTATGCGTTGGCAGTCGGATGTCAGCAGGTAGCTCCCAGAGAGCAGTAACGATGAACTAAGCAGCGCCCGCCAGTTTCCAAACGAGCCTTACGAGGTACGGAGATTCTAACACTGAATCTCAAACAGGGAAATCTGAAATTGCATGTCAAACAAGTTGGCCAGACATCTCGGCCCAGCCTGCTGACAGAGGAGCCGTCAAGACCGTAACAGTTTCTACAAACGTAAGGCTTATCATACGCGGACACTAATTGTCGAGCAAAAGGGATGGTCAGAATGGCAAGCACGGAAACGGCTCTCGCACCTCAGACTAAAAAGAGCGCGATTGAAATTGTCGAGCGCGGCGCGCGTGTTCGTTGGTGGCGCAGACTCGGCTCCAAGCGTCGCGGCTTCAAGTATGAAGACGCAGCAGGCCGCGCCGTCCGCGAAGAAGCGGACATGGAGCGCATTAGCGCGCTGGTGATTCCGCCCGCGTGGAAGCATGTTCGCATCTCTCCATCACCGCGCAGCCGCCTGCAAGCTATCGGGGTTGATACAAGCGGGCGCGTGCAATACATCTATCACCCGCAGTACGCCGCGCGTCAGCAGCGCAAAAAGTACGAGAAGATCGAACGCTTCGGCGAATACTTGTCTGCACTTCGTCGCCAGACCAACGAGGACATCAACCTCGAAGGCTTCCCGCGCGAGCGTGTGCTGGCCGTCATCGTGCGAATCATCAACGACCTCTACTTTCGCATTGGCTCGGAACAGAGCGTCAAGCGTTATCGCACTTACGGCGTGACGACCTTGCGTAACCATCATCTCGAAATCAAGCGCGGTGGTCGTCTCTTCTTCAATTTCGTCGGCAAGCATCATATCCGCCATCGCGTCCTCCACGTTGACGAAGAACTCGCCGCGCTGATGGGCGACATCAAAAAGATCGGCGGATCAAAACTCTTTAATTATTACGACGCTGATGGCAAGGTACGCGCCATCCGCCCGCGCGATGTGAACGAGTACATCAAGTCGGCGACCGCGCCGGAATTTTCCGCGAAAGATTTTCGCACGTGGGGCGGGACGCTGCTGGCCGCCGTCGAGTTGGCGGAAATCGGCAAAGCGGAAGATGAGCAGCAGGCGAAGCGTAATCTGGTCAAAGCCGTCAAGCGTGTGGCCGAGCGATTGGGCAACACGCCGACCGTCTGTCGAGGTTGCTATATTCATCCGAAAGTGTTTGAGAGTTACGAGCAGGGTGTCACGCTCGAAGAGTTTCGCCGCCGCGTCGAGCGTTCCATCAAACGCATTCAACCCGAATACGAAGTTGAAGAGTTGGCTCTCCTGAAACTGCTTCGCGCGCAGACGAACGGCAAGAGCAGTTTGTAAGACAGACCTGACTGACGGCGCGACGTTTAATTGCCTGTCGTAAGCGCAACGTCGCTGCGTTCGAGTTGCGGAATTGGAAATTCCTTCAGCATCTTCCAGACGATGATGAGACTACCGTCAGCATCACGGCGCACTACACGGAAAGCGACGAGAATATCTGATTCACGATAGTTAATTGAGCGCAGGACATAAGTATGATTAACGTGGGCCGGGAGGCGGTTCTGATAAGCGACTCCGTTAATCGTGTATCCATTGCCCACCTGTCGTTGCTGAACGCGAGCCTCGCTTTCTTTCGTCGGCGTATTAAAGGTCGTGAGATATTCGACCGCCGGTAGCTCTGGCTTGACTTCATCAAGCGTGACGCTGCCGAGCGAGGTGAGCATCCCGAAATCCGCGCCCGCAAAGCCGACACTTAAGTAGCCTTGTTCAAGTCCTATGTCAGAGCCATAATTGTAATCGTTTGTCAGGCGCGTGAAAGAATAGTACGCGCCGCCGCCGCGCATCGCTAGAAACCCGTCAAACTTCTCTCTGGGCAAGAGTCGCATGATGCCTGTTCCCGGCTGTTGCAGAAAACTTGCGAATGCTGCGCGGTCTTCGGGAGCAGGCGGAATGTACTGCTTCTCAATCTCTTTCAGACGATCTCGCAATGAGGTCATCTCCTGTAACATCTGCGCGCGGTCGGGCGATTGCGCGCTGACGTTGATTGATCCGCAGCAGAGAAGCGAAAGAAACAGGATGGCGGCGAAAGTGTAAAGTCGAGTCATCGGCTTGCCTCCTATGGCTGTCAACGATTCACAGGTGTTGAAGCTATCTTATACCTGAATAGCATAATAGAGAAGAAGAATGATCCCTCCGTGCCAGCGCGCGAGGTGTTTCCAGTTGTCAGCGTTCTTAAGCTGTTTCGCTACCTTCAACGCTTTCGCGTCTTCCGTATGTTTAGCCGTTGCTTCACCCTGATGCTTCAGCCTGATTGTTGTGACAACGCCCTAACGATTACTTCGGCAATCGCCTGTGCGCTTCGGTTGTCATTAACTTTTACGCGCAGACTTGCCTGGCTGTAGAGCTTGCGCCGTTCGTCGTAAAGCGTGCGCGCTTCAACTCGTTCGCGCGCCAGAGGTCGGGCGTCAATTCCACTTTCGATTCTCCGCCAGCATAATTCAAAAGGCGCGTCGAGCCAGATTGTATAGCCGTGATGCTCGTGAATGAGCGCGCGGTTACGCTCGATTGTCCACGTGCCGCCGCCGAGCGCGATGATCTGCGCGCCGTCAATTTCGAGAGCATCGCGCAAAGCCTCGCTTTCAATCTCACGAAAACGCGGCTCGCCGTCTTCATCAATGATGGCACGGATGGTGCGGGCTTCACGTTGTTCGATGAATCGGTCAAGATCAATCATGCCGCAACCGAGACGCTCTGCCAGAGCAAGTGCGACAGTCGTTTTGCCTGCGCCCATGAATCCCGTGATGATGATTGGTTGCTGCGGCACGCTCATCTTTCAACTACCGATTCGAGCAACTCGAAAAATTCAGGGAAAGAGACACGGACGCACTCCGCGCCAACAATCTCTGATTCGCCTTCGGCGATCAGCGCGGCGATGGCGAAGGCCATGGCGATGCGATGGTCGCCGTGCGCGTTGAGCCGTGCGCCGCGCAACTTTGCGCGCGCGGGGATAGTCAATCCGTCGTCGTGCTCTTCAACCTCCACGCCCATCGCGCGCAGATTCTCAACCGTCGCGCTGATGCGGTCGGATTCTTTGACGCGCAGTTCCGTCGCCTCTCGAATTGAGAAGCCGCCCAGAACCTGCGAGCCGACGACGGCGAGGATCGGCAGTTCATCAATCACCTGCGAGATGAGCGCGCCGCGCAGGACGTTCGACCGTCCCTCTGCCACAGGCGCGAGGCCAGCGCCGCCTCTGATGCTCACGTCTCCGAACGGCTCGTTAAAATCTTCCTGCCACCAATCGCCGTCACGCTCAGTGTAAGCAAGACGCGCATCAACTCCGAGTGAGCGCAGCACTGAAAGCAACCGTGTGCGTGTCGGGTTCAGGCCGACTTGAGTAATCTTCAACTTCGAGGCGGGCAGCAGTGCGGCGGCGGCGATGAAGAATGCCGCCGATGAGATGTCGCCGGGGACAGTTCCATCCTGCGCGTTGAATTGCGCGCGACCGGCAATCGAGACTGCTTGCATCGAGAGACCGTTGCGCTCGAAGGTTCTGTCGTTAAGAGAAACTCCCAGCCAACGCAGGATTCGCTCCGTGTGATCGCGCGTCGCGCCCTGTCGCTCAATCACTTCTGTGCGACCTTCGGCGTTGAGTCCCGCGAGCAGGATGCACGACTTGACCTGCGCGCTCTCGACCGGCATCTCGTAGCTGATCGCTTTGAGTGGTCGGCGGCCTTCGATTCGCAAAGGCGCACGCCCGTTTTCAGACGTGATGCGCGCGCCCATCATCTCAAGCGGCTCAAGGATTCTCTTCATCGGGCGCGAACGCAGAGATGCGTCGCCCGTCAAGGTCGAAGTGAAACTTTGTCCGGCCAGCACGCCCGCCAGCATTCGCATCGTCGAGCCGCTGTTGCCGCAATCGAGCGGCGCAGAGGGCGCACGCAAACCGTCAAGACCGACGCCCTCAACAAGCACGCTCGTTTCATCGCGCTCAATCGGCACGCCGAGTTGCCGGAGACACACGAGCGTTGCCGCGCAGTCTGCGCTGGTTGAAAAGTTTGTCAGACGCGCGCGCCCACGCGAGAGCGCCGCGAGGATCGCCGCCCGATGCGAAATAGACTTATCGCCCGGCAAACGCAAAGACCCGTGTATCCTGCGTGCTGGCTGAATCTTCATGCGACAATCATAGCAGAGTGGTCAGTGGTCAGTGGCTGGTGGTCAGTTAAAAGCCAAAAGTTCAGGACTGATTTCTGCCCACTGACCACTGACCACTGACCACTGTCTTGACATGCGGGCAAGGGGCGTGTTACACCGTCAAGTCTTCCGGTTCGCTTTTCGCATCTTGCATCAGCCGCCGTGACCCGGACGACTGCTGGAAAGGCCGCGCCTTCATTGATCGAGGAGATGACCGAACTCAGACTGCCAAGCCGCATCGAGGCCGTCAACGACGCGGCTGCCGCCGCCGCAGAGTTCGTGAAGCGTTCGGGGCTGGGCGACGACGCCGCTTTCGGAGTTGACATGGCCGTGCGCGAAGCCGTCACCAACGCTGTGCTGCACGGCAATCGTCAGGACGAGGTGAAACTGGTCGAGGTCGCTTTTAAGAGTTCGCCGGGCGCGATTGAGATTACGGTGCGCGATCAGGGAGCAGGCTTCGATCCCCAGAGCGTTCCCGACCCGACCGACCCGCAAAACATTTTGAAAACTTCGGGTCGCGGCATCCTGTTCATGCGCACTTTCATGGACGAAGTCGAGTGGTCGCGCCATCCCGAAGGCGGCACGATGGTGCGGATGACAAAGAAGCGATAGCAATTTTAGAGTTATGATTTTTGATTGGAAGAGGACGAACCTCAGTTATGAAGGTTGAGTTGTGAAGTTTGAATTGCAGCTTTAATTCAAAACTTAAAACTCAACATTCATAATTTTCTTAAGGAGATTCTGCAATGGCTGAACTTAATATCAAAGAGCGTCAGGCTGGCGACATCACGATCCTCGACATGAATGGCAAAGTGACTATCGGTGAAGGCTCGGTGGCGCTCAGGGGCGCGATCCGGCGGCTGCTGGAAGAAGGCAAGAAGAAAATTCTTTTGAACCTGGGCGGCGTCGGGTACATTGATTCGAGCGGCATCGGCGAACTGGTGTCGAGCTTCACCGCCATCAACAAAGAGGGCGGACAACTCAAGCTCCTCAACCTGACGAGCAAACTAAAAGACCTCTTAGGCATCACCAAACTTCTGACCGTCTTCGACGTTTACGAGGACGAATCGGAGGCGCTCAGTAGTTATAAATAAAGTTCAAGGTTCAAGGTTCAAAGTTCAAAGTTAATGTTTGCACCGTAACTTTGAACCTTGAACCTTGAACCTTGAACCTGTTTATGTTTCGCGCCAACATTCGCCGTCTGCTCGCGATTGATGATCCGCCGGAGCGGACGGCGCTGGCCTTTTCCATCGGCGTCTTCATCGCGTTCTTTCCTCTTCTCGGACTGCACGCCGTCCTGGCGACCGTCATCGCCTTTGCCTTCCGCTTCAACAAGCTCGCCATCTATACGGGGACATTCGTCAACAATCCTTTTCTGACGCTCGTGCCGATTATTCTGGTCTCATACGGTCTCGGTGCGGTGGTCATCGGCAGGCCGCTCGCGCTGCCATCGGAGAGCATGGAGTTGTTGAAGAGTCCGCATCTATTCACCGGCGACTGGTGGGGCAACCTCTTCAAGACGAGCGGCAACTTACTCTGGCCCTACGCCATCGGCGGCCTGCTGCTCTCCGTCATTTGTTCACTCGTCGCCTATCCGCTAACATTACGTTTTCTGCGTGCCAAGCAGAAGATCAAGAGCAGGAGACAGAATGAGAAGCAGAATCCAGAATCCAGAATCCAGAATCCAGAATGAGAAGGCCGCAAGTCGCAGCAACGGATTTTCTTTTCTCCTGGCTCCTGGCTCCTGGCTCCTGGCTTCTGTTTTCATCGTCGCGTGCGCGCTGGCGAGCAGCCTGGCGCAGGCACAGACTAAACCAACTTCATCCCCGACGCCCGTTCCGCAGCGTCCGTCAACGCAAACTGCCGGACAGCCGCCACGTCAGGTGGTCTTCGATCTCTCGGAAGCCGGAGTGCAAATCAAGCCGGAGCCACGATTGATCGTCGTGATGGCGGCTCTCGACGCGGCTGGTTTCGATCCGACCCCGGCAGGCGAAGCGCCTTCCGATTTCCGTATGCAGTTGCACAGAGACCAGGCGAGCTTAGACCCGGACCTGCGCCAGCGGCTTAAGAGTTTCTACGAGCATCACAAACTGCTTGACGCTAAGGGCAAAGAACTCCCGCCCGCCGAGCAAGCCGCACGCTACGTCTCGCTCGCTTACGCGATTAGCCCTGCGCCGAACTTTGACGAGCCGCCGCGCTCGGATGATCTTCCGGGCGGCTTGCTGGATGTGCTGGATTTTGCGCCGCTCGTGCGTGAGTTTTATCGGAAGTCCGGCATGGACGCGCGGCTGCCAACCTACCTCAAGTTATATCAGGCAGAAGGTGATCGCCTCCGCAACTCAACCATCGGGATGGTCAAGAGCGCGCTCTCGTATCTCAACACGCGACCCATCACGACGACGATTGAGCGAATCCCCGTCACGTCGCCAGACCCTGTGGGCAATCGCAAGAAGAATGCGCCGCAAACTTTCACGACGCGCGAGCACGAGCGACGTTTCTTCATTGTGCCCGACCTGCTGGCCGCGCCCGGCGCGATCAACTTCCGCGTCATCGCCGACGACTACTTCGTGACCGTGCCCGATTGCAACGAGACGAAATATATTTGCGCGGGGCGCGACACCAACGCTGCATCGCCCGAACTGCGCCGCGCTTATCTCAACTATATGATTGACCCGCTCGTCGTGCGTTTCAATCGTGAGATCGCCGCACGCCGTGAGCAAATCAAGCAACTGCTCGACGCGCGCAAGGCAGCCGGAGCGCCAACGTCGCCCGATGTTTTCCTGACTGTCGCGCGTTCGCTCACGACTGCCGCAGACGTTCGTCTCGAAGAAACTGCCCGACTCGATGCGCTGTCGCGCGATGCGCGCGCGCGGCTGGACAAAACGACTGACGCTGCACAGCGCGCAGAGATCATTAAGGAGTTGGACGCAGCGCGCAGCGCCATTTCAGATGAGGCGATGGCGCAGCTTGCGGAAGGCTACGAGAGCGGCGCGGTGCTCGACTTCTTTTTCGCGGAGCAACTGCGCGGCGTGGAATCATCAGGCTTCGACATCAGCAATTCTCTGGCAGACATGATCGCCTCGTTCGACCCGGCGCGCGAGACGCGACGACTCGAAGAAACCGATGCGGCTCGCAAGCGCGCTCTCGCCGCACGCAAGGCGCGCGAAGCCGAGGCGAAAACGGCTGCCGCATCCGCTTCGTTGCCGAACTCCCCGCTCGTCCAACAACTCCTCGAAGTTGATGGTCTCATGCAAAAGAATAATTACGCGGCGGCTGAAGAGCGCCTGCTCGCGCTCGTGCGCCAGTTCCCCGAAGAGCCGCGCGTCTTCTTCGCGCTCGGCAAGGTAGCGAGTCGCTCCGCGCGCGACGCGACGGACGAGGACGTGCAGAGCGCGCGACTCAACAAGGCGCTCGTCAATTATCGTAACGCCGTCAGCCGCGCCACGCCCGACACAGACCGTTGTCTCATCGCAAGCGCGCACGAAGCGATGGGAAGTATTCTGAAGTTTCTGGAACGGAAAGATGAAGCCTTGAAGGAATTCGACGCCGCCATCGCAATCAACGACCCGTCATGCGAAGCATATAGCAAAGCCATTGAAGAGAAGAAGACTCTCTTGCAACCGAAGTAAGCCGATTGCGGAACGAGAAGAACAGAAGGCAGAAGGCAGTAGGCAGTAGGCAGTAAGTCTTAGCTGGTTGAGAGAGTGGCTATCGGTAAAGCCCTCAACTCATCAAGTCTCAGCCGACTGCCTTCTGCCTTCTGTTCTTCAGAGTTCGGGCGGAGTTTTAAGTAGCCTCTCGATGCGCGGAAGACTCATCACTCGCGGGATAACGAGATTATTTATCTTCGGGATGACGAGACTCTCAATCCTCGGTATGGCCTGAAGACCTTGAAGATTTAATTCAAGAGCGCGCAGCTCAGGCATCTCCATTCTGACTTGCGGAATAATCATGCGACTGATCGCCGGTTGAGTCTCCGACAAGTTGAAGGCTGGAGATGGCCTGCGCTCAGGCGTGACTTTGATTGTGTGTCGAGACTTGGAGCGGATGATCGTTAATGTCACCTCGCCGTCGTCTTTACGATTGAGAGCGCGTGTGAAATCGCCCGCGTTCTCAACCTTCTCGCCGTTCACTTCCGTGATGACATCGCCAGCCCTCAATCCGGCTTTGGAGGCGGGGCTGTTCTCGCCAACCGACGTGATGAGGATGCCCTGTCCGTCGCCCACACCGAAATAATCCGCGAGTTGTTTAGTCAACTGCGTTGTCGTGATGCCGACGCGACGATTATTGCCGAAGCTGTATGAGAAGACCTGTGGCGCGTTAGGAGCATTGGGGATGTTTGGAGGGGTCACACGTTGCGGCGTGCGCGGCTGAAACAAGCGGTCGCGTAGCTCAGGCGTGAGTGCGCCCAACGTGCGTGAAGCGTCTTCACGCTGGCCGAGCTTGACGGAGACTTGTTGCTCCGCTCCATTTCGACTGATGGTCAGCCGCACGTTCTGTTCCGGCGCGGCCTCGCCGATTAAGCGAAACAGCTTGCGCGTGCTCGTCACAGGCTCATTGTCAAACTGCACGATGACATCGCCCTTCTTCAGTCCGGCCTTATCCGCCGGGCTGCCTTCCGTCACACGGCTGATGCCGACGCCGCGCGCCGCGCTCAACCCGTACTGGCTCATGTTCGACGTGTTAATCTCGACGGGCAGAATGCCCAGATAGTTGCTGCCGTCGAAGTAGAACGAAAAAGCCATCGGCTCACTTGGCTGCGCGGGCGCAACAAGCGGTGACGGCGGAGTCGTAGGCGTGGGCGGTGTCCCTTGTGCCAAAGCTGACACGCTCGCCAACACCACAATAGCGAAAAGCGAAAACAGATTTCTCATGCTCATAGACAGAAATCCTCCAGAAAGATTTTTGAGTTTCACGCTTCGGATGGAAGGAAGTTCCAAAAAGATGACGCGGCGACACGGGGACGCGGAGACGCGGCGAGAAAAAGAATTTCTAACGTGACTTCACTATCCTTTTCGCCGCGTCTCCGCGTCCCCGTGTCGCCGTGTCGCTTACGTTCTGCGATACACCTCTCGCCCGTCGCCGATCTCGACGGCGAGTTTGCCTTCGGAGTGTGCGAGGTCTAAATGCGCGACCGCCTCGGAGACGGCGAGGAAGCGATGCACGTCGCCCGCGCCCGGAAAAAGCTCGCGTGCCACGTCCCAAGCGGTCGCGCCCGTCTTCGGCACGAGACGAATCACTTCGGCCTGCCGTTCGTTCACGGCGCGCAGGTAACGATGAAAAAGCTCCTCGAAATCCGTCACGACATCGCCGTGCCCGCCATGCACGAGCGTTGGAGAGAGACTGCGCAGGCGCGCGAGGCTGACGAGATATTCCGCGAGCGAGTGAAAACGTTTCGATGGGTCAACCGGGTCGGGCGACAAGATAGGGTTCGGCGTGATGCGCTTCAAGACACAATCGCCCGCGATGATCGTGCGGTCGGCTTCACGAAAGAATGAGCAGGAGCCGGGCGTGTGTCCCGGCGTATGCACGACGCGCAGCGAGCCGGTCGCAAACTCCAACTCCATCTCATCCTTCAACTCGCTGTACTCATGGTCTTCGAGCGCATCGGCGTAAGTGCGTAACTCTTCATACATCCGACGCATCGCCTCTACCTCTTCATCAGGCACGCCCGCGCGCACCAAAAGCTGGCGATGCTCTTCATATTCAAGCCGCCCGACGCGATGCCCTGTCTCCCAACCGTGCACGAGCACCTCAGCATCCTTCGCTTCATCTCTGAGCTTATGCGCCAGCCCGCAATGATCCTCGTGCGCGTGCGTCAGAACAATTCGACGAATGTCCGAGACGCGAAACCGCGCGCGTCGCAATCCTTCGCGCAGAGCCTCCACAGCCTCTTTCGTCTTTGGCCCCGTGTCAATCAACGTCACAGGGTCTTCGGCAATCAGGTAACAGTTGACCGGCCCGACATAGAATGGTGTAGGAACGATGATGGGAATAATGTTCATAAAAGAAAAGGGGGAAATGGTTAAAGGGGGAAATGGTTAAAAGGAAAGACGAATCTAGAAAGTTGCGCCTTCCTTTTAACCATTTCCCCTCTTCCCCTTTTACCCATCTAGTATGTATATCGGTTTGCCTTAATCAACACGTCAGCGATGCGCTGGCGCGCGGCGATGGTGTTCATGGGCGTCAGCTTCGTGAAGCGACGCAGAGCGGCTAAGAGTGTCCGCAGCTCGTCGCCTTCGCTCATACCTGCGAGTGTGTTCTTGGCGCTGGCTTCGATGCGTTCGACGGCGTCGTTGCAGAAGACGCGCGTGATGTCTATGTAGCGCGCGGCGGCTTCTTCACCTTGCGCGGCGGCGAGCTTTTGCGTGCGCAGGATGGCGGACTCCATCGCGTAAGCGTCCGTGATGATGTCTGCGATGCCCATCAAAATCTCCTGCTGATCGGCGAGCGCCATCATGTACTTCTGCGCCGCCGTTCCCAACGTCATCAGCGCAACCTTCTTCGCGTTCTGCGCGAGTTTCATCTCAGCCACGAGCACGCCTTCGTCTTCGTCAAGACCTGCAAATGAAGGCGAGAGAACTTCATCCATCAACGCCTGCGCTGCCGGGAGAAGCGCGAGTTTGCCCGTCATCGCTCGCTTCATCAACATGCCGGGAATGAGCATTCGATTGATTTCATTCGTGCCCTCGAAGATGCGATTGATGCGCGAGTCGCGGTAAGCCTGCTCCGCAGGATAATCGGCGGAGTAACCGTAACCGCCGTAAATCTGAACCATCTCGTCGGCCACGCCGTCGCAGTATTCCGACAGCGCAACTTTGATGATCGAACACTCCGCCGCGTACTCTTCGATTGACTTCAGTTTCGCGTTCGGGTCTTTCGTGTCGCCGATAGCTGATTCGATGAGTCCGACCGTGCGATAGGTCATCGCCTCGCCGACCCAGGTGCGAATCGCCATCTCCGCGAGCTTCGCTTTGATTGCGCCGAAACTTGAAATCGGTTTGCCGAACTGATGACGCTCGTTCGCGTAGCGCACGGATTCCTGAATCATCAGCTTCATGCCGCCGACGCACGCTGCGCCGAGCTTGAAGCGCCCGATGTTCAAGATATTGAAGGCTATCTTCGCGCCCTTGCCGACTTCGCCGAGCAGATTCTCGACGGGCACTTTCGTATCCTGCAAAATCAGAGCGCGCGTGCTTGAACCCTTGATGCCCATCTTGTGCTCTTCCGCGCCGGTCTTCACGCCATCGCCCGCTTCGACCACGAAGCCGCTGAACTTGTCGCCGTCAACCTTAGCGAAAACGATGAAGAGGTCTGCGAAGCCAGCGTTGCTGATCCACATCTTTTCGCCGTTAAGGATGTAATGCTTTCCGTCTTCGCTCAAACGCGCCGTCGCTTTCGCCGCGAGCGCGTCCGAACCCGAGCCGGCTTCTGTCAGAGCGTAGGCCGGAATAGTCTCGCCCGTCACGATCTGCGGCAGGTACTTTTTCTTGGTCTCCTCGTTGCCGAAATAGACTATGGGGAGCGTGCCGATGCCAGTCTGCGCGCCGAAGGTGACGGCGAACGAGGCCGCGCGCCCCATGTTCTCCGCGATCAGCGTCCCGCTCGTCTGATCCAAGCCCAGCCCGTCGTACTCTTCCGGGATGACCGCACCGACCAATCCCAAATCAGCCGACTGCTTGACTAGCTCGCGCGCCAGCGTCCAATCATGCTTCTCCAACTCAGGAATGCGCGGACGCACTTCATTATCAATAAACTCGCGCGTCGTGTCGGCGATCATGCGCTGCTCTTCCGTAAAATCTTCCGGCGTGAAAATCTCTTCCGGCGTGCGCTCTTCAATTAGGAAAGCGCCGCCTTTGATAATTTGTTTCTCTTCGATTGCTGCTGCCATATTTGCTCCTTTCAGTCGCAGTGATGAGTGACAAGTGACGAGTGACGAGCAAGAACTTGTCTTTAACTCATCACTCATCACTTGTCACTGTAGTTCAAAAATCCCCGCCGCGCCCATTCCGCCGCCGACGCACATCGTCACCATCCCGTAACGACCATTGCGCCGTTCAAGCTCTCTCAAAATAGTCGCCGTCAACTTCGCGCCCGTGCAGCCCAAAGGATGACCAAGAGCAATCGCGCCGCCGTTGACGTTCACCTTCTCTGGATCAAGTCCGAGTTCTTTGATGACGGCGAGAGACTGCGCCGCGAACGCTTCGTTCAACTCGATGAGATCAATCTGGTCAAGCGTGAGTCCCGCCAGCTTCAATGCTTTCGGAATCGCAAACACAGGCCCGATGCCCATCTCTTCCGGCGGACATCCGGCGGTCGCGTAAGCGACGAAGCGCGCCAGAGGTTTGACGCCCAACTCTCTCGCGCGTTCATCCGACATCACGACGGCTGCGGCTGCACCGTCAGACATCTGCGAGGCGTTGCCTGCCGTGATCGTTCCCTTGATGTGAAACGCGGGCTTCAATTTCGCCAACCCTTCCAGCGACGTATCGCGCCGCACGCCCTCGTCCTTTTCAAACTTGACCTCGCGCTTACTTTTTCGTCCCTTCTCGTTCAATTCTTCAAACGTGACGGTCAAAGGCACGACCTCATCCCTGAACTTCTCTTCATCCAGCGCACGCGCCGCACGCTCGTGCGACCTTAAAGCGAAAGCGTCCTGTTCCTCGCGCGAGATTTCAAACTTACGCGCGACATTCTCTGTCGCCAGTCCCATGTTCAAATAAAAATCCGGGTAGTGCTCGACCAGATATGGATTGGGACGAATGATGTGTCCGCCCATCGGAATCATGGACATCGTCTCAAGCCCGCCCGCGACGATCACCTCTGCGCCGCCCGTTCTGATCTTGTCAGCAGCAATCGCGATTGATTGCAAGCCGGATGAGCAGAAACGATTGATCGTCATCGCAGATGTTTCAACCGGCAATCCCGCGCGAATCGCTGCCGCGCGCGTCACGTTCATGCCCTGCTCCGCTTCAGGCATCGCGCAACCCATAATCACGTCTTCAATCTCTTTGGCTTCTAAACCTTCGACACGCGCGATGGCTTCACGAATCACAGCCGCGCCCGTCTCATCAGGCCGCGTGTCTCTTAAAGTTCCCTTCGGTGCTTTGCCGACAGCCGTTCGCACGGCGGATACGATTACTGCGTCTCTCATTGCTTCCGTCCTTCTCGATTCTGGTCAACAAATACTTTCTTCACAACGATACCTTTTTCAGGTTCACTGTTGTCGTAAATTAACTCCGTCCTCTCGTCTATACCTTTGCGGTAAAAAATTGTGGCCTTCCCCTGAGCGATGCGAATCCGACCGACAGAAGAATAGTTGTAACTACACGAAGCATAGATTTCACTCTTGATCTCTCTGTTCGACAAATTCCGATCCGCTTTAATCCACAGCAGCGCACACGGACGGTCGCCGCCGCACGGCGCGTTGCGATCTGAGATGGGCGAGCCGCTACAGACCTGCGCCAGCACGTAAACGAAACTATCTTTCGTCGTCGAGAAGAGAACCTTGTAGTGATGCGGCGCGTCGCCCGGCAGAGTATCGTGCGCCTCTTCTTCCATGTTCACGACGACAGACTTCTTCCCATATATCAATCGTACCTTTGAGCCTGACCTGATCGGAGCAAGTCTGATTGCGCCTTGCGCTGCGACTCTGATTTCAAATGCTGAAGAGAACAATAAAAGGACTGCGACGGAAATAGCGCCTGATAATCGCGCCGCAAGACGTTTGCGTTCGCACGTTTTCATCGCATTCGCTCCTTTTACCGTTCTTTGCGCCTTCAGTCTTTCTTCGCGCCTTTGCGAGAAACGGTTGTTCACGCAAAGGCGCAAAGGTTTGAATTAATTCCGCAACGGCTTGCCGCTCTTCAGCATGTGCCCGATACGCTCCTGCGTCTTGCGTTCACCGCAGAGAGAGAGAAAAGCCTCGCGCTCAAGATCGAGCAAGTATTGCTCGCTAACGCGCGTCGGATGATTTAGATCGCCGCCCGTCAGAATGCGCGCGAGTTTCTCGCCGATCAGCGCGTCGTAATCTGAAATAAATCCGCCGCGCTTCATTTGATGTATGCCGAGCTTGAGAGTTGCAAGCGCGGGCATTCCGAGCGCGAGCACGTCCGTGCGTTGCTGCTGCTCGATGTAGCCGGTCGCGGCGAGCGAGAGCACTTCCTGCTTGGCGTCGGCAATCAAGCGTTCACTGTTCATCGAAATGGAATCGTCCGCGCTCAGGAATCCGAACACGCGCGCTTCTTCGGCAGACGTGGCGACCTTCGCCAGCGCGATAGTCTCAAACGCGCGCTTGACGAACGGGAACGGGTCGGCATCGTCCGCGCCCTTCGGAATCGCGTCGAGTGCGCGCACCAGCATCTCTTTCGTCCCGCCACCTGCGGGAATCAATCCGACGCCGACCTCAACCAGTCCGATGTAAGTCTCAGCCGCCGCGCGCACGCGATCCGCGTGCAGAGCCATCTCGCAACCGCCGCCAAACGTCATCTGAAACGGCGCGACCACGACAGGCTTCGGCGAATAGCGCAAGCTCATCGTCGCGTTCTGAAACGCGCGGATGATTAAATCAATCTCTTCCCAGTTTTCTTCCTGCGCTTCCAGGAGAAGCAGCATCAGATTCGCGCCGACTGAGAAATTCACGCCCTGATTGCCGACAACCAGCCCGACGAAATTCTTTTCAACTTCCGCGAGCGATTGCTTCAACATCTGAAGCGTGTCGCCGCCGATTGAGTTCATCTTCGAGTGAAACTCAAGACACGCGACACCATCGCCGAGGTCAATCAGGGACGCGCCCGCATTCTTCCTGATAACGCCCGTCCGCTCTTTAACGGACTTCAAGACGATGACGCCCGGCTGCTCGTTGACAGGAAGATATTGAGCCGAAGCGAAATCAAAATAGAACTTCTGTCCCTTCTCATTTTTGTAGAAGACGGTCGCGCCTGCATCGAGCATCTTCTGGACATTCGCCGGAATGCTCTGTCCTTCTTCCTTCATCCGCGCGACAGACTTTTCAACGCCGATGGCATCCCACGTCTCGAAGACGCCAAGCTCCCAGTTGAAGCCCCACTTCATCGCGTGGTCAATCTCAACCACCGTGTCCGCAATCTCCGGGATGCGATTCGCCGCGTAACGAAACGTGCGTGCCATGGTCTTCCACAGAAACGCGCCGACACGATCCTTGCTCCACACGAGAGCCTTGATTCTTTCGGGCGTCTCTTCAATATTCTTCGCCATGTCGAGCGCGGGCAGTTTCACTTTCTGCGCCGGGCGATATTCGAGCGAGGCCGTTTCGAGCGTCCAGATTTCCTGCTTCTCGCCTTCGCCCTTCTGCCGTTTGTAGAAGCCACCCTTCGTCTTGTTGCCAAGAATTCCGCGCCCGATCATCTGCGTTAGGAATTCAGGCGCGATGAAAACATCACGCTCTTCGTCTTCCGTCAGCGCTTCGTAGAGATTCTTGATAACGTGGCCGAAGACATCGAGGCCGACGAGATCGAACGTGCGGAAGGTCGCAGTTTTGGGACGACCAACTGCTTGCCCCGTCATCTTGTCAACTTCCTCAATCGAATAATTGTCTTCCAGCATCGTCTTGATCGTGTAGAGCGCGCCGAACGTGCCGATGCGATTGGCGATAAAATTCGGGCGGTCTTTGGCGGGCACGACACCTTTGCCGAGACGTTGATCCAGAAAGCCTGCGATCTCGCAAGCGACTTCCGGCTTCGTCCATTCAGTGCGGATAATCTCGACCAGATGCAGGTAGCGCGGCGGATTGAAAAAGTGGATGCCTAAGAAGTGTGCGCGGAAATCTTCCGAGCGGCCTTCGGCGAGTTGGCGAATCGGAATGCCGCTCGTATTGGAAGCGATGACCGAGCCTGGACGACGAAACTGTTCGATGCGCTCGTAGAGTTTCCGTTTGATGTCTGGATTCTCAACGACCGCTTCGATGATGAGGTCGCAGTCTTTCAGCTTCGACAAGTCATCATCGAAGTTGCCGACCGAGACGAGCGACGCCAAATCTGATGTAAAGAAAGCTGCGGGTTTAACTTTCTTCGCCGCTTCCAAGCCAGAGCGCGCGATACGATTGCGAACCTCTTTCGATTCGAGCGAGAGACCTATGGCCTGTTCTTCAGCAGTCAACTCACGCGGAACGATGTCGAGTAAGAGCACAGGGATATGTGCGTTTGCCAGATGCGCAGCGATCTGCGCGCCCATCGTGCCCGCGCCTAAGATAGCCGCTTTTTCAATCCGAAGCATGAAAGAATACCTTTCGAGTTTAAGGTCCAACGAGGAGAGCCTATCATACTGAATGAGTATTCATTCAGCAAGAGGACTTCGGGATTTCCGCAAAATGGGCGCTTGAGTAAGAGTATCAGTGAGGGCACAAGTTTAACATTCTCTTCCGGCAATTTTTGTTGCATCTAGCGATAAAAAGTAGTATAAGCCGGGCGTTACATAACGAGTCTGCGTCCTTCTCATACTTCATGGACGCTCCGTTGTTGCCGGGTTATTGCTTTGGACTCCTCTTTCCCGACATCAGCGACCATTGCGAGAAGTATTTCTCTAAAGGGACATAAACCACAGGACACGGTCCGAATTTAGCTCACCGCAAACCTGTTGAAGATTAATTATCTATCCGTACTCTTTGGCTGATTGAAAGGATTCCTGCTTCCTCTGGGAATCTCGATGGTCTCTCAAAAGACAGGCTGCAATTTCTTACACCGGAGGTCTCTATGGATAACCACAGAACTCAGTCTCTCGTCAGACTATTCAAGTGTATCGTTCTGGCGGCGTTCGCCGTCGCGCTGTTGTGTCTGATCGCAACTTCGGGTTGTACCAGGCAAGAAAACAAAGAGACAGTAGATGAGGCTAAAGCCGCCGGTAAGACGCCTGCCGATTTTCCCGAAACCGATCTCGATGTTTTCAAAGGCATGGATAACGGTATCCTCCTCACATCGGACGAGGTCAAGGGACGTAACACCTGGCTGATGTGGACGGGCGGCAACGAAGCCTTCTGGGACTTCATGTCACAGCACAGCTACGGACTCTGCGACCTCCTCAAGACCCTCGATTCGCGCAAGCGCCCCACCCGCTTCAAAGAGATGGGAATGGTCAACGAGCCGGGCTTCACGCAGGCGTCGAAGCAGGATCAGTATGGACTGTGGCTGGACGAACGAGTTGGGCCGGAGACCGAAGGGGTTGACCCCAAAGTTTACGGAAAGGCGAGTGGGATCGTCGGCCTCAGACTCTACCCGAATCCGGCCTTCGACGCGACGGCGAAACAGCATTGGAACGCTGAGAAGTATTACAACGATCCAACCTATTTCAACGACCCGAACTTAGTCCGCCCCTACCGCGTCGGGATGTCCTGCGCCTTCTGCCACGTTCAGATGAACCCGCTGCATCCACCGGATGATCCTGAAAAGCCGGAGTGGGGAAATCTTTCTTCAAATATCGGCAACCAGTATTTCAAGGTCAGCCAGATTTTCGGCGCTGAACTGAAGCCCGATAGTTTCGTTTACCAGTTGCTTGATAGCACACCACGCGGCACGCTCGATACCTCTTTGATTTCCACCGATTCGATTAACAATCCGAACGCGATGAATCCGCTCTTTAACGTCGGCGCGCGGCTGGCGGAGGCTGTGCCTGAGAAGGTGACAGGCGGCGCGCTCTATCTGCCTCCGCGTGATGAGACGAGAAACGTCCCACACATTTTGGTGGATGGCGCTGACTCCATCGGCCTTTACGGCGCACTCGACCGCGTCTATATCAACATCGGCGAATATCATCAGGAATGGTTGCAACATCATAATCTACTGATCGGTATTAGAAAGCAGACTCCAATCGAGATTACCAAGAGCCAGAAGGATTCCGTCTATTGGCAGGCGACCGAGCCGCGCATGGATAATCTCGCCAAGTATTTCTTGAAGACAGCCAGTCCAATGCACCTGGCAGACGCACCCGGCGGGCCGGATTACCAGACGAAGGATCAGGCAATCCTCAATCGCGGCAAGATTGTTTTCGCCGAAAACTGTATGGCGTGCCATTCGAGCAAGCAGCCGACCAGCATCGGCATCAATGACCGATTGTCATCTGATGATTACAAGCGTTGGGCGCGTGACGAGGTGCTGAAGCCTGACTTTTTGAACGACAACTATCTCTCGATAGACCAACGCCTGCCCGTCACCCTGATTCAAACCAACGCGGCACGCGCCCTCGCCACCAACGCCACACGCGGCCACATCTGGGACAACTTTTCTTCCGAGAACTACAAGAACTCGCCTTCGGTCGGCGAGATAGATGTTTATAACCCTTTCGACGGCTCGACCAACAAGTTCAAGATGCCGGGCGGCGGGCCGGGCTACTATCGCGTGCCCACCCTCGTCAGCATCTGGGCCACCGCGCCCTTCTTCCATAACAACGCGCTGGGGAAATACACCGGCGACCCTTCCGTCAAAGGGCGCATGGAGGCTTTCGATGACGCGGTCAACAAACTACTGTGGCCCGAAAAGCGCGACGGTAAACAGTCCATCTGGGTCACGCAGCAGAAGAGCTACTTGCGCATCCCCGCCGTTTACCTGCCCGAAGCCTTCCAGTCAACGCTCGGCTATCGCAGCCGCATCATCCTGGTCTATCCCTGGCTGATTCCGCTGATTCTCGGCATCCTCGGCGTGGCCTTGTTCATCTGGGGGCTGCGCCGGAAACGCAAACTGCTCCTGGGTGGATTAGGCATCGTCGTCGTCTTACTGGCGATTGGTCTGATGATGGTGAGCTATTTCCTCGCCGGTGAGAGAGGAGACCTGGTGCTTGGGCCAATCCCGAAGGGAACACCTGTCAACCTGCTCGGCAGTGTCAACTCGCAGGCAGACATTTCAGACTTGCTCAATGTCGTGCTCAAAACCAGAAGTGCGTTGCAGAGGATTGAGAGCGAGAATCTGGACGACGCGGCGGCGGCGGATTTGATGAAGAAGGAGGTCGCTCCCGCACTCTTGAAGATCAGCAACTGCCCGGACTTCATTGAGGATCGCGGCCACTACTTTGGAACGCAGTTGTCCGATGACGACAAGAAGGCTCTGATCGAGTTCTTGAAAACACTCTAACGCTGGCGATTTCTTCGACCGCCGGAGCGATGCGGTAGTCCACCACCGCCGCGCTCGGACGCAACAGCTTGCGCCGTATCATTTCACCTGACAGAGAGCTGCAACAGCACCCGAAGGGAGATGAAGGAGTAGAGATGAGCGAAAATGTTGAGAGCCAGGCGAAGGTTCAGCCCGCTTATGATTATGTGGTGGTTGGCTCAGGCGCAGGCGGCGGGCCGGTCGCAGCCAATCTTGCGAAGGCCGGGCAGAAGGTGTTGTTGCTTGAAGCGGGCGGCGATGACGAGGACTTTAACTATCAAGTGCCATGCTTTCACGGTCTGGCAACCGAAGACAAGAAACTTCAATGGAACTTCTTCGTGCGCCATTACAAAGACGAGCAGCAGCAGCGCCGGGACACTAAGTTCGTGGAAGACGAGGACGGCATCTGGTATCCGCGCGCGGGCACGCTCGGAGGATGCACCTCGCATAATGCCATGATTACCATCTACCCGCATAACAGCGACTGGGACAAGATTGCCGACCTCACGGGCGACTCCTCATGGCGCAGCGACAGGATGCGAAAATATTTCGAGCGTCTTGAAAAATGCCAGTACGTCGCTGCGCCCGGAACGCATCCGAAAAATCCGATCCTGAGATTGCTCGCGGCTCTCTGGCAGGCCATCGGGATGAAGTCTGCAAACCCCAGCCGCCACGGCTTCGACGGCTGGCTGACGACCAACGAGGCCAACCCCAAACTCGTCCTCAGAGATTTGAAGTTGCTGGACATCATCTTCTCTGCCGCCAGAGAGACTCTCAGCGAACATGTCGGCAGTCCGCTCGCTCGCTTCGAGACGCATTTTGATCCGAACGACTGGCGCGTCGCGCAGAGCAGTCCCGAAGGGCTGGCTTTCACACCGCTTGCGACGAATCAGGGCCAGCGCACAGGAACGCGAGAATATATTCGTGCGGTTCAACAACAGTTTCCAGACAAGCTGATCGTCAAGCTCAACGCCTTGGTGACAAAAGTCCTCCTTGATGAAGAGAATAAAGCCATCGGCGTCGAGTATCTGGATGGCAAGCATCTCTATCGCGCAGACCCCAGCGCCAATGGTGATGCGAGCGCGACGCGATCCGAAGTGCGGGTCAACAAAGAGGTCATTCTTTCCGGCGGAGCTTTCAATACTCCGCAACTGCTCAAGCTCTCCGGCATCGGCCCCAGAGAGGAGTTGGAGAAGTTCGGCATCGAAGTCCGCGTTGATCTTCCGGGGGTGGGCGAAAATCTGCAAGATCGTTATGAAGTCTGCGTCGTGACGGAGGTCAAGAGCAACTTCGCTCTCTTGAAGGACGCCACCTTCATCGCGCCGCCTGCGGGACAGCCGGGCGATCCATGCTTCGTCGAGTGGCAGACCAGCAGGAGCGGCGTTTATACGACTAACGGGGCGCTGCTCGGCATCATCAAGAAGTCGAAGAAAGAGAGGCCGGAGCCTGACCTCTACATCTTCGGCGTCCCCGGCTTCTTCAAAGGCTATTATCCCGGCTACTCCAAAGCTCTACAGCAATACAAGAACATCTTCACCTGGGCCATTCTCAAAGCCCACACGCGCAACACCGCCGGATGGGTGAGACTGAAATCGAACGATCCGCGCGAGAGACCCGAGATCAACTTCCGATACTTCGACGAAGGCAGCGATAGCGTGGGCGAGGACTTGGACTCGGTAGTTGATGGTGTGGAGTTCGTGCGACGGATGAACGAACATATCAGCAGCATTGATAAAGAGGAACTGATTCCCGGAGCGCAGATCAGCACACGCGAGCAACTCAAAGAGTTCATCAGGAATGAAGCCTGGGGTCACCACGCCTCCTGCACCTGCAAGATCGGAACGCGCGAGGATCGCATGGCGGTTCTCGATAGTAATTTCCGCGTGTATGGAACCAGGAATTTGCGCGTCGTAGATGCTTCCGTGTTCCCGCACATCCCGGGCTTCTTCATCGTCACCGCCATTTACATGATTAGCGAGAAGGCGAGCGACGCCATCCTCGCCGATGCCTGAGCCAGAGCTTTGACTTCGCCAGATCAGCATTGACAGCAAGCTAGAGGAGCATTTATGACAGACAACCACACTGAAACGCTCAGAGAATCTTCTTCCGAAAGTCCGAACACGAGCGCGATTGTTCCAGACACGCGCGTCTCCATCAAGCGCGACGAGAGCCAGTCCGGTCAACCTCAGAGCGCCGATTACACTCAAGAGATACGCTTCGCCGTCGTCATGTACGGCGGCGTCTCGCTGGCGGTGTATATCAACGGCGTCTCACAGGAGTTGTTACGGATGGTGCGTGCGACAGCGCAGGTCAAAGCGGACGGCAACGATGCCGCAGGTCTCGCACCAATCAAGGCTGACAAGCTGACGGGCAGCGAGCGTGTCTATCGTAAGGTGAGCTATCTGCTCTCTGATGCCGGGATGAGTGTCGCGCAGTTGGATAGCGTCTTGAGGCAGAATCGCCAGCTTCAGACGCGCTTCGTGATAGACATTCTTTCGGGGACTTCCGCAGGCGGCATCAACGGCGTCTTTCTCGCCAAAGCGCTCGCTAACGGGCAGAGCCTCGACAAGTTGCAGGAGTTGTGGATCGAACAGGGCGATATTGACAGCCTGTTGAATGACAAGCAATCAATCGAGCCGCCGCTGACTCTCTCAAAATCTCCGGCTTCACTGCTCAACAGCAATCGAATGTATCTTGAGTTGCTCAAAGCCTTCAACGGGATGGAGGAGAATGGAAGCGGCGTGAAGAGTCAGCGCCGCACGGGTTACGTGGATGAGATAGACCTCTATGTCACCGCGACAGACCTGCAAGGCGTTGCCCTGCCGATGAGATTAAGCAATGAACTGGTGTACGAGCGGCGTCATCGCAACGTGCTTCACTTCATCTACTCCAAGAGCGATGTCAGTGGCGAGCAGGAAGACCGCAACGATTTTCTGCGCGAGTACAATCCGTTCCTCGCTTATGCCTCGCGTTGCACCTCTTCGTTTCCCTTCGCCTTCGAGCCGATGTGCCTCTGCGATACGGATCACGTCATCGAAGGATTGTCCGAATACCGCAACGTGGAGAATTGTAAGTCGGACAGCAAGCTGTGGCAGCCTTTTTATAAAGACTACCTGGACCCGCGCGGCGTCTCCACCGTGCCCTTTCCGCAACGCGCATTCGGCGACGGCGGCTATTTAGACAACAAGCCTTTCACTTACGCCATAGACACCTTGACGAGCAGGCACGCCGATGTGCCCGTCACGCGCAAGCTGCTCTACATCGAGCCTTCGCCCAAACACCCGGAGGATAAACAGGAGACTCAACGAAAGCCGGACGCGCTCGAAAGCGTGCGGGATGTTTTCACGCTTCCGCGCGACGAGACCATCCGCGAGGATTTGCAGCGCGTGGCCGAGCGCAATCGAATGGTGCAGCGCGTCAATCGAATAATGAACGGCGTTGAGCGAGACACGGAACGTGTCATTGAAACGACCCCGAAGGAGTTGCGCGGGCAACTGACTCCGCAGGCGATGGATGGAAATGCGTTATGGGCGAGAGACGTGCTGACCGATGAAGAGTGGGCGACACTTGATCTCACCGACATGATTAAAAGGAAGGGACGCGGCTACGTGGCCTATCATCGTTTGGAGATCGCCACCTTGACGGATCAACTCGCGGAGTTGGTCGCGCGCGTCGCGGGCTTCGATGAAGAGTCGGAATACTTCATGGTCGTGCGCTCGCTGGTGCGCGCGTGGCGCGACCGGAAATATATCGAGCATCGCGCAAGTCCAGCCGATCAACAGCCGACGATGAACCGCTTCCTGCATGAGTTCGATCTTTCGTACCCGTTGCGGCGTCTCAACTTTCTGCTGATGAAGAGCGATCAGTTGTATCGTCTGGATGAGGAGGCGCACGGGATCGTCCAGATGTGCGACAAGTCGTTCTGGCCGGAGAAGTCTCAACTGACGAATGAAGAGAAGAGAGCGTTTCGTGCTGAACTGCTCCGTCTCAAGCAGCGTTTCAATCAGAACTATGTCTCGCTGCGGCGTGCCGGGCGCGCGCTGCGTTCGCGTGGTCAGCCGGCAGAGAAGAATCAGCAGGCGCAGCCGAACAATCAACCTCCGCCGGGCGCACACGTCAGCCCGCTCTTTGACGAAATCCAAAATTTAATCGCCGCCATTGGTCAAGCGGTCGCACCAACCGTTCAAGCAAACGGAGACGCCACACCCACTCCGCCCATTCTCAAATACTTCTTCGGCAAAGAGAGGCCGCGCGGCGTCCCACCGCCAGCAGACGAGAGAGAACTTGCGACATGGCAACGCACCGACCCCGCCTCTATCGAAGAGGAGTCCGTCAGGCGCGCGCAGGCTCTGCTGAACAACGACCCGCGCGTCTGGCAACTCTTTGAGACGACGGCTGAGAAGTTGAAGACTTATCTCGATCCCGTGATGAGCCAAGCGGACGACGACTGTCTGGCGATGCTTGCTCATCCTCAACACTCAACTGAAAGTGCAGCCACAAGCGAGAGTCCCGCGCAGGCTGCCGCACGCGAGTGTCTCAGAAATTATTATCAGAACTACGACGACTACGACATGATTACTTTCCCGATTCTCTACGACACGGACATCGGCGAAGCTGCGACGGTCGAAGTCTTTCGCGTCAGCCCGGAAGATGCGACCGGTTTGATTAACGAGCGCGAGACGGGTTGCCACAAGCTGGCGGGCACAGCCCTTGGACACTTCGGAGCTTTTCTGGACAAGTCGTGGCGTCAAAACGATATTCTCTGGGGGCGACTCGACGGAGCCGAGCGCCTCATCACCGCGCTCCTGCCGGATCATCCGCTCACACGCCAACTCGTCGGCGAGGCGCAGGCCGCCATCATCTGCGAGACTATCGAGAAGATGGGTTCGGTTGAATTGAGTAATCTGCTTGTCGAAGCAGCGATGCGAACAAAATCAGGCAAGGCGGAACCGGCGATTCTGGAACACTTCCTCGATGCCCTGAAGGAATATGCGACCGCAGCGAGTTTGAAAGATTGTCTCGACAATCTGATAGACACTCGCCAGGTCAGGCAACATTACTTAGATACTTTCGCAGAGCGCAGCCGTCTTCAGCCTGAGCCGACCTTACGCAACGCCGCACGCGCCACAACCATCATCGGAAAAATATTCGACGGCCTTTCGGATCGCTACAACGTCGGGAATAAATATGTGGCCTGGATTGCGAGGCTCGGACAAATCTTCTGGAGTCTGGTCGAGGTCGCCGTGCCGGGCAACCTGCCGAATCTAATCTTTCGTCACTTGCTCAAGCTGCTCTACTTTTTCGAGGTCGTGCTGATCGTCTCAAGCACGCTCCTGCTGTCTCGCGTCGTCCAGCAATTCGCGTTCATGCTCTTCGCCATCACCGTCGCGGTTCATCTGGCGATAGCCATTCTCGGCGACATTATCCGCAGCCGAAACAGGTGGCTGAACATTCTCAAGGCTGTGGTCATCGTCACACTCGTCGCGCTCGTCGCCTTCGGGGTGCTGTCGGCTCTGGGCGTGCTGGGATTCTCCGATTCTATTTGGAGCAAAATTTCGTCATTCCATCAATGGCTGAGGAAGTAATACTGCACACGCGAATCGGTTTTCACTTGTTGCTTGAACACGCGATGCTTAACAACTTCGACTTTAATAGTTCGTCAAAATAGTTTCCGGCGCAAAGCCCATCTGCTGCAAACGTATCCGTGTTTGTTCGAGCATCTCGACTGATCCGCAGATGAGCGCGACGGGAGAAGACAAATCCGGCAGGACGTGATCGAGCAGGGATTGAACATAGCCTGTTGGGCCTGACCAGTCATGTCCATCTGGACGTGAGACCACGCGGCGCAGTTCGACGCCCGCCGACTCCCAATCTTCAACCTCGTCACTGTAGCAGAAATAATCCGGCGTGCGTGCGCCGTAGAGCACGACGAGTTGGCCGAACTCGCGCGCGTGCTTCAACACGTAACGCAGTGCAGAGCGCAGAGGCGCAACGCCCGTTCCCATCGCCACGAAGACCAAATCCCTGCCTTTGTGTTCATCAAGCGCGAAGCCGTGACCGACGATCTGCGCAAGCTCAACGCGATCATTCTCTTTCATCTCGTAGATCGCGCCGCTTGCGCCGGAACCCTGCTTGATTAAGAACTCAAGCTCGGCGTCTTCCGGCGCACTGGCGAAAGCGAAGTAAGACTCTGCTTCACGGGCGCGCAGGACAGCAACCTGTCCGGGAACGAAAGCGATGCCGTGCGCGCCCTCCTGCGCATCTGCGGGCAGCATGTCGAACGAGCGGATGTCGCGCGCCTGCTGGCGAACGCGCTTGATGACGAGTGAACGAGCTTGATCTTTCATGCAGGTCAGCCACGTGAGACTGTTCTTTAAGGTGTGTGCGCCTCGGCCTCCGCATAAAGACGTTCAATGACATCGCAGTATTTTTCATCAACGACGCGCCGCTTTACTTTGAGCGTCGGCGTGAGTTCGCCGCCTTCAATCGTGAGTTCGTGTTCGAGCAGGGCGATGCGCTTGACGCGCTCGAACTGTGCGAGAGACGGCGTGTGCGCGGCGACCTGTCTGTCGAAGAGGTCGAGGATGCGCGGGTGCTTGATGAGTTCCGCAGGCGTGTGCGCGTCCAGGCCTTTGAATTCGGCGTAAGCGCGGAGCTGTTCCCAATCGGGCACGATCAACGCGGCGGGAAATTTGTGACGATCTCCGATGAGCACGACCTGATTGACGAAGCGTGATGCTTTAATCATCTGCTCAATCGGCTGCGGCGCGATGTACTTGCCGCCGGAAGTTTTGAACAATTCTTTCTTGCGGTCGGTGATGCGTAGGAATCCATCCGCGTCGAGAGTTCCGATGTCGCCGGTCTTGAACCAGCCATCTTCCGTCAGCACGCCGCGCGTCTCGTCAGGCTTGTTGTAGTAGCCGCGCATGACGTTCGGCCCGCGCGCTTCAATCTCGCCGTCTGCCGCAATTCTCACTTCAACATTGCGGATGGGCTGGCCGACCGTGCCGACGCGATTGTCTTCGATCATTCCGGCGGCGATGACGGGCGAAGTTTCAGTCAGGCCGTAACCCTGCACGACAGGCATTCCAGCGCCGATGTAGATCAAAGCAATCTCGTCCGGCAAGGCCGCGCCGCCGGAAGCGATGACGCGAATACGTCCGCCCAGCGCCGCGCGCCATTTGGAGAAGACGAGTTTTGAAGCGAGCTTGTGTTTGAGCGCCAGCATCAGAGGGATTCGCTGTTTGTTCGTCGCGTGCTGCGCGTAGAGCTTGCCGACTGAGACGGCCCACATCAGCAGCGCGTACTTAGAGCGCCCCGCTTCCGCCGCGCGATCTTTAACGCGCGCGTAAATCTTCTCCAACAGACGCGGCACGCAGAGGATCACGGTGGGTCGCACCTCGCGCAGATTGTCGCCGATCTTCTCCAACGATTCAGCGTAATAGACGCTCATGCCGTGATGGATGTACATGTACATCCCCGTGCGCTCGTAAACGTGCGAGAGCGGTAAGACGGAGAGCACAATATCAGCGGAGGCAAACGCCAGATGGTCAGAGCAGTCAATGACGTTCGAGACCAGATTAGAGTGCGTGAGCATCACTCCCTTCGGCTCGCCCGTCGTGCCCGAAGTGTAGATGATCGTCGCCAAATCTTCAGGCTTGACGACGCGCGACAGTTCCTCTCTGAGATTCGGACTCTGTGCGCCAAGCTCGCGCCCGCGCTCTTCCAGTTCGGTAAGCGTCAACGCCTTCATCTCATTCGCGCCACTTCCATCGAAGAAGACAATCTGCTCCAACGCCGGGCAATCTTTGAGAACGTCGCGGGCCTGCTCAAACTTCGCGTAGTTCTGAATGAAGAGAACACGCGAGCCGGAGTCTCGCAGGATGTAAGCGACTTGCGCGGGCGTCAGTGTCGAATAGATTGGAACGTCAATCACACCGGCGAAGAGGCAACCAGCATCGGTCAACGTCCATTCGGGACAATTTTCAGAGAGCAGTGCGACGCGGTCGCCGTGACGAATGCCGAGCGAGTAGAGGCCGAGCGCGATGCGGCGTGCGCGTGCCAGCATCTCGTCCGAAGAGATCGAATGCCACGCGCCGTCTCTTTTGTAGTTGAGCGCGTCCGGTTTATTGCGTAGTCGAACTGTGCGCTCGAACATCTCGATGACCGTCGTCGGCTCATCCGCTTCGAGCGGCACGCGCTCCGGTGGCGTGTGCGCGACGCTGGCGATTTGTCTCGTCTCCGGCATCATCTTTCGGCACTCACACCGTTGAGAAAAATATCCAACACCTGATCGGCCATCGGCGCGAGTTTGTAACGTCGCTTGGAAAGAACCCAGTTGGTCGCCATCTCGTCGAGCGCGCCGAAGAGAATCTTGGCGACGATTTTGGCATTCAACTCTGTGCGAAAGACGCCCGCGCGTTGTCCTTCTTCAAAGGTGGAGCGAATCAAGCCCAGGTATTCAGCGAAGCCTGCGGCGGAAAACTCTTCCATGAATTTTGTAGAGCTGCGCAACTCGACTTGAAAAACAACCGCGAGGTCACGATCAGCGCCGAGACGTTCGAGATGCAGGTGCGCGATGCGGCGCAACTTCTCGCGCGGGTCGGAGATCGCTTCGAGTTGTTGGCGCGCTTCTGTGATGGCATTGTCAACGCCCCGGTCGAAGATGGAATGGAGAATCTCTTCCTTGCTCTTGAAGTAGAGATAGACAGTGCCGTCCGCCACGCCTGCCGCGCTGGCGATGTCCGCGACCTTCGAGTTGAAGTAGCCGTTGCGCGCAAAGACACGGGTCGCGGCGCGCAGGATCGCTTCGCGTTTATCCGCGACCGGCGGGCGAACAGTGGACAGAGAACGGTTTGAACTCATCGAGCGCTTGAGCCTGTTTCCTGAAGAATGACGAGGGGCAACACTGAATGAATAGCCACTCAGCCGCACAACCTTAACTTAAAGAATGCAAAATTAAAAATGTAAAATGCGAAGTGGAAGATGAGAGACTTGCTCCTCATTTCGCATTTTACATCTTTAATTTTGCCTTTTGCCTTCTTCCTCTCCCGCCTCTTCATCCGCATCTGGAGGATCGTTTGCGGGAGCGATTGGCAATGCGCCACTGCGCAAACTCAGGTCCTGGCGCGGGAACGGAATCTCGATGCGTGCTTCTTTGAACAAGCGCTGGATGCGGTAGTTAATGTCGCTCTTGATCTGCACGTGGCGGCGCGGTCTGGTCGTCCAGACGAGCAGGCGAAAATTGAGCGAGTAGTCGCCGAAACTGAGGAATTGAACTCTCGGTGCAGGCTCTTCCAGGACGTGTTCCACGCCGTCGGCTGCGCGCTGTAGGGTTTGTGTCACCAGATTAACATCCGATTCGTAGGCGACGCCGACCGGAATCGAGATGCGCGAGCGGCGTTCGCCGTAAGACCAGTTGATTAAATTCTGGTTGACGAGTTTCGAGTTGGGCACGATGGCTGCGAGGTGGTCGTTGGTAATCACAATCGTCGTGCGCAGGTTGATGCTCTGCACGCGCCCCTCCGTCGTCTTATTATCAGGCCCGGTGATGGAGATAAAGTCGCCGACGCGGACGGGGCGTTCAAAGAGCAGGATGAAACCGGAAGCGATGTCGCCCGCGATGAATTGCAGACCGAAGCCGATGCCAATCGAGAGCGCAGAGAAGACGACCGCCAGCGTGGTCAGGTCGAGGCTGAAGGCAGTCTTGAGCGCAAAGAGGACGCCGATAGTGATGACGAAATAATGTATGAGACGGAGAACCGTGTATTGAATGCCGGGATCGAGCCGCGCATGACGAGCCATCCGGCGTTCCATGAAAGAACGCATTGAGCGCGAGATGAGAACGGCGACCACGAAGATGAGGACGCCGATGACCACGTTCGCCAGAGAAATCTCGAACTTGCCGATTGTGAATTTGTGATTGACGTAGTACCAGATGCGCTCAAACACACTCCCGGCGTCCTGCAACTGCCACAGCGAGAGATTCAGAAGCGGCATCTGACTTAATGCTTCGACCATCGTTCTTCAATCCGGTTCAAAATCTAAAGTCCAGTGTCCGAAGCCTGACTTTGGACACTGGACTTTGGACTTGAAACTAAAATGGCGGAGGCTGAGGGACTCGAACCCCCAAGCGCTTTCGCGCGCCAGTTTTCAAGACTGGTGACTTGCCAATTAGCCTAAGCCTCCGCGAAAATCTTTCCGCATAATATACCGCACGAACAGGCTCTGCTCAACTTAAGCAGTGAAACAAATCTCTTCCACGCATATCGCGTTAATACTCGCTCAGTAAGTGTGGAGCGACTCTTGCTAATGACCCGGCAGGAGCTTGCTAAAAGCATTGAAATCGTACGAAGAATGCTTTCGTGGCTATTACAGCGCAATCTTTTCGGAACGTCTGCATCGTTCAGAGTTAAGGAGAGATTGCCCGTCTAATCAAAATTTAAGGGGAGGATCAAGGTATGGCAGACACAACAGGTACTTCAACCGAACGCTCACGCATGGTGACTGGAACATTCAAGGACAGGGACAGCGCCGAGCGCGCATATCAATCGCTGACGAGTCGTGGTTATAGCCAGGACGACGTTAATCTGATGATGTCGGATGACACACGCAAGAAATATTTCGTTGATAAAAGAGAGACAGAGCTTGGGAACAAAGCTCTCGAAGGCGCGGGCACAGGCGCGGCGATTGGCGGAGCGGTCGGCGCAACGCTGGCGGCGATTGCGGCTATCGGAACATCAGTCGCCCTTCCGGGTCTCGGCCTGCTCGTTGCCGGGCCACTTGTCGCTGGACTTGCTGGTGCAGGCGCGGGCGGTGCGACCGGAGGTATCATCGGCGCTCTGATCGGCGCGGGTATTCCCGAAGAGCGTGTCAAGGAATATGAGAGCGATCTCAAAAACGGCGGCATCGTGATGGGCGTCAAAGCGCGTTCGGATGAGGATGCTGACTATTTGGAGAACGATTGGAAGACCAATCACGGCGAGCACGTTTACCGCTAGACGGAAACTTCAAGGAGGGCAACTATGATGCGACGAACTCTAGCTGTTTTATGTTTACTCGCCGCCGCCGGTTTGGCGACCGGGTGTGGTAGTGCAGACAATACGAACGCTACCAGAAATGGCGTGGTCGAGACGAATGTTAATATGAGTCAGAAGGCGACTGACAAGCCGTCCAATACAGCCACCGTCACCAACAATAATGGTAACGACAACACGGCGGGCGTTAAGTCAATGAACAACAATAACGCCAAGCACTGACGTTAGTTTGATCTAACGCTGCAATAGATGGAGCGCGGGATTTTACGCTAAGGGTAAAATCCCGCGCTCTTCTCTTTTTGTTTTGAAAGCTGCTCTCAAGGCTTCTTAAACTCGCCGCTCTTCCGGGATGAGTGATTTGTGAATCTGAATCGCAGCCATCGCACCTTCGGCGGCGGCGACAATGGCGAGTTGTGAATGCGGCGTGATGTCGCCTGCGGCATAAGCTCCCTCAACACTCGTCTGCTGCTCATCGTCAACCCAGACCAGTCCGCATTCATCATCGAGTTTGCAACCGAGCATCTCGTGTAAATTGCCGGACATCTCCGTGCCCAGATTGAAGAAGAGCGCATCGCATTCGAGAGCTTCGCCGTCATCGAAGCGCACGCGCTCAAGCTGCTTTGTTTCCGTGTTGCCTTCGAGTCCGGTGATGCGTTGGTTCGTGATGGGGATGTTGAAGCGCGCGAGCTTGGCGCGATGCTCGTCTGTGATGTCGCCTTCATCACCGTTGGTAACGAGCGTCAGCTTGTCAGTCCACGTCAGCAGACCGAGCGTGAAACCGATTGCCTGTTGACCATGACTAAGGACGGCAACGCGCTGGTCGGAGACTTCGTAGCCGTCGCAGTCCGGGCAGTGATGAACTGTCGCGCCGTAGAAATCCAGAAAGCCCGGACAGTCAGGCGTCAGATCGCGCAAGCCTGTGGCAAGCAGGATGCGGCGAGCTTGAAACGATTTGCTGGTCTCATCCTCAGCGTCTTCCGCCTTGCCCGTGCTGACACGAAAATGCTCATCGCCAATCTTTTCAACTCTCGTCACGCAGCCCTCGACAATCAACCCGCCATGCTTCGTCACTTCGTCGCGTCCGCGCGCTAAGAGTTCCTCCGGCGTGATTCCGTGATGGCCGAGAAAGCCGTGTACGCCGTGCGAGTAAAGATTGCGCGGCGTGTTGTGATGAAACGTCAGGACGCGCCGACGATACCGCGCCAGAAAGAGCGCGGCAGAGAGACCCGCAGGCCCCGCGCCGATTACAATGCAGTCATAGATTTGCTCGTACATCTACACCGCCTTATTAAATTTTTAAGGAGTCTATTCTGGTCTGATTGTAACACGCGGGGTAAAATTAAGTTGTGAGGTACGGAAAACTGGTAGTGGTACAGTTTGAAATAGAACTCACCGCAGAGACGCAGAGAACACAGAGGGGGCGCAGAGAGTCTAAGATTGTTCGTCGAGGCCTATTACTTTGCGGCGGATGCCTTGCTTGAGTAGAGGGACGTTGAAATTAATCAGTAGCCCAACCTGCCAGCCGCCGGGACGGAGGTAGGTTAATAACTGAGCTTCGTGAATGGGTGCGAGTGCTTCGACCGATTTCACTTCAACGACAACAGAGCTTGCAACTAACAAATCAAGGCGATACCCACACTCCAAACGAATGTCCTTGTACTCTAATGGCAGAGGACGTTCACACTCAAAAGGAATTCCGCGAATGGTCAACTCCCTGCACAAGCATTTCTGATAAGCCGATTCCAACAGTCCCGGACCAAGAGCACGATGCACCTCCATCGCCGCGCCAATCACACCCTGCGTGATCTGATTCACATGCCCCTTCATTCCTTCTCTCTCCGCGCCCCCTCCGCGTCCTCTGCGCCTCTGCGGTGAATTCCATTCCAAACCAGCCCACCACCTGAAACCAATTCCCTCTACCCGATGCAATCTATCTCTTACTTCGACGGCGCAGTTAGCACAGCCTTTTTCTTCTTCGCCGGACGTGGAACGTGTGTGGCGCTGTCCCATGCGGCTAGGGTCGCCGGATCATCCCTGTACTTGTTGCGGACAATCGGATCAAGCTCGCGCATGAGTTTCACTCCGCGTTTGAGAGCGTCCTTGATGGCTGCGGTGGCAGTGACATGCTTCTCTCTGTTGGCATTCCTCTCGTTGACTTCGTTCTCAAGCTCCGTGATTAAAGCCGTCAAATCTTCGAGAAAGGTGGCTGGCATCTCGCGTTTCAAAAATTCACTCTTGAGCGGAGTGGCGGTGGCGATGGCAGCGCGTGCGGCGCTAATCAAAGCCTGATCGCCTTTGGTGCTCGGCGCACGAAAGTTGGCGGAGATGCCCGGCCTCTCCTCTTCCATAGCTATCGCCGTCGCTCTGAGCGCAATCATCTTCCGTCGCAGGTCAACGCGCGCCGCTTGAATGGCCTGTGTGCTGGCCTGAGCCGCGCTCCTGCCGCCCGCTTGATTCGCGCCATGCGTATTCAACTCGTCAACAATCAAAGCGATGGCTGCAAACTTCTGCCCGCCCAGACTCGTGGCCGGGAAATCGGCAGCATGACCAGCGCCGAAGTCGCTGCCGCGCGTAATCATGTTGGATAGATTTCTTTCAACATCTCTCATGGTGAGTCTCCTTCGTAGAAAAGGGAAGCCGAGGAGCTTCCGGTAGGTTAAGATTGAGAAAGCGCATCACTCGCGCCTCCAGTAACAGACTAACCACTGTCTCCCAGCCCGCGCGAGCCATCCATTACGCTGCGCGAACTAACTTCCACGCTGCGCAGGTTAGCGTTCGCTCTGCGCAAGTCAACGGCAACACTGCGCGAACTGCCGTTCACCCTGCGCAACCGAACATTCAACCCGCGCAAGCCCTCGTTTCACCCGCGCAAGTCGCCGTTCACACTGCGCAACTAATCGTTTCACCCGTGCAGGCCATCGTTCAAACAGCGCAAGCTATCGTTCATAACGCGCAAACTATCGTTTACACTGCACAAGCTGTCGTTCACACTGCACAAGCCATCTCGACGCCTGTGCAAGCAATCGTTCGCCCTGATTCTGTCGTTGTTCACCTTGCGCAAGCCATCTTTCACCGCGCGCAGAGCATGTTCCACCCTGTTTGCGCCAACTTACGCTCTGTCACAAACAACTACACCACCGCGCCAGCCGGTTTGATCTCTGTCTTTCAATTGTTTATCTGACGTGAGGCCGACGAGAAGCTCATAACACGTCAGCAGGAATAACGAAAACGAATAGTGCAACCCCTGTGGGAAATAACGACGAGAATCTATGCCTGTTGCGCGTCACTGTCAAGAGAAATGTTTGACTGCTTATTGCTTCTGAGATAAAGACAAGTGGGATTGAACATTACGGTCATCCAGCCTCATTCTTTATCAAGCTGCTCAAAGAGTCGAAAAGTCTTTGACCATGTTTTAGAGTTTTCACTTTGCCCGGAGCTACGATTTCGATTATCTCGTGCGCTTGACCATGCCGATAAGGTCCCTTTGGTGAATCCTGCGTGGCTTTCTTTAACGCTCTGTTGATCTCGTCTTTAGATCGACTTTCCAAATTCGTCGTGGGGAGCGCATTCAAGTTGAAGCCTCGCTTGAAGAACCGTTGAAGCGCCTGTGGATCAGTTAGTAGCCACGTCTCAACAAAATGTACCATTAGATAAAGGTGTTGCTCTGTTGCCCAAACAGGACGCTGCCATTTATCGCCTTCCCGACGCGCAACGATATCCCATACGCGACTATTATCTGGAACTGCCATTTCAGAATCTACCAGTAGCACACAAATATCGTTCGGGTATTCTGTTTTGTGTTTTGTAAAGCGATGGAACGCATTTGCGCGCCCCTTGCCTCGAATTATATCAAGTGCATGATAGCCATTAGCCCTTGCAAGCTCGTGCATCTCATTCAGAAACTTTTTCCAGCCACGCCGAAAATCACTATCCGCGTCCCTTCCTTCAGCACCACCTTCAATATAGATGCGAACATAGCGCTTCACCACCGATTACCCCCAAGTTCGCCTGACGTCCAGAGTTCACCCAATGTATGTTCTTGCCGCCAATCTTTATATTCCTCTCGACTAAAGCACCTGACTATGGAACCGGCCAAACCTGCATCGAAGGCAAATAGCGCATCAAAGTCGTCTTGCAGTGCTGTGAGTAGATGCTCAGAATGGGTTGTGATAATCAACTGTGTCTTAGTAGAAGCATCAATAATCATCCCCGCCACTATGCGGATCATGTCAGGATGCATTCCAAGTTCAGGTTCTTCAAGGCAGATGAGGGGAGGCGGGTTTGACTGAAGTAAGATGGCCGCCAACGCAAGAAACCGCAGCGTACCATCGGACAGCCGCTTCGCCGGTAAAGGAAGATCAAACGGCGACTCTACCAATTCTAAGCCGACGCGCCCGAACAAGATGCGAGTGACATAATCCCGATAGGTCTCCTTTAACTCTTTTAGGAGGTCTCGAATCTTCTCATGTGCCGCCGTTTTTTCAAGACCGTTCAAGGCTAAAGCGAGATCATTCATTGATTCCGAAAGCGTGGTATCGGAGCGACCCGTCGGGGTCGCTTCACGGAGGTTCGAATTACGACCGAACGTCCACTCGGAATAGATTCGAATACTCGTGTAGAGGCCCGCTAATCGTGTGATCTCCGGGTATTGCCCGATGTCCCGTATCTGGCTTAAGATCGAACGGAAGGGATCGTATTCGGTCTCCCCCAACTTCCTTTCCCGACGCCGCTTACCCGCGCCCTGAACGCTCAGAGTGGCTCCGCTCCGATGCGAACCTACAAAGTAAAGGTCGGCTTGTACTTTTTCTGCATCTGCGCTGGATGGCCGCGGCAAACAAGGCCAAGACACTACCTCCTCAAGAGGAACGCGGGAATTAATGGACGGGCCGAACTTGATTTGGTGGCAAATCATGCCCGGCAGTTCTGGCACGCTAGACGTGACTCGGAGAAATGCGCTACCGGATTGCTTATTGATGCCTTTATAAAGCCACTCCTTAAAGCCGGAGTCCTTGAAAGCCTCTTGGATGTCAAGTGGGGCAGAGCGGAACACACGCACACAATCAATCAGATTTGACTTCCCCGATCCATTTGGGCCTACCAGAATATTAAGCTGGCCGAACTCGAAACGAGTCTCCTCGCCGAATGAGAGTAAGCCCTCAATCAGCAGTTCTTGGAAAGGCAATTGCCGCTCGCTGCCGCCCGATGTAGACTCGGTAGAGAGGATATCCTCGGCAGTCAGTAGACGCACTTTATCGTCGGTGCGCTTAGGGCTTACACGATCTTGTTGCTCGTTCAGTTTATTCATGCGGCTTCAAGCCAATCTTCTTCCCAATTTTTCGTCGTTTCAAGACTATACAATGTCCGGAATTTTTCATCAGGTTTGGAATCAGGTTCGTTCGCATAACCGAACTCATACGTGAAAATGTTTATGAGGTCTTCGATGGTCACAGAATTGCCGAGTAGCCCAAAGTCACGATAGAGGACAACTGCCAAATCTGCGACTTGAACCGGAACGGAATAGAGAAGGTGCTTAAATGCGCGTTGAGCGTGGTCGGAAGGAAGAGAGTATTTCCTTCCCTCAATGTTGACAACTTGGCGAAATGGCTGTTCAGGCCGGAGCGAACTTGGTGCGTAGGAGCCAGCGACATTCTCGTTCAACCAAAGATTTTTAGTGCTTGCCTTCTCTCCGGTGAAAGGTTTGATATACGGTGCGCCGAGTGGATGGTTATCCACAAAGAAGAATTGCTTGAAGAACGGCAAGAACTCAGGTTGCAGGTCTTCAAGCCGGCCCAGTTGTGACGCGCGCCGTTGTAGATAAAGATAACCAGCAAAAAGTGTATGGGTCTTTTGCTTACGAAGGCGAAATAGTGACTGGGCTACGATTCGCTTGCTAACAACGTACATCACTATGATTTCTCCTTCACCTGAGATAAATCTAGATCGACTCCGATGGCTGAGCGTACCATGCGATTGGCAACGTCCAACGTTGTGCCAGTGCCCATGAATGGGTCGAGGACGACTCCTGGCATGAAAGAGGCTCCGCATCCGCAATCCGTCCAGCCGCAAGACTTTCGCTTAGCGAACGTGAACTCGCGGAAGTAGCCACCAAGCATCATTTTTGCTTCCAAAGCAAGTTTCCGAACGCTTTCGGTATTTTTGTCAGTACCGCTCTGCACAAGCCTTGCCTTGCCTGCATCGGAAATGCCCGTCGCTTGGATCGCAGCGATATGTTCGGGAGTTAGATTCTTTTCCCGCGCGATCTCCAAGGCTCGCCTCGCCTGTGGACGGGAGATATCCAGTTCTGCCGTGCGCTCCACAATTCGCCGACGCGGTTTGCCACATTTGCTGCATACATACTGCGGGCAAGCCAGCGTAATGGCTCGTTCGACAATTTCACTGGGAAAAGGTGCGAGATGCTTTCCCACGTTCCGCTGGGGTGTGATCTCCCAAACGTCCCCTGGATTAGCTCCCTTCTTGAGGGGACTATAGCGTTCTGCATATCCAAACAGATCATAATAGTAACTGTTGACGGCAAAGTGCAGAATATATTCGTGCCTGCCTGTCAATCGGTCTTGCACAGGGTCAGGCATACCTCCCTTCTTGACCCAAATAATCCGATTGCGAAGAATCCATCGGGCGTTGCAGACACCCGCCTCAACTAGACTGGGAATGCCTTGCAGGCTTTTTTTCCAGTAGGTATCACCTATGTTTAGGAATACTGAGCCGGATGGACGGAGCACCCGCCGCCACTCTTTCATAGCAGCAACGATATTGGCGACGTACTCGCCGGGGGTTTTCTCCTGCCCGATCTGCCCCTCGAATCCGTAGTCACGCTTTCGCCAGTAAGGCGGTGAGGTAACAACCAAATCGACGTGATTATCGGGTAATTCCAGCAGACGACATGCATCACCTTTATAAATCTTACGAAATGGTTCCTGCACGCATTGCTTAACATCGTCTCTTTGATGGTCGTGGAGTAACGATGTGGATTTGGCCTCAGCAATACCACCCAAGTTTGAAAGATTAATTTTCATCCGCCCTTTTTCTCTTTCAGCAAATGATTTGCCATTTCATCCTCCCAATATAAATTACTTTCTCTTGACCCAAAAGTGAAGTTGCCTAATGCTCGGATTAACCGCTGAGCAATTAACTTCAAAGATAAAAGACTTGCTGATGGCAATCACGCCCGGCAACTGCTCGCCTACCACAATGCGGGCGTAAGCATATCGAGGAATGGTCTTGAGGTCATGTGTGACGAGAATACGTTGATGTTCTGCTGCCCAAGCCAACACCTCGGTATCCGGTAATCCTTTAAGCCCGGCATCCTGCGCCAGAATGTAGTCTAAATCAGGCAGGCGAAGTTTTAGACCACGCAGGATGCGATGATTTAGATTTTCATCAAGCAACAGGCGCAGCATGGCGTGTATGAGAGCTTAATTGTTCACCATCTGTTGTCGTCGCGCACGGAGGCGCTCGCGCAAACTGTCGGCGGGAAGATGTTCGTCAATGAAGCGGCGGGTTTCTTCTGCGGCAGACTCCTGTTGTCGCAGGTATTCTTCTGCGGCTTCGGTGTTGTCCAAGTAGTAGTAGATCGCGCCGTAGATTTCCCGCAGCGTCAGCGTGGGAAAGTCTTCCTGAATCTGTTCAGCCGTTGCGCCGAGCTTGAATTGCTCAATGATGGAGTCAAGGCTGACACGTGAGCCGTTAATGCGAATCGTGCCGTCCTCATCCAGCCGTAAAGGAGCATTCAGTTTTGTATCAGGCTCAGTCATAACACAGCAATCATACACCTTTCGTTTGTGCAGTAGAATCTTTTGTCTGGTATCTCAGAACGAATAGCGCCTATCGGTCAATTGGTGCTATTGACGGATATTCAAATAAACCCACGCCTTCAGACCCGACCTCAATTGCACAAGCACACGTTGATAATCGGCAGGCTCGTAGGCGTCGGCCTGTTCAAGCTCTTTTCCGGTCACCTTGAAGACTGTGCCTTCTACCGAATCTGATGCGCTGCCGGTGAATTGAAGGTTACGGTGATGCGATGTGCCACTCGTGGCCGCAAAGTTTTGATCTTCGATCTGAATCATCGTCAGGCTATATCCGACCAGGCTATCCGGCTGGCCTTCCAATCTGCGACCAAACGTGGAGAGTTGAACTGTTTCTGTCTGCAAAGTTCCATACGCAAACAGATGCTCTGTTGCTCTCTCTTCAAGGCTCATACTTCCGCTCAAGACTTACCGCCTCGCGCCGGAATTGACCGGGCGAGAATCACGAAGACGTTCGTGCAAATTGTCGGCTGGAGTCGCTGCTATTGAACAAGACTGATGCTACAGGAGTAGAATCCCCAGTTCGCATCACCTTTCAGATACAGGAAGTAATCGTCGGACGGTTTACTAAGCGAATCAGGCGAGAGCAGAAAGATCAGGTGTCTCACCTTGCCCTGAAGTTTCCACGTCTCTGTCTGTCCACCGAGCGAGGAGAGAGTTAAAGTGCTGCCGTCTGTGCCCCCGACTATGCAATCTGCGACATAGCTCTGCCCGTTTGGATCGCGCTTGACGTACAAGAGAGCCGATCCATTAGAAATCGTGGCCGAATCCTCCTGCACCTGTTCCACGTTCTGCAAGATGATGGCACCGATGGTGTCACTGAGATGTCCCAGTTTGAGAACGTAAGTTTGGCCCACCTGTTTTCCGATCAGGTTGGAAAGCTGTGTCGGTGGTAGATGCGGGGGAGCTTTCTGCTTAATAATAGCCGGATTGATTCGCGGCGGGACGCGCGCCTGGCTGCCGTTTCTCGTTTTGAAAACACGGACTTCCTGATTCTGTGCCGTCGCTGGAATAATCCCGAACAACAGGCAAGCGATAAAACCTAAAACCACCTGAGACGAAATGTGCTTCATAGAAAATTCCTCCGTTGACGAGTTTACAATCTCTCGGAAGATAGTAACCCAAGTCAAAGCTGTATCGCTCATATTTTAAGGCACAGCATTTTGGTTCTCTGTCCCTTGAACCCGCTTGTCCTGATTGCTCATTCGGAAGACGAAGATGGAATTGCCCACCATCGCCTCCGGTTGTAGCTTGCGGAAAGGGTCAATGGCCGCTTTCTGCTCCGGGGTGACGTCAACTTCCTGCAAGTACCAGGCTCCGATTGCCACATACGTTGGTTGGTCTGAGTGGTCTTGAGCTTTCGCATCTTCATCTTCATCTTCATCTTCATCACACGGCAAATCACAAAGTTCTATGCCATAAAATTTGATATATTCCGATCCCATAAAGATACCTGTCACTTTGGTCGTGCCATGCTGCTTCAGATATTTTGCCAGCGTCGCAACCTCCTGCCCTGTTTCGACGTTGGAGTCGGAGAGTAATTTCCAGCCGTTGGATGTGCCGCCCGCCAGAGGGCTGAAGTATGTCAGATAGTTGGGATAGTTAATGAACACAAGAAGAGCGCACCAGAGCGCGATTGTTGCCGGTACAATCCGGGAGAACTTCCAGCGCCGCCAGTGCAAACTTTTGCCGAAGGCAGTGATGGCTCCTGCACCCATGACCGCGAAGAATGGGAAGACCGGAAGTATGTGACGCACTCCTATATTCAGATGCGACATCATGCTCATCGCCAGATACAACAACGGAGGAAAGAGAAGGTAAAGACCATCCGCCCATCTTCTCTTCAGGATGTCTCTGATCGTCCACACTAAGCCGGCCAGAGTCGCTGATAAAAAAAGGATGCTGGTCTTGAGCGCGAAGGCCACAGGAAAATAGTACCACCAGCCCTGCGTTGAGACCTGACCGAATAAGAAAGCCGGTCTGCCGAACCTGACATCATGGACGACCTGATCGAGACCGTAGAGGAAATACTTCGGGAGCAGAATCGGTAAATGCAACAGCACTGACTGAAAAGTGTCAGACGGATTACCGGAGAGGTGAAGCCACTCGGAGATAAATTGTGCCTCGTCTTCATCTATCCAGGCGACGTGAAATGCGTATCCGGCGATGAGGATAATGTACGAGCAGCACAGCACCAAGAGGCCGAGAGCAATAAAACGACACAGGTGATTCCTGTGCCTGAGCTTCTGCCAACAGGCATGAATCAACAGTATGACAAAGCTGACCGGCAACAGGACGACCAGAGAGTGTTTGATTAGTAACGCTAAGCCCAAGACAAAGCCCAAGCTGAGGGCGTGCTTCACCGAAGGGCTTTTCAAATATGACCGCAGCGTGATGACAAAAAGGAAGATCGCCAAAGCTGCTGCCAGATCGTCCTGCACGATGGTGGAATTACCGATCACGTTGGGTTCGCTGAGGAGTAGCAAGACAGCCAGCAGTGCTGCCGTCGCGCCGAACAACTCTTTTGTTAAGACCCAGACTGCCAGCGCCAGCAGCAGCGGCATAATGATGACAGGTGCCCGGCCCCAAAAAGTGATCTGCTCGTATTTACCTGCATTGCGATTGAAGAAGTCTTCCGAGAACGAATCTGTCCCGTCCTCCGGGTCACCCGGTTGTTCGGCCTGCTGCCAACCTTCGGAGTTTAATGGAAGTTCAGGCCGCACCCGGAAGAGTCCCAGCCCGCTCAGTATCTTGATGAACGGCGGATGTTCCTGATTGAGCCTGAAGTCATTTGTGATGACATAAGAGTAACCGGAAGGGATGTGCAGAGCATCATCAACCATCATGGATTTTTGTCTGAGCAGTGACAGCACTATGATGGCGAAAATGAGCAGCATTGCTATCAGCGCAATTCTCTCGAACCGCGCTTTTGGCAACGCTCTGGCAGCAAGTAGAAACTTAGACCAGCGACTCATAGACATCAATCAAAACCTGTGATGGGTGTCTGAGTGTGTGATTAGACAAACCCATTTTCATTTCACGCTTGAGTTATGTTGTGGAACTATGAAAGGCAGGTCTGACGCTTCGCATCAGCGGGGCCGCATAGAGCACTCAGAGAGACCATGCGAAATTCGCCTCGCGGCCTCCGCTGTAGATGCTTTGGAGACCGCACCGCCGCCCGGCTACTGCCCGGTTGTGAGAACGACTCGAAACCGTGCCTTGCCACTCATCATGCGCTCGTAGGCTTCCGTGACACGCTCCAGCGGGAAGACTTCAATCATCGCCCGAACGCCGGTCTGTACGCTGAAGTTGAGCGTGTCCTGCGAATCTATTGACGTACCGGAGTACCAGCCCAGCACCGAACGGCGTCCTGTGATGAGCAGCAGTGCAGGCACTTCGAGCGGCTCGTCAGCAGCGCCGAGAACTATAAACTTCCCATTGACGCCAAGGCCGCCCAGCGCCGCACTCATCGCTTTGCCGTTTGTCACGGTGGCGAGGATAACTTTTGCGCCACCTAACTTGAGCAGTTCCGCGCCAACATCCTGTCTTTGACTGTCAATGTAATGCTGCGCGCCGAGTTGCTTTGCCAACGGCTCCTTATCGCTTCCTCGTGCGATGGCGACGGTCTTAAAACCCATCTTCGCGGCAAACTGTACGCCCAGGTGTCCGAGTCCGCCGATACCCAGAATGGCGACTACATCACCGGGCTGCGCGCCGCTGTGGCGCAGAGAGTTGAAAGTCGTAATCCCGGCGCACATCAGCGGTCCGGCCTCTACGTCTGAAAGCTCGTCTGGAATCAGCGCCAGAGCTTCGGCAGGAGCGACCATGTAATCGGCGTAGCCGCCGTCGTAGCTGACACCGCACACTTGAAGGGCGACCTGGCAGGCAAAGAAGTCGCCGCGTCGGCAAGCATCGCAGTACCCGCAATGTCCGCCGTGCCAGCCGACTCCGACCCGTTGTCCCTCTGTCCAGCCGGGGACGCCTGTCCCGACGGCATCAATTATTCCAGCGACCTCATGGCCGGGAACGCGCGGGTATTCGAGACCCGGCCAGAGTCCCTCTTTTGTAAGCGAGTCGCTGTGGCAGATGCCACAGGCTTCGACCTTGACGCGCACCCGTCCGGCGACAGGCTCCGGGATTTCGCGTTCGACGAGTTCAAAAGGGCCATTGGGTTGAGCAACCTGCACGGCACGCATCTTCGACATAGTTCCTCCAATCGTCTGCTTCATCAAGCGTTGCATCGCTCTCGGAGCGGTTTAGTTCAATAACAGGATAACACGCCGCGCGTTGCGCTCTAAAAAATTATGGGCGAGTCAGACAGAATTGAGCATTGACAGCCCTTCCTCTTTTAACTAATCTGGCAGCCGCTTTGTCTGTGACATCACTGCTCGGCGGGAAACTTACACGCAAGCAGTCTCACTCGCATCGTGAAATAAAAGTTACCTCCGCTCGACCACGCGCCGAAGCGCAAACGTTTGAGCTTCCGCATCTGGTCGCCTCGAAGCGGCATCTCATCCAGCGGTCAACAATCAAGTGCGTGCCTGTTTCAATGACGGGCGCTACCCCATTTCCTGATTTTCATGCCGCCAGTTCCCACGCTCACTGGCAATGGAGGCTCTCAATGGCTACCAACGGACTATCCAAAATTGAGCACATCGTCGTGGTGATGCTTGAAAACCGCTCCTTCGATCATCTGCTCGGCTTTCTTTACAGTAGCACGGACAAAAAGAAGAACAACGTTTCTCCTCTCGGTCATCCCTTTGAAGGACTGAAAGGAGATGAGACGAATCCAGATAAGAGCAACAAGCCCGTCCAAGTTTTTAAGATTCAAAAGACAGACCAGAGCAGTTACTTCATGCCTCTGGGCAATCCCGGCGAAGGTTTCTTAAACACTAACGCGCAACTCTTCGGCACGACTACGCCAGCGCCCACAGCTAAAGCGACCAATCAGGGCTTCGTGCAGAATTTCGATTTCATCCTGAGCAAAGGCAGAGCGCACGCGCTGCCCGGAGCGACTGCTCAAGACATCATGGGCATCTACACGCCGGAGATGCTGCCCGTCCTTTCCGGTCTCGCTCGCGGCTACGCCGTTTGCGATCACTGGTACAGTTCCGCTCCGACCGAAACATTCCCCAACCGCGCTTTCGCTGCGATGGCTACATCTCAGGGAAGACTCGGTGATGCTCCCGCGCCGTTCACCGCTCCGAGCATCTACGCCGCGCTCGGTAAGAAGGGCTGCACGTGGGCTATCTACGGTTATAACGGACTGCCTTTAGCTCTCACCAAAGGTTCGATTGCGGATATTAAAGATGCGTCGAAGGATCACTTCGGAAGGTTCAGCGATTTCAAGACGGCTGCGCAGAATGGAACACTCGCTAACTACTCTTTCCTTGAACCGATGTGGGGTGGAAAAGGCAACAGCCAGCACCCGGTTGACGATGTTGCGCTCGGCGAGAAGTTTCTCAGCGAGGTCTATGACGCGCTCTACGGCTCGAAGGTCTGGGAGAAGACGCTGTTGATAATCACTTACGACGAGCACGGCGGCTGCTACGATCACGTCGTTCCGCCGTCGAATGCCACGCCGCCGGATAGTTCTGTCGGTGATGACGGCTTCGACTTCAAACGCTTCGGCGTGCGCGTTCCAGCAGTTCTGGTCTCGCCCTGGATCGCCGCCGGAACTGTCTATCGCGCTCCAACGAAGAGCGCTCCCTTCGATCATACTTCGATTCTGGCGACGGTTGAAAAAAGATTCGGCCTCAAGCCTCTCACCAAACGCGACGAAGCAGCCCCGCACATCGGCGGTGTGCTGACGCTGAAAAAGTTGCGCACAGATGATCCGCTCAAAGGCATCACTCCGCCGACAAGCGGCGCGAAGCCGTTACTGACCGGCGAGCCGACCCATCTCGAAATAACGCTCGCCCAAATCGCCAACAATCTCCCGATCTATCATCAAAAAGGTGACGTGCGCCATCACGAGCCGCCCGTCTTCAAGACCGCGCAGGAGGCCATCACCTTCGCCCACCAGCGACATCGAGATTACTGGCGCAGTCGCGGCGAATAAGACTAAGAAGCTGTTTGAGAAATCCCGGAGGGACGGAATAACAGTAGCCCGGCACGTGAGTGCTGGGGATCGGAGAGAGAAAACAAATCGAGTCCCGTGAGGGACGGCATCACAGTATGTCGTTCCTGATGGAACTCCGCAGATGTTTCTGCTCTCTCGCCCCCGGCACTGACTTGGCCGGGCTACTGCTCTGTCGTCCCTGACAGGACTTCTCAAACGACTTCTAAGAAAACTTACGCTACCGATTTGAATGATGCTCAGGCTAGTTCGCTTTCATGCGTTTGAAGAAGTAGTTTCCAGCGCCGATGGTGACGCCTTCGTTGTTGATTGCCTGAAAGGTGACTAATTCCCAGCCCTGCGCGCCGTATTCGTTCATCATCTTCTCCGACATATTGCGATTGCCCGGCACATAGACGACCTTATATTCCCATGCGGTCTGCCCTGCGCGCGGCGACCTCTGACCAAAGCCTGTCAGAACGATGAGTCCGCACAGAACCAACGCGGCGATTCCAACTAACCGGATTTTCGTTTTCATCAGATGCTTTCTCCTTGCAAGTTTTATTTTGAGAGCGGACGACACGTAGCGTTATCAAACGACACGCTGCGATGTTAAGGATGTTCCCGAAAGATCAGCGATTAAGATTCTCGCTCGACAAGTGTTCGACGGCGCGTTCAAGGGCGCGGTCGCGGTGTGCGCGCAGGTCTTGAAGATTGAGCGTGATAGTTTCATCGGGCTTGAGACCTCTGCCTTCGAGGCGTGTGCCTGCGGCGGTGAAGTAGTCCATCTCGCTGACATCCAACTCGCCGCCGTCGGGCAGCGTGTGACGATGACGGATGGCAAGCACGCAGCCGCAGGTCTGCTGACCGATGATGAACGCGCGCCCCGATTCGCGTAGTGCGGCGACGAAGATTTCCGCCGCGCTCGATGTCCGCTCGGAGGTGAGGATGATGAGAGGAGCGCGAGAGCTTTTGATTGTGTCGGGAGCGAGGAGCATGACGGCACTCGTGCGCGGCTCGAATCCGATGCGCCCGCTCCGATCTTTGAAGTAGCCCAGACTTTTTCCCGTCGGCAGGAAGGCGGACGCGACTTCCGTCATCGCTTCCGCTTCGCCGCCGCCGTTGTTTCTTAAATCAATGATGAGACCGCGCGCGCCGCGCAGTTTGTCGTCAAGCGCGTGTATCAAGTCCGTTGCGATCTCCTGTGTGAAAACGTCAAACTCGACGACGCCGAAGTGACCGCGCACGCGCCGCACGCGCAAGGTAGCATCACGCTCGCGCCACACACGTTTGAGCATCGCCGCGCGCTCTTTGCCGTCAACGTCGAGCCATGCGAGATTGAGAGTTGAATCACGCGGGCCGTCAAAGAGTCGCGCCATCGCCTGCAAACGCGCGGCGGCTGTCGTTGATGAACCCACCATCTCTTTCAAACGTCGCGCGAGCAAGTCCGCAGCCGCTTCACCATCAATGCTCACGACAACATCGCCCGCGCGCAAGCCAGCGTGCTCCGCTTCCGATCCGCGCTCGACTGTAACGACTACGTGCACGCCACTGACTTCACGCACAGAGACGCCGACGCTAATGAAGCGCGGGTGCTGCCAGTCGCTTCGCTCGTCCGGCGCATAGACGCGCGTGTGCGCGTCGTGCAGCGAGCCGAGCATTCGACGCAGCACACTGTAAAGCTCTGCGGTCGTCTGCGCTGCGGCTGCGAGCGGGCGAAACTCCGCGCGTTCGGCCTCCCAGTCAACGCCGTGAAATGCCGGATCGTAATAACGCTCGCGGACAGTCTCCCACGCATCATCGAAGACGGCGAGACGACCTTCGCGCGTCGCAGTCGAAACGGAAGAGAGCATCGAAGGGGAAAGGGGGAAGAGGGTAAAGGTGAAAAGGAGAAGCGCGACGCAAAGCAGAAAGCGAGCCATTGCGTCGCGCGTTTTTCCTGTTCCCCGTTTCCCCATTTCCCCATTCTCCTTCGTCATTTCGGTGGCCTGCGGAAGTTATACCTTAATAACACTCGCATCGGAATGGGCACGCCGTCGCGCATGGCCGGGCGAAAATGTAATTGCCTGACAGTCGTGACGGCAGCCTCATCGAGTCCGAAGCCTGCCCAACGCACAATCTCTGCGCGCGAGACTTCGCCATCCACGTCAATTTCCACCTGAACATCAACGGTCGCTTCCGCATCGGCGCGTGCGGCTGTTTCAGGATAGCTTGGACGCAGGCGGCGAAAGGGTTGTGGCAATCGTAGCCCCTCGCGCGCGGCAGTCGCTTCATCATCCGGCGCGTCTTCGATGACGGGCGTTGCGGCGCGTGCTCTCAGTTGAGCGCGCTCATTGCGCTCGGCCTCCTGCGCTTTTCTCATCACGTCTGCGTCAAGCGCGGCACGCGGGCCTAAATCGTTGAGCAGAGATTTCTCCGCTTCTTCGGGTGATGCGGCTTCAAAACTCGGACGCTCCCAGATGATGAGCCTGCCGGTGTGTGTGCTGACGATGAAGATGGAAGCGTAGGCTTCGTAATAGACCGGACGTGCGGACGATGAGCGGCGCAACGTCTGCGCGTCGCCTGTGATGTAGAAGTCGCAACCGATGGCCGCGCCCAGATCACGCGCTTCCTGCAAACTCATGTTGAGCGAACCCGCATAGCCCGCGCCATGTGCGGCAGCGCGACTCTCATCACGAGCGACGATCAGTAAATCATCGCTGGAAGAGAGAGCGTGCGCGAGTTTGCCTGCGGCGCGTCGTCCGGTTTCGGTTTCCCCGAAATCGAGCACGGCAACTCTCGTTCGTTGTGAATTGGTCTGCGCCGCAACGTACAATGTAGCGGCACAGATAATTGAGTTAATGAGAAAAATGCGGAGAGGCTTTATCATTGGTAGGACAATTGCATAACGAATTCAGATATAAGTCCTATCGCAGGTTTAGTTCTTTACCTTAAATATTTCCACTTGAAACCAGTCCAATAGATTCCTTTACACTCAATAGTTCTTTCGGCTCGAACTCTGACGCTGCGATACACTCGTCCTTTTAACTTATCCTCAAGCATATAAAATATAAATTTCCTTCCTCTGGCTCCTGTGTACTTTAACGTAAACCTGTTTCCCTCAATATCTATGATTTGAATCTCTGGGGCGACCGTTGAGCCGTCTGGTAGTTTTACTCCACCCGATCTTGGATCGTGAATGTCATGTATAAAAGGCTCTGCTAAATAAATTCCTACCGCCTGATCGTCGCCGACGATTTTTAATGGCTCGTCAGGAGTTATCTCAATCCACTCTGTGGATAATGTAGTAGCTCCCTTTATTTGTTGATCTACGAAAAGAGATCGCTTTTGAAATATAGGCATACCTAAAACTGTCAGAAGCACGACCAAGCACGCAGCGCCTAAAGTAGTGTAGATCATTTTCTTGGCCTCATACAGAATACGGAAGTCTGAGAGCAAAGAGATTGCCTACAGCCTTCTGCTGGCTGCCTTTTCTCTTTCGTCGAGCGAGACGCGGTGATAGAGCGCATAGACTCTCTCTTTCACTTCGGGCGGGAAGCAGACGCGGTTGAGTTGATAACGTTGAAGCCCGCGCACAGCCTCAGAGACTTCGCTGATCTCGCGGATCACGGAACGCGAGTAGCCGTCTTCAACGTAGATGCGCGCCTTCGGTTCAGCGCCCTCAGCCGTGTAGTAGTTGTAATAGGGAACGTCGCCCGCGTGGTCTTCGATGAAATAATACTCCGGTTCGTAGCCCGCGCTCGCTACTTCATCGCGCGCCGCCGCAAGAAAACCGGCGCGCTCCGTTTCAGGCATGTCGAGGTCAATCGCTTTGAAGAGACGCCGGCCTGTGAAGCGACGGCTCAGGTCGCTCAAGACCGGATCATTGCTGCGCTGCCATTGCTTGATGTGAAAGAGCACGTCGGAGTCGTCCATCTCAAGATGCTCGCTCAAAGAGAGCGGCTCGCGGCGTAAGACTTTCTCGAACGCAGTGCCGGGCGCGCACCAGACCTCTCCGCCTTCTTCTAAAAGTTTCAGAGCGCGGCGCAGTGCCGAGCGCAGGACGGCTTCGGCAGAACGCAGCGTGCGATGAAAATAGACCTGACGAAACATATAGTAGCGCGCCTGCAAATATTCCTCGACGGCGTAGAGGCCGCGCGCGGCGACGTAGATGCGATCATGCTCTTCGTCAATCTGAAGCGCGTTGATGATCCACTCCAGATCGTAGATGCCGTACTTCGCGCCCGTCATCAGGGAGTCGCGCAGGAGATAGTCCATCCGATCAACATCCAGTTGCGACGAGACGAGTTGCGCGAGCGCGGCAGGTTGAAATGTTCCTTCGATGATGCTCGCCACACGTCGGGGCAATTCTTCAGAAAAGGAGCGCAGCACGCGCCCGATCTCCGTCTCGTCGCTTAACACAACGCGCACCGTCCATGCTTCGTGATGAAAACCCAAGACCTTCTCCATCACGTGCGAGTAAGAGCCGTGACCGACATCATGCAGGAGCGCCGCCGCGCACGCCGCCGCGCGATCCTCTGCGGCAATCTTGTATTTCTCGCCGAGACGCTCAAGCACACGCGTCATCAGGTGAAGCACGCCAAGTGAATGTGTGAAGCGTGAATGCTCCGCGCCCTGATAGGTGTAGAGCGCGAGACCGAGTTGCTTGATGCGGCGCAGGCGCTGAAACTCCGGCGCGTCAATCAGGCGCACCATCAACTCACCTTCGTCCGTGTCGGCGCGAAGGCGGATGATGTTGTGAACAGGGTCGCGGTAGATGCGTTCCGACACTACTTTCGTCTCTTCTTCAAAAATGGTTCAGCGAATGACGCGCGAGCGATTTTATCATGCTCTTTGAAGATGGATGAGATGTTCGGCTCGCCACGCTCTCAAGTCTCTAGTCTGAGCACTGAAGCGAGTTTAGCATAGACCGGAGGCGCAGGGCTGCAATCCCAAAAATTCCAGACGATTTCCATTTTTTTGGATTTATACTTCAAAGTTTAAGCGTGCCGTCTGCTGCATAGTCAGAAATAGAGAATAAATAAAAGGATTGTCTTCGGCAGCGAACGCGGGCATAATAGTTGCAATCAATTCTGAGCACGCACTAGCAAGCAGGCAGAGACAAGCACCTTCAAGCGGGCATCTTACAGGCAGTAGTGAACCAACAGCTTCTGAAGCAAAGGAGAAACTCACATGCGAATCGGAGAATCTGGAAGAGCGATTGTGTTCTTGTTCACGGTAGCCTTTGTGATTATTTGTCTTGCATCCATGCCGATCTCGGCTCAGACATCTAACTCCGGCGTGATTACGGGCATCGTGAAGAATGAGAAAGGCGAACTCGTCCCCAACGCAACAGTCAGAGCCATCAACATCGGCACTAACGTGACGCGCGAAGCGACCACGAGTGGCGAAGGCGCATACGAAATCGCGCAACTTGTCCCAGGCAACTATCGCGTCGAAGTTGAGGCCTCGGGATTTGCCAAATATGTCCAGGAGTCTGTCACCGTCAACGTGCTCTCGCGTGTCACACTCGAACCAGTGCTCAAGCCTGCGGGCGCGACGGCGCAAGTAACGATCACCAGTGAGGCGGCGCTCGTCGAGACGACCAAGACAGAGGTCAGCGATGTCGTTGACCAGCGCCAGATGGAGAGCCTGCCGGTCAACGGGCGCTCGTTCGCTTCGTTGGCCGTGCTCATTCCCGGCGCAACGCTCGCGCCTTCATTCGACCCGACCAAAGCGCGCGTCGGCACGTTCTCAGTCGGCGGCTCGACCGGAAGAAACCTCAACATCACGGTTGATGGCGGCGATAATAAGGACAACGCCGTCGGTGGTATCTTGCAGAACTTCTCGATGGAAGGTATCCAGGAGTTCGCACTCTCGACACAGAGATTCTCCGCCGCCAACGGGCGTTCGGGCGGCGCTCTGCTCTCGGTCGTCTCGAAGAGCGGAACAAATGAATTGCACGGCTCGATCTTCGGCTTCTTCCGTAGTGACAAGCTGAATGCGAATGCGCCGGCATTGCTCGCCAAAGCCAATCCACTGCTCTTCCCGGACCCGGCGGACGCCGTCAAGCCGCCCTTCAACCGGCAACAGTTTGGCGGCTCCATCGGCGGCCCGATCATCAAGAACAAGGCCTTCTTCTTCGGGACGGTTGAGCGCACGCGCGAGCGCGGCAACTCCATCGTCCCCGGCTCGGATCAGGCACAGATTGCCTTCCTGCAATCGTTCGGCTATAGCGCCGTGCGCTTCCTGCCGCAGCCCTTCAACGACACGCAGTACACCATCAAGACTGACTTCAACCCTTCGCCCAAGAACGCCTTCGTCGTGCGCTTCGCGGGCCAGAACAACAACGGGCTGAACGATCAGGCGGGCTTCCTGATCGTCCGCACGGATTTATCTGGCGGTAACAAGACGCTCAACAGCCTTTACAATATCTTGGGTTCGTGGACGTATACGGCGAGTCAGCGCATCGTCAATCAATTCGTCTATCAGTATTCGACCTTCAACAATCAGATTCTGGCGACGACCGATCTACCGAACCTCGTCTTCCCAAGTGGCATCGCGGTGGGGCGCAACGGCAACGTCCCACAGCAGACGCTTCAGAAGAAGCACCAATTCCGCGACGATCTGACCTACACGCGCGGCAACCACAGCTACAAGTTCGGCGCAGACTTCGTCTATGAGCCGACGCTCGGTGGTCTCTTCGCCTTCAACTCGGCACCGGAATACGACTTCAACTTCGACCCCCGCGACATCGCGCAGAACCCTGGTCAGTTCCCGCAAGGTTTTCGCACGACACAGGTTCTGCCGGGTCCCATCACCTGCTCGTCCTTTGTCGGTACTTCGACTTGTACCGCGGCTGATCTTGCAGGAATAGGTGTCGTGGCTGACGTTGTGCTTTCAGGCGGCGACCCCTCCTTCAACCTGCGCGATGGCGCGAAACAGTTTGCTTGGTATGTGCAGGACGATTGGAAAGTCACACCGCGCTTCACCTTAAATCTTGGCGTGCGCTATGACGTGGATATAGGTTTCGTGGATGCAGGCCACGCGGCGCAGAACCGCGCTTTCCGTGCGTTGCAGATCATTGGCAGCCCATTCGCGCAGAGGACAGTTCAGGACGACAAGAATAACTTTTCACCGCGCATCGGTTTCGCCTGGGACATTCGCGGCAATGCTCGCTCAGTCGTGCGCGGCGGCTACGGTATCTATTTCGACCAGTCATTCCTGAACGTGCCGCTCTTTGCGGTGCAGCAGGCGAACTCTGAGATTTACGCCACCTTCTTAAACGACAGCGACAATCTCAGCATCAACTCCGCGCCGCCCACGATCCCGCGCCCGCTCAACAACCCGTTGCCGGGCACGCGCGGCAGGATGCTCGATCCAAACTTCGAGTCTCCGTACTCGCAGCAATGGAACATTGGCTTCGCGCAGGAACTTGGCAAGAACATGGCGCTGGAGTTCGACTATGTTCACATCCTCGGCCTGCACGAATTCACCTCGCTTGATATCAACCCGCGCATCGGGCCGCTAATCAACGCACAGCGCAATACCCCGAATCCACCTCGCTTGCTGGCCCCGCAATTTGCGGCGCACGCGGCTGAGTTGATTGCGGCCTTCGGTACGGCCTCGCCGTTCGCCAGAATTACTGTGGCGCAATCGGACGGGCGCTCGCGTTACGACGGCTTTACCGTCTCCTTCAAGCGACGTTATGCGAACAAGTATCAGTTGAACGCACACTACACGCTCTCGAAGGCTGTGGCTTGGTTCGGTCAGACCGGAGACTTCGGCAATATAGCGCAGAACCAGTTCAACAAGTTCGACCCGGCGCAGGACTTCGGTCCGACGGATGCGGACGAGCGTCATCGCTTCGTCGTCTCAGGCATCTTCGATCTGAAGTGGGGCTTCCAGATTGCGCCGATCTTCCAGATGTCGTCTCCGCGTCGTTGGAGCGTCTTTCCTTCCTGCGGTTGCGACATCAACCGCGATGGCGTGACCTTTGAAAACCGCGACTCGCGCGACGGCAACGACCAGCATAGCCTGCCGCCAAACACGATGATCGGCGATAGCTTCTCGCAGTTGAACCTGCGCGTCTCGAAGTTCTTTCAGTGGCACGAGCGCTATAAGGTAGGTCTCTTCTTCGAGGCTTTCAATATCTTCAACACTGCAAACTTCGGCAGAGAGTTTCAGAACACTACCGGTCAGCCGGACTTCGGCAAGCCGGTCAACTTCTTCGGCGCGACCGGCTTCTCCGAGCCGCTCGGCATTCCGTTCCAGGCACAGCTTGGTGCTCGTTTCAGCTTCTAGCTGAGAGAAGCCGCAGCCTGAATCACAATGGGGCGCTTCCATGGAAGCGCCCCATCTTTTTTCAAACGCTGCTTGCGTTCTCTTGAGCCGAAGTTGTAATAAAGCACGGTCAGTGGAGGTCGCTTGTCCGATGCAGAAACGTTCCGGTGTCTTACTCATCTCTTTCGCATTCCTTCTCATCTCTTTCGCCTCGGCGTTTGCGCAGGGTGGTTACACGCTGCAAGGGAAAGTTATCGCGCCGAATGGCTCAGCGCCCGCGCAGTCGGTCAAGGTCACGCTGACCTATAGCGGCAGACCCATCTACGAAACCTTTACAGACCTCGGCGGCCATTTCTCATTCAGTGGCATCACGAGGGGAACTTACGAACTGACGGCTGAGGGCGACGACCAGACTTTCGAGACCACGCGCGTCACAGCCGAAGTCTCTGCCTTTGGCGGAGCGCCGCAACTCTTCACGCAGGATATTCAACTTCGTCCGAAGCGAACGCCCGCGCCCGGACGCGCGTCCGTTCTTCCGGCTTTCAATCAGGATGTGCCGAAGGCTGCGCGCGACACACTTGAGCGCGCCAAGAAGATGGCCGGGCAGGGCAAAGCCGAATTGGCTCTCTCTCTGATGCGCGAAGCCATTAAGCTCTTCCCGCAATACTTCGAGGCGCATCTCGAACTCGGCAATGAACTGCTGCAGACGAATCATCTCGAAGAGGCCATCGCCGAGCTTGACCAGGCACGCCAGATCAACCCAAAGGATGATCGCGCTTATCTGTCATTCGGTCTGGTCTTGATGCAGCAGAAGAAATACGGAGTCGCAGTGGCTGTCTTTGCTGAAGCCTCGCGCTTGAATCCGACTAATCCGCTCAACTCGCTGATGCGCGGCATCGCGCTCATTCATCAAGCCTCAACGATTGATCCCTCACAATCGAAAGCCACCGCCGCCGACAGAGAGTTTATCCTCAAGCGAGCAGAGGTCGCTCTCGCGGAGGCGTCCGAACTGAGCGGCAAGAAACTCACCGCCGACTATCTTTCTCTGGCGATGCTGTATGAGATGAAGGGTGAGCGTGCACGCGCCGCCGACGAGTTAGAGCAGTATTTGCAAAAAAATCCTGACGCGAAAAACGCTGCCACCATCCGCGAAGAGATCAGGAAACTGCGCGAGTCCAGATAAATGAAACTGAACTCTCATTATCGCCGGTGAAAACTCATCTCGGATTGTGAGATTCTCGCCGGGATAAATTTTCGGAGACCTCTTGGTGGAACGGACGGCTTCAGTCCTTCAAATCTTCAGGTTCTAATTTATGGATTCTGACCATTTTTTTGGATTTCGGAGCCGCTTTTCATCTCTGCGTCTCGGGGCTAAATGTAAGAATAGCGCGAGATTGACTACCTCAGCCGAACAGGGCATAAGAGTTGCAAATTCTGTCGGCGATGTGGAATCAGCAAATTTCTACGCTAACGATTAACTCATGTTGCTTGGCCCTTTGTAAGGTCTGAGTTCCCTCGCTCTGAAGACTCAGGGTACTAAAGAAGGAAGCAATATGCTTGGCATCAAAGACATGTACAACAAGAAAGGAATAGTGAGCATGAAAATGCGAATCTTTACCATGTCGCTGCTGGCTCTGTGCCTGGCGCTCTTTACGATGGGCGCGGCAATGGCACAATCGGCAACGACAGGTTCAATTGAAGGCACGGTTAGCGACCCTAATGGTCACGCTGTGCCGAATGCGACTGTCACTGTGTCTGGTCCGAACTTGATCAGTGCCCAGACAGCCCAAACTAATGACCAGGGGCATTATCAAATCCTGAATCTTCCGCCGGGAAGATACACGGTCTTGGTCGCAGCCACAGCAGGCTTCACCGAGACCAAAAAGGACAACATTGAGGTCAATCTCTCCAAGACCAGCACCGCCGACGTTAAAGTGGAGATCGGCAAAGTAGGCGGCGAGGTGACCATTACAGACACTTCGGGCGCAGCCGTTGACGTTGCCGGGAACACGACCGGCACGACGGTCTCGAACGAACAGTTCTCAAACTTCCCGACGCAGCGCACCGTGCAGTCGCTCTACTCGATTGCGCCGACCGTTGCACGCTCAGGTCTGCGCGATGCTTCAGGTCGTGACCGCGATCCTTCGGTTGGCGGCTCATCCGGTCCTGAGAACAACTACATCCTCGACGGCGTGAACACCACCGACCCGGCTTTTGGCGGATCGGGTGCGAATCTCCCGTTCGAGTTTGTGCAGGAAGTCGAAATCAAGACGGGCGCTTACGGCGCTGAATATGGCAAAGCGACGGGCGGTATCTTTAACGTCATCACCAAGAGCGGTGGCAATAAGATCAGCGGCGACGCTTTCGCCTACTTTACAACCAAAGGCCTGGTGCGTGGGACGAATCAGTTCCCGTTCGTCGGCTCTGCTCCTAACGGCTTCTCCGAGATTGACGCCGGAATTGACGTTGGTGGTCCGATCAAGAAAGACAAGCTCTGGTTCTTCGGTGCATTCAATCCGCAACGACGCCAGAACTATTTACTGACGCAGACCTTCCACGCGCCGGTGCAGAACAAGATCACGACGCCGTTCTATTCGGGAAAGATCACGTGGGCGGTCAATCAGAAGAACACGTTTACCTTCTCGACCTTCGGTGATTTCACCAAGCAGCAGGGCTTCCTCGGCGGCTCCGGCTTCGGTAATGACATCACCGCCTATAACGGTACGATTGAGACGGGCGGCCATAACTACACCGCGCGTTTGAATTCGACGATCACCCCGACCTGGATTGGTGAGTTTGCGTTTGGTCTCCACTTCCAGAGAGCCAACACCATTCCGGCATCGAGCCTGACTGTTCCATTAATTACCGACGCCTTCGCGGTGGTCGGCGCTAACGGCACGGTTCTGACTCCGACCTCGACTAACGTGGTGGTCACCCCAGGTACTGCCGCAAGCCCGCTTGGTTCAACTGGCTTCGGCGATTTCGTCAATGGGACGGGTGGCACGCTGGCTCGTGGTTTCACTCGTGGTCCGGGCTTCGGTCTCTTCTCAACCCAGACCCGTAACCGCCAGGAATTCCAAGCGAGGTTTCAAAACCTCTACGGTCGCCATACCTTCAAGTATGGTTTCGAGTACAACAATAACATCTACGCGATCAACACGATTTCGACCGGCGTGGCTCAGACATTCACGAACTCTAATACCTCTGCCGGACAGGTCGCCAGCGTTTCGGTGAACAGCGACCGCATCACCAACAACTTCGCTGTGTGCACGGTCGTGGGCACGCAAATTCAATGTCCCAATTCGACTGGCACTTCGCGCATTCAGCAATTGATAAATGCGGGCACCAACCTCGGCGGTCCCACTTCTGTGGTTACCGTTCCAGGTCTTACGCTGGCGCAAATCAGCACCAACCCGTTCCTGATTCGGAGTTCCACGCGCGTGCGTGACTTCCGACTTCAGACCACTGCCGGTGATACCAAATCGAAAGTCGAGAGCTTCTACATTCAGGACGACTTCAAACTCGCCAAGAATGTCCAGTTCAACTTCGGTCTGCGCTGGGACTATCAGCAATCATACGGCGCAGGCAATGTGGCTTATCTGAAGTTCAACAACTTCAAGGACAACCTCCAGCCGCGCGTTGGCTTGATCTGGGATTTCACGGGACAGGGCAAAGGCAAGGTCTTCTTTAACTATGCTCGATTCCTCGAGACGCCGCTTCCGCTCGATCTCAACGTCCGCGCGGGCAGCGATACCACCCAGACTGACATCAACTTGAATGTCACGAGATTGAATGCTGGCGCCGGAGCACAGATCGCAGCCAGCGGCAACCTCGGTAACCTCGGTGGGACCCACACGCCCACTAACACGGTGGTTTATTTGGATGCCGCGGGTAATGAACAGACAGTGACGATTAGCGGTCACCTTAAGCCGCAGACCGTTAATGAAGCTACTGCCGGATTCGAGTACGAAGTAGTTAAAGACCTGGCTCTGGGCGTTCGCGGTATCTACCGCGCGCAAGGCACCGTCATTGAGGATGGTTCGCTTGATGAAGCCGATCACTATTTCCTGTTCAATCCCGGCGAATTTGAGGGAGGCCAGACAACTGTTGAAAATATAGCCTGCAGTGGATTGCCCAGGGATTTAAATGGAAACTCGGTGGGTTGTTTCGGTCGCGGTCGTCGCTACTATCGCGCAATTGAATTCACGGCCACGAAGCGGTTTACACATAACTATCAGTTCATCGCTTCCTACGTTTATTCAAGTCTGATCGGTAACTACGAAGGCTTGTTCCGCAACGACAATGGTCAGTCCGATCCGAACATCACCTCGTTGTTCGATCTCGTCAGCCTTTTGGCGAACGAGTATGGTCGCCTGCCGAATGATCGTCCGCACCAGTTCAAGTTTGACGGCAGCTATCGCACGCCGTGGAAACTTCTGGTCGGCGCTTCATTCCGCGCGCAGTCGGGCATTCCGTTCAACCAGTTGATTCCGCATCCGGTCTATGGCAACAACGAAGGATTCGGTATCCCGCGTGGAACGGCTATTGTTCCGACAGTGGCAGTAACTCAGGCAGGCTTCCCGAACGTGGTGCAAAGTATCGGCACCACTCGCACGCCGTTTACCACCAATCTCGACGTGAACGCTTACTATCCGATTCAAGTCGGAGAGAACAAGCAGTTGCGTTTACAGCTTGACTGGTTCAACGTCTTCAACAGCCAGCGCGCAATTCGTCTGGATGAGACGTTCCAACTCAATAGCGGCATCTCGGGTGTTGCGCCCTTCTTAAACCCGACCTACGGTGCTGGAACGATCTTCCAGTTCCCGTCGTCGCTGCGTTTGGGCGTCAAGTTCCAGTTCTGAACTGGTTGCTTTCAGATGCCTATGCCGCAACGCGCAGGCATCTGAAAACTTTGAGCAGGGAGGAGCGCCCAACAGTGCTTCTCCCTCTTCTTTTTTTAGTGCTATGCTATTCGTCGTGACGCGCTCGCCCTTTAACCTGAATCCAGACCTTTGACCATTCAAGAAAGGAGTTGGCTGAAATGTTTTTCCCTACAGGTCGGGCCAGCACCCACCCGGTGCGTTGCCGCTCTCTGCAAGTGCTCTCGGTCATTCTCTTGCTCTCGATTTCCTTCATCTCTCTTTATGCGCAGGGCGGAATAGATAATACGGGCACGGGCGGCAAGCATAAAATTCAGGGGCGCATCTATTTCCCTTCGGGTCGGCGCTCCGATGTGTCTGCCATCAAGGTCACGCTTGATAGCACGAGTTCCGAAAACCTCTCTGTGATCGCAGACCTCAACGGCAGTTTTACTTTCAACTCTATCGCGCCCGGCTCTTACACGCTCACTGTGGATGCGGGGAAGGATTATGAAATCGCCAGAGAGTCGGTCTATGTCGAAGGCGCGTTGAGAACCAGCAGCCTCTCCCCGGCTGATGTGATACGCGTCGATGTCGCGCGCATCTTTAATGTCATCATCAATCTCCGACCTAAATCCGGCACCACGGAAACGACCGCCCCCGGCGTGGTCAATGCGGCCCTGGCTAATGTGCCCAAGCCTGCCGTTGATCTTTATCAGCAGGCACTCGAATCGGTGCGGGCAGGCGACAGCAAAAAAGCTCTCGAACAATTAAGAGCTGCCGTCAGCAATTACCCGGAATTCAGTCTGGCGCTCAATGAAATGGGCGTGCAGTATTTGAAGATCGGTCAACCGGACAAAGCCATCGAAGTCTTGAGCGCTTCTTTGCGGATCAAGCCGGACGACTTCACGCCGCGACTCAATTACGGCATCGCGCTGCTGGAAAAGAGGGAGGCCGCAGAATCGGAAGCTCAGTTTCGCCTGGCACTGAAAAAGAACGACGCATCTTCGACAGCACACATGTATCTGGGACTCGCGCTGCTCAACCTCAGCAAGAATGGGAAGACCGGGCAGTTTGACGCAGCGCGCTACGCGGAAGCGCAGAAAGAGTTAGAACGCGCTGTCAGCCTGGGTAAAAATGAGGTGGCAATGGCGCACCGCTATCTGGGAGGCATCTATGCGGGCAATAAAGATTACAAGCGTGGCGCGGACGAATTGGAAACTTACCTCAAGCTCTCGCCGAAAGCTCGTGATGCGGAAACGATACGCGGCCTGATTAAAGACCTGCGCAGCAAAAATAAATAGTCCGAGCCGCGCTGATTCCTTGCAGGATACACCCATCTTGATTTATAAACCGAAGACTACTTGCTCTTCGGCACTGCCGCGTGAATAATCAAAACCTTTGAAAAGGAGTTTAACGAAATGTCTCTCGCACCCAACCGAGCAACCGCTCGACAACGCTCCTGTCATCTCGTCTTGCCGGCTGTTGTTCTTCTTCTTCTCAGTTCCTGCCTGACCGCATTGGCGCAAGGAGGTGTCGGCAGCACACGCGGTCTTCCCGAATCAAATGGCGGCATCAACATCATTAAAGGCCGCGTCTATTTTCCCGTCGAGCCGAAAGAAGGGAAGCGTGTCAAAGTCAGACTGACCAGCAACGATATGTTGGATCAAACTATTCTCACTGATGACGATGGTGTCTTTCAGTTCAACCGCTTACTGGCAGGCCATTACACGGTGATGGTTGACGGTGGGAAAGAGTTTGATTCGGCTGTCGAAGCTGTTTCGATAGATCGAGAGGCCAGTGTCGGCGGGCGTAATCTGAACATCGCCATCAATCTCAAGTTGAAAGGGACTGCCAACGCCTTCGGCAAAATACCCAAAGAGGCGCGCGATCTTTACAGTAAAGGAATGGACGCGGCGGCCAAGGGCGACAGCAAGAAGGCTGCCGAGCAACTCGATAAGGCCGTGACTCTTTACCCGCAATTTCCACAAGCTCTGAGTGATCTCGGCGTCCAATATCTGAAGCTCGGTAAACCGGACAAAGCTGCCGAAGCATTAGAGGCCGCGCTGAAGATTACGCCTGAGGACACCAACGCGCGCCTCAGTTACGGCATCGCGCTCATGAATCAAAAGAAGTTTGCTGAAGCCGAAGCGCAACTGCGGCAGGTGCTTCAGAAAAACAACGCCATGCCGACGGCGCACATGTATCTGGGCATTACCTTGCTGACTTCCAGCCGAGACGAAAAGACCAAACAGTATGATATGGCGAAATATGCGGAAGCTCAGAAGGAATTGGAGATTGCCGTCAGCACAGGCAAGGACGAAGTGGCAATGGCGCACCGCTATCTGGGAGGCATCTACGCGGGCAATAAAGATTACAAGCGTGGCGCGGACGAATTGGAAACTTACCTCAAGCTCTCGCCGAAAGCTCCCGACGCCGAGCGCCTGAAGGCCGCCATCAGTGACCTGCGCAGCAAGCAATAGATGGAATCCGACTCGTGAGGATGAGAAGGCGCGAACTCCGACGAGAGTTCGCGCCTTCTCGTTTCGGCACCGATTTTTTTTACGTGCACGCTACATATCAAACTTCAACAGATGACCCATCTTCTCCTTCTTCGTGCGCATGTAATTCTCAGCCGATTCCGACGGCTCGACTTCGATTGAGACGCGCTCGACCACTCTCAGCCCGGCCTCTTCCATCGCACGAATCTTCAGCGGATTGTTCGAGAGCACACGCACCTGACACAGCCCCAGATCAAAGAGGATTTCGGCGCATTGCCTGTACTCACGCAAATCCACAGCCAGCCCCAGCCGCTCGTTGGCTTCGACCGTATCCGCGCCTTCATCTTGCAGGGCATAAGCGCGAATCTTGTTGATGATGCCGATGCCGCGCCCTTCCTGTTGTTGATAGACGATGGCACCGCGACCTTCGCTCTCGATCATCTCCATCGCGCGCTTGAGTTGTCGCCCGCAATCGCACTTCGTCGAGCCGAACACGTCGCCCGTCAAACACTGCGAGTGAATGCGGACGAGCGTCGGAATCTCAGGTTGCAGGTCGCCCTTGAAGATGACGACGAACTCTTCATCGCTCGTGCGCGAACGATAGCCCGCAATCCTGAACTCGCCGATTTCAGTCGGCAACCGCGCTTCAGCGACGCGCTCCACCGAAATTTCCTGCGTGGCCCAGGGGCACGCTGTGGTCGTTCCTTCTTCTTGCACTTCAGTTATTCCTCAAAAGATTTTCCATCTCCCCGATCAATCGGCCTCATCTGCGAGCGCTTGCCCGCGCCGCAGCCGCTTTGCTCTCTTCAGCCTGAGTTGACGAGGGGTGTGTTAATTATAGAAGTAAGCTGCCACGCTCCGTCAAGCGTGCCGATTGCGGAATGAAAGAACAGAAAGCAGAAGGCACAAGGCAGAAGGCAGTCAAAACAGCTTGGTTTGCTGCCTACTGCTTTCTGCCTCCTGCCTTCTGTTCTTTCATTCCGCAATCCACAATCTGCAATCGGCTATGTTGCCGCCCTGCCCTCTCGCAAGCTAAGATGAGCGCGCTCTCTAAACTTTGGACAACGCACTTGCGGAATCGAGTTGAGCGCAGACCCTGAAAAGAACACTCTGGAAATTCCCGGACGCGACCGTGAACGCCGTCCGGCGCTCGTCTTTTTGCGTGGCGAGTTGCTCGCCGTTCCCATCCCGCTTGAGCGCGACGAGGTGATCTTAGGGCGCGCGCTCGAAGCCGACGTGCGCGTCAACGATGCGCGCGCCTCGCGTCTTCACGCGCGCATCACTACCGAACGTGATCCGCACACGAACTTCACAAGCTATCGCATCACAGACCTCGGCTCGACCAACGGCACGATCCTCAACGGCCAGCTTATTACGGATGCCTTCCTGCAAGACGGCGACAAGATCATCATCGGCGAGCATCTCCTGCGCTTTGACATGCTCGACGAGATTGACCGCGAGTTTCAACGCCAGATTCATCGCTTGCTGGTGCACGATGAATTGACGGGACTGCTGACGAGCAAATCATTCTTCTCCGAGTTGCGCCGCGAAGCCGCACGCGCCGAAGCGGAGTCGCGCCCCTTCTGCGTGCTGATGATGGACATAGATCACTTCAAATCAGTCAACGATACACACGGCCATCTCGTCGGCAATCAAACCCTTGAGGAGATTGGCGCGGTCATTACGCAAGCGCTACGCGCGGGCGACGTGGCGGCGCGCTTCGGCGGCGAGGAGTTCGCGGCCTTCCTGCTCGACGCGCAGTACGCGCAAGCCATTATCGCAGCCGAGCGCGTGCGCGCGGGCGTGGACGAACATCTTTTCCGGGCTACGCGACGTGGCTCTACAGAGCTTGAGGAGAAGATGCTGCACATCACGATCAGCATCGGCGTCGCCTCATATCCCGACGACGCGCAAGACCCGATTCAATTAATCGAACTCGCGGACACGGCGCTCTATCGCGCTAAACGCGAGGGACGCAACCGTGTCTGCGCCTACAGCCATCTGCCTCTCGAAAACGAAGCCGACACGCCGCTTCCTTCAAGGCCGGAATAGATTAAATGCAAAATTAAAAATTAAAAATGCAAAATTGATGATGAGCAGCGCGCGCTCTCTTCCTTTTTGCATTTTACATTTTTAATTTTTAATTTTTAGAAACTCACTTCCGTTCACAGCGTGTAATTGACGGCAGGCAAGCTCAAGGATGGCTGCTCGCGGGTGCGGTTGCGCCGTAGGAAGCGCACGCGGTATGCTTTTGTTGTGTGTTGGAGTCGAATGTTCGCTCCATCATCAAGTGTGTGACGGGAATTTCAAGTGAGCGCCAATCTCAATCTCGCCAGCCAGCCTTTTCGTAATCGCGCATTGCCCTGGACAATCGCGGGCGTCATCACAGTTGTGTCTTTGCTGGTGCTCGTCCTGCTGATTAGCAAGAGCAGCGAGACAAACGCGCGCGCGGCGCAGGTGGAGCGCGACGTTGACAGCGAGCGGCAGCAGATCAGCGTGCTTGAGCATCGTGCCGAAGAGATCAAGCAGGCGCTGACGCCGGAGCAGTTGCAAACCCTGCAAGCGGCGCAGGCGCTCGTTGACCGCAAACGCTTCTCATGGGCGCGACTCTTCGCAGACCTTGAAGCGGCTTTGCCTTCGAGCGTCCGCGTCAAGCGGATCACGGTGCGCGATGTGGCTGCGCGCGGCGATAGAACGGTGGCGGATTTGGAGTTGGTCGTGATAAGTCGTGACCCTGCGGATGTGACGGCGATGATTCAGGCGATGGATCACGCGGGCGTCTTTCGTTCCGAACTCGTCGAGCAGAATTTGCAGAAGGAGAGAACTGAAACGGGCACCGAGTCAACCTTGCACGTGATCTATCAACCGCGCGGCGGCGTGCCGACAACTGCGGCGAACGATAATCTCGCCGCCGCCAGCACCACGCAAGTCAGCTATCTTGAGACGCGATGAGCAACAACGGTCAGACAACTGAAGGGAACACACCGGCACGACGCGCGCCCATTCGCGTTCGCGTTGATCGTCTGCGCCAGTCGCGCCAGCGCAGCATCATCGGCATGGCGGAGCTTGTCGGATTGGCCGGCAGCGCGGTCATGCTGCTGGCGGTCGTCTTCACCTATCTATACTTTTACAGTCCCGCCGAATCTCGCCTCGCCACCGCGCAAAATGAGCGCGCACGCTTGCAACAGAAGTTGAGCGACATGCAGAAGGTGGTTGAGACTAAGGGGACGACGCAGGATAGCATCAGTCTCATCAGCCAGAGCCTCGAAAAGTTTGAGGGCGAACATTTGACGGGGCGCGACGCAGGCCGCGTGACTCTCTACAACGTGCTTATCCAACTGATTCGCAGCAACAACCTGCGCAACACTTCCGGCCCCGCCTATACCTATCTCGAAGAGAAGGACGCGGAGACACAGCAGAAGGCGCGAACCACCAGCAATAAATGGCAGAGCCTCTATCCGGGCATCGGCGTCGTGGTCACGGTCGAAGGACAGTACGCGAACCTGCGCCACTTTATCCGAGACATCGAAGCGAGCCGTCAATTCATCATTATCAATGCGGTCGAGCTTGAAAACGCCACCGATACAAACAATGTCGTAGCGGGCACAACTCCTCCCGGCCCTGCGGCGGCAGCAGCACCACCACCGCGCTCGTCGCTCGTCAGTCTGCGAGTTGATCTGGCCGCCTATTTCCGGCGCGGCGGGAGCAGTGAAGTCATTGAGCAACCCGCGAACGCGACGCGCTGAAAGTTGAAATCTCATGGCATTACCTGAACGTAAAAAACCTGCGGAACGTAGCAAGATGATCGCGGCGGTCGTACTCGGCGCGGTCGCGCTCATCTCTCTGGCGTACATGCTTCTCGGCTCGTCATCTTCCTCGAAGCCACCAACTTCAGGAGCGAAGCCGAAACCTTCGCCCGCAACGGTCGCCGGCAGGCCAACTGCGCAGACTCCAAGTGACTTACGAAACGATGCAGGAGGATTCATTCCGCAAGAAATTAGATATGGGAATGAGTCGCCGCCCTCTGTGCCCGAAGCCGAACGCAACATCTTCGCCTTTTACGTGCCGCCGCCACCGAAGGCGACGCCGATACCGACGCCCATCCCGACGCCGACGCCCACGCCGCCCAATCTAGTTCTCGCATCCATCTCGCCTGTCAACGTCTATGCGCACACGTCAGATTTCACGCTCGACGTAATGGGCGACAAGTTTACGCCCGACACGCACATCTACATCGGCGGCGCTGAACTCCCGACGCGCTTTGTCAGTCCGCAGCAACTCTCGACGAAAGTGCCCGCGCAACTCATCTCTTTTGAAGGCGCGCGCCAGTTAGTCGTCCGCTCGCGCGACGGACAGTTGTTCTCCAGCACGGCGACGCTCAATGTCATGCCTGCGCCCGTGCCGAACTACATCCTGATCGGAATTACTCTCAGACCAGGCTCGAATGACACGGCGGTTCTCAAAGAGAAGAGCAGCAGCGAGGTTCTCAACGCCCAGCGCGGCGACATCGTTGGCGGGCGCTTTCGTGTCACCAGCATCTCCAAGAGTGAAGTCGTGCTTGTGGACACGACTCTGAAGATCAAATACCCTTTGCTGCTCACGGGCGACAACTCAAACCCGAACGCGACAGGACAGCCGCGCTATCAACCTCCGACGAGCGACGAGGAGCCGCAACTTTAATTTCTTGATGAGGAAGAGACGCGCTCAACCTGAAAGCTCTCCTTCGTCTCGCCCGGCGCATTCGTCGCAACGGCGAGGCGAACAGGGCTACACACTCATAGCGCTGCTGGCTGTGATGACGATCATCGCGCTGCTGCTCGTCTCCGCCGCTCCGAGCGTCCGCCAGCAAACACAGCGCGCGCTCGAAGAGGAAGCCATCTGGCGCGGCGAACAGGTTGCCGAAGCGATTCGTCTCTTCGCGCAAGCGCACGGCGGGCAACTCCCGACCTCGATGGAGCAACTGCTCGAAGGCAATCCGCGCGGCGCGAAGAACGTGCAAATCCTGCGTCCCGAAGCGGCACGCGATCCGCTTTCAAGCACCGGCGAATGGAGATTGATACATCCGAATGATGCGGCGCTCATCAGATTTCAAGTCGCGGTCACAACGTATGCAGGCGGCAGAACGCCGCCAACGCGCGATCCTTTGATTAGTCGTTTATATCAGGTGCGAGTCGGCAACATCCTCGATACAGGAACGACAGATGCGACTCCGGGCGGCAGTGATGACTCGGCAAATGGAACCGGGCCGTTCATCGGCGTTGCCAGTCGCAGCCGTCGTGATTCCATCATTACCTATTACGGAATCGAGCGCCACGATCAATGGATTTTCACGCCGCTCTTCAGATGAGACGCGCACGCGCCTCACACCACACAATCAAAATATTTCCAACCCAACCTTCTCGTCTCATCTCCATCGTTGATGAGAGATTGAAAAATTCGAGCCATACGCAGTCGCATAATCATCGTTGATGATGCACGAGTGTGATTGATTGCGAGTCGAAAGATGATGATCGCGTGATAACGCTCTGAAATTTTTTTTCAATTATCAAGTAAAAGTTATTGACATCCGCGCACTTTAAGTTTATATACCAACATGTTGTGCGCCGCTTACTCTAGGCCACAAGAGCAAAGTCAATACATTATCTTGTGGCTTAAACCAAAACTGAAAAGGAGCAGCAACAACCTATGGCAACTAAAAAAGGTGGAAAGAAAGCAGCAAAGGGTGGCGGTGGCAAGAAGGCCGCCAAGAAGGGCGGCGGCAAGAAGGCCGCCAAGAAAGCCGGCAAGAAGAAGTAACTCAGTTAGACAACCGACAACAGCAACCTTCCATAGGCGCACGCAACACACTTGGCCTCTTGAGGCCATACTCAAAGGAACGGCGAATGCTTCAACGAAGCCCGCCGTTCCTTTTTTCTTCTGCTTGCGCCGGAGCGCGCATCTCGCTATGCTCACGAATCATGGTCTCGAGTTTCGGGTGACGAGTTGCGAGTTGATTAAGATCGCTGAACTCGAAACCCGGCACCCGAAACTCGAGACTTAATCTAGAGAGGTGATAAGAGCAGTGCGCGGCGAAACTGATGAGCGACCCTGGGGCCGCTATGAAGTGCTGGAAGAAAGCGACGGCTACAAAGTCAAGCGGCTTGAGATCAAACCCGGCGCGCGCCTCAGTCTGCAACGCCACGCACATCGCGGCGAACACTGGGTCGTCGTCGAAGGCGTCGCTGATGTTATCTGCGGCGACCGCCAGCTACAACTCAAAGAAGGCGAACACCTTCACATTCCTCCTGAGACTAATCATCGCCTCGGCAATTCAACCGACCGTCCGCTCACACTCATCGAAGTTCAACTCGGCGATTATCTGGGTGAAGATGATATTGTGAGATTGGAAGACGACTACAAAAGATAGTGAAAAGTGAAAAGTGAAAAGTGAATAGTTGAAATCGAATTTAATCATTCACTTTTCACTTTTCACTATTCACTTTTCACTGCTCTTATGCTTCACGTTGCGCTCATCGAGCCTGAAATACCGCCGAATACGGGCAATATTGCGCGTTTGTGCGCGGCGACGCGCGTTCCTTTGCACATCGTTGGCGTGACGGGCTTTCGTCTCGATGATCGCGCTGTGCGTCGAGCGGGACTCGATTACTGGCCGGAAGTTTCTCTACATCGTCACCGCGACCTCGCCGCTTTGAATGAAGCTGTACCGGAAGCGCGATTCATTTATCTCACGACGAAAGCTGAGAGGTCGTACACTGCCTGGCAGTTCGAGACGAACGATTGCCTGGTCTTCGGTCGTGAGACGCGCGGCCTGCCTGAAGATTTGCTGCACGCCAACTGGGAGAGATGCCTGACCATCCCAATGCTCAATCCGAAAGTGCGTAGTCTCAATCTTGCCACAGCCGTTGCCATCGTGCTCTACGAAGCGCTCAGGCAAACGCGAGCTTTCAATTCCTGAACAAGAAGTTTCACGCAAAGACGCAAAGAGGAACTGAAGGCGCAAAGAGAAAATATCCTTGCGCCTTTTGTCTTCCTCTGCATCTTTGCGAGAACTCCGTTCGTATCTCTCTGCCAAGATGCTCAAGCGAGCCACTCATGGTAAAATGTTTAGTTTTGCTGCACGCAAAATAAATTAAAGTTTTCAACTGTACAGGGGAATCATGACTCAAGAGAGAAGCAACATCCGCAACATAGCCATCATCGCCCACGTGGATCACGGCAAGACGACGCTCGTTGATGCGATGCTCAGACAATCCGGCACGTTTCGTGATAACGAACAAGTCCGTGAGCGCGTGATGGATTCGATGGACTTGGAGCGCGAGCGCGGTATCACCATCATGGCGAAGAATACAGCCGTGCGCTACGGCAACATCAAAATCAATATCGTGGACACGCCGGGACACGCGGACTTCGGTGGCGAGGTTGAGCGCGTGTTGAAGATGGTGGACGGCGTGATGCTGCTGGTTGACGCTGCCGAAGGCTGCCTGCCGCAGACGCGCTTCGTGTTGCGTAAGGCTCTTGAATCGAGACTGCCGACCATCGCTGTCGTCAACAAGATTGACAGACAGGATGCGCGTCCCGCCGAAGTCGTTGACGAAATCTACGAGCTGTTTCTCGACCTCGATGCAACGGATGAGCAGATAGAGTTTCCGATTCTCTATGCGGTCTCGCGCGACGGCATTGCGAAAAAGAATCTGACGGACGACTCGCGCGATCTTCGCCCACTCTTCGACCAGATTGTTGAGACGATTCCTGCGCCGGTCGCTTTGCGCGAAGACTCTTTACAACTGCTCGTGGCGAATCTTGATTACAGCGATTACGTCGGGCGTATCAGTATTGGTCGTATCTCGTCCGGCGAGATTGCCGTCAGCGAACAAATCGCCATCGTCAGGCGCGATGGCTCAATTGACAAGACGCGCGTCTCGCAGCTTTACGTCTTCGAGGGCTTGAAGCGCGAGGCTGTCGAACGCGCTGGCGTCGGCGACATCGTCGCCCTCGCCGGAATTGAGAATATAGAGATCGGCGAGACCATCACGAGCGCGGATAATCCGCAGCCCTTGCCGACCATCGCCGTTGACGAGCCGACGATTTCGATGATCTTCGGCGTCAATAATTCTCCGTTCGCCGGACGCGAGGGCAAGTACGTCACGTCGCGCCAGATTAAGGAGCGGCTCGATAAAGAAATCTTAGGCAACGTCGCTATCCGTGTTGAAGCGACTGAATCGCCGGATCAGTTCAAAGTTTCAGGACGCGGCGAATTGCAGCTTGCCATCTTAATCGAGATGATGCGCCGCGAAGGTTACGAGTTGATGGTTTCAAAACCTGAAGTCGTGACGCGCAGAGACGGCGCGCGTGTGCTTGAGCCAATCGAGCAGGTGGTCGTGGATTGCCCGGACGAGTTTATCGGCGTCGTGACGGAAGCATTGGGACGACGCAAAGGGCAGATGACGAAGATGGTCAATCACGGCACGGGTCGCGTGCGTCTGGAATTTGAAACGCCGTCGCGCGGACTCATCGGCTTTCGCAACGAGTTTCTGACCGAGACGAAGGGCACAGGCTTGCTCAACACGATCTTTCTGCGTTGGGGCGAGTGGATGGGCGAGATGCGCGGTCGTGCGACCGGCTCACTCGTCGCAGACCGCATGGGCGAGACGACGACTTACGCGCTCTTCAACCTACAGGAGCGCGGATCGCTCTTCGCCCGTCCGGGCGCGAAGGTTTATGAGGGCATGGTGATCGGCGAGAACGCGCGTGCCGTTGATCTGGATGTCAACGTCATCAAAGAGAAGAAGCTGACGAACATGCGCGCCGCGAGCGCCGACGAAGCGATGCGGCTCGTGCCCGTTAAAGAGTTGTCGCTCGAACAGGCGCTGGAATTCATCGCCGATGATGAGTTGGTCGAAGTGACGCCGCAAACGATTCGCCTGCGTAAGCGTGTGCTGAGGGCGAACGAGCGACCGAAAAGAAAAGAGTCGTGAGAGACTTTCGATTGCGCTCATCGTTCAGATGTAGATGATCTGATCTTCCATCTCATCGGCGGTCGTCTGGTTGAGAATCGTCATCAATCGCAGGACAAGCTCCTGCGGTGGACGGCGCACCGCGATAATGATGCCAAAGTGCTTGCGCCCAGCCGCGAAGTATTCTTGCGTGAGCCGCGCGAAATCGTCACGATTGTGCGTCAACATCGCACGCTGTTGGCTGACGGCGTAGGCTAACTGTGCAGCGTCTCCCGTCCGCGTGCGCCCGGTTTCCTGTGTCGTCTGCGCCACGAAGCCGCGCGCTCGAACTAAGCCTGCGACCAACGGATTCACGTCCTCGTCCAGGTAAAGCTCGATGAACAGGCGGGTCACATGTTCCTCACGCGCAGATCAATGAGTTCATCGGGAATACGGTTGCGCTCGATGTAGTGGTTGATCTCCGCCTGATGGTCGCTGTAATAGGAGAGAGCGTCGAAGACCTGCGCCTGCGTTAAATGCGGCAGATGATGGGTGATCTCTTCGGCGGCGACGCCCATCCGCCATGTCTCAACGACCGCGCGCACGGGCGTGCGCGTCCCTTTAATGATGGGTTCGCCGCCGAGGATTTCTTCATCCGTCTCTATGTAGAGATGTTCTGTTGCCGTTGTCATACAGCTATGATTCCTCTCTTTAGCTGCGGCGCTGCGCTGTAGGCGTGCGCGCCGCAGCTATTGTAGCCGCTCTGGCAACTGGAAAGAAAGGCGCAAACGATTCGCTTACGCAAGCGCGTGCTGCGTGCGAATGAGAGGCCGAAGCGGAAGGAGATATAACAAGCGCGTCCTCAATCCTGTACTAATTCAAAGGCTACGAAGACCGCGACACCGCAACGAGACGAAAGCCCACGTCACCCATCACACCAGCCCTTTCGCGGACGGCGGAGCGAAGGATGTTACCGCCACTGTTCCACGCACCGCCGCGCACAACTCGTCGATAATCTTCTCCGTCAGTCAATCGTCGATAATTTTCTCCGCCAGTCAACCATGCTGAACCGTCATTTGGCGCGCCATTGTAGTCACCATGCCATACATCTTCGCACCACTCAGATACATTCCCGTGCATGTCGTATAACCCCCATGCGTTCGGCTGAAAACTTCCCACTGGTGTCAAATGATGACGATAGACTCCTTTCGCTGCTCCGCCATACGGATAGTTGCCATCAAAATTCGCTTGCTTCGATGATATGGAGTTCCCAAACGCAAACGCTGTCGTTGTTCCGGCGCGGCAGGCATATTCCCACTCCGCTTCACTCGGCAATCGGTACGTATATCCGTCATTCATTTCATTCAGCTTACGGATAAACTCCTGCGCGTCATTCCAGCTCACCTGAAACATAGGGCACTGATCGCAGATGAACCCCGGTAAACTTGACCACGATGGACGGCTCCCCATTACAGCAGCCCACTGCACCTGCGTAACCTCATACTTTCCCATGTAAATTGAATAGTTAATCGTCACCCGATGCACAGGCTTCAAAGACCAGTCCCTCCAGTCCGTCGTCTCCGTGCCCATCATAAAACTTCCCTTAGGTATGGAAACAAACTCCATCCCGATTCGATTCCTGACAGTTGTACCCGCACGCGGCACGCTTGCTGTCCTTTTGGCTGGTGGTGTGCCCGTCCTTCTAACACCGCTCCTGCGTTGTCCGTCTGCGGTTGTGAGCAAGAGCAACGAAGCAATGGCAAAAGCAACAAACATTAGGCGTTGGGTAGAATTTGTTTTCATTGTTGTTCTTTTCAGATAAGGATTAAGAACACCGTAAGTCCAGTTCAGCGTGTCTCATCTATTAGGTCTCTTCTGTAAAAGACCAACCGTGATAAGAATCAGACCTACTGCTCCGGTGGCATATCCAATACTATTAGAAACAACCCCAACGAAAGATGCTTCTCGTGCTCTCATATCTGCTCCCCTACCAAAATCTGGCCGTTGAGATTCGCTGTTAGCCATTCCACCATAGACAAGAAGCACTATGCTGATAATCAGCAATATCCCACCGATAATCGGAAGAACGATCCTTTTCATATTACCTTTGCTTCCTATCTGCGTTGGGTAAGTGTAAGGTGGAATCACCTGCGGAAACAGAATGTAAAGTGGTTGCCATTGACTCTCACCCTCCCGGCAACCTACGTCAGTTGGTAAGAAACTTCCGTTTCGTAAATTGTTTTCTACTATTGATTCCTCAAAGTAGCCAAGCGATTGACCGTTTCTATAGACCCACATAGACATGGCTTGTGTTTCTCCCTTCCAATTCCCAATAACGGCTGACCGGCAAGTTATGAAACTCTGCGAGGAGTGCGAATTCCTTTCTTGATTCCGCAATTGATTTCTTTGATATGAACACCCGCCTCTTCTAAGCGATAAGGACAAAGACGGTTTAGATTAGTTACTCTTGCTTGCTCTTGGCCGACAGATAATATACTAATGCAAGAGGGCAAGCAATAAAGAGCGCGAAATCATGGAGCGCATTTTACATAACGAATAATGCGCGAAGCCCTTCATCCGAATTTCGGATTCAGGGCGGCAGAAAATGAGATGCCACTTATACTCCAATATTGGAGCATAAGTAAAGAAACAAAAACTGACCCATCGGGAGGATCATTCTGATGGGTCGCTCGCGCCGCGATCATCCGAAGCACTTGGCTTCTAAGCTGCGGCAAATCCGTCTAGCTCTTAATCTCACGCAGGAAGAAATGGCGGGACGCATCAAGCCTACGAAGTCCACAACTCATCCGGGACACATTTCTGAGTTCGAGCGCGGCCTACGCGAGCCAACGCTGCCAGTGCTGCTACGCTACGCACGACTCGCTGGCGTATATGTGGATGCACTTATTGATGATGATTTGGATTTGCCAAAACGCCTGCCGATGAAGACGAAGAACAAGCCCGCTTGATAGGAATTGGGTTAAGCCGCAGGAATTACTCCGCCCTTACGAAGCAGCAAATACTCCGAACAGTGTTTAGCAAAGAGTAGCCGGAAGCTGTGCGCTGATCCGTACAACTTCCGGCTACTCTTTTGTGCTTTTTCAATGTCGGTGCTTTTCGAGTACGTTCGACTGAGTGAATTCGTTTGATACGTCCAGAGTTGTTCTAGTTCACATCGGCGCTCTTTAACTCCGGGCGTTCTGTTCAAGTGATTCAGCCGACCGGCAAGCGTAAAACTTCACAGCACAATGGTAATGAAAGTACGCCTGCGAGAATCTTCGCCAGACGCAAGCTATGGCCTGCCTGTTGCCTTTAGTAAAGCCTGAAAGCGAGTTTCAGGGAGAGTTTCGGAGATAAATTTTTGGCGAACTCGGGTTATCTATTATGCGTCGTTCGGTCACCACTCTGGCTTTAATCTTTTTCATCCTGAGTTGGGTTGTGCCCACACGCGCCTACACTTTGCAATACACCGATAGCACCGCCAGCGTGCGTATCAAATGGCCGAGCAATACGATTAAGATTGCGCTCTCAAATTCACTCAACTCTCCACCATCGAATATCAAACCGGGAAGCGACGTCCTCGGTGCAGCCCGCCGCGCACTCGCGCATTGGTCGGAAGCTGTCAATATTCAGTTCGTCGAAACTTCGTCGGACGCGCTCAACATCAGTCCGAGCGGTCAGGGCGACGGCGTCAGTCTCATCACGGTCGCCGACACGCCGGAGAATCGCAACGTCTTCGACAGCGCAGACCGCACAGGCCGCACGCGCGTCTTCTACGATCCGACGACAGGCGCGATCACGGAGGCCGATGTCGTCATCAATCCTGCGGCGCAGTTCTCGACAGACGGCACGCCCGGCACTTACGATCTTGAAGCGACCTTCACACACGAGATCGGACACCTCCTCGGACTTGAGCATTCCGACGAAGCAGGCGCGGCCATGCAACCGCGACAGGGCGTCAATGGTCTCTATCAACAGGCAGCATTCAGCGCACGCACGCTCTCCGACGATGATCGCGCGGGCGCACACGCGCTCTACGGTGCGCGTGAAAGTTTCGGAGCCATCACAGGCACGCTCAGCGATGCTGCGTCAACGCCCGTTGCCGCCGCGCACGTCTGGATTGAAGAGAGCGTGACTGGCAGAATCGTGGCGGGCAATGTGAGCTTGCCGAACGGGACGTATCGGATCGAAGGCTTGCCGCCGGGCGAGTATCGCCTCGTCACAGATCATAGTGCAGAGGAGCGGAATCAATTCAACGTCGCGGCAGGTGAGACGGTTCAGCGAGACCTCAAACTTGAAACTGAGAGAACGACGATCAAGCCAGTGGTCTTCGGCAGCAACGGCCATCTTTCGACTATCGCCGTCCCGCTCGTGCAGGGCAACCGCTACACGATCTTCGTTGGCGGCGAAGGTTTGGATCAGGTCTCAGACGGCGGTATCAGCATCACGTCGCCTTTCATCAAAGTGAATCCGGCGAGCCTGACGCTGCAATCTGGCATCAACTACGAGCATCCGATTATCAGCTTCGATATTGAAATCAATCCTGACGCTCCGCTCGGCGACTACAGCATTCGGCTGCAATCGAAGTCGGGTGAAGTTGCGTACATTCCCGGCGGCCTGACCGTTGATTCGGCGAGCGGCGCGAAAGTTTCGGGCGTCGGAGTTGAGAGACAGATGGCGATTGCGGGCACACTCTGGATGGTCAACGGGGTGTTCGCGCCCTTCTTAGCTCGTTAAAAAAGCATGGAATTATTGCTCCCTGCCTTGCGCTTGAGCCACCTTCCGCTTAAAATAAGCATCTTTAACCGCTCGGGTGTGAGAGTTCTTCACCTGCGCTATGAACGCTGCTCAAGCTCCCCAAGGTGAGCGTTTTCTTTTATGTCCGCGTTTTAATTCGGAGGCTTTTACGTGAAGCAAGCTTTTCGTTTGTCGTGCGCTGCTGTCTTCTGTGCTCTCTTGCTCGGCGCAACTGTTTCCCTACATGCCCAGACGACCCCCGACCCGTTCGTCGCGCAGATTACCTCTTCGGCCAAAGACTCTTTTGCCGGTGACATGAGCGGCGACGGGCGCTTCGTCGTGATTGAGTCAACCGGCGACATCTCGACCGAGAAGACTGCGGCGCGCAACAACGCCGACGGCAACCGCGAAATCTTTCTCTTCGACTACGCGCAACGCCGCATCTTCCAGATTACGAATACGACCAGCGCGCGCGTTGACACCACCAAGCCCGCGATCAATGCGACCACCGCGACCGATTTCAGTAACATCAAAGTCGAGGTCAGCAATAACAAACCGACCATCAGTAATAACGGTCGCTGGATTGTCTTTAGCTCAAACGCCACGACGCCCGGAAATTTTGACGGCGATGCCAACAGTGCCGCACTCGCTGCTGACGGCAACCAGGAGATTTTTATCTACTTTGTTCCGGCGGTGACCGCAGTAACTTTATCGAACGGCGCAGACCCGGCGGGCGTGGACTTGACCACAGGCGCGTTCACACAAATTACCAATACTCCGGCGAGTCGCTTGCCGACGCCGGGCACCGCAACCACCGCGCCCTTCGTCGCCTTCGATAACCGCGACGCAGCCACCAGTGACAGTGCTGCCATCGTCTCTTTCGTCTCGACGCGCGATCTTGTTCCTGGAAGTAACACGGACGGCAATCCTGAAATCTTCGTCTTTAAGAGAAACACTGCCACGCCGCTGACCGGCGTCATAACCCAACTGACTAACACGACGGGACAATTCGCCTTCAATGAAAACCCCTCGCTTTCGGGCGATGGCTCGGTCGTCGCTTTCCTCTCGAACGCGAACATTTCGGCGGGCGGCTCGACCAACAACGCGGACACCAACGGCGAAGTTTATCTCGGTAATATCAACACCGCGACCGGAGCCGGAACTGTTACGCGACAGGTGACGAAAACGACTGCACCGTTTTCCGGTGTTGGCGTCAACTTCCTTTCGCCGGGTCGTCGCTTGAGCCGTGACGGAAATCTCATCGCGCTCGAATCGCTGGCCGATCTTTCGGGCACGGGCGCGAATCAGTCGAACACCACAGTCTTCATCTACAACGCCACGACGAACGCCTTCACGCAGGTCGGGCCGCGCGCCAATAATACGTCAGCTTTCCGCTTCCCGACTTTCACAGACTACAATGCCTCGCTCCAGCCCGCGACGATCATCTTTGCGACCGGCTTGAATTTTAAGGCTGATGGGACGGCTCCAACTGTCGCTACGGACGGGCTGAACCCAAGCGGAGCCACGCAGATTTTCGCAGCGCCCGTCGCAGCGCCGACCACTTTCACGCGGCTCACGAGCAACCCCGGCGTGGTTGGCCCGGCCATCCAGCCGTTTCCCAGCAACACGCAAGCGCGTATCGCTTTCAGTATCACCGCCACAGAATTCGGCGGTCTGAACACAGACCTCGGATCGGAAGCCTTCTATCTCTTGAGTCGTCAGGGAACGGACGCGGCGGGCGCGACCGTTTCATTCTTTACGGGAGCGAGCGAGCGACCTATTGTTGCGACGAGTCCGACGCCTCCGGCTGTCTCGACGCTTGCGCCGGGGATGCTCGCCATCATGCGCTCGGCTACTGCGCTCGCGCCGTCGAACCAGAATGCAGGCAGCATGTCGGAATCCGCGCGTCGCCCATCGCTGCCCATCGAGTTGAACGGCGTCTCCGTTTCAGTCAACGGCGCGGCTGCCGGTCTCTTCTTCGTCAGTCCGGGTCAAATCAACTTCGTCGTGCCGCCCGGTCTCGCGCCGACATCGGGCACCGCCACTTACCCGGTCGTCATCAACAACAACGGCACCACGATTCGCTCGACGATTCAGATTTCAATCGCGCAGCCTGACATCTTCACAATGACAGACACCTTCGGCTCGAACCGCGCCGCCGTGCTCAACATCACGAATCCTTTGAGCGCCGGATCGCCTGAGCCGTTTAGTGTGACGACGACCTTCGTCAATTCGTCTGGAAACACGGAGACTGATCCGACCGTCCTCAGAATCTTCCTGACGGGCGTCCGCCGGATCACAGACAAATCGCAGGTCTCTGTGACCATCGGAACAACTGCCTTGACAGGCACGGCCATCGTTCAGATTATGCCGTCCGACTTGCCGGGCACAGACCAGATAGATGTCACGTTGCCCGCGTCGCTGGCCGGAGCGGGCGATGTGCCCGTCATCGTCACGATCACAAACGGCGGCACTTTCACCAGTCGCGCAGCAGACACAGCGCCGCTCATACGGATTAACTAGCTCGAAGAGTGGTCAGTGGTCAGTGGCCGGTGGTCAGTAAGAACCAAGTTCTGCTTTTAACTGACCACTGACCACCGACCACTAACCACTTTTTAACGTATGCGTGTCGGACTCGACGCCATTCCGCTCGCCGCGCCGCGCACAGGCGTCGGCCACTACACTTTCGAATTGGCGCGTCATCTCGCGCTCATCTCTCCGAGAGATGAGTTCGAATTGGTCTCGCCGTTTCCCTTTGCCACGCCTATCGAAACTCATCACGACGTTCCCTCAAATCTTCGTCTCGTCCAGGCCACAGCAGGCTCACTGCGGCGGCGCTGGTTTGCTGTCGGCTTGCCCTTATACGTCAGGCAGTCTGCCTTCGATCTCTTTCACGGCACGAATTACGAAGTGCCTTTGTGGAGCAACTGTCCCAGCATTCTGACGATTCACGATCTCTCTTTGTTCCTGCATCCGGCGACGCATGAGAAGCGGTTGGTGCGGCGCGGGAGGCTTCGGCTGCCTATCATGGCGCGCAGGGCTTCGCGCATCATCACGCCTACGGAGAGCGTCAAGCGGGAGGTCTGCGAGCATCTACACATCGAGCCTTCCAAAGTCATCGCCATCCCGTCTGCCCCGCGCGATATTTTTCGCCCCGCGCCCGTCGAGCAAGTCATTGAGACGAAACGACGGCTCAACATCGAAGACGACTTCATCCTCTTCGTCGGCACAATCGAGCCGCGCAAGAACTTGCCCATCTTGCTCAGAGCGTTTGAAGAAATCCTGCGCTCGACCACTCTTCGTCCCCAACTCGTCATCGCCGGACAACAAGGGTGGCTAACGGATGAGTTCTTCGCTGAGGTTGAGAAGTCGGGCGTCAAAGATCGCCTGCGCTTCACAGGCTATCTGACAGACGAAGACCTGCGCGCCCTCTATTCATCATGCAGCGTCTTCGTCTATCCATCTTTGTACGAGGGCTTCGGCTTACCGCCGCTCGAAGCGATGGCGTGCGGCGCGCCCGTTATCACCAGCCGGATTCCCAGCATCGTTGAGGCAGTCGGAACTAACGCCGCGCGTCTTGTTACGCCGACAGACGCTCAAGCTCTCGCACGAAACATTGTCGGCATTCTGCAAGATGAAAATGAGCGGCAGCGTCTTTCGACAACGGGGCGCGAGCGCGCAGCACAATTCTCGTGGGAGAAAACTGCGCGTCTGACTCTGGAAGTTTATCTTGAGACGCTGAAGAGAAAGCGCCGGCCACAAACTGCCTGACCGCTTGAATTATTCAGATGAGTCCCTGCCCGACGAGCGATAGAAATTCAGAAGCGCAGGATTCTCCTTGAGCCAGTCAACGGTCGCGCGTAGTCCCTGCTCAAGTGTGAAGCGGGGCTGCCATCCGAGTGCGTTTCGTATCTTGCTGTTGTCTGAAACCCACACCTGCGTATCCCACTGACGCGCAGGCATCGAACCCCACTCCGGCTCGTCCTCGATATTCATCACGCGCCGCGCAACTTCCACGACCTCACGCATCGTCGTCTGAATGCCGGAGCCGACGTTATAAACTGCGCCGTGTTCTTCAAAGGATTGCGTGGCGGCCAGCAGATATGCTTCAACCACATCATCAATATAGACGAAATCGCGCGCCGTCTCCGGGTTGACGAGCGGCGGGAGTTGGCCGTTCAAGCCACGCACGATGAGCGTCGGAATCAAGCGCGAAGGCTCTTCGTATGGGCCATAGATTGAGTAGAGTCTGAGCGTCGGGAGATGAACCTGACGGCTGCGCGCGGTGTGGCGACAGAAGAGTGTGGCGGATGCTTTGGTCACTGCGTAAGGGCTGTTGGGTTCTAAGGATTCATCTTCTGCCGGAGCATGATCTTTGAATCCATACTCGGATGACGAGCCGGTGTTGACGAACGCCTCGAAGCCCGTCTTCAAACAAGCCTGAACCAGATTCATCGTGCCCAGAATGTTCGTCCAGACCATGCGGCGCAAATCCGTTTGCGGAG
>JAVHWW010000001.1:0-30827 GCA_032159235.1 Acidobacteriota bacterium
GCGCGCACGCACGTCTCCATCAACTCGCGCCCGGCCTCTTTAACGCGCAGGACTTCTTCCGGGTGGCGCGCGTCGAAGCAGAGGAACGGATGTAGATTGCCGTCGCCAGCATGAAAGACGTTCGCCACGCGCAGGCCATACTTCGCTCCGATGCGATAAGTCGCGGCGAGGACTTCCGGCAGACGCGAGCGCGGCACGACGGCATCCTGCAACATCGTGTCGGGCGAGATGCGACCCATCGCACCGAATGCTCCTTTGCGCGCCGCCCACAATTTCTTGCGTTCTCTTTCATCGCGGGCACAAGTTACTGTGCGTGCGCCGTGTTCACGGCAGATGCTTGCCGCGTGTTCCGCTTCTTCATCGAGGCCAGCTTCGAGTCCGTCGAGTTCGACGAGCAGCGCCGCTTCCGCATCCAGAGGAATCCCTGCCGCAAAGACGCTCGCCTCGACCGCGCGGATGATCGCGCCGTCCATCATCTCCAGCGCGGCAGGCACGAGTCCGGCAGCGATAATCGCCGAGACAGCGCGACTCGCATCGTCAACGTCCATGAAGATGGCAAGCAGGGTTCGCACGGCGGAAGGAAGCGGAACGAGCTTAAGCGTCGCTTCGGTGGCGATGCCGAACGTGCCTTCGGAGCCGACGAAGACGCCGAGCAGATCATAGCCGGTCGCGCCCGCGCCTCCGAGTTCGATGATTTCACCTCCGGCGAGAACAACGCGCGCGGCGAGTACGTGATCCACAGTCATGCCGTATTTCAAACAGTGTATCCCGCCGGCGTTCTCCGCGATGTTGCCGCCGATAGTGCAGGCCGCCTGGCTCGAAGGGTCTGGAACGTAATGCAAGCGGAAGGGCGCGGCGGCGCGCGAGAGTTGCGCGTTGACCAATCCTGTCTGAACCACCGCGAGACGATTCTCCACATCAATCTTGAGCACGCGACGCATCCGCGCCAACTCAATCGTGACGCCGCGGTTGATAGCGAGCGCGCCGCCCGATAGTCCAGTGCCTGCGCCGCGTGGAGAAAACGACACGCCTTCGCGCGCCAGAAGGCTGAGAACTTCCGCGACCTCTTCGGTTGATGAAGGGAAGACGACTGCACGTGGGCGATGTTTGTGCTGCGGTAATCCGTCGCACTCATAGACGAGCAGTTCATCATCTTCTGACAGCACAGCATTACGACCGACCACCGCGCGCAAGTTTTCGATTAGTGTGTCCACGTTGATTGCTAAGAGAGCAATGAATGATTCTCTTACTGTTTCGATAAGGCTCAATAATACATCATGTTCGCAGTCACGGCGTAACTAGACGTTATTGAAAAGACTGTTCCCCGCGTCGGCTCAATTTGAAACCGAGATAGATCAAGAGACCGAGGGCCGCTGCTATTCCTGCATCGCGCGCTTCATTCAAGCGACTGTTCGAGAGCAGCCATCCGGCGAGGATGAGCGCGGCTATTGCGACGATGATTCCGGCGGGCGCTTTGAATTTCGCAGGCGGCGCGCTGCTCTTGAGGCGGAAGCTAATCAAAGCCGCGCACGTCGCAGCATAAGTTAAAAGCCTGGCAATCGCACTGATGGTCAGCGCGTAAATGAAAGTCCCGGAGATTGCGAGCGTGAGCATCAGCGCTGCCGAGAGCAGGATAGCGAAGTGTGGCGTGTGAAAGCGTTTGTGTGTTGATGCGAGAAAGCGTGGGAGTTGGTTGTGCTCCGCCATCGCGTAAGGAAGGCGCGATCCTGCGAGGATCGTAATGTTGAGATTTCCGATGATAGAGATTAGCGCTCCAGCCGAAATGATCGAAGCTCCAGCCGCGCCGAGAAAATTTCTGCTCGCATCAACTAAAGGTTTCTTGGAACTTGCTAACTCCGGCAACGTCCCGATTGAGACAATCTGAATCAGGATGTAGAGCGTCACGATGATGCCGATTGCGGTCAGGAGCGCGATAGGAATGTTGCGCTGTGGATTCTGTATCTCGCCGGATGGAATGACAGCCATCTCGAAACCCGTGAACGCATAGACCAACTGCAAGATGGAAAATGAGAAGACCGCGAAGCCGGGCTTGGGCGCGAAAGAGTAGTTGCCGGAGTTGATGAAGAAGAGGCCTGTGGCGACGAAGAAAAGAAGCGGAATCAGCTTACCGATAGTGAAAAGATTTCCGAAGATTGTGGAGTTGCGGACGCCAGCGATGTTGATGATGGTAAGTATGACTGTTATTGCCGTGATGATGACGACGCGCCACACACTTGAGACCGGATTCCAGGGAAGATATTCGACGAAGAGATTAGCATTGGCGGCGAAGGCTGTGATGCGCGCGAGCCATTGCAGCCAGCCGACCTCGAATCCGACGAGCGGGCCGAACGCTTCGCGCGCGTAGAGGTACGGCCCTCCCGTCGCTTCAAAACGGCTGCCCACTTCGGCAAAACAGAGAATAATCAGAATAACGACGAGCGCGCAGACCAGAAAGGCGAACAGGCTATACGCGCCGATTCGCCCATAAATGTTCGACGGCAGGCCGAAGATGCCTGCACCGATGATCGCATTGATAACAATTGCGACGAGGTCCCATCTGCGAATTCCTCTGACCAGACCTTCGCGTGTTGGCTGAGACATAGTGTCTTATAATCTAAATCAAGTGAGGTGACAATCACGATATCAAGTAATCCAATTGCCGTTCGCTTCTTCCAGCAGCCTTGTGGTCAACTCTTGATAGATTTTCCAAACGCGCTCATTATTAACTCGTTTCATCGCTCAACCAGAACTACCTGAGAAACTCGGAAAGGATAAAATCGGATGTCGCTTAAATCTCTGTGCATGATTCTCCTTGCCTGCTTGTCATTATCGCTTACCTCAATCGCTTGGGCGCAGAATCAAAATAGAAATTCAGTTACCACCTCGACGAGTATGCAAACTGATCCAGCCCTGCAAGCGTTGGTCAACGAAGCCGCGCAAGCCGCGCTCACGAAATTCAAAGATAAGAATTTACAGGAGAGCAATCTGGCGATCACGTTGATTAACTTGAGCGACCCGCAGCATCCCACGCAGGCCAACTTTCGCGGTGACGTTGGTATCTATCCGGCGAGCGTCGTCAAGCTGTTTTATCTGGTCATGGCTCATCACCTGCTCGAAGAAGGGAAGCTCAAAGAGTCGGACGAACTGCGGCGCGCGATGAAAGATATGATCGTTGATTCGTCAAACGATGCGACCGGCTATGTGATTGATGAGATCACAGGCACGACGAGCGGGCCGGAGTTGACCGGCTCTGAGTTGAAGAAGTGGGCGGAGAAGAGAAACGCCGTCAATCGCTACTTCGCCTCTCTAGGCTACACCGGCATCAACACCAACCAGAAGACCTACTGCGAAGGCCCCTACGGACGCGAGCAACTCTTTCGCGGCACGAAAGGCGAGAATCGCAATAGCCTGACGACGAACGCCGTCGCGCGCCTGCTCTCCGAGATTGCAACTGGCCGCGCCGTCATGCCGCAACGCAGTGCCGCGATGATGGAACTACTCAAGCGCGACTATTCCGGCAAGAGCGACAACACGGACGATCAGGCGCACGGCTTCACAGCCCTCGCCCTCAGTCCCGGCGCGCGTCTCTGGTCGAAAGCAGGCTGGACGAGTACCACGCGCCACGACGCAGCCTACATCGAACTCCCCAACGGCGCGCGTTTTGTCCTCGTCACTTTCACCACCGATCACGCCAACGAGCACGAGATCATCCCGACCGTCGCGCGAGTCGTCATTGATGGCTTGAGCAAGAAATGAGGAACGAAGAAGGCAGGCTCTACGATGAATAGAACACTTATCAAAATGATAATCATGCTGTCGTTTATCTGTCTGGTATCACCTCATAATTGCTTTGCACAAGCGCAACAGGTCAGCAAGCAAGAGGCAGAAAAGTTCGATGAGTTCGGTGACATTCTCCTGACAGAGATAAAAGCGCGATTGGATAACTTTGCTATCCAACTACAGAATCAGCCAAACACACGCGGCTTTATTATCGCTTATCGCTCTTACCGCGACCTTCCGGGATTGAGCAGCAGATTACTACATCCGATGAAGGATTACCTGATAAATACGCGGGGCTTCGCTTCTAACCGAGTAGTAACGATAGATGGAGGCGGCGCGGAATGTTTGACAACTGAACTCTGGATAGTGCCAATAGGGGCTGCGCCGAAAATAAGAAGCGATGTGTACGCGCGGCATCTGTTAGACACAGAAACGGCTTTGAAGTTCGATGAATATTACTATTCCATGCCACCCTATGATGAGGGGGATGAGTATGCTGGAAGTTCACTTGAGGCTTTTTCAGATGCTTTGCGAAAGTATCCCCGTTCGCAAGCCTATGTCATTGCCTATCCGCGATATTATAACGGAAGCCCTGACCGTCCAAATACAGCCTCGACGATGTTGGGGGAGGTGAAAGGCGTGTTGGTTAAGAACTATCGAATTGCCGCATCAAGAATTAAAATCGTCAACGGCGGTTATCGTCGGCAGCGTCAAGTTGAACTTTGGATTGTGCCGCATGGCGTACACGCGCCGATAGCAACGCCTAACGCTTTTCCAAAGAAGCGCAGACGGTCAGGCAGGAACATTTAGCTGCTCGCGCAATCTCTTCAGATCGGATTTAAGTTCGCGGACTTCTGCGCGTGTATCGTAAGCGGCGCTCGCAGCACGATCAACGAGAGATTCGACCGCTTCAAATCTTTGCTCGAGGGCGTCGAACCGTTTATCAACTTGAGCAAACCCGGCGCGCATCTCTTCCAAGATGGTTTCGAGCATTGGTTTTGTTTGAGCTTCGTCAGCCATAGACTTATCTTGCGTCTGTGGGCGGGAGGTTGTCAACAGTAATTTTGTCAATGCAGATGATTGATGATCTGTCCGCATATCATTATCCGCTCACTGATCTCTTCACGAAACCTGCGGCGAGAGAAGAGTGGGAGCAATTTCGTTTGAGTGATGAACAGGTGGAGTTTTATCGTGAGCATGGCTATGTCGCAGGCATCAGGATGCTGGATGAGAGACAGGTGGACGCGCTGCGTGAGGAATTGACGACGCTTGTGGATTCGAAGCATCCAGCGCACGAACTCTTTTACGAGTATCACTCGAACGAATCCGCAGACCCGACGAAAGTTCTCTTTCACGCGCTCGGCGCATGGCGCATCGCGCGTGGTTTCCATGACGTGCTGTGGAATCCTGCTTTCACAGTGCCCGCGTCGCAACTCTTAGGCGGCGCGGTGCGCTTCTGGCACGACCAGCTTTTCTGCAAGCCCTCGCATCACGGCGGAGTCGTCGCCTGGCATCAGGACTATTCTTACTGGACGCGCACGCAGCCCGTCGCGCATCTCTCCTGCTGGATCGGACTTGATGATGCGACGCGCGAGAACGGCTGCCTGCATTACGTGCCCGGCAGCCAGCGCTGGAATCTGCTGCCCGTCACCGGACTTGCCGACGACATGGACGCGATTCAAACTGTGCTCACAGATGAGCAGAAGCGTGAGTTCAAGCCTGTCGCTATCGAACTGAAGAAAGGCGAGGCCAGCTTTCATCACCCTCTGATGGTTCACGGCTCGTTTGAGAATCGCACCGCACATCAACGCCGCGCCACCGTCATCAACGTCTTCCGTGATGGTGTCGTTTCCGCTTCCGACGCGCCGCCGCTCGCAGGCGTGCCGGCGATTCCCGTCGGTGAGAAGATGAGCGGCCAATACTTTCCACTGCTGTTCGACCCAGCCGCAGTGTAGAAGCAACAGAGTCTAAGCAGCGTTGGCGAAAGGTCAACCCGAAGGCGGCAAGATCGCTTTAACACTCTTCCGCGATAAGCTGAACGGGTTGCTTTGAATAGCAGAGCAGTAAGCTCGACCAAACAGAAAGAGTATGACGAAAGAGAAATCGAGATTCGTCGTGCAGGAACATCACGCGAGTCATCTACATTGGGATTTTCGTCTGGAGATGGGCGGCGTCTTGAAGAGTTGGGCCGTGCCGAAAGGCCCTTCGCTCGATCCGTCTGTGAAGAGGCTGGCGGTGGAGGTTGAAGATCACGCCGTTTCATATCTGACGTATGAAGGCAGCATCAGCGAAGGTCATTACGGCGCAGGACAGGTCTATCGCTGGGACATGGGGACGTTTGAATTGGGCGAAGGGACTCCGCTTGAGAACTGGCGCAAAGGCTCTCTGCGTTTTCGCTTGCAGGGCGACCGATTGAAAGGCGAGTGGAGACTCTTCAAGATGAAAGGCCGGGAGGAGAAAGGAAAACCGCTCTGGTTGTTGCAGAAGATCAAGGATGAGTTCGCCGTCTCAGGCCATACGGCGGAGACGATTGGAGAGAGTCGGTGAAGAGTTGGCAGTTGGCAGTTGGCAGTTGGCAGGGAGAACAAACAAGAAGCAGCGTTCACGTTTAGTTTAACTGCCAACTGCCAACTTCTTAGAGGTGGTTCAGTTTGAAATCTAAGAGAGCATTCTCCGAGACTGACTCACCGCAGAGGCGCAGAGGACGCGGAGATGACGCCGAGAAAAGCATCCACTCTCTGCGCCTGCTCTGCGCTCTCTGCGTCTCGGCGGTGAACGATTCCAAACTGAACCACTATTAACTTCTTACTGCCTTTCGCTGTCCGTCAGAAATCGGTTACGATATGCGGCGTTGTTTATCTCGCTCTCCCCGACGACGCTATTCTTTTATCTGCTTAGGCCATGAAAACAGATTCCCCCTTTCGCCGTCAGAATTATTCGATAGTTAATCTCTTCATGCGCAGCCGCAGGTTGTCAGCGATTGTGTGCGCTGTGCTGCTGATTGCCTTCGCCTCAAGCGCGCAACTCAACGCCCAGAAGAAGAGCACGGCAGCGCGTTCTCAAAAACTTCCATCGCCGGAAAAGATTATCGGCGATTACCTGAAAGCCGTCGGGGGCAAGAAACGCCTGGCCGCAATCACAGACGCGACCTACGAGTGGAAGATTCAACTGAAGGATCAGTTGATGGGCAGCGCCGAGACGCAAGAGAAAGCGCCTGCTGCGACGCGCACGAAAATGACGTTCGGCAACGGCGAGATCAATAGCGCCGTTAGCTCCCGCTCGGCGTGGACGCGCGGCCTCGATGGAAATTTGCGAACCCTGACAGACGCGGAAGCCGGGTCAGCCAAACTGCAAGCCGCGCTCGATGCCAGCCGATTCATTGATTACAAAAAACTGAACGTGCTGGCGCGCACAGTCGCCTTTGACGAAACATCCGCCGAGCCTGCTTACGTCGTCGAGTTTTCGACACGCGCGGGCGCGCGATTGCGCTACTGGTTCAGCGCAGCGAGTAAGTTGCTTTTGAAAACGGTTGATGAAACGCGCGGCACGGCTGTGAGCTTCACCGATTATCGCGCAGAGAACGGCGTGCTTGAACCGCACCGTGTGGAGATTGCCACAAATAGTAAAGATTCTCTGACGCTTCTTCTACAGTCCGCGCGCTACAACGCGGGCTTGAGCGATGCTCTGTTTGATCCGCCTTCGTCTGAGGCTCTGGACATCCCGACGCTGCTCAAAGAGGTCGAGGCGAATCAGAAAGAGTTGGACGAGCGTGTGAGCAACTATGCCTTCACGGAGAAGAGAACCGAGCGCAAGATTGACGACAAGGGACAAATCAAAGAAGAGAAGACCACCGTTTATGAAATCTATCCGATGCCGGGAGGCGGCGCGATTCTCAAGATAATCAGCGAGAACGGCGTGCCGCTTTCGGCGGAGCGCGCTGCGAAGCAGGATAAGAAGATTGCAGAAGACGTTGCCAGGTACGAAGCAGAAAGACAGAAGAGAGAGCAGAAGAAGAAAGAGGAAGCGGAGAAGAACAAAGGGCAGGAGAAAAAGAAGGAAGATAAAGACGATGTGTCGGTCGCTGTGTTCCTGCGCGCGTGCGAGTTTGTCTCACCGCGCCGCGAGCGTTTGCGCGACCGCGAGGCTGTCGTTTTCGATTTCCGTCCACGCGCAGGGTTTCAACCGAAAACGACTGCTGAGAGTATTGTGACGAAGTTGACAGGCGTGGTCTGGATTGATCCGGTTGATAAGGAAGTGATTCGCTTGGAAGCAAAACTCGCGCAGGGCTACAAGGTCGGCGGCGGCCTGGTCGCTTCGATTCGTCCAGGCTCCGCGTTCGCGTTTGAGCAGACGCGGATGGCCGACGGTGTGTGGCTGCCACGCTACGCGCAGATCAACTTCGCCGCTAAAATTTTATTGTTCAAAGGCATCGAAGCCAACGAGACGCACGAGTTCAGCGACTACAAACGCTTCAACGCCGAAGCCAGCGATTACAAACTCGGCGCGCCCGCGACGAATACTCCTGTGCCACCGAAGCCATAATTTTGTTGCTGTGCGAAGATGGTTTTCGGCATCGTGAAAAAGTCTCGGTTGTCCGATTACGGAAATCAGTAAAAACCAATCCGACAATTCAACTTTTGTGATAGCCTATCTCATCGTTCGCCGAACCGATAAAACTTGTGAGTTAGAAGCAATGAAAAATATTAAACTGTATCTGTGTATTGCCATCAACATTTTATTCGTCTTGAATTCCACCGGCCACGCGCAAACCAACGCCGGTCTTGTTCGTGGCACCGTGACAGACCCCAAAGGCGCGACCATTCCGAACGCCGTCGTGCGGCTGACAAACTCAATCACGAACTACACGCAGACTGTCGAGACTAAAAGCGACGGCTCATACCAGCTTGTTGACGTGCCGTTCAATCGCTACACGCTGACGGTCACGGCGAAGGGTTTTGAAGCCTCGACGCAAGAGGTCACAGTGAAGTCCAACCTCGTCGAGCGCGTTGACGTTAATCTCGGCGTCGCAACGGTGCGACAGGTGGTGACGGTTGGCGCAGGCAATAATCTGCTGGATGTCAACCGAACCGCGCCCGCCACTATCATTGACCGCACGCGCATTCTGAGCTTTCCGACCTCGCAGCCGAGCCGCAGCACCGAAAAGATTGTCGCCACTGCGCCCGGTTGGACTCTGGACGCGAACAACAGGCTGCACGCGCGTGGCATTGAATATCAGGTTCAGTATTCGATTGACGGCATTCCCATCACGGACACCATCGCTTCGACCTTCGCCGCCTCGCCAGACCCGCGCAACTTTCGTTCGGTTGAAGTGACGACATCAAACATTCCAGCCGAGTATGGCAATAAGCTCGCTGGCGTGATCGCCGTCACAACGCGCTCCGGTCTGGAGACTCCTAACTCCGGGAGTCTGAATTTCACGGGCGGGAGCTTCAACACTTACGAGGGTTCTTTAGATTTCGGCGGACACACAGAGCGGTTCGGCTACTTCATGAGCGGAGCCATCACGAAGTCGGATCGCTTCCTTGATCCGCCCTCGCTCGAAAATTTTCATAATCGCGGCACGTCCAATCGTAGTCTCTTCAAGTTTGACTACGCGCCTGACCAGAAAAATTTCGTTCGCTTCAGTCTCTCTTTTGATAACGACCGTTTTCAAGTTCCGAATCTGCCGGATCAGCAACTGGCAGGACAGGATCAGCGCCGTCGAACGAAAGACAACATGGAGTCAATCTCATGGCAGCACATCTTTTCGCCGCGCGCCGTGAGCTTCCTGGCCTTCTCGCAGCGTTACAACGCTGCCAGGCTCAACAGCAACACGCTCGCCACCCCTGTCTTCGCGGAGCAGTCGCGCCATAATTCGACCTACGATCTCTTAGGCTCGCTGACCTACTTCATCAAAGGCCACACCATCAAGGCTGGCTTCGATTATTTACATTTTCCCGTGACCGAATCATTCACCTTCGCCATCACAGACCTCGCGGCGTTGTTGGAAAAAGAACCAGACCTGACGCCGGAGGCGCAAGCGTTCACACTCGCCAATCCATTCTTCTTCCGAGATCGTCACACCGGCAACGAAGGCTCTCTCTACGTTCAGGATCATTTCAACGCGACGCGCAATCTGACGCTCGATCTCGGCGCGCGTTTCGATAGTTATCACTTTTTAGTCAAGAAAAATTTCCTGAGTCCGCGACTCGGCGTGGCGTATCGCATCGAGAAGACCGGAACAGTCTTGCGCGCCGCCTACAATCGTTTCATGGAGACGCCCGCGCTTGAGAACCTGTTGCTCTCCTCTTCCGCGCTAACGCGCATCTTCAGTCCGGCGGCGGCAGGCGAGCCGACGTTTGCGCCCGTCAGTCCGAGCCGCGAGTCGCAGTTTGATGTCGGCTTTCAACAGCAGATGGGACGCTACGTCCGACTTGATTCCGAGTTCTACTATCGCACTTTGAAGAATCAACCTGAGATTACCAACTTCCTTGAGACGGGCATCATCTTTCCGGCCACGCTCGACCGCAATCGCTCGAAGGGAATCGAGAATCGGCTCGACATTGCGCGCATTCAAGGCTTCTCAGGATTCGTCAGCTATACAAACTTCCACGTCTATGGCTTCGCGCCGATTACCGGCGGACTGTTTTTGGGCGAAGCGGTTGACAAGCTCAGTCAAGCAGGGCAAAAGATCAAGATCGAAGAAGATCAGCGCAACACTCTGGTCTTTGAGTCGCGTTATGATCGCTTGCCGGAGCGCCTCTGGATATTGTTGAGCGGACGCCATGACAGCGGCTATACAGTCGAGCTTGACCCGGACGTGATGCGTGCAGATTTCGAGGGCGAGTTCCCGACGAAAATTCTCGATCAGGTAAACTTCGAGCGCGGTTTCGTCAGACCGCATACCGTGCTCAACTTCTCGGTCGGGAAAGAGTTCAATCTTAACGAGCGCCTTTCGCTGGTGGGACAGTTTAATGTTGAGAATCTGGCTGACAGATTCTATCTCATCACGTTCGAGAGCGTTTTTTCCGGCACGACAATCGGTCGCCCGCGCAGTTTCAGTGGAAGACTCGGCTTGAATTTCAAATAAATCAGCAGCTACTTAGCCACGCGCGCAAGGAGCTTTTCTACTTCGGTGGAAAAACTAACCAGCAGGAAATAGTCAGCAGGGTAAATTGCTGACTCGCCAGCTTCGTCCATTACCTTGAGCAAGTCCTGATCAAGTAATGCGACCTGATAAATCTTGTTCGGCATTAAAAGTTCGGGATCGTCAGTTTTAATACAGATGGCAAAAGATTTCTCTGTGTTGCGGCGCTTCTGAGATACAGAAGGATAATTAAAGACGCGAGACGGTTCGACTTCGCCTCGAAGAATTGCGCCGCCTTCCCGCACACTTTCAAGAAGCTGCTCAAAGCTATCTTCTTTCATGGATATTCTCCCTCAACAATCCGGCGGAGCTTTTTAATCTCATCCTTCGTTAAATCAGCTTTGACATTTTTCGGAAAAGCGTCGAGCATGAGAATCGTCTCAGCCGAGACAGCCCAGTAATAAATGACACGCGCTCCGCCGCTCTTCCCGTGTCCTTTCGCCGCCCACCGCAGTTTTCTAATCCCGCCACTGCCGGGTATTATATCTCCGAGTGCCGGATTTAGTAATAAGACCCGTTGGAGCGTGGCGTAATCCGCATCATCCAGCAAGTCAACGATGTGACGTGTGAAGAAGCTGGTTTCGATAAAGTTCATCGCCCGATTATAGCAACAATCAAAGTTATCACAGACAACTTCGGCAGAGCATTGTAGCCAGTCGCCATTGGCTTGCCTCTCATCAGTTTTGTGTCATCTCAGCAAGCGGTGGCTGAGTTCGCGCGACATCAATCAAACTATATGAATGAAGTGATCGTCATCGGTGGTGGATTCGCAGGCGTGGAGGCTGCGTGGCAGGCTGCGCGTGCGGGAGCGCGCGTGCGGCTTTACGAGATGCGGCCTGTGCAGCAGACGCCAGCGCACCGGACGGATAAACTCGGCGAGATCGTCTGCTCCAACTCGCTCAAGTCGGACGAGCCGGGCACAGCACCGTATCTTTTGAAAGAAGAGTTGCGGCGCGGCAGCTCAATCGTGATGGAGGTAGCCGCCGAGACGCGCGTTCCGGCGGGCGCGGCTCTCGCAGTGGATCGTCATAAGTTCGCGGCGTTGATTACCGAACGCATCGAAGCGCATCCGAATATCGAAGTCGTCCGTGAAGAGGTTGCGAAAATTCCTGACGATGCCGTGACAGTCATCGCCACAGGGCCGTTGACATCCGAGGCTCTCACGAACGAGATCATGCGCCTGACCGGAGACGATCAACTCTACTTCTACGATGCTATCGCGCCGATAGTCTCCGCCGACACGATCAATCTTGAAGTGGCCTTTCGCGCCGCGCGTTATGACAAGGGCGGCGACGATTATTTGAATTGCCCGTTTGATGAAGAAGATTACGCACGCTTTTATGATGGACTCATCGCCGCCAAGAGCGTTCCGCTCCAACGCTTCGAGGAGACCAGATGGTTTGAGGCGTGTCTGCCGATTGAGGAACTGGCGCGGCGCGGCGTTGACACTCTGCGTTATGGGCCGATGAAGCCTGTGGGCTTGCGCGACCCGCGCAACGGAAGACAGCCTTATGCCGCCGTGCAACTCAGACAGGAGAACGTGCTGGCCGACGCTTACAGTCTCGTCGGCTTTCAGAATCATTTACGATTCGGCGAGCAGGCGCGCGTGCTGCGTTTGATTCCCGGCCTTGAAGAAGCTGAGTTCTTGCAGTATGGACAGATTCATCGTAATACTTATATCTGCGCGCCGCGCTTTCTCGCTCCAACGTTCCAGATGCGCGAGAAGCCAACACTCTTTTTCGCCGGACAGATTACGGGCGTCGAGGGCTACGTCGAGTCTGTCGCTGCGGGCTGGCTCGCCGGTCTGAACGCCGCGCGTCAAGCATCGGGGCTGCCTTTGAAAGTTGCGCCATCGAAGAGTGCAACGGGAGCGCTCGCTCGCTACATCTCAAGTGCTGACGCGAAGACTTATCAGCCGGCAAACATCACCTTCGCGCTTCTTGAGCCACTTTCTGAAGAAAACAGTCGCCGCGTGCGGCGCAAATCGGAGCGCCGACGATTACAGGTCGAATTAGCATTAGAAGAATGGGACATCTGGCTTCACACAATCCACGACCAAGAGTCCGCGCCGCTCGCCGCCATCGGCTGACACGCTGCGCTAAAAACAAGATGCCGCCTCTGGGCGCTTCGCTCGGTGCGTTGCTCACGCTCGCGCTGTTGTTCGCTGCGCCGAACCTCCGCGCGCAATCCGGGCGCAACAAGCAGCCGACGACCAAGACCACGACGCCATCATCCGGGGGCAGCACGCGACCCAAGCGCGCCGGCACAAACAGCGATTCGCAAAATCAAAGCTCGCCGCAGACCTCCACGCCGCCCGTGCGCTTGCCGAACGGGACGGTCGTGTTGGATGAAGCGCCGCCTCCGCCGCCCGTGCCGAAGACGACACCAACGCCCGCCGTCAACAGTTCTGCCGGAGAAGAGGTCGGCGCAGAAGATGTCGTTCGCATCAGCTCGAATCTAGTCACCGTGCCCGCTTCGGTGATGGACTCGATGGGCAGAGCGGTGACAGACCTCAAGCTCGAAGATTTCGAGTTGCGCGTTGACGGTCAGCCGCGACCGATCAGCGATCTGAATCGTTCGGAAGTGCCTGTCACACTGGCCCTGCTCTTCGACAACAGCGAGAGCCTTCAGACCGCGCGCGAGTTTGAGAAGCAGGCTGCCGTCAGATTCTTCCGCAGCGTCGTGCGTCCCGTTGACCGTGCGGCGATTTACAGTGTCGCCACAGACGTTGATCTGGTTCAGCCTTTAACGAATAGTGTTCCGGCGCTCGTTCGCACCATCGAACGCTTCGGCAAGCCCGAAGGCGCGACTAAACTTTTAGACGCCATCGCTGAAGCCGCCAACTATCTGCGCCCGTATCCCGGACGCAAAGTGATCGTCATTGTTTCCGACGGCGAAGACACCATCAGCGATCTTTCTTTTGATGAGACGCTCCGACGTGTGCTCGCAGCCGATTGTCAGGTCTATGCCGTGCAGACCAAACAGATTGAGTATGTGTCGTTGACCGGATCAACCGGCAACTCCAACGTGCAGGCTCTGGCTGCCGAGCGGCGGATGCAGGATTTAACAGCGCACACGGGCGGAGCCGTTTACACGCCGCTTCAGACAAATGATCTGGATGCCGCTTTCTCGCAAATCTCCGCTGACCTCTCGCAGCAGTATGTCTTGAGTTACTATCCGACGGACGACCGCTCGGACGGACGCTTTCGCATTATCTCCGTGCGGATCGCCACCCGCCCGAACATGCGCGTGCGCGCCCGACGCGGCTACTACCCGCGCCGTCCCGGTGAAAAATTCAGCTCTAACACGCAGCTTCCCGCCACGAGTGCGCCTGTCATCAGCAGCAATCAAACAGACGCGGCTGCCAGATACAATTCATCGCAAACGAATTTATCTCAGACCGACAGTCTTCCAGCAGTCGCTGCGAATGCCATGACGCCGAAGGCATCCGACAGCGCTCCAATCAGCAGCAGACGTAGAGGGCCATCAGAGACGAACGATGAGCCGGACGTGGGCAGCAGTAACACTAATACCAGAACGGTGGTGATTGAAGAGCCGATTGTCAGGAGAGACCGAGCGCCCGTCAAAACAAGTGAGCCAGCGCCGCCACCGAAGCCCGCTCCAACTCCGACGCCGACTCCTTCCAAACCCAAGCCGCCTGTGACAGACTCCTCGCCGACTGCCTCCACTTCAACGCCGCCAACATCAAGACCCGTCTCCGGCGGTGTGCTCAACGGCAGAGCTATCAGTCTGCCGAAGCCTGTCTATCCGCCGAGCGCCAAGACTTTCCGCACGGAGGGCGTCGTGACAGTGGAGGTTCTTCTGGATGAAAATGGTAAAGTGATTTCGGCGCGCGCGATTGATGGAAGCCCTATGCTGCGGCAGGCGGCTGTGGACGCCGCGCGTCAGGCGCGTTTTTCGCCGACAGTGCTTTCCGGCCAGCCCATGAAAGTTTCCGGCGTGATTACTTATAAGTTTAGTCTTGCTAATTGAGTCATTGGAAAAATGATTCAATGATTCAATGATTCAATAACTTCCATGATCGAACAACTACTTTCGCAGTTCTTCGAGCACCTCAGATACGAGCGCAACGTCAGCGAGCACACGCTGCGTAACTACGCGAGCGACCTCGGACAGTTCTACGATTACCTCGCGCCCGCAGACTCACAGACCGGCGTGCGCCGCGAAGTTGACATTAAACAGATTGACCACATCACGATCCGCGAGTGGCTCTCATCACTGCACACCGCGCAGAAGAAAAAGACTTCCGTTGCGCGCAAGCTCGCCGCGCTCCGCACCTTCTTTCAGTTCCTGGTGCGCGAAGGCGTCGTCGAGTTGAACCCCGCGAAGCTCGTCTCCACGCCGCGCCTAGAGAAGAAACTCCCTGTCCATCTCTCCGTCGAAGATGCGATCCGGTTTATCGAAACGCCCGACACAGAGACAGACCTTGGCAAACGCGACCGCGCCATTCTTGAACTGCTCTACGGCACAGGCGTGCGCGTCTCCGAATTGACGAAACTCGATTTGAGCGATGTGGATTTCAGAGAGAAACTCGTCCGCGTGACAGGCAAACGACGCAAGCAGCGCATCGTGCCATTCGGTGAACCAGCGCTCCATGCACTGATGAATTACCTCACCGTGCGTAACGCTTTTCTACAGAACGCGCCCCTCGATGAGCGTGGCTCGCAAGCCGTCTTCCTCAACTATCAGGGCACGCGCATCACCACGCGCTCTGTGGGACGGATGGTTGATAAGTACATCATTCAATGCGCTGGCCTCCACAACATCAGCCCGCACGCCCTGCGCCACTCCTTCGCCACGCATCTCTTAGACAGCGGCGCAGACCTCCGCGACATCCAGGAACTCTTAGGCCACGCGCGTCTTTCCACGACGCAAATCTACACGCATGTCTCGATGGAAAAGTTGATTGAGGTTTACGACAAAGCGCATCCGAAGGCTTAGGGGAAGTGGGGAAATGGTCAAAAGGTTAAAGGGACAAACGGAAGTTGATCGGTCTTCCATTTGCCCCTTTAACCTTTTAACCTCTTCGCCTTGCTTTACAAGGTTGGATTATCATCCGTTCCATTGCTCGCTTCAATCTCAGCCTGGCACGCGGCGTCGTAGCGTGCGGTGGGCATGGCTTCGAGGCGGCGCTCGTCAATCGGTTTGCCGCAGCGCGGACATTGTCCATAAGTGCCTTCATCAATTCTCATCAGCGCCTGATCTATATCGGCGACGAGTTGCGATTCACGCTCGCCGAGCCTGAGCGCGAGTTCCTGACTCACATCCTGGACTGACATATCAACGCTGTCTTTGACGCCATCATCCATTGATTCGAGCGCGGCAGCCTGATCTCCGCGCACATTCCGCGTATGTTGCCGGAGTTGCTCAAGCAGTATGCCCCGATAGTGTTCTAATCTCTGTGCATCCATTAAAGTCTTCTCCCCCGCGTTCTGGTTCTCCGACAGCCTGGTGAATCATCAACTGCTTTTCTAAATGTGCCGTCGTGTTTAATCGAGCGGACGGATTATAACTTAAAGAGCAGCAACCCGCGTAATGAACAGGGCAGGAATAAATTAGTTGACTCTGTATGCGAACTCTACCGCTTCTGAATTTTGACAGCTTGCTTGAGTTAGACTCCAGCCTCATCAACTCGAAGACGATAGTGCGCAGCGACCACTTTGACAGCTTGGTTAAGTTAGACTCCAGCGCCCGAAAAACAGATTTGACAATTATAAGGTTTCCCTTTAAGTTGAGTGGGTTGAAATTGAAAGCGGATTTCAATTTCTAAAAACAAATTGGAAATCAACTTATGAAGAAAAGATGGGAAAATAGCGGCTTCTTCTTATTTCTTCTGCTTTTATTCGGGCTGATAGCTCAGGCGCAAACACCGCGCGCTGAAGTCCCCGCGAACCCTCAGCAAGCGAAGCCAGTGGCTCAGCCCACAGGCTCAACGCCAGCGCAGGGCGAGGTCGAACAATTACGAGGCGAGGTCAAAGTCTTACGCGATGAAATAGAGAGACTGCGCTCTCTGGTTGAGACGAGAGCGAGAGAGTCTGAACAAAATTCATTGAACGCCTCTCAGACGAGAGTCACAGACACTTTACAAGCGGATCAGTCAAGCAACATAAATGCTTTACAACGTCCATCTGGTGTTCAATCGTCAGGTGCGTCGCAGTCCACATCCGCGCCTGACAATTCACGTATCGCCATCGCGCCGAAATCGCAGGGTGGCGATCTTGCGGGCACGGGGCGACTCTTACGCACAGACCGGATCACGATTGGCGGCTACGGCGATTTTCAGTTCCGCACAGCTTCAATCAGCGAGCGTGCCGACGGGGGCGGCACGCCGACGTTTCAGAACACGCGCTTCGTGCTTGGCATCGCTGCTGTTCTGGCAGAGAAGCAGAACATCGTTTTCAACTCTGAGATTGAATATGAGTTTGGCTCGCGCGAGATTGATGTCGAGCAGGCATTCATCGAATGGAAGGCGCGACCGGAGTTTGCTTTTCGCGGCGGCATCTTCGTGCCTGCGCTCGGCAGGTTCAACGTCTATCACGATTCCAATCTGAACCTCGCTACCATCCGCCCGCTCATCAACCAGTTTATTGTCCCGACCGCGTATCGTGACGCGGGGATCGGCATACGGGGTCGTCTCAAGCTACCACGCAAAATGAAACTCAGCTACGAGCTTGACCTGCTGAACGGAATGCAGGGAGTGAATGCTGATGACGAGCCGACGCCTTTCTCGCGCTTGCTCGGACAATCGTCAGCCGCAGAGCCGGGAACCGTCGCTTTTCAGGCAGCGAATCGTCGCAAGGCTGTGGTGGGACGTGTGGGCTTCTCGCCGGTTGCGGGTTTGGAGTTTGGCGCGTCCGCATACAACGGCAGATTCAACAAACTGGGTGACGCGCCACAATCCGTCACGATCTTTTTCTTCGACGGCTCATATCAACACGGCCCGCTCACCATCAACGGCGAGTATGGCCGCTCGAATATCGTCGGCGGTGGTATCCGGCGCAAGAGTCCTGCGCCGCCGGTTGTTGATCCGAATGATCCGGCAACCGTTCAGGCGCTCGCGGATTTCGTCGCCGAACGCTCGCCGGGACAGGATGGTTTCTATCTCGAAGGCTCGTACAAGTTCGTGCCGCGCTTCATGTCCGCGAAGGAAGGGAAGTTTGACGAAGGCGCTTACATCGCTCCGGTCGTGCGCTATGAGATCGTCCGGCTTGATCGCACTATTCCAAACTTCTATCTCAATCGCTCGCGCACAACGCTCGGATTCAACTTCGCGCCTTCGCCGACCATCATATTCAAACTCGATTACCTGCTCAATCATACTTTCGGGCCAGTGCCGAAAGTTCCGGCGGGCGTCGGCGGTGCGCTCTTTGGCGTCAGTCCTCTGCCGCATCTCGATTATGGACGCAACGGCTTCACAGGCTCAATCGCTTTTATCTTTTAGGGAGTGGGATTTTGAATCAGCAAAGGGTGAAAGCCTCTGTCGTTATCATCTTCGCGGGAGCGGCTGCGTTTATGGGACTCATCAAGCCCGCATTCCTGGCCGCGCCTGCATTAGCCAAACCTGCATTCATGGATCGCTATAATCAAGACCCGTTTGCGAAGGCTGCACTGCGCGGCAAATGCACTGTCTGTCACATCGAGCGTGGGGGCGGCGAGCGCAACGATTTTGGCGAAGCGTTTGAAGATGCAGGCTACCGCATCACGCCTAAGCTACGCGAGAAGTTCACAGAACTGTTTGAGCGGAAGCGGGGATGATCTTTAGTGGTGGAGAGCTTTCTGGACGAAAATAAATCCTTCGATCTCCCGTCAGGGCTACACATCTAATTTTGTCTTGAGCAACTCTCTGGCGTGGCGGCGCGCGGTCTCTGTGATGTTTGCGCCGGTGAGCATTCGCGCGATCTCTTCGACGCGGGCGCGAACGTTTAGTTTCTTGACCCTAACTTGTGTTTGATCCCGAACGACCTCTTTCTGCACGAGCAGGTGGCAATCGGCGAAGCGTGCGATCTGCGGTTGATGTGTGACGCAGAGGACTTGATTCGTCTCGGAAAGTTTTTTGAGCTTGACGCCGACTGCTTCCGAGACGCGACCACCGATGCCGGCGTCAATCTCGTCGAAGACAATCGTGCGCGGAAACTTCGATGGGTTGGCGATGGTCTTCAGCACGAGCATCAGGCGCGAAGCCTCACCACCCGAAGCGACCTTCGCCAGCGGGCGCACAGGCTCTCCGACATTGGCGGAGAAATAGAAGTCTATCCGATCAATCCCGCGCGCTGTGAAACTCCCAGAGCCGCCACGCTCATCAATCTCAACATCCGTCGGCGCGTTGATTCGCACCTCGAAGCGCGCGTGCTCCATTGCGACCTCAGCCAGATCATGCTCGATGCGGCGCTCCAATTTCTTCGCCGCGTCAACGCGCTCGCAGTGAATCCGGCGCGCAAGATTGAGATAGTCTGCGCGTGCCGCTTTCAGTTCCGCCTGCAACTCCGCTTCGCGCTCGTCCGCGTGCTCGATCAAACGTAATCTCTCTTCGGAGCGCGAGAGGTGCTCAAGCGCGCTCTGGATTGAGCCGCCATACTTGCGTGTCAGTCGCGCAATCTCCGCCATACGATTCTCAACCTCTTCAAGTCGCGCCGGTGAAAACTCAAGTTTCGCTGAGAACTCACGCAACTTGAAAGCGAGGTCGTCGAGCAAAGCCTGCGCCGTTTCCAAACCTTCGAGGTAGTCGCGGAAGGTGGATTCATACTCGGCCAACTCCTGCGCGCGGCGCGTCACCTGACCGATGCGTGCGACCGCCGAATCATTCTCATCATAGGTCTGATCCAACGCTTCCGCGCAGAGCGTGGACAGCTTCTCGATGTTGTTGAGCCGCCGCCGCTCCTCTTCAAGTCGCACCTCTTCATCAGGAACGAGGTGAGCGCGCTCAAGCTCGTCAACCTGAAAGCGCAGAATGTCTATCAACTGAAGTTTCTCAGCCTTGTCTTTGCCGAGCGCTTCGATCTCGCGGTTGAGCGCAGACCATCGCTTGTAGCTCGCAGCAACTTCCTGACGCGGATTAGTGAGACCTGCATAAGTATCCAGGATTTCAAGATGAGTGTCGGGGTTGAAGAGCGTCTGTTGCGCGCCCTGCCCGTGTATGTCAACGAGGAGCGGCCTGATTTCGCGCAGGAGCGAGAGCGTGGCGAGTTGATGGTTGATGAAGATTCTATTTCGACTCGCTGAAAGCTCGCGCCTGATTAAGAGTTCGCCCTCGTCGTGGTCGTTGTTTGCGATGCCAGCGACTTCGAGCAAGCGGTCGAGTTCCGTGTTTGCGCCAACCGCAAACAGTCCCTCGATAAACGCGCTCTTCTCCTGCGCTTTAATCATCTCGGACGTAAAGCGCCCGCCGATCAGCACGCCGAGCGCGTCAACGATGATTGACTTGCCGGAGCCGGTCTCGCCCGTCAGCAGGTTCAAGCCCTGTTCCATCTCGACCTTCAATTCATCAATCAGGGCGATGTTAGAGATGTTGAGTACGGTTAGCATTGTCCAGCAATAGTTTAGATTCTTGATGACTGAAGGTCGAGAGCGCAAGGTTACCCGCAATCCCTAGGTGAAGAGTAAAGATAACTATCTATTTTTCCAGATAAAGTTTATTGAATAGTTCGATCTATCGTTAGAACCAGCACCTGCGTACTCAATCGCAATTAGAAAATCGCCTTTCTCAAAAGCCAGGTTTCTGCCGCCATAATCACGAAACCAATCATATTGGCGTTGCTCGCTCGATAATTTCCAACCTCTGTTACCCAATTCCCTTGCGTAGAATTGCTTTACGTCATCGTATTCGGCGGTAGAGAAATAATACTTGTACAGACCTGCGTCCATAGCCCTCGAACTTTCATGGGTAACGACCTCTGTAAAGTCGGGATAGACAGGAATCTCTAATGAAAGCTGGTGTAATTCTTTTAGCTTTGCATCATCTCTGTTGGGTGAATTTTGTTTCCACCAATAATTCAACAGCAAGAAGATCAAGACAAATATGGCGGATGGCAGAATCCTCAGTGCCCAACTCTTTATCTTCGATTTACTTAGCTTTAATTCAGCCATGCGAGGATTTACATCCTATGGAAATTATCCGCACAGTAGTTCAGCAGCAAGAAGCGGAATCGTCAACTCGTGATGGCCTGTAATGGAATAACCATGTCCTGCGCCGTCGGCAACGGGTCGGCGAACGACGTTGGTCAGAGGGCGATAAGATTGAATGAAATCGAAGTTGGCGGTCGTGATGTCTGATAAAGAATATCCGAGATTACGCACGAGCGTGACGGCCTTCAAAAAAATTTCGGGAAGGACGACAGCCGAGCCGATGTTCAGATAAACTCCGCCGCCGTCCATTCTTCTCACCAGTTCCGAGAGCAGGCGAAAATCCGTGTGTGTCGTTGCGCCTAACGCTGCGCCGTCGGCTGTTGGATGAAAGTGCGGGATGTCTGCGCCGATGGTGACGTGCGCCGTGAAAGGCACGCGCATCTCGTAAGCCGCCCAGAGTAGAGAAAAATCTTTGTGCGGCGGGTTGCCTTCAACTAACGCGCGTCCCAATGCTTCACCTAAGCCGAGATGCTCACTCGCGCCCGCACGCGCCGCAGCGTTCAATAGTTTCCCGGTCTCATCCGCCGCGCCGAACGCGCCCGTGCCGAGGCTGGCATCAACGTCTTCGGAAGTCGAGCCAACAAGCGCAATCTCCGCATCATGCACGAGCACAGAGCCGTTCGCGGCAATCGCGTTGACGAAGCCGCGCCGCATCAGGTCAATGATGACGGGCGACATGCCTGTTTTGACGACATGGCCGCCGATGCCCCAGATGACGGGTTTGCTGAGTTCGCGTGCACGACGGATTCGTGCGGCAAGTTCGCGCAGACTGCGGACGGCTAGAATGTCAGAGAGCGAGTTGAGAAAATCTTTGAGCGAGGAATCTTCGTTGACGGGTTTGGCGAAATCTTCGGTCGTTACTTTGCTCGGACGTGAGGCGAGCGGATAGGTGCTGACATAATCTAGTTCGAGCGGGCGCAGATCGTCGTCGTAGATTGACACTGGATTAACGCTGCTCCTTTTCCGGCTCGTCCTGCGGGAAGAGAATTAACTCGACAAGTTCGCAGATAATGTGGCCGATGAGATTGTGCGTCTCCTGTATGCGTTGCGTCTCGTTGCTCTCGACGATGAGCGCGAGGTCGCAGAGTGAAGCTGAACGCCCGCCGTCGCGTCCCAGCAGGCCGATGACTTTCATCTCTCTGGCGTGCGCCTCTTCGATGGCTCTGATGACATTTGGAGAATTGCCGGAGGTCGTAATCGCCAGACAGACATCGCCGCGCGCGCCGAGCGCTTCGATCTGCCGCGCGAAGATATTTTCAAATCCGGTGTCGTTGGCGATGCAGGTCAACACGCCGCCGTCCGTCGAAAGTGCGATGGCCGGAAGCGCGCGGCGATCATGTGGGAGAAAGCGATTGACGAACTCGCCCGCGATGTGTTGCGCGTCGCAGGATGAGCCGCCGTTGCCGACGAGCAGCAACTTGCAGCCAGCACGGAAACAGTCGGCAATCATCACGGCGGCGCGCTCGACATCAGCCGCGTGCTCGGCGAAGTAGCGGCGTTTGACGGCGACGCTCTCAGCGATAATTGATTCGATGCGCTCGTTCATCGCCATGCTCTAGCCGCGATGCCGCTCCAGTAGATTCATCATGATTAACGCGAGCAGAATGCGTAGCTCTTCATTCTGATCTATCTCCGCCAGCTTGTTGATGCTGAAACTTCTACCCAGGAACGAACGCTCCTTTTTGAGACGCATGACGGGCATTCCATTGGGACGCGAGACCAGATAAGAAGGATTGAAGACATAGCCCGTGAAGATGCCGAGAATGGGAATCTCGCCAAACATGGCATCGAAGACTTTCGACCAGGGATTCTCTTCTTTGATCATCAACGCGGGGTTCGGTTGCGCCCCATCGTAAATCTCATAGTGCGCTCGCCAGATTGATCTTCTCCCATGCCGCTTGATAGCGCCGAACCATCTCCCGCTCATGTCCGTGAAATTGAAGTTGGCCGAGAAATCTATGACTCTGTCCGCGTTGATGGCAAAGGCGGGGCGTGTCTGTTGCGCATCGGCAAAGACTGTGACGGAATCTTTCAACTTAAAGGCTTTTTGTTTGACGTAAAAGATCAGATTGCCGGTGGCGTCCGTGATCGAGAGTTGCTGCGCGATGGCTAATGTTTTGAATGTGATGTGCAGGGGATAGTTCAAGAGTGCCTCCGATTTATTGATGACGATTTAGTTGATAATCACGTTGAGAGTATATCACGCAATCTTCTTCGGACGGTCGCGGCCTGTTGAGCCGTTGCGCGGAGAGGCGTGGCCGTTGAGCAGCGGCTTGAGCGCGTGGCTTGTGTGCGAGCGACGAGTGCGGGCGACCTCTTCGGGTGTGCCGGAAGCGACGAGGCGTCCGCCGTGCGAGCCGCCTTCGGGGCCGAGGTCTATGATGTAGTCGGCGCTCTTGATGACATCGAGGTTGTGCTCAATGACGATGACGGTGTTACCGAGTGAGACGAGGCGTTGCAGCACATCGAGGAGTTTGTGAACGTCCGCGAAGTGCAGACCGGTCGTCGGCTCGTCGAGAATGTAGATGGTGCGGCCTGTCGCGCGCTTCGAGAGTTCTTTGGCGAGCTTGATGCGTTGCGCCTCGCCGCCTGAGAGAGTTGTTGCGCTCTGGCCGAGTTTGATGTAGCCGAGTCCAACGTCGAGCAAGGTTTGTAGCTTCTGCTTGATCTGGGGAATGTTTTCGAGAATCGGCAAGGCTTCTTCAACGGTCGTGTCGAGAAGCTCGGCTATGGACTTGCCTTTGTATTTGACTGAGAGCGTCTCGCGGTTGTAGCGCGCGCCGCGACAGACATCGCAGAGGACGTAAACGTCCGGCAGGAAGTTCATCTCAATGCGCTTCATGCCGTCACCTTCGCAGGCTTCGCAGCGTCCGCCTTTGACGTTGAAGGAAAAGCGTCCGGGCTTGTAGCCGCGCTCGCGTGATTCCGGCAGCATCGCGTAAAGCTCGCGGATCGGCGTAAACAATCCTGTGTAGGTCGCAGGGTTCGAGCGCGGCGTGCGTCCGATGGGCGATTGATCTATCTCGATCACTTTGTCAACGTGCTCAAGACCTTCGATAGTCCTGTATTCGCCAGGCTCTGCGAGCGAGCCGTAGAGATGACGTGCGAGCGCGCGGTAGAGAATGTCGTCAACGAGCGTTGACTTGCCGGAGCCTGAGACGCCCGTCACGACTGTTAATAAGCCGAGCGGAAACGTGACATCAATCTCTTTCAGGTTATTGTGATGCGCGCCGCGCACGGTGATGGCTTTGCCGTTCGGCGTTCGGCGTTCTTTGGGCACACCGATTTCGCGCGCGCCGGAGATGTAGAGACCTGTGATTGATTCTGGATTGCAGGAGACTTCGTCAGGCGTTCCCGCCGCAACCATCTCACCACCATGCGCGCCAGCGCCCGGCCCTAAGTCAACGACGTAATCTGCGCGACGAATCGTCTCTTCGTCATGTTCGACGACGAGCACGGTGTTGCCCAAATCGCGCAGCGTGCAGAGGGTTTCGAGCAGGCGTTGATTGTCGCGCGGGTGAAGGCCGATGGAAGGCTCGTCTAAAACGTAGAGCACGCCGCGCAGTTGCGAGCCGATCTGTGTGGCGAGGCGGATGCGTTGACCTTCGCCGCCGGAGAGCGTGGCGGATGGACGATTGAGCGTGATGTAGCCGAGTCCGACGGTTTCGAGAAAGCGCAGGCGACCTTTGATCTCGCGCAGCACTAAACCCGCAATCTGCTCTTCGCGGTCACTGAGTTTGATGCGGTCAAATGCTGCGATGGCCTCTTCAATCGGCAGCGCGGTGTAGTCTGCGATGCCGCGCCCGCCGAGTTTGACCGCGAGCGATTCGGGTTGCAGTCGCTGGCCTTCGCAATCCGGGCAGGTGACGGGCGACACCAATTCTTCAAGCGCGAGTCTGACTTTTTCCGAAGGCGCTTCGTTCAGACGTTCGCGCAACCAACGGACAGCGCCACGCCATTCGCTCTGATAAGTGTACGCGCCCTGACGAAAAGTGAGTTGACCGTTGACGCCGTGAAAGAAAGCGTTCTGTGTTTCTCTTGAAAGCTCGCTGAATGGAGTGTGCGGGTCGGCGTCTGAATGTTTGATGACGGCGACGAGCGCGCTGCGCAGGTAGGCGGAGCCTTGCTTGTCAGCCGTGCCCATGAACTCCTGCTTGTCGGAGGCAACGGTCGCGTCCGCGATAATCTTGGCCGGATCAACTTCGAGGACAGTGCCGAGACCGTGACAGCGTTTGCACGCGCCGTAAGCGGAGTTGAACGAGAACGAGCGCGGCTCAAGCGGTGGCACGTTGATGCCGCAATTCACGCAGGCCATCCGCTCGGAATAGAGTTTCTCTTCGCCGTCAACGACGGAGACGAGCACCGCGCCGTTCGTCAGCTTCAAAGCCGTGCGGACGGATTCAGAGAGACGCTCGTTGATGCCGGGCTTAATCAGCAGGCGATCAACGACGGCTTCGATAGTGTGATTGCGCCGCTTGTCGAGCTTGATTTCTTCGTCGAGCGAGAGCAGTTCACCGTCAACGCGAGCGCGCAGGAAACCATCTTTAGCGAGTTTCTCAAGCTCTTTCTTAAACTCGCCCTTGCGTCCACGCACAACCGGCGCGAGGATCATCACACGCTCGCCTTCAGGCAGCGCCAGCACGTTCTGTACGATCTGTTCGACGCTCTGCCGCGTGATCTGCGCGCCGCAGATTTGGCAGTGCGGCTGTCCGATTGAAGAGAAGAGAAGACGCAGGTAGTCGTAAACTTCCGTCACCGTCCCAACCGTCGAGCGCGGGCTGCGCGAAGTCGTCTTCTGCTCAATCGAGATGGCAGGCGAAAGCCCTTCAATGGAATCAACATCAGGCTTTTCGAGTTGATCTAAGAATTGACGCGCGTAGGCCGACAGCGATTCGACGTAGCGGCGCTGACCTTCGGCGTAGATAGTGTCGAAGGCGAGCGAGGATTTGCCTGAGCCGGAGAGACCCGTGATGACGGTCAGCCGATCACGCGGAATCTCGACGTTGATGTTCTTGAGATTGTGCTGGCGCGCGCCGCGCACAGTGATGCGGTCAATTGCCATGATGCTTGAAATATAGTGCGCCCAGGATAGTCGGGAAAATCAAGAGACGCAGAACCACTGATTGTAGCCGAGCGACGTGCGACGGGCAAGTTCAGTGGTCAGTTAAGAACAGTTGTCCGGGGCGATAAAGAATTGGGATCAGGTTTGTAGCTGTTGCGACGATGGTCTCTTTCTTTTAACTGACCACTGGCCACTGACCACTGACCACTTTTCTTGACAGCCTTCGCCCGTGAGTCCTAAACTTGCGTTTCACGGGGCGCGTAAGTAATTCCGGTATTGTGTAGAGCCACTTCGAGTGGAGAGCCTGGAGCGGGTGTGAATCTTCCAAACTCACTGACGTTATCGCGTATCTTTATCGTCCCGCTTCTCGTCGTCGTCCTGCTGACACCGTTTTCGGAAAACTGGTTCGGCGTTCCGCGACACATCCTCGGCGTCTCGATCTTTCTCGCCGCAGCCTTCACGGATTATTTAGACGGACACTTCGCCAGGCGTCGTCATCAAGTCTCGCGTCTGGGCAAACTTCTGGACCCGATTGCTGACAAGTTGCTCATCTCTGCGGCACTGATCTCGCTTGTCGAAAATCGTCTCGCTCCGGCATGGGCGGTGGTGATTATCGTCGGGCGTGAGTTTGCAGTTTCAGGCTTGCGTTCGATTGCGGCGACGGAAGGTGTCGTGATTGCCGCATCGAAGATGGGCAAGTTCAAGATGCTCTCGCAGGTGGTGGCCGTCTCGCTCCTGATCGTGTCGAGTGTTTCGGGGCAACCGCCGGTGGCAAACTTCGGCTATGCCTTCCCGGCCATTCAATTCTGGACTGTGCCGGAGTTGCGCCTGGCGCTGCATCACCTGTTTGGGGAAGGCGTCACGACTGTCACGGACTGGCAAGTGCTGCTCTATTCGGCTGGCCGCGCGATGCTCTGGATCGTCGTGCTTTCAGCTTGCTACTCGATGTACGACTATTTCCGCGCGTTCTATCAAACGGTAATCGAGCGCCGGGCCATCGCAGAGAGAGCAAGACGCGGCAGGGTCGCGGCTGCGATCAAGTCACGCCGTTCGACACGGAGCGACAAAATCCCACTCGGATAAAGAAAAGTCTGGCGAGTCTAGCGAGTCTAGCGAGATGAGAGAGTCTATTTCGACTCGCTAGACTCGCTAGACTCGCCAGACTCACTAGACTTCTATTGAAGCTCTACGAAGTCGCCAGTGTGGATTTCCTGTGCGACGCGGGTGATGATGGCTGTGGCGGTGCGCGTTTGCACATTCAGGATTACCAACTCGCCGACGACTTTGCGCGGAACGGATGGGCGATGACGTTTGATCTCGTGCGTCGTCACGGGCTCGTTCCTGAAAAAGAGGCCGGGCGTGTTCGTGTAATCCTTGGTACGCTGCGATTGATTTGAAAACTTGCCGCCGCGAAAACGGTCGCTCTCGAAGCCGCCGCTTTGCGAGCGCGCGATCTCTTCATTCTCGACGCGCGTGATGTTGCCCGTGCCGACGGGGCGATAGATAGTGAAGTAATCGCCAGCCTTGATGTTGTCTTCCGCTCCCAGATCAATGTACACAACCTGCCTGGTGCTCACCATCTCACGCCCATCGCGCGCCAGCACGATGCGCCCCTTTTGCTTGCCGGTCGGATCGGCGAAGCGATCAAGAGCAATCGCTGCGCGCTGATCCGGCGCGACGCGGCTGTTGGTCTCTCTGAGCAGGTCGCCAAGCAGGATCGTGTCGCACGAGTTAGTGATTTGCGCGACAGAGACACGGTCTTTGACATTGATTACTTGCAGTCGGCCAAGCTCCTGCATATAGACACCGAGCCAGCCTTTCTTGACAGTGAACTTAGAGGTCATCTGTCCTCGCGGACGGACGATGGCGAACTCCTGTCCGACGTGAATGCCTTGCTGTGACCCGGCATTGATAAAGACGTAATTGCCTAGGCTGTAAGTGCGCTGCTCCTGCTCCTGTTCACCGCCGACGATCTCCGGGTTGATCGGAGCAGGCGCATACTGTATGAAGCCCGCGCAGTAAAGGTCTGTTTGTCCAGCGACGAGGGCCGGGCTTTTGGCTTGTGGCAGCGTGACTGTCGGCGTCGGTCCTGGAATCGGCGCTGAAGGTCCGTTACTTACCGTCTGCGCGCTGGCTGTATTGATGACAGCGGACGCGCACAGAAAAGATAGAGCCGCGAGGCTTCTCAAGAGCAGATGACTAATACGCACGACTTGGTCTCCTTAATCGTTTCAGGAATCGAGTGAACGCTCTGTTGATCGAGCACAGGCCGGATGCCAGCTTCAAATCAGCAACGGGTGTGAGCGTAGAAATTCAAAACAAGCGCGCTAACGACAGACTTGCGCCGCTTGTAGGCCATTCAATCCTAGCGTGCTGTCAGCCGGAAGGTCAATATATTTCTTTGACCTTTGTTGAACAACAGGCGTTTTGAGCGGCGAAGTCCGTCTGCGCTTGCGTTTTAGCGAGGCTGTTGGTAGTATCCGAGTTTTGCCGGATGAGGCGGAAGACTGTCTATAAAAGGGCCGGCGTAGCTCAGTTGGTAGAGCATCGCACTTGTAATGCGAGGGTCGGGGGTTCAAATCCCTTCGCCGGCTCCATGCGTTGGCAAAACATTAGCCCTGAACTGACAACCATGCCATGTTTATATTGTCAGGGAATTACTAAAAGGAAAGGTTACAAATACTGCTCTAACAAGTGTCAGGGCAACTATCAGTATGAGGAATATATACGAAAGTGGAAAGCCAGCCTCGTGGACGGCAACAGGGGAAAGAAGGCGGTTCTGCTTTCGCATCATATCAGGCGTTATCTATTAGAAAAGTATCGAGAGAAATGTTGTTTGTGCGGTTGGGACAAACGGCATCCTGTGACAGGTAGAATTCCTCTTGAAGTAAATCACATTGATGGGAATTCGCTTAATAATAATGAATGGAACTTACAACTGATTTGCCCGAACTGCCATTCATTAACAGCGAATTTCCGAAACCTTAATAAAGGTAACGGAAGGGCATATAGAAGAAGTGCTGCTCTGCATGAGGCGGCGTTAAGCACGAATCGGAGTTGAGATGGAATTCTCTAAACTCCATGTGGTTTTTGACAATGCGGGCAGGGGTGGTCGAGTGGTTAATGGCACCGGGCTGTAAACCCGGCGGGCTAACGCCCTACGGAGGTTCGAATCCTCCCCCCTGCACCAGTGCGATTGCGGAATGCGGATTTTGGATTGCGGATTTAACGAGACGGGCGGTTAGCTTTTCAATCCGAAATCCGCAATTGGTTGGGCGGGAGTAGCTCAGTTGGTAGAGCATCAGCCTTCCAAGCTGAGGGTCGCGAGTTCGAGCCTCGTCTCCCGCTCCAGTTTCTTGAAAAGTTAGTGGACTCCTGGCCCGAGTAGCTCAGGGGTAGAGCACCTCCTTGGTAAGGAGGGGGTCACGAGTTCAAATCTCGTCTCGGGCTCCATTGATACTGCTCTTGAATCGAAACTTAGACTTTATATAAATGAGGGCATCTCGAAATGTCGAAAGAAAAATTTGATCGGTCGAAGCCACATGTCAACATCGGAACGATTGGGCACGTGGATCATGGGAAGACGACCTTGACGGCAGCGATCACGAAAGTGTTGGCCAAACATAACCCGAAGATTCAGGTGCGTGCTTTCGATAGCATTGACAATGCGCCGGAAGAGAAAGCGCGTGGGATCACCATCGCCACCGCCCACGTCGAGTATGAGACAGCCAAACGCCACTACGCGCACGTGGATTGTCCGGGACATGCCGATTATGTCAAGAACATGATTACGGGAGCCGCCCAGATGGACGGCGCGATCTTAGTCGTGGCGGCGACAGATGGGCCGATGCCGCAGACCAGAGAGCATATCTTGCTGGCTCGTCAGGTGGGCGTGCCCGCGATGGTGGTGTTTATGAACAAGGCGGATGCCGTGGATGACGAGGAACTCTTGGAACTCGTTGAACTCGAAGTCAGAGAGTTGCTCTCGGCCTATGAGTTTCCGGGAGATGATATTCCGGTGATTAAAGGCTCTGCCTTGAAAGCCTTGGAAGGCGATGAGAAGTGGGAGAAGACGGTCGAGGAGTTGATGGATGCAGTTGATTCCTACATTCCGACGCCTGAGCGGGATGTCGAGAAACCCTTCCTGATGCCGGTGGAAGACATCTTCACGATTCAGGGACGCGGGACAGTGGCGACCGGACGTGTGGAGCGTGGGCGAGTGAAGGTCAACGAGACCGTTGAGATCGTCGGCATCAGACCGACACGCACGACCGTCTGCACGGGAGTGGAGATGTTCAAGAAGTTGCTGGATGAAGGCACGGCGGGCGATAACGTCGGACTCTTACTCAGAGGCGTGGAGCGCAAAGACATTGAGCGCGGGCAGGTGATCTCGAAGCCGGGCAGTATTACACCGCACACGAAGTTCAAGGCGGAGGCATATGTGTTGACGAAGGAAGAGGGCGGGCGGCACACGCCATTCTTCACGGGGTATCGTCCACAGTTCTACTTCAGAACGACGGATGTGACGGGAGTGGCAAAGCTGCCGGAAGGAGTGGAGATGGTGATGCCTGGCGATAACGTGGCGATGGAGATCGAGTTGATTGCCCCGATTGCGATGGAGAAGGGACTCAGATTCGCCATCCGAGAAGGTGGGCGCACGGTTGGAGCGGGCACCGTCTCCGAAGTCGTTGAATA
>JAVHWW010000026.1:0-48974 GCA_032159235.1 Acidobacteriota bacterium
CCGGGGATTGGCAAGAGCACGCTGCTACTCGAAGTCGCGGATAAGTTAAGCGAGACGGGGCAGACGGTACTCTACGTTTCAGGCGAAGAGTCGGAACGACAGATCAAGATGCGCGGCGAGAGATTGGGCATCGCGGCGACAAATCTTTTTCTCCTGCCGGAAACGAATCTCGAAAATATCTTCGACACGATTGAAGGGATGAACCCGGACGCCGTGATCGTTGATTCGATTCAGACAGTCTTTTCGTCGAACATCGAATCCGCGCCCGGCTCTGTCTCGCAGGTTCGTGAAGTCGCCGGGAAATTTCTACTGCTCGCCAAGAATCGCACGATTCCTGTCTTCCTCATCGGCCACGTGACGAAGGACGGCTCAATCGCCGGGCCGAAGGCTCTGGAACATATCGTTGACACGGTGCTCTATTTTGAAGGCGAGCGCCACTACAATCATCGTATCGTGCGTGCCGTCAAGAATCGTTTCGGCGCGGCAAACGAGGTCGGTGTCTTCGAGATGACGGGCGCGGGATTGATTGCTGTCGCAAATCCATCGGAGATGTTTTTGCAGGAGCGACCTGTCGGCGCGGCAGGCTCCGTCGTGACGGCGTGCATGGAAGGCACGCGGCCTGTGCTCGTCGAAATTCAAGCACTGGTCTCCGGCTCGAAGTACGGCACGGGCAGACGCATGACGCAGGGCGTGGATGCTAATCGCGTCTCGCTTCTCATCGCCATGCTGGAAAAGCGCGTCGGACTTCATCTACTCGGCGACGATGTGTTCGTCAACATCGCTGGCGGGCTTGAGGTGGACGAGCCTGCGGCTGATTTAGGTGTTGTCGCAGCAATCGCGTCGAGTTTCAAGAACGCGCCGATTGACGCGCACACGGCTGTCTTTGGTGAGGTCGGCTTGACGGGTGAAGTGCGCGGCGCGATGCAGGCACAGGCACGCACGCGCGAGGCTCAGACTCTCGGCTTCAAAAAAATCGTCATGCCAGTCTCCAACACTACCGGACTCGAACGCCTGCTCGGCCTGCGCGTCATCGGCGTGCGCTCAGTCGAGGAAGCATTGGATGAGTTGTTCTGAAAAACGGGAGTCAGGAGTCAGAATTCAAGAGTCAGAAGAAAAGAAAATCTGTTGAAGCAGGTTTCCGCCTTATTATTCTGGCTTCTGACTCCTGACTCCTGCTTTTCTGACTCCTGACTCCTGCTTTTCATGTTAAGATGCTTCATCATGCGGACGAATGTTATTCTTATCAGATTAGTTTTCACCGCCATCCTGGTCACGTCGGGCTATGTGTTGCATCCAGTCTCGGGTGAATGGCTCGCGTCAACAGGGCTTGTCTCCGCTCCTTTAGCCTCTAAAATCATCTCTGGTGTGGTCGCTGCCTTCATCGCCATTGCCATCATCTTCTTTGAATCACGCATCCGTCGAGCCTCTTTGAAGACGCTGATTGGCGCAGCCGTCGGCTCGATTCTGGGCATCATCGGGGCTTACCTGATCGGATCGCTCATCAGCCGCCAGGAGTCTATGGCCGTCGCGCCGGAGACGAAGACGTTTCTGACGCTGTCGCTCACGTTCTTCATGGCTTACGTCGGGCTGATGGTCGGCGCGGCGAAGGGCGACTATCTAGACCTGACCGCGCTCGGCGGCATCTTCAGCGATAAGACCACGCGGCGTGACTACAAGATTCTCGACACCTCCGTCATCATTGACGGGCGCATCGCCGATGTCGCGGAGACAGGATTCCTGGGCGGCACCATCGTCATTCCGCAGTTTATCCTGCGCGAACTGCAACAGGTCGCCGACTCGCCCGACTCTTCCAAGCGGCAACGCGGACGGCGCGGACTCGACATGCTCAACCGCTTGCAGAACAACAACACGCTCGATATTCAAATCGTCGAGACGGATTTCCCGGCGGTGCGTGAAGTTGATTTGAAGTTGATCGAACTCGGCAAACAACTCGACGCCGTGATCGTGACCAACGATTTCAACTTGAATAAGGTCGCCCAACTGCGCGGCGTCAACGTGCTCAACATCAACGAACTCGCCAACTCATTGAAGCCGGTCGTGTTGCCCGGCGAAGCGATGCGCGTCTTCATTCTGAAGGAAGGCAAGGAATATAATCAGGGCGTCGCTTATTTGGACGACGGCACGATGGTCGTCGTTGATAACGCGCGCAAACTCATCGGCAGAAACGCTGACATCGCCGTCACGAGCGTGCTGCAAACGACAGCCGGGAAGATGATCTTCGGTCGTCTCTGGGAAGAAGCGGGCGAGAACGGCGGCAGCGAGCAGCGCATCAACGGAACACGCCGCCCGGTGCGCGACATTCGCCCCGCGCCCACGCGCATCGTTGATGAAGGATGAGAGCAGTGGTCAGTGGTCAGTGGTCAGTGGTCAGTAAGAACTGGTTTTCAACTGACCACCGACCACTGACCACTGACCACTATTTATGAACGTTGCCATCATCGCTGCTGCCGGGCAGGGCACGCGGATGGGCGGGAAGCGTGCCAAGCAGTTTCTTGAAATCGCGGGCGTCCCCGTCATCATTCACACGCTCAAGAGATTCGAGCAGTGCGTTGCAATTCAGGAAGTGATATTGGTCTTGCCCGCGCAGGATGCCGCCGGGTTTCTCTCGCTGGCAGGCAAACATGGATTGCGAAAGCTGGCGCGCGTTGTGCCGGGTGGAGCAAGCCGCGCTGAGTCTGTCTGGCGTGGACTGCAATCTGTGCGCGCTGTGACTGCTGAAATCATCGCCGTGCATGATGGCGTGCGCCCGTTTGTGACACCGGATGAGATCGAGCGCACGGTGCGCGCGGCACAAGCGAGCGGCGCGGCCATTCTGACCGCTCCGATTGTCGAGACAATCAAGGAAGTCGAAGACGGTCGGATCGTGCAAACGCTTGACCGCACGCGCTTGCAACGCGCGCTTACACCGCAATGCTTTCGCTACGAACTACTGCGCCGCGCCTTCGAGAACGCGCCAGAGCTAATCGCAAATGCGACCGACGATAGCTCACTCGTCGAATCGCTCGGCGCAAGTGTCGCCATCATCGAAGGCGATGCGCGCAACATCAAGATCACGTGCCCCGAAGACATCGCGCTCGCTGAAATCATTTTGAAACAGGAGGCGGAATGAAATGCAGAATCCAGAATCCAGAATCCAGAATTCAGAATGCTAAGGCGGCAACCCGCTTCGACAGATTCTGTTTTTCTTTTCTTCTGGATTCTGGCTTCTGAATTCTGGATTCTGCTTTTATGTTCCGTATCGGCATTGGACATGATACGCATCGGTTAGCGGAAGGACGGCCACTCGTTTTGGGTGGTGTGTTGATTGCCTCTGAAGTCGGCGCGGAGGGACATTCGGATGCCGACGCGCTGGCACATGCAGTGGCGGATGCTATTCTGGGCGCGTTGTGCGAGGGCGATCTGGGAGTTCATTTTCCTGATCGTGATCCACAGTGGAAGGATGCCGATAGTCTGGACCTGTTGGCGCGTGTGATGTGGCTGGCGGGCGAGCGTGGGTGGCGCGTCGTCAATCTGGATGCGACGGTGATGTTAGAGCGTCCGCGCTTGCGTCCCTTCGCGCAGATGATGCGGGAGAATCTGGCGCAGACCTTGAATGTCGAGACCGGATGTGTGAGCGTCAAAGCGAAGACGGGTGAGGGACTTGATGCTGTCGGGCGTGGTGAAGCTGTGACGGTGCAGGCTGTAATCTTGCTTGAGCGCGTGTAATGGGGATGGGTTTGAGACCGCAAGATGTGATCCGAAAGAAACGCGATGGCGGCAGCCTCACACATGAGGAGATTGCGTTCTTCGTTGACGGCGTGACGCGCGGCACGATGGCTGACTACCAGTCTTCCGCCTTGTTAATGGCGATCTTTCTCAACGGCATGAGCGCAGACGAGCGTGCGATGCTGACGGACGCTATGCTTCATTCCGGCGAGCTACTTGATTTCTCAAACATCTCGAAACCGAAAGTTGACAAGCACTCGACGGGTGGCGTCGGCGACAAGACTTCGCTCGTCATTGCGCCGCTCGTCGCTGCCTGCGGCGCGGCAGTTCCGATGATCTCAGGGCGTGGTCTTGGACACACGGGCGGAACGCTCGACAAGCTAGAATCAATTCCGGGCTATCGTGTTCAGCTCTCACTCGATGAGTTTCGCGCGATTCTCAAGCGCGTCGGCTTCGCCATGATGGGACAGACGACGGAGCTTGCGCCCGCCGACAAAAAACTCTACGCACTGCGCGACGCGACCGCGACCGTTGAAGCCATCCCGCTCATCGTCGCTTCCATCATGTCGAAGAAACTCGCCGCCGGGCTGGATGCGCTCGTGCTCGACGTGAAGACCGGAAGCGGCGCTTTCATGTCGGACGAAGAAGATGCGAGAGAACTCGCGCACGCGCTCGTCTTAACCGGCAATTCCTGCGGCGTTCGCACGGAAGCCTTAATAACAGATATGAATCAACCGCTCGGACGCGGCGTCGGTCATGCCATCGAAGTGCGCGAGTGCATCGAGATTTTGCGGAACGAGACGAGCGCGGGCGCGCGTCCCGTGCTTGAACTTTCGTTGGAACTCGCGGCGCGAATGGTTGCGCTCTCCGGCATCGAAGCGTCGCTTGAGGATGCGCGTGAGAGAGTTCAACGGGCGCTCGAAAGTGGCGCGGCGCTTGAGTGCTTTCGTCAGAACATCTCCGCGCAGGACGGCGATGCGCGCGTGTGCGATGAGCCAGCGCAACTTCTTCCTTTGACGCCGCACGAGGTTAAGGTAGAATCCACACGCACCGGATTTATCACTGGCATTGAGACGGCTGAGGTCGGGCACGCCGTCGCTTCAATCGGTGGTGGGCGCGTTCGCATCGAAGACAAGATTGATTCTGCGGTTGGCTATGCCGCCGAAGCTAAGATTGGCGATTACGTCAAGGCGGGCGAGACGCTCGGATTGCTCTACTGCCGCGAGCGTGCGCAGGCGCAAACTGCTTTAGAGCGTATCCGCGCCGCGTACAAAATCGGTGACGAACACGCATCCGCTCCCCAACTGATTAAGGAAGTTATCTCAGCATGAAGTCAATTCGTCGCTGGACAACTCTGGCAGCCTTCTGCGCGCTGATGCTCGCGCTCGTCGGAAGTTCCGCTTGTGATTTGGGAGCCAGAAGCGAGGCGGATAAAAACAAAGTCTTCGTTGGGATCGTCTTTGACATCGGCGGCAAAGATGACCGTTCATTCAACGCCTCTGCATGGGAAGGCGTGAAGTGTGCCGCCACGGGTCTGCGGCCCAACGGCGAGCCGTGTCAAGATACTAAGGGTGATCCGATGCCGGCCTTGGGCATTGTGCTGCGCGATGTCGAGCCGGGCGACCCGACTTCGGTTGAGCCTGCCATCCGTGCGTTTGCGGAGCGCAACTATGATCTGGTAATCGGCGTCGGTTTTGAACAGATGCCTGTCGTCGAACGAGTCGCCAAAGATTACCCGAACGTCAACTTCGTCATCATAGACGGTGAGATTCCGTTGCCCAATGTGGCATCTCTTAAGTTCAGAGAACATGAAGGCTCTTATCTGGTCGGGATGATCGCAGCCCTGAAATCGCAAACCAAAACTGTCGGTTTCATAGGTGGAATGGATATTGATCTGATTCATAAATTTGAGTCTGGATATGAACAGGGCGTGCACGCTGTCAATCCAGGAACTACTGTGATACCGAATTATGTCGGAGTCACTCCGGCGGCGTGGAACAATCCCGGACAGGGAAAGGAACTGGCTATTGCTCAGATTGGCAAAGGCGCAGACGTGATCTTTACCGCAGCAGGCAACTCCGGCCTCGGCGCGTTTGACGCCATCGAGCAGGCCGCCAGAGACGAGCAGGGAAGAAACGCCAGAAATCTTTTCGTCATCGGTGTTGATTCGGATCAGAACTGGGTGAAGCCTGGCTTTGTTCTCACCAGCATGGTCAAGCGAATTGACAACGCCGTCTATCAAATCATCAAGGATCGCGTGAGTAATCAATTCAAACCCGGCGTGCACACCTACGGGCTTGAGAATGATGGCGTCGGCTACGCGAAAGATCAGTTCAACGAAAAGCTCTTGACGCCCGATATAATTCAGAAAGTCGAAGAGGCTAAACAACAAATCATCAGTGGGCAGATTAAAGTGATTGATATAACGGCGAAATAGTGGTCAGTGGCCGGTGGTCAGTGGTCAGTTAAAAACACTGACGCATAACTGACCACTGACCACTGACCACTGACCACTCATGTTAGAGCTACGCAATATCACCAAACGCTTCGGCGATGTGCTGGCGAACGACCAGGTAAACATCAAGGTCAGGCCGGGCACGATTCACGCCATCGTGGGCGAGAACGGCGCGGGCAAGTCAACCGCGATGCGGATCGCTTACGGCTTCTACACGGCGGACAGTGGCGAGATCGTGATTGATGGCACGCCTCGCCAAATCAATACGCCGCATGATGCTATTGCTCTCGGTGTCGGCATGGTGCACCAGCATTTCATGCTCGTCGAGACGATGACCGTCGCCGAAAACATCGTGCTTGGCGCAGAGCCGGGAGCAGCCGCTTCGCTCGATCTGAATAAAGCCGCGCAGGAGATTCGCGCGCTCTCGGATGAATTCAAACTTGCGATTGATCCGCGCGCGACCATCGAGAATCTTTCGGTCGGACAACAACAGCGCGTCGAACTTCTCAAGGCGCTCTATCGCCAGGCGCGACTGCTGATTCTTGATGAGCCGACGGCGGTGCTGACGCCGCAGGAGGTCGAAGAGTTTTTCGGCATCCTGCGCCGGATGCGCGAGCAGGGGAAAACGGTTGTCATCATCACGCACAAACTCTCGGAGGTTCTGGCGGTCTCGGACGACGTGACGGTCATGCGCGATGGTCGCGTGGTTGGTGAGTTGAAGACGGCGGAGACGAACGCCGCAGAGTTGGCGCGCTTGATGGTCGGGCGCGATGTGTTGTTGCGAATTGAAAAGCCGCCTGCAAACACGGGCGCGACTGTCTTGAGCGTGCGCGAGCTTTCGATGGTGGCGAAGGATAAGACGCGGCGGCTTGATAACATCTCTTTTGATGTCGGCGCGGGCGAGATTGTCGGCATTGCTGGTGTCGAGGGCAACGGCCAGACCGAATTGATTGAATCGTTGGCCGGATTGATACTTCCTCCCGCCGTGTCGGGCGTCACAGAGTTTGAAGGACGCAACATCACGAGCCTGAGCGCGCGGCGGCGCAGAGAACTCGGCATCGCACACATCCCGGAAGATCGTCATCGTCGCGGCCTTCTGCTCGATTTCGATCTTGCGGAAAACTCTATCCTGGGCGTTCACTACCGGCCACCTGCGGTCGCGCATTTCGGTAACGTCTGGCTCGATGAGCGCGCAATTCGCAAGCACGCCCAACAGGTCATCAATGATTTCGACGTGCGCCCGGCGAACCCTGATTTGCCCGCGCGCGCTTTGTCAGGCGGCAATCAACAAAAGCTGATCGTCGGGCGCGAGTTTGACCTTCATCCAAAGCTCCTGCTCGTCTCGCAGCCGACGCGCGGCGTTGACATCGGAGCTATCGAGTTCATACACCGCAAGCTCGTCGCGCTCAGAGATGCCGGATGCGCCGTGCTTCTGGTCTCCGCAGAGCTTGAAGAAGTAACGGCGCTCGCAGACCGTCTGCTCGTTATTTATCATGGGCACATCGTCAGCGAAGTTGATCCGAAGAGCGTCACCAATGAAGAGATTGGATTGCTGATGACAGGAGGAAGCAGGTAAAGCAGGAGTCAGAATCCAGAAGTCAGAATTCAGAATGATAAGGCCGCAAGCCACATCAACAGATTCTGTTTTTCTTTTCTTCTGACTTCTGGATTCTGAATTCTGAATTCTGCCTTTCGCTATGAAATTGCTACGCCAATTGCTCGTCCCGCTCATCGCCGTCATCGCGGCATTCGCTGTCGGCGCGATCATCGTGCTCTTGATCCGCGATAATCCGATTGAGACGTACAAACTCTTAATCGGCAGCGCGCTGTCGTGGCCTGATGGAATCGGCTACACGCTTTTTTACGCGACGCCGCTGATCTTCACGGGCTTGGCGGTGGCTGTCGCCTTTCGCTGCGGCTTGCTTAACATCGGCGCGGAAGGGCAACTCTACATTGCTGCCTTCGTCACTGCGTGGGTTGGCATCACGTTCGCAAATCTTTCGGGATGGATTCTTATTCCACTGGCTTGCGTGGCAGCAATCCTGAGCGGCGCGGTGTGGGGCGCAATCCCCGGAATCTTGAAAGCAAAGTTCGGCTCGCACGAAGTTATCAACACGATCATGTTGAACTTCATCGCCATCGCTATCGCCGGGTATTTCACGCAGTATCATTTCAAAGCGCAGGGCGATCCGATCATGCAGACGATTCCAATCGGGCGGCAGGATGTTCCGGCAGGCATGGAGGCTTTGAAAGGTGTCAACGCGCACATCCCGCGCTTAGGCTCATTCGTGCCCGGTTTCCCGGAGCGCATTCCGCTCAACGTTGCTTTCATTCTCGCACTGCTGGCGTGCGTGCTGGTTTATATTTTCCTCTGGCGCACGAAGTGGGGCTACGCGATACGCGCGACGGGCGCGAATCCGACGGCGGCTGAGTATGGCGGCATTTCAGTCAAGAAGCAGATCGTGTTGACGATGGCAGTGTCGGGCGGACTGGCGGGAATGGTGGCGATCAACGAAGTGCTGGGCTATCGCTATCGCTACTACGATGGGTTCTCTCCCGGTTATGGCTTTACCGGAATCGCGGTCGCGCTGCTTGGTCGCAACCATCCTTTCGGAGTGTTGCTATCGGCGATTCTCTTTGGTGCGTTGATTCGTGGCGGATTATTCGTGGATATTTTCACGGAGCATGTCTCGAAAGATTTGGTGCTCGTGCTTCAGGCGATGGTCATTCTCTTTGTTGCCGTCGCCGCGCAGTCTCGCGGGCCATTCTCCAAATGGAATTTGCTGAAGCGATCAAAAGTCTGAGAGTAATCAGTGGTCAGTGGTCAGTTAAAAACATTTTCGTTTAACTGACCACTGACCACCGACCACTGACCACTAACCATGAGAAACATCTTCACTATCGCGCTGATTTACTCGACGGTTCGTCTGGCGACGCCGTTGTTATTGGCTGCGCTGGGCGGACTGTATTCGGAGCGCTCCGGTGTTATCAATATTGCGCTTGAAGGGTTGATGCTGGCGGGCGCGTTCACGGCAGCGACGGTGACTCATCTCGCGGGTGTGAAAGGCTATCCGTTTCCGCAGTGGATCGGACTGTTGGCGGCGATTGCTGCTGGCGTGATCGTCGCCGGGATTCATGCGGTGGCGTGTATCAAGTTCAAAGCCGATCAGGTGGTGACGGGAACGGCGATCAACATTCTGTTTCTGGGCGTGCCTGCATTGATGAGCGGCGCGCTGTTTGATTCGACGGGCGCGACGCCGCAGATTCCGATTAACAATCTTCTGCCCAACGCTCCCATCGTGATCGCCTTCGCGCTCGTTCCCATCACGTGGTACGTGCTCTATCGCACGCCGTTCGGTCTGCGTCTGCGTGCGGTTGGAGAAAATCCTGAAGCGGCGGACACGGCGGGCGTCAGTGTCGCGCGAATTAGATACACGGGCGTCTTGTTGTCCGGCGCGCTTGCAGCCATCGGTGGCGCTTATCTCTCAATCGGAGAGTCGTCGCTCTTCACGCGCAACATGACAGCAGGCAGAGGCTTCATCGCGCTGGCTGCGTTAATTTTCGGCAAGTGGCGACCCGTGCAGACAATGCTCGCGTGCTTGTTGTTCGGTTTTGCCGAAGCGGTGGCGATTCAGATGCAGGGCGTTGCAGTGCCATCGCTATTTTTGCTGGGTCTGCTCTGTATGGCGCTGTTTCTTATAATATGGTTTTTAATACGACTACTGCCACTAAGAAAAACTCCTTTGCTGTTACAGATTGCTGTTGCAGTTTTGTTGACTGGCGGAATCGGACTGATTATTTATCTAATAAAGTTCAGACATATTACTGAAAACAATCAAATCCCGGTTCAATTCATTCAGATTATTCCTTACGTGCTGACGATAGTCGTGCTCGCAGGATTCATCGGACACTCACGTGCGCCGCGTGCGTTGGGAATTCCGTATCAGAAGGAGAAGTGAAGGAAGTTGGCAGTAGGCAGTGGGCAGTTGGCAGAAAATACAAATGTGCGATAAGTTCTTTTACTGCCGACGGTCAACTGCTTGTTGCCAACTTTTCTAATATGCTTGAAGATTTAAGCTCACGTCCGATTTATGAGCGCGTGGAACATGCCGCGCGTGCGATCCGCGCGCGTTATAGTGAAGACGTGCGCGTGGCGCTCGTGCTCGGTAGTGGTTTGGGAGCGTTCGCGGATGAGCTTGAAGAATCAGTGGCGATTCCCTACGAGGAGATTCAGGGGTTCGCGCGTTCGACTGTCGAGGGACACGCGGGACGTTTAGTGCTGGGGAAGATCACAGACATCCCTGTCGCTGTGATGCAGGGACGCTTTCATTACTACGAAGGTTACACGTTTGAGGAAGTCGTCTTTCCAATTCGCACGCTCGGCCTGCTCGGTGTGAAGTCGCTTGTCTTAACGAACGCGGCGGGCGGCATCAACGTCGAATTCAATCAGGGCGCGTTGATGGTCATCTCGGATCATCTGAATTTGATGGGCGTCAATCCTCTGCGCGGCGCGCACGACAATCGTTTCGGGGAGCGTTTCCCTGATATGTCGGAAGTCTATTCACGCGATTATCAGGAGATGGTCGTCGCTGAAGGACAGGCAATGGGACTGGAACTGCGACGCGGCATCTACGCTGCGCTCTCCGGCCCAAGCTACGAGACGCCCGCAGAGATTCGTATGCTGCGCATCCTCGGCGCGGACGCCGTCGGGATGAGCACTGTGCCCGAAGCCATCGTCGCGCGCCAGATTAGTGTGAACGTACTCGGCATCTCCTGCATCACCAACATGGCGGCGGGCGTCGTCGGCGAACCGATCAATCATCAGGAAGTAATGGAAACGGGCGCGCGCGTGCGCGATACGTTTAAGGAGCTACTGCGGCGCGTCATTCCGAAATTAGTGGTCAGTGGTCAGTAGTCGGTGGTCAGTTTACAAAACTGATTTCAACTGACCACTGACTACTGACCACTGACCACTGATTATGATTATTGGCATCTGCGGCGGCACTGGGTCGGGCAAGACGACGGTCGCCAATCGCATTCTTGAATCGGTCAGCGCAGGCGAAGTGGTTTTCATTCAGCAGGACTCTTACTATCGCAACTTGAAAGACCTGCCGCTCGATTATCGCAACGCCGTCAACTTCGATCATCCTGATGCGCTGGACAACGATCTGCTCGTCCACCATATTAGAAAACTCAAAGCGGGCGGCTCGGTCGAGCTTCCGATCTATGATTTCAAGACGCACACACGGCTGAATGATACGGTCTTGATCGAGACGAAGCCGATTGTCATTATCGAAGGAATCTTAATCTTCGCCGACGCGCGCTTGCTCGAACAGATGGACATCAAAGTTTTCGTGGACACGCCCGACGATATTCGTTTCATCCGCCGTCTCAGGCGCGACATCGCAGAACGCGGCAGGACTATTGATTCCGTCATCGAGCAATATCTCGCCACCGTCCGCCCGATGCATCAGCAGTTTGTCGAGCCGTCGAAGCGTTACGCGGACGTGATTATTCCAGAGGGCGGGCACAACGTGGTCAGTATAGATTTATTGAGCGGCAAGATACGCGAGCGTCTTGCCAATGCATTAACTACGAGCGGAGGGCAGGCTTGATCGAACCGGAAATTCAGAAACTTGTTGATGCGGCCAGAGCCGCGCGTGATTGTTCTCTGTCGCCGTTCTCAAATTTCTGCGTCGGTGCGGCGGTCGAAACGGAAGACGGCAAAATCTATACCGGCTGCAACATCGAGAGCGCGAGTTACGGGCTGACCGTTTGTGCCGAGCGCGTTGCGATCTGGAAAGCTTTGTCGGAAGGCGAGAGAGATTTTAAGCGTCTGGCAGTCGTCGTGGATACTGACCCACTGACTCCACCATGCGGAACGTGCCGACAGATCATCTGGGAGTTCTGCCGCGACGCGACGATCATCCTTGCCAATCTGAAAGGCAAGATTGAGACCGTTGAGATGCGTGAGCTTTTGCCGCGCGCGTTTGACGCCAGATTCCTGAGCAATGTCGGCGACGAGAAGTAATCTGAAGTCAGTACCGCAGGCGGTACTGACCTGCTTGACACAAGTCAATAGTTCTTATGAGCATGACAACAAACCTGCGATCAATCGTCGCCATCATTCTTATGACTCTAATTTCAGCCCCACTGGCTTCCGCGCAGAAGCGTTCACGCGCCGACCTCGTCATCCTCGGCGGAACTATCGTCACGATGGATAACTCAAGGCGCGTCATCGAAGACGGCGCAGTCGCTGTCAGTGGTGGGCGCATCGTTGCCGTCGGCAGTCGCGCTGAAATTGAAGGGAATTATAGTGGGCGCGAGACGATTGATGCGCGAGGGCGTGTTGTCATCCCCGGTCTCATCAACGGCCACACGCACGTCCCGATGACGCTCTTTCGCGGGCTGGCAGATGATCTCGATTTGCAGGAGTGGTTGACGAAATACATTTTCCCGGCTGAAGCGAAGAATGTTTCCGAAGAGTTCGTGCGCGTCGGCACACGGCTCGGACTCGCCGAAATGATTCGCGGCGGCACGACCACCTACTGCGATATGTACTACTTCGAGGACGCCATCGCGGACGAGACAGTGAAAGCTGGCGTGCGCGGCGTACTCGGCGAGACGGTCATAGACTTTCCCGTTGCGGATAACAAGACGTGGCCTGATGCGATGGCTTACACAGAAAGGTTCGTTAAGAAGTGGAAAGGCAATGCGCTCATCACGCCCGCTATCGCGCCGCACGCGCCTTACACGGTCTCCGAAGATCATCTCAAGGAGGTGCGCGATTTCTCCAGGCGCACGGGCGCGCCCGTTGTGATTCACGTTTCGGAGACGCGCAAAGAGGTTGACGACATTACGAAGAGCAAGGGTGTCCCGCCGGTTGATTATCTCGCGCGCATTGGCCTCTTGAATGATCGCGTCATCGCCGCGCACATCGTTCATCCGACTGCCGAAGAGTTGACCGTCCTGAAGCGACTCGGCGTCGGCGTTGTGCATAATCCGCAATCGAACATGAAACTCGCTTCGGGCGTCGCTCCTGTTCCGCAAATGCTTCAAGCCGACCTCAATCTGGGACTCGGCACGGACGGCGCGGCATCGAATAATGATTTGAATATGTGGGAGGAGATGGATACGGCTGCCAAGCTACACAAAGTCTTCACGATGGACCCGAAGGTCGTTACTGCACAACAGGCTTTCGAGATGGCGACGATTCGCGGCGCGCGTGCGCTGCATCTGGAACGCGAAATCGGCTCTATCGAGAAAGGAAAGCGCGCCGACCTCGTCATCGTTGACCTCGACGACCTCAACCAGACGCCGTCTTACAACATCTACTCCGACCTTGTTTACGCGACGAAGGCCGACGACGTGCGGACGGTCATCATCGAAGGCCGAGTTGTGATGCGTGATCGGAGCTTGCTAACTTTGGACGAAAAGGATATAAAGGCTCGCGCCAGAGTCTTTCGTGAGCAAATTATTAAAAGTCTTGCTCCGTCAACTACACAAGCGGGGAAAAATCCGACCGATGGACTTGCCCAAAGTCCATCGAAGAGGCCATAATACGGGACATCAAATGAGTTTGGTGATACCCGTAAGCGAGCCTGATAAGCTCGCTTCAGTTTTTTAGGGAGCTTGAATAGTGAAAGAAAAAAGATTCCCCCATGTCCACGCAACAATCAATAGATTAGTTTTATGTTTTGTCTTCGCGGCTACGGCCTTGACCGTTTGCGCGCAGTCCAAGCCTGAAGCGGACGCCGGGCAGCAGCGTCTCAAACGCGCGCGCGCGCTCGTTGCGGCGCACAAGCTGGAAGCAGCCGTCTCCGAGCTTGATGCGATTCGCAACACGACGACGGACGATGCGGTGCGCGACGTGTCCCGCATCATGTTGATGAGCATCTTTCTGGAAGAGGGCGACTACATGCGCGCGCAGTCGCTGCTCGAAGAGACATACAAGCAGCGCACGCCGCAGAATGAAAATTCGACGCGCACCTATTTCGCGCTCGCCGGCCAGGCCGTCAACGGGGCGCGCGAGCACTTCAGCCGTTATCATTCCTTCGGCATCAATATCGCGGATAAGGAGTTGCCGACAGAGGCTGTCAACGACCTCGATCATATCCGAATGCTGCTTGAGCGGATCGCAGGTCAGGCGCGAGAGATGTGCGCGCAGGATGAGAAATGTTTTGACGCCTTGGGCTTGCTCGAAGAGGCCGCGACCGTGCGCGGCACGCTGGCGCGAAATAAACAGGAGCGTCTGCAATGGCAACGCGAGGTCACAGACGCGCGGCAGAAGCTCGCCGAATCCGAAACGCGCATCGCCTCCCTTAGCCCACTCCCCACACGAACCGTCTCTGCACCGGCAAACATCTCAAACACTCCGGTAGTTCCCGCGAGTTCACCGACTCCGAATCATTCAAGCAACACCAGCACAAAAAAGACCGCTTCTGAAAAACGCCCCGCACCGAAACCTGCACAGAGCAATGCTGCGAATGAAAAACCGCAGGCCAGCGCGGTACAATCTGGAACGCCGCGTGAAGTTGGTTCGCCGCGTGAGGTCGGCTCGCTGCTTGAGATGGCGACGCAGAAAGTAAATCCATCTTACCCGCAGACGGCCAAGATGGCGCACATCACGGGCCTCGTGACGGTCTATCTGGAGATAGACGAAAACGGTGTGGTCAAGACGGTGAATAGCACCAACGGCCCGCAACTGTTGCGACAGGCGGCGGAGGATGCTGCGCGGCGCTGGAAGTTTCGCCCAACAGTCGTTGACGGCCAGCCGGTTCGCGTTCAGGGCTTCATCAATTTCAACTTCACGTTGTAAGCCGTTCGAGCCGCGCTCTGAAGAGAGCGCCGTGATACAGTCTCGCTCACCGATAGTCGCTCGTCGCGGCTTCCACTTCGCACAACTCGTTCTCATCTTCCAAGCAACTGGACTGCAACTCCGATCAGCACGATGCCCACGACAGTCGCCAGCGCGACCGCAATGCTGGGAGAGCGGCGATGCGCCTCCGGCAACAGATCGCTGGTGGCAGTATAGAGGAAAAACCCGGAGGCGAATCCCAGAAAAACAGCCAGCGCCCCGGCAGGCGGTAAAACAATTAGCGCCAGCAGACCGCCGATGACCGGAGCTACGGCATCCAGAGCGAGAAACAGAACGTCAATCCGTCGCGCCCGCTCGCCATGTGTGACCAGCAAGATCGTGTTCAACCCATCGCTTGAGTCATGAGCGATGACGGCGAGGGCGACAAGTAAACCAGTCTGCCAACTCACCAGTGAAGCGGCACCGATGGCTGCTCCGTCCAACGTGCTATGAACGATCAAGCCAACCGCACTTAAACGCCCGATGTGCTGGTGTGCCTGATTGGTGCAGTCATCTTCAGGGCAGGCATGTAAGACCAGCAGACGCTCCGTCAGATAAAACAGGAGAAAGCCAGCGACGACGATGCCGAGAATGATGCGAATGTTCCAGCCCTGCTCTCTGGCGACCGAGAGCGATTCAGGGAGCAAGTCGAAGAAGACCGCACCGAGCAGGACTCCCGCTCCGAGACCCATCAGCAGGTGTATGCGCCGGTGCGCTTTAATTGCGACGTAGCCGCCAACGAGTGTCGAGCACATCGCCAATGATGTAAGAAGGAGTACGAGCATCGTAACTTAGCTTATCATCCTCACCCACTATTTCGACAACTCAGTTAAGACCATGATCCCTCCTGATGAGAGCTTATTGCTCTCACTTCAACTGTTTATCTAATCTTGACTTAAAAGTAAGGTATGCTAGAATGGTCTCGAATCCGGCATCGGAAGAGGATCGCTGAAGGAGTTTTTGAGATGAAGGTCTCGGCTCAGGAAGAGTACGGATTGCGCTGTTTGGTGCAGCTCGCTCAATTGAAAGAGGGCGAGTCGCTGACGCTTTCTCAAATCGCTAAACGCGAGGGGATTTCAGTGGCGAACGCCGGGAAGCTGCTCTGGATTCTGAACAAGGCCGGGCTGGTGCAGTCCACGCGCGGCACTCGTGGCGGTTATCAACTGGCGCGTTCCGCTTCGGAGATTCGCCTGAGCGAAGTCATCAAGGTGCTTGACGCGGATGAGGTGACGACGCACTGCAAGAGCTACACGGGCGTGCTGGACGTTTGTGTTCATACGAGCGACTGCGGCATCCGGCCTGTGATTCTTGGGCTACATGAGATCGTGCAGAACGCTCTCTCGGAAGTCACACTCGCGCAACTTGTCGGCACTGAAAAGAGCGTTGATGCAACATTGCACAAGATTCAGAAATTGCAGTCGCGCTTGAGTCCGACACACTGAAAGCGCGTGAAGGAATCGCGCTGGCTGAAAGCAATTATATTTTGAAACGTGAGCTTCGGCACGTGCCGGAGCAAGGTAACAAGATGAGTACAATCGAGGTTCTCGCAAACAAAGAATACAAGTACGGCTTTGTGACCGACATCGAATCCGATGTCATCCCCAGAGGATTGAACGAGGAGACGGTTCGGCTCATCTCTGCGAAGAAGAACGAGCCGGAATGGATGTTGGAGTTTCGCTTGAAAGCCTATCGGCACTGGCTGACGATGCAGGAACCGCGCAACTGGCCCAACATCTCTTACCCGGAGGTCAACTATCAGGACATCATCTATTACAGCGCGCCGAAGCAGAACGCGAAGAAGGCCAGCCTCGATGAAGTTGACCCGGAACTGTTGAGGACTTTCGAGAAGCTGGGCATTCCCTTGCAGGAGCAAAAGCAACTTGCGAATGTTGCCGTTGATGCGGTCTTCGATTCGGTCTCTGTCGCAACTACATACAAAGAGAAGCTGAAGAAAGTCGGCGTCATTTTCTGCTCGTTCTCGGAAGCTGTGCAGGAACACCCGGAGTTGATACGCAAATACATCGGCTCGGTTGTGCCGACGAATGATAACTACTTCGCGGCTCTCAACAGCGCGGTCTTCACCGATGGCTCGTTCTGTTTCATCCCGAAGGGCGTGCGCTGCCCGATGGAGTTGTCAACCTATTTTCGTATCAACAACTCCGAATCAGGACAGTTCGAGCGCACCTTGATAGTTGCCGAAGAGGGCGCGCATGTTTCGTATCTCGAAGGCTGCACTGCACCGAAGTTCGACAAGAATCAGTTGCACGCGGCTGTTGTTGAGCTTGTTGCTCTGGATGATGCGGAGATCAAGTATTCGACAGTGCAGAACTGGTACGCGGGCGACGAAGAGGGCAAGGGCGGCATTTACAACTTTGTGACGAAGCGCGGCAAGTGCGCGGGGCGAAATTCTAAGATTTCGTGGACGCAGGTTGAGACGGGTTCGGCGATTACCTGGAAATATCCGTCATGCATTTTGCAGGGCGACAATTCCATCGGCGAATTCTACTCCGTCGCGCTCACGAACCACGCGCAGCAGGCGGACACCGGCACAAAGATGATTCACTTGGGGCGTAACACGCGCTCGACGATCATCTCCAAAGGCATCTCCGCCGGACGCTCGAACAATTCGTATCGCGGGCTTGTCAAAATCATGCCGAAGGCCGAAGGCGCGCGTAACTACACGCAGTGCGATTCGATGTTGATCGGCTCAAGCTGCGGCGCGAACACGTTCCCTTATATCGAGGTGATGAACAACACGGCGAAGGTCGAGCACGAAGCCTCAACCTCCAAGATCAGCGAGGAGCAGTTGTTCTACCTGCAACAGCGCGGCATCTCGCAAGAGGACGCCGTGAGTCTCATCATCAACGGCTTCTGCAAAGATGTCTTCCTGCAACTCCCGATGGAGTTCGCAGTCGAAGCTACGCGCTTGCTCGGAATGAAACTCGAAGGCAGCGTTGGATAAAACGGTGGTCAGTGGCCGGTGGTCAGTGGTCAGTTAGACGAAAATGTTTTTAACTGACCCCTAACCCCCAACCCCTGATCCCAAAAATTTTCGGAGAAAATTTTTTCATGTTAGAGATTCGTAATTTATACGCCAGCGTTGACGGCAATGAGATTCTGAAGGGAATCAATCTGACGATCAAGAAGGGCGAGGTTCACGCCATCATGGGGCCGAACGGCTCTGGAAAATCCACGCTCGCTAAAGTTCTGGCCGGGCATCCGGCGTATCAAGTGACGCAGGGTGAAGTGCTTTTTGAAGGCCGGAATTTACTTGAACTCGCGCCTGACGAGCGTGCGCGTGAAGGTATTTTCCTCGCGTTTCAGTATCCGATTGAAGTGCCGGGTGTGTCGAACGCACAGTTCCTGCGTCTCGCTTACAACGAGAAGCGCAAGCATCTTAATGAAGAGGAACTCGATCCGCTTGAGTTTAAGGATTTGCTGAAAGAGCGCGCGAAGATCGTCGAGATGGACGCGAGCTTTATGTCGCGCGCGGTCAACGAGGGCTTTTCGGGCGGCGAGAAGAAGCGCAACGAGATTTTGCAGATGGCTGTGCTTGAGCCGAAACTCGCCGTGCTGGATGAAACTGATTCCGGCCTCGACATTGACGCGCTGCGAATCGTTGCCGGAGGCGTAAACCTTCTTCAGAACTCAGAGAACGCTATCATCCTCGTCACGCATTATCAGCGACTCTTGAACTACATCGTGCCGGATTACGTTCACGTGCTGGCGGGCGGTCGCATCGTTCGTGAAGGCGGCAAAGAGTTGGCGTTGGAGCTTGAAGAGAAAGGTTACGATTGGATTAAAGCGCAGGCAGCATGAAAGAGTTCTGCCGTTGTTCAGCAGGTCAAGCGAAAAGATGATGTCTCAAGCCGTTAAAGAAGAGAGCACATACGCTGCGTCATTCCGCGCTTTGCAAGAGAATGCGGGTGCCAGCGATCCGTCGTGGATTCAACGTCTGCGCGAGAGCGCGTTCGCGCGTTTTGAAGAGTTGGGATTTCCGACGACTGCGCAGGAAGAGTGGAAATACACGAACGTCGCGCCGATTGCGAAGGCGGAGTTTGAGCCAGCCTTTGAACAGGCGGAAAGTTCATCAACGCTCGGCGCATTCCAATTGCAGCCCTTCATTTATGAAGAGGCGCGGCGCAGCCAGTTGGTTTTCGTCAACGGCTTTTACAGACGGGAGCTATCGTCCGTTGAAGCCTTGCCTGAAAATGTTGTCGCAATAAACGTCGCGGATGCGTTGAAGGATGGCAGATATGCTGATGTCTTGCGTGAGCAACTGGCACGTACTGCCGATTACAATGAGAACGCTTTCACCGCACTCAACACAGCTTTTCTTTCGAGCGGCGCATTTCTACTCATCCCGAAGGGCGTGCAGGTTGAATCGCCAATCCATCTGCTTTTCATTTCAGATGGAGGGCAAGCGCCAACCACCTCTTCTCCGCGTGTGCTCATCATCGGCGAGCGTGAGAGCGCGGCGACGGTGATTGAGAGTTACGCAGGCGCGCATGAAGATAGTGTTTATTTTACGAATGCGGTCGTTGAAATCGTGCTTGAGGATGGCGCGCGGCTCAATCATTACAAAGTGCAGCGTGAAAGCGCGGAGGCTTTTCACGTTGCGACGACGCAGGCCGGCATGGGCCGCAACAGCAGTTTCAATTCGACCACCATCACACTCGGCGCGCGTCTCTCGCGTCACAACATCAATGTCGCATTCAATCAAGAAGGCGCGGAGTGCTGGGTTGATGGTCTCTACATCGTCACCACCGGACAGCACGCGGACACGCACTCGTTGATTGACCACTGCGAGCCGCATTGCACGAGCCACCAGCTTTACAAGGGGATTTTAGATGGCAAGTCGCGCGCCGTCTTCAATGGGAAAGTCTTCGTGCGGCATGATGCGCAGGGAACGGACGCGATGCAGACGAATAGAAATCTGCTGCTCTCGAATGAAGCGCGCGTTGATACCAAACCGCAGTTGGAAATTTTCGCGGATGATGTGAAGTGTGCGCACGGCGCGACGGTCGGACAGCTTGAAGAAGAAGCGTTGTTCTATCTTGCGAGTCGCGGAATGCACACAGACCTCGCGCGCAATCTGTTGACATACGGATTCGCGGAAGAAGTGATTGACAAAATTAAGATCGAATCAATCAAGGCGCAGTTGGATGAGGCGGTCTTGAATCGTCTGCGCGCGCGCCTCGAAGCGTAAGAAATTTGGCGGAGGTTGCCATGCAAGCCAGAGTAGAACCCATCCTGAATATCTCCGATCTGGACTTGATGCCGGATGACGGTAACCGTTATGAGTTGATTGAAGGAGAACTTTTCGTGTCACGCGCTCCCGGACTTCCACACCAACGTATTTTGGTTAATCTCATCGTCTTATTAAAGACCTTCCTCGACGCGCACCCGCTCGGTGAGATGTTCCCGACGCCCGGTGTCATCTTCGATAATCACAATGCGGTCATCCCGGACGTTATTTATATCAGCAAAGATCGAATTGGTGAAATTGCCGATGGCGAAAAAGTCTTGGGCGCGCCTGACTTGGCAATTGAGATCGTCTCGCCGGGCGCGGAGAATGCGCGCCGTGATCGAGTGGTCAAATTGCAAACGTACAGCAAGTTCGGAGTGCGCGAGTATTGGGTGGTTGACGGCTACCGGCGCACGATTGAGGTTTATCGTAGGGAGCCGGAAGAACTGCTTGTGCTGGTTGCGACGTCGATGAATGATGAAGAGTTGACGACGCCTCTGCTGCCGGAATTTAGTTGCCGCGCGCGTCAGGTTTTCGAGGGTTAGAAGCCGGGCGAGTTTGAGGAAAAGAGTATGGTGGCGATTGAGAAAACAGTAATCATGGAAGACTCACAGGCTGGATCGGCGTGGGATGTCGAGCGCATCCGCGAGGATTTCCCGGTGCTGCATCAGACAGTCAACGGCAAGCCGCTCGTCTATCTGGACAACGCGGCCTCTTCGCAAGTTCCGCAGATCGTCATTGATCGCGGCAGTGTCTATCTCGAACAGGAACACTCGAACATTCATCGAGGCGTTCATTACCTCAGCCAGCGCGCGACGACCGCTTACGAGGGCGCGCGTGAAAAGGTCAAACGCTTCATCAATGCGCGCGAGTCGCGTGAGTGTATCTTCGTGCGCGGCGCGACGGAAGGCATCAATCTGGTGATGCACGGCTATGGGCGCAAGTTTATAGGCGCGGGCGACGAAATCATCATCTCCGCGATGGAGCATCACGCGAACATCGTTCCCTGGCAGATGCTCTGCGAAGAGAAGGGCGCGCGCCTGCGCGTCATCCCGATGAATGATGCGGGCGAATTATTGCTCGATGAGTATGACGCGCTTCTCAATGAACGAACCAAAATCGTTGCCGTCACACACATCTCGAACGCGCTCGGCACGATCAATCCGGTTAAGGAAATAATCGAGCGCGCACACAAGTACGGCGTGCCTGTTTTGATTGATGGCGCGCAGGGCATCGTGCATCTTCCGATTGACGTGCAGGATTTGGATTGCGATTTCTACACCTTCTCCGGCCACAAGATGTTTGCGCCGACGGGTAGCGGCATCGTTTACGGCAAGGCCGAACTGCTTGAGAAGATGAATCCGTTTCAAGGTGGCGGCGATATGATTCGCACCGTCACGTTTGAGAAGACGACTTACGCCGACCTGCCGAACAAGTTGGAAGCGGGCACGCCCGCCATCGCATCGCAGATCGGATTGGGCGCGGCGATAGACTATCTGAACAGCATCGGGCGCGAGCGCGCTGTCGCTTACGAACAAGAACTCCTGGCCTACGCGACAGAGAAGATCAACGCCATCGAAGGCGTGCGGATCATCGGCACGGCGCGCGAGAAGGCGAGTGTGCTCTCGTTTGTCATTGACGACGTTCACCCGCACGACATCGGCACGATTCTCGATCAGGAAGGAATCGCCGTCCGTGCTGGACACCACTGCGCGCAGCCAGTCATGCAGCGTTTCAACGTCCCCGCGACAGCGCGCGCCTCCTTTGCTTTCTACAACACGAAACAGGAAGTTGATACGCTTGTCCGCGCGATTGAAAAGGTGATTGAAGTTTTCAGTTAGAGCATGGGAAGTGTTGGATACGTGAAAAACAAATTAAGGGCTATCATTGCTTTCACAGTTCTTGTTTGTCTGTCTCAGATAGGTTGTGGACAAACGAACAAGCCTTCTCTTGATAAAGCTCAAGCATTGAGAGATGTCAAAGTTAAATCAGTTGCTGGTTGGAAAGAAGTTATTTCGGAGACAGGGCGCTTTAGAATTCTGTTTCCAAATGAGCCAGAGATAAGAAATTCTGGTACGCCAAACATGCAAGGCTACAAGCTAATGAGCGGGGATAGAGGCTGGTTTGCTTATTATGCTGACCTAAACAAGTCAAAGGTTAGTGACGAAGCTGGGATCAGAGAAGCCTATCATAAAAGTGTGGAAGATATGGCGAGAAAGGGCGGAACGCTACTGAGGCAGAATGATATTTCATTGAACGGTAGGTTAGGGATAGAAGTCGTTTTTCAAGGTCGAGGTGCTACAAGTTTTATAAGGTCTTTCTTAATTGGACAGAGGATGTACGTCGTTGAGGTTGATAGTAAAGATGTGATTGATAAGGATACTTCTCTTCCCACAGATGTACAGCAGTTTTTCGATTCATTTACATTTTGGGAATGATTTGATCGCAGTCCTTATTTTCACAACATACTAATTTCGATATGTCAGAACTAAGCGAGCTTTATCAACAGGTCATCTTGGATCACAACAAGAAGCCGCGTAACTTTCATAAGTTGGAGACGGCGAACCGTAGTGCTGAAGGCTACAATCCTCTGTGCGGCGATCAACTCAAAGTTTACATGCAGCTTGAGGATGAGATTGTTAAAGACATCAGCTTTGAAGGCTCCGGCTGTGCCATCTCGAAGGCTGCGGCGAGCATGATGACGCAGAGCGTGAAGGGGAAAACGCGCGCCGAAGCTGAGAATCTCTTTAACGAATTTCACAGGATGGTGACGGGCGAGCTTGAGGCAGAGACGCAGCCTCACCATCTTGGTCGCCTGACGATCTTCGCGGGCGTGCGCGATTTTCCGGCGCGCGTTAAATGCGCGAGTCTGTCGTGGCACACGATGCACGCCGCGCTCAACGGTCAAGAGATAGCTTCGACGGAAGGCGCGCTCGATCCTGCCTCATCACAAGAGGGCGCGCTTTGATTGTGCGCGGCTCAAGATCAATTTTCAGTAAAGGCGGCGTTTCGAGCTGCCTTTCTTTTTTGCATTGCTGGCAAAGATGAATGGCGCAAGGCATAATAGGATTCATCAGGAGTCAATGCTGTGATGATCGCTTCCGTCGAACTACGCGAGATACGTCTGCCTCTCGTCCACTTCTTCGAGACGAGCTTCGGGCGGACAACTGAACGCCGCATTGTGCTCGTGCGCGTGGTTGATACTGAAGGCGCGGAGGGCTGGGGCGAATGCACTGCGGGCGAAGGGCCTTTCTATTGTGAAGAATGGACGGAGAGCGCATGGAACACGTTGCAGACGTATCTTGCGCCGATGGTGTTGGGGTGTGAGGTTGAACGCGCCGCAGAAGTTTTCTCTTTGATGAAAGCTGTGCGCGGCAATCGCATGGCGAAGGCAGCGCTTGAGACTGCGTGCTGGGATTTGGAAGCGAAGCGCGCGTCGCTGCCGTTATGGAAGCATCTGGGAGGCGTGCAGAGGGAGATTGCGTGCGGCGTTTCCATCGGCATCCAGGATTCGTCTGAAGAGTTGTTAGAGAAGATTGAGAAGGAGTTAGCCGCCGGATACCAGCGCATCAAGATCAAGATTAAGCCCGGATGGGATGTCAACATTATTGAGCGAGTGCGCGCGCGTTTCCCAGACATTCGTTTGATGGGCGATGCCAACTCCGCGTATCAACTAAAAGACGCGCCGCTCTTTCGCTCGATGGACGAGTTCAAGTTGATGATGATCGAGCAGCCGTTAGCTTATGATGACATGATTGACCACGCGGAGTTGCAGCGACAGGTGCGGACACCGATCTGTCTTGACGAGTCAATCCGCACGCCTGCGGACGCGCAGCACGCGATTGGACTTAATGCGTGCCGCATCATCAACGTCAAGCTCGGACGTGTCGGCGGTCACAGTGAAGCGCAGCGGACGGAGCGCGTCTGTCGTGAAAGCAGCATTCCTGTCTGGTGCGGCGGGATGCTCGAATCAGGAGTGGGGCGTGCACACAACATTGCGATGGCGACACTCGCAGGCTTCACACTGCCGGGCGATGTCTCCGCCAGCGCGCGTTACTGGGCGGAGGACATCATCGAGCCGCCCGTCACCATCACACAGAATGGGACGATCATCGCGCCGGACGCGCCCGGCATCGGATTTGAGATTAAGCGTGAGCGAATAGAGTCATTGACGGTCAGGAAAGAGAAGTTATGAGTTATGAATTTTGAGTTTTGAATTTTCGCTTTCAATTCAAAACTCAAAATTCAAAACTCAAAATTCAAAAACATGGAGCGCGAATTCTCGAAGGCCGCAGCCAAAGCTGCGCTTGAATATCTAAAGTCTCGTCAAAGCGAGATGCTGGCGTTGACGCGCGCACTGGTGGAGACAGAATCGCCTTCGGGAGATTTAGCTGGCAGCCGCGCTGTCGTTCAATTGCTGGCGGAAGCCGCTCGGAAGATTATCGGTGTCAGCTCGGTTGAAAGTATTGAGAGTCAGAATTACGGCGAGCATTTACTTGTGCGCGCTTTCGCAGATGCGCGGGAAACTAGCGACCACATCCTGATTATCGGCCACACAGACACTGTTCACCCGCGCGGCTCGTTGAAGGAGCGACCCTGGCGCGAGGATGATGGGCGCATTTACGGGCCGGGCATCTTTGATATGAAAGCGAATTGTGCGCTCGTGCTGGAAGTCATCCGCGCCTGTGCCACGCTTGATTTAACGCCGCGTCATCCGGTTGCGCTGCTGCTGACCTGCGATGAAGAGGCAGGCAGCATGACGGGGCGCGGGTTGATTGAAGAAGAAGCACGGAGAGCGCATAGCGTGTTGGTGCTTGAGCCGCCGGCAACGGGCGGGCGTGTGAAGACTGCGCGCAAGGGAACGGGCATCTTTACGATGGAAGCACACGGCATCGCCGCGCACGCAGGGCTTGAGCCGGAAAAGGGCGCGAGCGCGATTCTTGAGATGGCGCGGCAGATCGAACGCCTGCACGCCATGAACGATCCTGCGCGTGGGATTACCGTCAACGTCGGCGTGATTCATGGCGGCACGCGCTCGAACGTCGTTCCCGCCGAAGCAAGAGCAGAGATTGACGTGCGCTTCAGCACGGCTGATGATGCACGCCGCCTTGAAGCGACGATCCTCGGCGCGCAGCCTTTCGATGAGCGAGTGAGGCTCACCGTGAGCGGCAGCATCAATCGTCCACCGCTCGAACGCACGGAGAAAGTCACTGCGCTTTTTGAACTTGCGCGCAAGGTTGCAGCCCTTCTCGACTTTGAATTGGGCGAAGCATCTGTCGGCGGCGCGTCGGATGGAAATTTTGTCGCGGCTTTGGGCGTGCCCGTTCTCGACGGACTAGGAATAGACGGCGACGGCGCACACGCCACGCACGAGCACATCGTCGTTGACGACATCGCGCATCGCGGCGCACTGCTCACGGGAATCATCGCATCGTTGTAAAGATTAGTTCAAAGTTCAAGGTTCAAAGTTCAAAGCCCGGACTTTTGCATTTGACCTTGAACCTTGAACTTTGAACCTTGAACTAACATGAAGCTCGCAACGTGGAATGTTAATTCGATTACTGCGCGGTTGCCGTTGGTGACGCGGTGGCTGGAAGCTGCGCGGCCTGATGTGCTCTGTTTGCAGGAATTGAAATGCACGGATGAGAAGTTTCCGGCGGAGCAGTTTGCAGCGCTTGGTTACAAGTCGGCGGTCTTCGGTCAACGAACATACAATGGAGTTGCGATTCTCTCGCGCACGGCGGGCACGGATGTTCAGCGCGGCTTGCATGATGATGAGGAGGGAGCGCAGTCGCGCCTGATCGCGGCGACAATCGAAGGCGTGCGCGTCGTCAACGTGTATGTCCCGAACGGGCAGTTTGTCGGTTCTGATAAATATCGTTTCAAGCTGGAATGGATGCAGCGGCTGCGCCGTTTCTTCGATGAGCATTATGACGAGAGCGAGCGTGTGCTGCTCTGCGGCGACTTCAATGTGGCGCCGGAAGAGCGCGACGTGCACGACCCGGCACAGTGGGAAGGGCATGTTCTGTTCAGCAAACGCGAGCGCGCGGCGCTTGAAAAAATCAGGGAGTGGGGATTTGTAGATGCTTTTCGTCTGCACACGGAAGAAGGCGGATTCTATTCGTGGTGGGATTACAGGCAGGGCGGATTTCGTCGCAACAATGGTTTGCGAATAGATCACATCTGGGTTTCAAAGCCGCTCGCCGGAGTTTGTACAGAGTCGTGGATAGACAAAGAGCCGCGCGCGTGGGAGCGACCGTCAGACCACACGCCCGTCGTGGCGAACTTCGATGTGTAAGATTCCAGATTGTAGCGATGCGAAATAACACCAGAGAAGAGTTGAGTCGTCTGCTTCAGGAGCGGAACGAACATCCTGACCGCGCCGAACAGATTGACGCGCGCATTCGTGAGACGTTCGGCGAGACGCACGCGGTTCTGGTCATGGATATGTCAGGCTTCTCGCGGATGACGATCAAACATGGGATCATCCATTTTCTGGCGATGATTCACAGGATGAACCAGATCGTTGCTCCGACCGTGAGCGAGCATGGAGGCGAGGTGATTAAGTTTGAAGCAGACAACGCCTTCGCCATCTTCGAGACGGTTGAAGATGCAGTCGAGGCCGCGATTGATGCGACGCGCCGCTTTTCCGCCGCGAACACGATGTTGCCGGAAGAGATGGACATGCACGGCAAGTTCGGCGTAGGTTACGGCGAAGTCCTCATCGTTGCGGACGAAGACCTTTTCGGCTCGGAAGTCAACCTCGCTTCAAAACTCGGCGAAGACCTGGCAGAGCGCGGCGAGATACTCTTGACGGAAGCGGCCTTCAGCAAAGTTCGAGCGGACGAGAGAGAGTACGAGGAGATTTCGATGTCCATCTCCGGTTTGCAACTCATCGTGCATAAGGTCGTAACGAAGGGATGAGGGATGAGGGATGAGGGATGAAATAAGAGCTTTGGTCTTTACTTCATCCCTCATCCCTCATCCCTCATCCCTTATCTAGGAGGGAAGGGTTTGAGCGACGAGCAAAAATGGCCGAACGTGTTGTGGATTGTGCGGCACGGCGAGAGCGCGGGCAATGTGGCGCGCGATGCGGCGGAGGCTGCCGGGCTGCCTTTGATCGGCATCACGACGCGCGATGTTGATGTGCCGCTCTCAGCAATGGGTGAGAGACAGGCGACTGCGCTCGGTAACTGGTTTCGCAAGATGCCGCCGGAAGATCAGCCGACAGTCGTGCTTGCTTCGCCTTACGTCCGCGCGCGCGAGACAGCACGCCGCGTGCTGGAAGCGGCGGGCATTGATCGTGAGAAGATTACTTTCATCACGGACGAGCGATTGCGCGAAAGGGAATTCGGCATCTTTGATCGCCTGACGCGCGTCGGCATCCAGGAGAAATATCCAGACCTGGCGGAAGCGCGTACTGCGCTCGGCAAGTTTTATTACAGACCACCGGGCGGCGAGAGTTGGTGCGATGTCATCCTGCGGTTGCGGAGTGTGATTGAGACGATCACGCGCGACTATCGCCGCGAGCGTGTGCTGATTGTTAGTCATCAAGTCATCGTCAACTGTCTTCGCTACCTGCTCGAACGCATGAGCGAAGAGCAAATCCTGGCGCTCGACCGCGCGGAAGAAATTGCTAACTGCTCCGTCACCTCTTACGAATTCAATCCGCAGTTGGGACGGCACGGCAAGCTCAAACTTCAACTGTTCAACTTCGTCGCGCCGCTCGAAGAGGCTGGCGCGCCTGTCACGACGAAACCAGATGTCCCGGTTGCTCCGAAATAAAAGAAGTGGTCAGTGGTCAGTGGCCGGTGGTCAGTTGAAAAACAGAAAATCAAAAAACCGACCACTGACCACCGACCACCGACCACTTCTTCTCTCTCCCGCGCTCCTGCGGCGGATGCCTTTGCCGCAGCCTGCTGAGGAGGGCGATAAGGAGGAGCGTGGGCGCGTGTTGGTCGTGGGTGGAGCGACGGAGATGCCGGGCGCGATCATTCTGGCGGCGACGGCGGCGTTGCGTGCTGGCGCGGGTAAGTTGCAGATTGCGACGTGCCGTAGTATCGCGCAGGCGGTGGCGGTCGCAGTGCCGGAAGCGCGTGTCTTCGCGTTGCCGGAGACGCGCGCCGGAGCGGTTGCGGTTTCGGCAGCCGATGAGATTAGTAAACGCGCGTGCGAAGTAAATGCTGTTTTGATTGGGCCGGGGATGATTGACGAAGACGCGGTTGCGCGTCTCGTGCAAAAGGTACTGCCGCGAATCGGTCAGGCGACGATTGTCTTAGACGCGGCTGCGCTCGCCTGTTTCACGGAATCGCCGGAGTGTCTTCACAATCTCAATTGCAAAGCTGTGCTGACACCGCACGCGGGCGAGATGGCGAAGATGATTGGCGTCAGCAAAACATCTATCACGCGCGATCCGCTAATGACGGCGCGAGAGGCTGCACGGCGCTTCCGCGCGGTCGTCGCCCTCAAAGGCGCGGAGACTCACATCGCCGCTCACAACATTTCCAAGTCCTACTGCAATCGCACGGGCAACGTCGGCCTCGCTACCTCAGGCTCAGGCGACACTCTCTCCGGCATCATCTGTGGACTCGCGGCGCGCGGCGCGACACCTGTGCAGGCTGCCGTCTGGGGCGTCTATCTGCACGCGCGTGCGGGCGACGTGCTGGCAAAACGTCTGGGACGGCTCGGCTATCTGGCGCGCGAGCTGTTGGCGGAAGTGCCCGCGTTGATGTCAGAGCTTGAGAGACGAAAGAAAAAATGAGCGTTGGATGAGGCGGACTCGATTGGGCGGAGCTACAAACAAGAGAGTGAATGAAGTGAAGCATTATCTCTTACCTTTTATCTTACTGCTCGTAGCTGTGGCTTCAGCACAGGATCAGCAATTACGCATCGGCGAGGTTGAGTTCTACGGTGCTGCCGGAGTTGATCTTGAAAAGATTCGTGCGGCGCTTCCGTTTCGAGAAGGCGACACGATCAGTAAAGAGACGGGGGCGCAAAAGTTTGAGCAGGCAAAGCAGGCCATCAAACAATTGACAGGCCGCACGCCGACGGAGATTGCGCCGATCTGTTGTGATAATCACGGAGGCTTAATTGTCTTCATCGGGCTATCGGGACAACCGATGCGCTACAGCCTCGCGCCGAAGGGGAAGGCCAGATTTCCGGCGAGCGTCAACAAGCTGTATGACGAATGGTGGAACACTTTGAAAGAGGGCATACGTCAAGGAGCAAGCGAGGAAGATTGGTCGCAAGGTTACGCGCTCTCAAAGTCATATTCGCCGCTTCGCGCCATACAACTCAGGGTGCGCGCCTACGCTCTGCGACATGATGCGCTGATTCGCAGAGTGCTTGAGACATCTACGGACAACGATCAGCGAGCGAAGGCGGCAGAACTGCTCGGCTACGCGCGCTCATCCGACTCTCAGCTAACGGCTCTGGTGCGTGCCTGTCGTGATAGCAACGGCGACGTTCGCAACAACGCGACTCGCGCGCTGGTTGTCCTTGTCGTGTCGAAGCCGGAACTCGCGCGGCGGATTCAGCCCGGTGTCTTCATCGAGATGCTGATGTCCGGCACGTGGACGGACGTGAACAAGTCCAGTGGACTGCTGGCTGATTTAACACACAGCAGAGACCCGCAGCTACTCGCCGAGTTGCGGCGTCCTGCGATCATAGAACGGCTCGTCGAGATGGCTCGCTGGCGAACGGGTCACGCTAATTCGGCAAGGCTGATTCTGGGACGCATCGCGGGCATTGATGAGACACGCCTGCTTCAACTCGTCGCCGCAGGGCAAGTTGACCAGATCATCAACGCGCTTCATCCCACACGATGAAGGGTTGGCAATAGAAGGGCAGATGCTAAACTGTCTCGCTACCGGAATATCTCTTTGCGGTCAGGCACGGTTAGGCTATAAGTGAGGGGTAAAAGTCCTCTCTCAGAGGTGTTAGACCGCCAGTGGCGACCTAATGAGCGTTAGGTTTCTTCTTATCAGATAAAAGTAACATTATGAGAAGTCCTTACTTGAATCACTTTGAATCTTTTATTGATACTAATTTGACCTCGCCCGAAGCCACTTTTACCAAAGAGGACATTATAGCTTGGGTGCAAAAAAGGGATAGCCGAAGAGTCAAACCAGAACATGCTCGAAATATCATTGAACATTTGCTGAAAAGAGTCACCAACTATGACTTGAGAGATGATAATGACCCACCTTCAAGGGTACATGATGATCTTTTCTTCATGCTTGAGCCAAATCTCTTTCGTCAATACTTGCCAGAAACAGACCCACCTCCTTTTCACTTGGCGGTAGTTGGAGAGATTAGCCAAAGGCAAAGGGATGCTCTTAAAGTAACCCGCATAAGACAACATGCTTCTGATGGAAGATTCAGTTATGAGCAAGAATTACAATTCTATCTAAAAGATAATCCCGCCCGCCTTGAGCAAGGGCTTGTCCTTTATCCAAATGGGATTGAATATTGGACACCTGTTGGCTTGATTGATTTGCTTTGTAAAGACCGTGACGGAAATCTAGTTATTTTAGAGCTGAAAGTTGCAGGAACGTCTGACCAAGTTTCAGGGCAATTGCAGCGTTATATGGGATGGGTTACATCGAATCTAGCGTCAGCAGGGCAAAAGGTTCGTGGAATAATTGTGGCGCAGAGTATTTCGGAGAAACTTTTCTGGGCTACAAGAAGAGACCCTGATGTAGAGTTGTATGAATATAGAGTTGAGATGAATAGTGGTGAATTGGTTGTTTCATTCACAAAGATTTCCGATTGGAAACCCAGATGAGTTCTCGGCAATGGCGAAACCTAACAACTCATTCAACCGGAGCGCGAATAGCGGAGCTTTCATGCGTGAGGCTTGAATTTATTGGCGTTGCGTGCGCGCCCGGTTAATTCGAGCGTTAGGTGCTCGCCATGTGGAATCATTCGACAGAAAATGGATGTTAATGTATAACTCATACCTTAAACGATGAGCGGGAGAGTTGCTCTTAAATTAAGAATTAGAAAACATGGAATCCGGCAATTAGCGGAGTGGGAAATTGTCCACTGAAAATCTCGACACGCTGGCGGCGCTGATTAGACGCGAGCGCGATACCTTACTCGCCGAGTGGCGGCAAGAGGTGCGGAAACTTCCCGTTGCGCGTGACCTCGACGTGCCCACGCTGAACGATCACATCCCCGATTTACTTGAGGAACTAACTTATGAGTTAGAAGCATCTTCCGACGAGTCTATGATCGGGGAATTAAAAAAGAATCCTATTCATCACGGCTTGGATCGCCTCCACCTTGGATTCAATGTCGAGGAGGTCGTGGCGGAATACAACGCTCTGCGCGGCGTCATACAAGACCTTATCGAAAGGCATAACCTGAGTCTTCGTGGGGCAGTGAACCGAACTATCAACCGCGTTATTGACATATCAATCGGTCTTGCGGTGAAGACGTATGCGAGGCAAAAAGCTCTGGAGATACAACAACGGCGTGAGGAACACTTAGCCTTCGTCGCCCACGATCTCAGGTCACCGCTGGCAGCTATTGCGATGGCGGCTAAGATTCTCGAAGCGACAGTCCCTGACGTGGTCAAAGATCAGCGGGCTGCTACATTATTGGAAACTATGCATCGTAACGTCAGCCGCTTAAATTCACTCGTCTTCAAAGTAGTCCAAGAGGAAGCGAATCTGAGGGCGCAGGAGGATGAAAGGATAGAGCGGGGGGAAGTAGAGCTGAGAGCACTCGTCGAAGGGCTTATCACCGACCTGCATCCATTAATCGAAGCTTCAAACATTAGTTTGCTCAACGTAGTGCCCGAAGAGTTGACAGCCTTCGCTGATGCCAACATGTTGACCCTTATTTTTCAGAACTTAATTTCTAACGCCATCACCTATACGCCGAACGGAGAAGTCACTGTCGGAGCGCACGAGATCGAAGAATCTAATACCATCGAGTGTTGGGTTGGCGACAATGGTGCGGGAATTCCTGAAGAAAGACTTGAAAAGGTGTTCGAGAAATTAGAGTCTGATCCAGACAAGAAAAGCGGAATAGGTCTCGGACTTGCCATCGTTAAGCAATTCGTTGAAGCTCACGGCGGTCAGGTCACGGTTGAGAGTAAACTTGGTCAAGGCTCGACGTTCCGGTTCACGCTTCCTTACCAACCGGTGGTGAAGAAAGGATACTAACAAGCCCGCATCTAACAAGTCATTCGACCGGACGGCTCGACAGCATGGCTTTCATCGTCGCCCTCTCCGGTTAGCTTGTGTGCTGCTCGCTCGCCGCCGGTCAATTCCAGCGTTATATTGATAAGTCTGGAAAATTTGTTTGGGGCAATGGTAAGCAAGGAACAGTGATGGATCGCAAGACTTTGATTCGTGAATACAAGGAGACGCGCCGCCCGATGGGCGTCTTTCGGGTGCTGAACACGGTCAATCAGAAGTCGTTCGTCGGCGCGAGTGTTGATCTGCCTTCGATGCTGAATCGCCAGCAGTCGCAACTCCGATTGGGCGGCCACCCGAACCGCGCGCTGCAAAAGGATTGGAACGAGTTCGGCGCGGAGGCCTTCAAGTTTGAGATTCTGGACACGCTGACACCGCCCGATCAGTCCGGCTACGACCCGAAGTCAGACCTGCGCGCACTTGAGGAGTTGTGGCTGGACAAGCTCTCGCCGTTCGATGTGCGGGGCTATAATGTAGTGCCGAAGCGTTCGCCTTAGATAATCGGCAGATTGTCGGTGGTAAACTCTGCGTGGCGGCGCGACCTCAATTACATCCCCGGAGCACAGAACCACATACAGGACAACTGGAAAAACAGACTCTTCTTCGGCGACAACCTGCGTATCCTGCGCGAGCAGGTGCGATGAGAGCATTGAGCGTGTCCTCTTCTAGCGGAAGCGCTCAACTCTTGATTCATCGCTTCCGCGTTCCCCTCTGTTGCTTGCTGCCGGAAAGAAGTATGTCAGGCGCACCACGCTTTGAGACGTAATTAACGAGCTTGACCCAATCTATTTGACCTTCAATATCAAGGAAGTGTTGACCAAACTCTAAGGCAAGTTCATTGACTTTACCATTATAAGTTTTCTTGAAAGTCTCGTTGCGCTCGCGCGCTTCTTCATCAATCGGTTTAATAATCTCCTGGTACAAATTGTCGTTACCCGAAATAAAGAGCCAGAAGTCTTGACCTGCATACTTGTAGTAAACCTTATCCGGCTCTTCATCAATGATAATTTGTTTGCCTCCTGCTCGCGTGTGCCTCTTGTTTTTAAGAGGGTTGGGGTCTTTACCATAGATGCAACCGTTTACAGCTACGATTTCCTTGGATGTCCCAGCTTCTCGAAGTGCGACGCGAACAGCTTTGAAATTATTCTTCAACTCTCTGATTTGGCTACTATTGGCCCAATTCGTGCCGGACTTTATCTCGACGATGTAATACTTGTTATCGCGCTCAAACTCTAAATCCACGCTTGGTCTTTTCTCCGGCTTAAAACCACCGTACAGCTTGTGAGAGACATGAATCGCAAAGCCTTCGAGTAGGTTGCCGAACATAGTCTCTTCCTGAGATGAGAGGAAGGCATCAATGATAGTCCGCACAATCCCATCCGGCGATGTCAAGTTCTTGGCTTTAAGCATGTATGGGTTCTTGCTTTTAAGAACGTCTATGAGCGTCATCTCGCTGAGATATTGGAGACGCTTATTATAGAACGGCGTAACGACCTGCTCGGTAAGAAAATTGTAGTAGTCCTGATACTCTGGTGGAGTAGTCATATCAGTTTTCTTTGAGTTGGGATTTGCTTGATGTCGCTAATGTTTGATTGAGCTAGTTGGTAATAATTGTCATTGAGTTCGATTCCGATGTAGTTTCTTCCGAGAGCGTAAGCTGCGACGCAGGTCGTGCCGCTTCCCATGAATGGATCGAGCACAATGTCTTCCTCTTGACTGAGAAGTTTGATGAACCAAGCGGGTATGTCTTTGGGAAAGGCTGCTGAATGATTCTTATTGCCACATTCTGTAGCAAGGTGCAGCACATTAGTCGGATAAGCCATCTCACGGCCTACCCAGTTGGCTATGTTCTTACCGAATCCACTACCGACCTGTGAATCGAATCTAACCACATCATTCCCGCCCAACTTCTTGAGTCTTGTCTTCGCCCAATCACCAGTCGGGACCATAACAGCTTCCTGATACATCTTAAACTTCTTCTGCTTGGTGAAGTGCAAACATCTTTCCCAGGCATCGCGGAAACGGTTAGGCCACTTTCCGGGCGCGCAATTCTTCTTGTGCCAGATATATTCCTCAGTCCAGAGCCAGCCTTGATGCTTCAGCGCGAGTATTAATTCCAGCACATAAGTATGCCTTTCACCATCAATGGCCTTCTCTTTAATGTTAAGCACAAATGACCCATCTCTCTTCAAGACACGCTTTAATTCGGCTGCGATAGGCAAAAACCAGTCAACATATTTATCGGGGTGGATGCCGCCGTAAGACGACTTACGGCTATCGGCGTAAGGCGGCGATGTGACAATTAAATCAATGCAAGAATCAGGCAGCGTCGGTAACACTTCCAGACAATCGCCGTGATGCAGGGTATCAATTATTTTAGCTAACTCAATCTGCATGTAGTCTCGAAATAGCACTCCGAACTATCTTCATCAAATAGAAACTTAGAACAAAGCTGCTTTCTTTAGCAAGCAAAGTCAAGAGATAAAGACTGACAGCTATATCTACTTCTTCGACGACAACACAGGCCAGACCAAGAAGATCATCATTCAAGTCAAAAGCGGCAACGTCAAATCCGGCGACATCCGCGACCTCAAAGGCGTGCTGGAGCGCGAGCGGGCGCAACTCGGCGCGTTTATCAGCCTCAAGCCCGCGACCCGTGACATGATGAAAGAAGCCATCTCCGCAGGCTTCTACGAATCGGAGTTCTACGGCAACTTTCCCAAAATCCAAATCCTCACCATCGAAGAGTTACTCGCAGGACGCAAACTCCTCTACCCGGAAGCGGGCGCGGCCACACACAAACGCGCCCAACGCCAGACCAAAGCACGCACAGAGCAACACGGACTCTTCCATCCACCACAACCCGCGCCCCAACAGTCGCGCCTGCCCGGACGCGACTTCTCCACAACACCGCTTCTGGACGACTCGGACGACGACGCCTCTGCCTGATTCCCAGCAAAATTGAGATAAACACGCGCCACATCCCCGCCCACGGCTTGCGCGTGGACGGGAACAGCGCAACGGGGGACGGGAACGGCGTGACGGGGGACGGGAACAATGGCACGGGGGACAGGAACAGTGGCACGGGGGACAGGAACAGTGGTACGGGGGACGGGAACGGTGGCACGGGGGAGGGGAACAGCCGGACGGGGGACGGGAACGGTCTGACTGTTCCCGTCCCCCGTCTCACCGTTCCCGCCAACAGCGGCGCTGTTCCCGCCAACATTGGGAGCGTTGATCCAGGCTGTTTGAAAAGTCCCGCAGGGACGCAATAACAGTAGCCCGGCACGTCAGTGCCGGGTCTGTGGCGAGAGTACAAATCAAGTCCCGTGCGGGACGACATACGGTGATGCCGTCCCTGCCGGGACTCCGCAGACGTTTCTATTCTCTTGCCCCGGCACTCACGTGCCGGGCTACTGCTCTCTCGTCCCTGACGGGACTTTTCAAACAGCTTCTAAACATTCGGGGCGTGCAGCCTGACTATTGCCTTCCAGCCGAGATGGTGCTAGGATGCCTGCCGTCAATTCCCGTTATTCGTTGACTGAAGACTCGTAACCACGCCCAGCAATTCTCGTTTCGACCGCACCCTTGCGGTCAGGAGGTCAATTCTCATGGCAGACTACATCCCGCGTCCAGACGCCGAGTTCAACACCTGGCAAGATAACTTAGTCAGTAAACTCAACGCGAACCCTGCGGATTTCAATCTGACCGCAGCCGACATCGCACCCTTAACCACCGCGCAGTCCGCTTGGACGAGCGCCTACTCCGGTCACGTTGCCGCACAAGCGGCTGCCGACGCCGCGCAGAAAACCAAGCAGAGCGCGCGTGGCGATTTCGAGTCCGTGCTGCGCTCGCTCGTCCGCCGCATACAGGGCGACAACGCCACGACCGACACGCATCGCGCGCAACTCAACATCAGCCTGCGCGAGACACCGCGCATCTCGACGACCGGCGTGCCCGACACGCGCCCCGTCGCACGCATTGACAACAGCCAACGCCAACAGCAGACCGTGCACTTCTCGGACGAGGCCACGCCGAACAGTCGCGCCAAACCCGCCGACGCGATGGGCGTCGAACTCTGGGTCAAGATCGGCGATCCAGCGCCGACAGACCCCTCCGAACTCAAGTTCCTGGGATTAGACACGCAGTCGCCCTACGTCGCGCACTTCAACGGCGCGGACGCAGGCAAGACCGCTCATTACATGCTGCGTTGGGTCAATTCCAAAGGTGAAGCGGGGCCTTGGAGCCAGACGGTGAGCGCGACCATCACCGGATAGACGATTGCGGAATGAAAGGACAGAAGGCAGAAAGCAGTAGGCGGTAGGCAGAAAGCAGAAGGCAGCACGCTGTAGCTGTTTTGACTGCCTTCTGTCCTTTCATTCCGCATTCCGCATACCGCAATCGGTCAGACAGAATGGGCAGACAATGTCCGGTACGGCTTCACAATCACTCTTTGGCTGGCACGGAAGAAAGTAACGCCTCTCAACGTCTAATGTTTAGACGTACATCGAAAAGCTCTCTTGCCAAACGGAGGAATTGATGATGAAAAGGATAGTGTCCATTTTTCTCATCTCCATGATTCACATCGCCTGCGCTTCTGCGGTCTATTCCAAGGGAAAGCCCGACAAGATAATCATCACAGGCGGCGGACTCGCGCAACCCATCGAGATTACCGACCGCGAGACGCTGATAGAATTCGCCCCCTATATCGGCCAGTTCATTGATTGGAAGAAGGGAATAGTTGCTGACCCGCCGACACAGGAACAGCCCTTTGAAGTTTACTTCTACATGAAATGGAAGGAAAGACATTCCAGGTACGATCAAGGCGATTTGAAGATGATCTACAGCGTGCGCTACCTGCCGGGACGCGACGGCGCACCCGGCTTCGTTTACCTGCCCGGCAAGGATGACGACCGCTACTACAACAACGTCGGCACTATCTTGCGGGAAGGGGATGATGGCAAATGGCATTATGCGAGTCCCGCTTGGGACGCACTGATGAAACGCCTGATAACCGCCAGCAAACCATCAATTTGAAGAGGCTGAGATGGGCGTCTGCTCCGGCAACAAATTTCCTTGACTTCTCAAGGGAACAAACCTATTTTCTTCTGGCTTAGAAAATCTAAGGCTCCCTCGCAGTGAGGCTCGCGCCTTCGGCAGCGCTCCTGCCGGGCAGCTTACAGCTTCTGTTATCTCTTCTCCGACAACCGAAAGGAAACGTCTGCCACATGAAAAGCTGTCCGAAATGTCATCGAACTTATCCCGATAACGATGCTCCCTTTTGCACAGAGGACGGCACGCCTCTCGTCAGCGATGCTGCCTATAATCCGCAGCAGCCACCGATGCCCGGTGCGGCTTACGGCAACCCGCCGCCACCACAGTATGCGCCGCAGCAGTATCCCCCACAGCAACCCTGGGCACCACCACTGGCCCGCAGTGGAGGCAATTCCAAAGTAATCATCGGCGTGGTCGTTGGCCTCCTGCTCCTCGCCGGAATCGGCGTCGGAATCTACCTGCTCACCAGATCGTCCGGCTCGTCAACCTCCTCGTCAACCTCCACCGGAGCATCCGGCTCACCGACGGCGGCTTATCAGGAACTCTACGCCGCCGCGCAGAAGAGAGACGCGGCGGGGGTCAAGAAGAGACTCTCGAAAGATTTTCTGGACTCGTCAGAACAGCAGGCTAAGACAGCCAATCTCTCACTTGATGATTATCTCAGTAAAATCCTCAGCAAAGTGTTTAGCGACGGATATACCTCCGAGACACGCAACGAGAACGTCACCGGCGACACCGCGATAGTTGAAGTTAAGGAGACGAAGGGCACGTGGATACCGGCCTACTTCGCCAAAGAGGATGGCCTCTGGAAACTCCTGCCTAAATGAGGCGCACTCTCAGAGAATTATCTCTGCCAGAGAGCGAGCACGTTTCCTGACAGCTCAATCGCCCGTCATCGTCTGCGGTTTCCTAACCCTTCAGCCGCTCGTTGGCACGGGCTGCTCGCGGCTTGTCAGTTCGCGCCATGTAACAGGATTGCTTCCATCATCCACGCGCACCATCTCGATGCAGCCGGGCGAAGGGCAGACCAGATAACAGAGATTGCAGCCGACGCATTCAGCCTCGTCAACGATGGGGAAGCGCAGGCCGTTAATCTCCGTGAAGGGGACGCACTGGTGCGCGCCGTCTTCGCAGGCGATGTGACAGAGGTTGCAGCGAATACAGAGGTCGTGGTTGATGCGCGCGACCGTTTTGTAGTTCAGATCAAGGTTGCCCCAATCCGTCATGCGCCGGACGCTCTGGCCGATGATGTCGTTGACACTTCGGAAACCTTTGTCGTCAAGATAGTTTGAAAGACCGTCAATCATATCCTCGACGATGCGGTAGCCGTAGTGCATGACGGCTGTGCAGACCTGCACGGTCGTCGCGCCGAGCAGCAGAAACTCCGCAGCATCCTTCCACGTTTGAATGCCGCCGATGCCGCTAATGGGAATGCCCACCTCTGGATCACGCGCGAGTTCCGACACCATGTTGAGCGCGATGGGCTTGACGGCAGGGCCGCAGTAGCCGCCGTGCGCCGCCATGCCGTTGACGTTCGGATGCGGAATCATCGTCTCCAGGTCAACGCCCATCACGGAGTTGATCGTGTTGATGAGCGAGAGCGCGTCCGCGCCGCCTTTGACCGCCGCGCGTCCCGGCGGCGTGATGCTCGTCACGTTCGGCGTCAGCTTGACGATGACCGGAAGGCGCGTCGCTTCCTTGACCCATTCCGTGACCATGCAGGTGTATTCCGGCACTTGTCCCATCGCCGCGCCCATCCCGCGCTCACTCATTCCGTGCGGGCAGCCGAAGTTTAATTCGACTCCGTCAGCGCCGGTGTCTTCAACCTGTTTCGCAATCTCGTGCCAAGCCTCGCGCCTCGATTCGACCATCAACGAGATGATGAGAGCGTGCTGCGGATACTTGCGCTTGCACTCGCGTATCTCTTTGAGATTGACTTCGAGCGGGCGATCCGTGATGAGTTCGATGTTGTTCAAGCCCATCATCCGGTTCGGCCCCATGTCAACTGAAGCGAGACGTGAGCAGACGTTGCGAATCGGCTCGCCCAAAGTCTTCCAGACAGCGCCGCCCCAGCCCGCATCAAACGCGCGCTCGACCATCGAACCCATATTCGTCGGCGGCGCGGACGCGAGCCAGAAAGGGTTCGGAGATTTGATGCCAGCGAAATTAACAGACAGGTCTGCCATGGTCTTTACTCCTTAAACTTATTGCGGCATTTCATTAGGAATGCTTGATTCATTCGCCAACGCTTCATTGCGTGCCGCGCTTTCAAAAACCACATCGCGGTAGATTTCACTGAGAGCCAACACGCACGGCACGGCAGCGCACCGCACTGTGTCGGACAGATCATTGAACTCCCTGAATGCCCAGACGCCATCCTCTTGTCTGACGAACTGCGCGACGTGCGGGCGATGCTGCGCGATCAAGAGATACTCGCTGAAACTGGCGATTGATTTGTAGTAAGTAAATTTGTCGCCTCTATCGAAAGCCTCAGTTGACGGCGAGAGGATTTCGATAATTAAAGCGGGATTGACGAGCATCTCCAGACCATGAGTCTTCTGAATCTCAGGCTGACCGCACAAGGCGCTTAAATCTGGATAGCGGTATGGCGGGTATGTTGGAACTTTAATTCGCAGGTCGGCGGGGAAGACCTGACAACCGCTCCCGCGCAGTTGCATAGATGATTCACGCGCCAAATTCATTGCGATCTGGTTGTGCGCCAGACTCGCGCCGCTCATGCAGAAGACTTCGCCGTCCCAGAACTCATACTTCTCTTCGCTGGCAAGCTCCAGCGCAAAGTATTCTTCAAGCGTGTAGCGATGTTTTAGTTCTGATGCCATTTATCTACAGCCTCTCAAATTCGCCTGGCTAACTCAAACGTCGGGCGCGAATTCGGGCAGACGACCCGATATGTAGCAACGGCCAGCAACCACTCCACCTTCGACCACATAGCCCTCAATCACTTCCGGTGTCACGACTAAATCCATATCTCCGGCGGCGGTCTCGATTCGCGCCCATGAGAAGTCCTGCCCCGTGACCGGATTGGTCAGGATCGCCGTTTCCAACACGATGCCGGAAAGAATCGCCGTCGGCGGCGGAAAGTCTTCGGGCGACTTCTTCTCAAAGAGCGCCGCTAAGGGAATGAATGACGCGCCAGCGTAGAACCCCGGATCGTCTTCTTCTTCCTCATCCGGGCCTCTGGCCTGTCTATCCCTTTCCAGTTGATATTCAATCCAGTCGTCTTCAGTCTCATAGCCGGTCAAGGTAAAGGGAAAGGCGGTAATCTGAACGTCGGTGACAATCGGCATCTTAACGCTGGAGTACCAATCATAGTTAGGCACGGAGAAGACGAAAGGAATGACACCCGTGTATGTGCCGTCGCCATAGCGCAGCCTTTCATGCACGGTCTCAAGTCCTTCGCCCTCTTTATGCTTGAAGTATGCCACGAACAGACCGTCGGCGAGAGCATCGTCTCGGCAGGGACGTTTCTCAACCAGCGCGACACGGATTCGAGTCTCGCCGGCAAAGTGCGCGTACAGGTTGCAGATTTCGCCCTCAGCAACCTCTTTCGACCAGACCTCTATTCCTGCGCCCGGCGTGTACCAGTAATACAGCCCTCCGGGAGTCTGAACAGGATTGCCGAACTTCAACGTCTGAACCTGTAGATTCCAGTAGCCATAAACGCCTCCCATCGGGAAGCCTATATTTTCAGGCAGAAGCGGCATCGGTCATGTCCTCGACAGTGAAGCGGCCTGTGGAGGCCGGAAAGTTAATGAGCTTTTATCCCGCTCGTCTCTTCAAGCACAGGTAAACGCGAGCCAGCGAACTCTACTCTCTCGCCCGTCAAAGTCTGATGAATGCCCTGCGCCGCGAGCTTACCCATTTGCGAAGCATCAACCGCCTCGCGTCCGCCGTTGACGCAATCGCCACCAGCGAAATACTTGGGATTGCCCGTCTGCATCGTCTCAACATTGACGATCACACGCCCCGCGCCGTCCAACTCCACGCCCTCGATCTGCTCGAAGAACGAGCGACGCTTCTGCTGTCCGAGCGCCTTGATAACTATGTCAACCGGAATGTCGAACTCAGAATCTTGAACGGGCTGCGCGCTCCGACGCCCCGAAGCGTCCCGTTCGCCCAACTCCATCCGCACACAGCGCAGAGCCTTGACACGCGACCCGTCCGTCTTCGCCAATATCTCCACCGGCGCAGTCTGCCACAGGAACTCGACAGCATCCTTCTTCGCCAACTCATACTCATATTCATAAGCTGGCATCTCGCGCTGGCTGCGACGATAGATCATCAACACACGCTCCGCGCCGAGCCGCCTGGCCTGCGTGACGGCATCAATCGCCGTGTTGCCCGCGCCGATGACGGCGACTGTGCGCCCCATCGGAACGCTTCGCCAGTCGCGCGTCTTAATTCTCTCAATCACATCAAGGGCATCGTACACGCCCGCCAGATTCTCGCCCGGAATATTAAGCCGCGCAGTTGTGCCAAGTCCCGCGGCGAGAAAGATTGCGTCATGCGACTTTTCAAGTTCATCCAAAGAGACATCGTGCCCGATCTCTGTGTTCAGCTTGAACACAACGCCGAGCCGTTCGACCATCATTGCTTCATTAGTCGAAACACTCTGCGGCATCTTGTATTCGGCCATGCCGTAAGTATCAAGTCCACCCGGTAGAGGCTTGCGGTCGTAAATCGTCACCTTGTAGCCGAGACGCGCGAGATATGTGGCGCACGAGAGTCCCGCCGGGCCGGAGCCGATGACGCCGACGGATTTGCCGTTCGACTCGCCCGCCTTGAAGATGTCGCGCCCCTTGCTCATCGCCGCGTCGGTCGCAAAGCGTTGCAGGCGTCCGATCTCGATAGGCTTATCCATCAAAGTCTTCTCAACGCACGCGCCCTCGCACAGCACATCAACCGGACAGACACGCGCGCACGTCGCGCCAATCGGGTTGGCATCGAAGATGACGCGCGCCGAGCCTGTCAGATTGCCGCTCGCAATCTTCTTGATGAAGGCGGGCACATCTATGTGCGTCGGACAGGCGCGCGTGCACGGAGCGTCGTAACAATAAACGCAGCGGTTAGCCTCGAACATTGCTTCGGCTTGTGTTAGTGGCGGCGCGATCTCGCGGAAGTTGCGCTCAATTTGAGCGAGGTCGAGCGGTGCATCGTGTGTGATAGACATAGGTCGAATTAAAAATATAGGGGCAGGGACAAGCCCTGCCTTACAGATTATTCTGCAACTAATTGTTCGTAGCTCTCAGGCCTGCGGTCGCGGAAGAACTGCCATGTGTTGCGTACCTGTCGAATCATATCTAAATCCAGATCGGCAACGACGAGCGCATCCTTGTCGCGCGGTGCTTCGGCGATGAGTTGCCCGCGCGGATTGCAGAAGTAGCTCTGGCCGTAGAACTCGCCGATGTCCCAGGGCTGCTCGTGGCCGACGCGATTGATCGCGCCGATGAAGTAGCCGTTGGCGACGGCGTGCGCGGGTTGCTCCAACTTCCAGAGATATTCCGAAAGCCCAGCGACAGTTGCCGACGGATTGAAGACGATCTCCGCGCCGTTCAAGCCTAAGATTCGCGCGCCTTCTGGAAAGTGGCGGTCGTAACAGATATAGACGCCGATGCGCGCGTAAGCCGTGTCGAACGCAGGATACCCCAGATTGCCCGGCTTGAAATAGAATTTTTCCCAGAAGCCCGGCGCGACGTGCGGGATGTGGTTCTTGCGATATTTGCCGAGATATTTACCGTCAGCATCAATCACGGCGGCGGTGTTGTAGTAAATACCAGCTATCTCTTCTTCATAAATCGGGACGATGATGACCATGCCGTGCTGTTTCGCAATTTCCTGCATCAGCTTTACGGTCGAGCCATCTGGAACTTTCTCGACAGCTTCGTACCAGCGCGTCTGCTGCTCGGCGCAGAAGTAAGGCGTTGTGAAGACTTCCTGCATACAGAGAATCTGCACGCCCTGTTTGGCTGCGTCTTCAATCATCTTCACATGCTTTTCAATATTCGCGCGCTTGATCTCTTCAATCGGAGCATCAGTCGGCGCAGCATTGGTGGCCTGTATCAAACCGCATTTAACTGTCCGTGCCATAAGTTTATCCTTTGTGATGTTGAAATAAAGAGCGACGAAAATAATCGCTCGTGAAAGTTAATTAAATCTATGCCTCGGCTGTGGCAGCAACTACTGTCGGCGGCGGTGCTAATCGCATGAGTATCAAGTATGAGACGGCAGAAGCCGCGAAGCCGACGAACCATGCAGCATCATAAAGCGTCTTCAGGGATGGGACAAATGCTCCGATCCATGCGAAAAAGCAACCGATGAGTGTGGCCGCGATAGCGCGCCAGTTCCAGCCGCCAGCGTAAGTATAAGCGCCCTGCTTGCGGTAGAGATCAGGCAGCACGAGACGCTTCTTGCGTATCACCCAGTAATCAATAATCAGGACGCCAGCAATCGCGCTCATCCCACCCGAATAGCCGACCAGCCAGCCGTTAATATACTTCTCCTGATTTTCCAGCAAGCGCCAGGGCTGCATCAGGATGCCGATGATGCCGGTAATCAGGCCGCCGGTTCTGAAAGAGATGTGCTTGGGAAAAGCGTTGGCAAAGTCGTTGGCAGGCGAGACGACGTTGGCCGCGATGTTGACGGCAAGTGTCGCCACGACGACCGTAAACATAGAGATAGCGATGACCCAGACCTGACCGAAGTGTCCGACCAACTCCATCGGATTCCAGAGTTGACTTTTCTGTTCCTCCGGCAGACCGGAATAAATCACCAGCGCAGCCGATGTAATCATGACACTCATCGCGGCAAAGACAGTCATCGTAGTTGGCAGTGCGACAGCCTGACCGATGGCTTGCTCGCGCTGGCTACGACCGAAGCGCGTGAAGTCCGGCATGTTGAGCGAGAGTGTGGCCCAGAATCCGACCATCGCGGTCAAGCTGGGAATGAAGACGGGAAGAAAAGTTGACAGGTTGTTAAACTTTCCCGGCGCGGTCAGCAAAGTTCCAACTCCGCCCGCGCGCCACAATGCCCAACCGAGCAGGAGCGCTGTCATCACAAGCACGAACGGCGCAGCCCAGTTTTCAACCTTCCGCAGCAAATCCATCCCGCGATAGATGATGTAGATGTTGAGCGCCCAGAAGAGCAGGAACGAGAGCCAGCGCGTCGGAGTGTAGCCGCCGATTGCGCCGCCCAACAGCGTATCCCAATTGTTAAAGATGGCGCTGAAGAGTGTGTGCAGTGCCTGGCCGCCGATCCAGGCGTTAATACCGAACCACCCGCAGGCGACAATCGCACGCATCAGTGCCGGAAGATTCGAGCCATAAGTGCCGTAGCTGGCACGCGCAAAGACCGGAAACGGAATACCGTACTTTGTGCCCGGATGCGAGTTGAGAAGAATCGGCACAAGCACGATTGAGTTGCCGAGCAGGATCGTAATCAACGCCTGCCACCAGTTCATGCCAGCGCCGATGAGACCGGAGGCGAGCATGTAGGTCGGGATGCAATGCGCCATGCTGATCCAGAGCGCGGCGTAATTGTAGGTCGTCCAGTTACGTTTCTTGACGGGCACGGGCGCGAGGTCTTCGTTGTAGAGCGGGCTTGAGCTAATCGCGCTGTAGTCGCGCAACTCGACGCGCCCATCTGCGTGTTGAATAACTTCGGCATCAACATTCGTTGCCACTATTTCGCTTCCTTTCAATCAAGCTCGAAGCTCACTTTGACACGCGCGGTGATTGAGATCATGCCGGGCGCAATCGTTCCTTCGTTGTCCGAGACACCGTTACTCAGGTCGGTTGAAATGTTATTGGCATTACTGGGATAGCGATTGTAGTTTTCACCGTAGGCGGAAGAAACACTCATTCCTACTTCTGTGATATTGTCAGGCTTACCGACTTTCTGTCCAAGCTCACCTGCCATCGCAATGGCTTTTTCGCGCGCAGCTTTGAGAGCCAGCGAGCGAGCCTGATCCATATACTTGCGCATCTGCGACACACGAAAGGTCACATCGCTCACATCTGTGATTCCGATTTTGATTAGATCGGAGAAGAGATTTTCAAAGCGCGAGATGTCTGTTAGCAGAATGACAATCGTCTGAGAGACAGCATATCCAGTAAATTCGCGCCGCTTGCCGACGATCTCCTCATAGCGTTTTTGCACGCTGATGTAATCGCTCTGAACATTTTGTGGCGCAATCTGATAGCTGCGAGCGAGTGCGAAGACTTTCTTCACGCTTTCATCGTTCGCGGTCTTAGCTGCGTTCAGATCGCGATCAATGCTCTCAGCCTCCAGCCTGAAAACAACCTCGTCCGGCACAACGTGTATCTCCGCCTGCCCTCCGACTGTGATGGTGCGCGGAGGTGGATTGTCGGCAGCGCGAAGAGTGCCGGTTAAAAATATTGAGAGAACGATTAAGACAAGAAGCTTTTGGGGGTTCATGGTTGTTGACCTTACTGTTTGTCAAACTTAGGTGGTCGGCTGCTGCGCTTGATGTATGTTCCGTCAGCCGTGACGTTATGGCCGAAACCGCAATCGGCATCTGACCCAGTCTGTTTGACGATCAACTTCTGACCGACGAACGTCAAAGAGATGCTGCACCCCTTTGTGTCTTGCGGCACGAAGATAGCGACATTGCCCTTGAGCGTGGTCATGCCGTCGCCTGTGCCTGTGTTCGCCGTCATCTCGCCGTTGGCTTTGTACTGATACGTCCCATCGAACCGCACGTGCAAACGATTGACGCCGAGCGCCTGAATTTTGAATTCGCTCCAACGGTTGCGGTACGTGCCCGTCAAACTTTTGGCCTTCTGCGGCACTTTAGCAAGAGCGGGATGCGACGACCTCGGCTTCGCGCCAATAAATTGAGATGAGACAAGACAGATCAGCAAAAGCAAGAAAAGTTTTCTCATGCACTATCCTCCTCCAAATTCTCTATGAAAGCTCACATTGTGACGCATGTCCCACGTTTCAAGAATTGCCCGTCGCCCGCTTTACCTTTGTACTCGCCGTTTTCGATAACCACGCGACCGCGTGAAAGAACTGTCTCGACCACGCCGCGAATCGTCTTGCCTTCGTAAGCCGAATAATCAACGTTCATGTGATGCGTTGAAGCAGAGATGGTCTGCTCTTTATCTGGATTGAAGATCACAATGTCCGCGTCTGAGCCGACGGCGATGGTGCCTTTCTTCGGGAAGAGGCCGAACATCTTGGCGGCGGCGGTTGATGTCAACTCGACGAAGCGGTTGAGTGAGATGCGATTCTCAACGACGCCGCCGTTGTAGATAAGCGGCACGCGATGCTCGACGCCGGGCGCGCCGTTCGGAATCTTGGAGAAGTCGTCCTTGCCAAGTTCCTTCTGTTCCTTCATGCAGAACGGGCAATGGTCTGTCGAGATAACTTGCAGGTCATCCGTCTTCAATCCTTTCCACAACTCGGCTTGATTCCACTTCTCACGAAGCGGCGGCGTCATCACATACTTCGCGCCCTCGAAGCCGGGTTCTTCGTAATTGTCATAAGAGAGAAACAGGTATTGTGGGCACGTCTCGGCAAACGCAGGCAGCCCGCGATCACGAGCCTCGCGCACCTGATCGAGCGAGTCGGCGCAGGAGAGGTGAACGATATAGACGGGCGCTTCCGCCATCTCCGCAATCGCAATCGCGCGATGCACGCCTTCCGCTTCGGCGCGTGTCGGGCGAGTGAGCGCGTGATACTTCGGCGCAGTTCTGCCTTGAGCCAGCGCGCGTTTGATAATCTCGTTGATGACGATGCCGTTCTCCGCGTGCATACAGATGAGACCGCCGCGCTCTCCGGCAGCGGACATCGCGCGAAAGATGGTCGCATCGTCAACCAAAAAGACGCCCGGATAGGCCATGAAGAGTTTGAAACTCGTGATGCCCTCGTCCATGAGCGTGTGCATCTCTTCGATCTGGTTGTCTTCGAGTTCGGTCGTGATGAGATGAAAGCCGTAGTCAATCGCCGTCTTGCCTTCAGCCTTCTGGTGCCAGTTGTCAACGGCCTCGATGAGCGATTGGCCTTTGTACTGCACGGCGAAATCTATAATCGTCGTCGTCCCGCCATGCGCGGCGGCGATGGTGCCCGTGCGAAAATCGTCCGACGCCTGCGTGCCGCCGAAGGGAAGCTCCATATGCGTGTGCGGGTCAATGCCGCCGGGGATGACGAGTTTCCCGTTGGCATCAATCACGCGGTCTGCTTCCATATCGAGCTTCGCGCCGATTATCGAGATGGTTTCATCTTCAATCAGCACGTCGGCTTTGTAATCATCAGTGGCGGTGACGATGCGACCGTTACGAATCAGTATCTTCATAGAATCACCTTCCGGCCTGTGGGCCGAACCAAGCTTAGAAGATGGAAACACAGCTTAAGTGTTTCCATAGAGCTTAAAAGATTCCTCGACTGTCAAGCGGCGGGCGCGAATCGTGCCGTCGCCAAGTTTCTCGCCGCCGAGCGGGTCTATGAAATCCCTGCCGGTAAAATTCTTTGTTCCGTCAAGGCCGAAGACTGCGACATTGAACATGAAGACCGAACCGGTGAGAGCTTTGAACCAGTGGATATTGTGATGGTCGTCGGAGACCGTAGAAAGATCGCCACGCGCGAACATCTTATCGAGAGATGGCTCGATGATGAGATGCGTCTCGTTCCCGCTCCTCTTTTCATAGTGGCGCGCGTGAACCTGCCCGTCCAGAACCAGATGCATGGAGACCATGTTGTGATGGCCGTGAGGGACGATGGCCCGTCCCTTCTTGAAGGCGATGAACATGGGCATATATGAGAGCTCGCGTGGCAAACCTTCCACGTGTGGGAATTCCAGATCAACTGCGGACTCGTGGTCTTCGGGAAAGATCGGAGCTTTTGTCAGTTCGGTGTAGTCAATCGCTTGCAGAAGGTCTTTGAGATCAAGGCGCGAAAACAATGTCTCAATCTTCTCCTGCCAATCGGTTTGCCGGAGCTTTCGCCCACGCAAGTTCCTGGTCATCTCTTCTACTTCGCCGAGCCACTTCGCTGCGACTGGCCTGACATCAGCACCGAGCGTCTGACCGGTGCAAAGAGTCTTGACCAGAGAAACGGTCATGACGCTGCCAAGCATCTGTCTGATAAATGTTCTTCGAGGTGTCTGTTCCATCTCACACTTCCGTGCTCTGGTGCTAAATTGAAACTAAACGACAGCCAGTGCCTTGTCCAAGGCTTCAATCAACTCATCAATGGTGTCCTTTGTTGCGTTGAGCATCACGCCGGTGCGAATCACGTTGCCGTAGAGTCCGCCTTTGCCAATGAGGACGCCGAGACGTTTGGTCTCTTCAAAGACTTTGAGGACGGATTGCGGGTCTGGCTCTTTCGTCTCGCGGTCTTTGACCAATTCGAGCGCCTGCATCAAGCCCATCCCGCGCACATCGCCGA
>JAVHWW010000061.1:0-9203 GCA_032159235.1 Acidobacteriota bacterium
ATCGAACAGATCGCTATCTGCTCTTCTGTAATTTCAGCCGCGCGCGTCTCAAAGAACTCGAAAGCCTCACGCACCTGCGGCGAGACGAGAAGCTCTCTGAAGATTTGTTCCGGCGCGAGCGCGGCAGAAATCATAAAGAAGTTTTGAGTTTTGAATTTTGAGTTTTGAGTTAAAAGCGACAACTTAGAACTCAAAACTCAAAATTCAAAACTTTTCAGACCAGTTGTCTTACTTCGTCTTCTTCGAGCACGGACGAAGATTGTTTGGCGTGTTCATAGATGCGAGAGACGCGCTCGTCGGTGGCTTCGAGGCCGCGCGATTCGAGCCAGTAGATGACGTTTGATTTGCCGCTCATCGGGCCAATCTCGATCTTCTGTTTGAGGCCGAAGAGTCCGGCGGGCACGCCCGAATAGACCAGATCAGCCAGCGCCGGATCGTTCTTCCTGTAGCTCTTGATGACTGCCGCCGCGTGCACGCCCGTCGCCGTGCGAAAAGCGTCGCGCCCGAAGACAGGATAGTTGTAGGGAATCGTCCAGCCGCAAGACTCTGCGGCGACTTTGCAATACTCACCTAAGCGCGAGAGATCATTATCAATCCAGCCCATCAACTTGAGATTGACAAGCAGTTGATCCATCGGCGCGTTGCCGACGCGCTCGCCGACGCCGAGCGCAGAGCCGTGCACTTCATCCGCGCCAGCTTCAATCGCGGCGATGGAGTTGATGACGCCCAAGCCCCGATCCTGATGTCCGTGCCAATCGAGACGAACCTTCTCGCCCTGCTCTTCGATAATTTTTTTGACAAAGCTCACGACCGCACGCGCTCCATCGGGTGTCGAATGCCCGACGGTATCGCAGACGCAGACTGCGCGTGCGCCGCAACGAATCGCAGTCGTGTAGAGCGCGCGGAGGGTTTCCGGGTCGGCGCGCGTCGTGTCTTCTGTGACGTACATCACGGGCAAGCCTTCGCTGACGGCGAAGGTGACGGCCTCTTCCGTGAGCTTCAAGAGCTTGTCGAGCGTCCAGTCTTCGGCGTAAAAGCGCACGGGCGACGAGCCGATGAAGGTACAGGCTTCGATTGGGATGCCGACGCGCTGCGAGATTTGGGCTATCGGCTCGATGTCGTTGCGATGCGTGCGCGCAGCGCAGTTCGGACGAATACGCAATTTCTTGTCGGCGATCTCGCGCGCGAGACGCTCGACGCCTGCCGCGTGCGTGCCGCCTGCGCCCGGCAGCCCGATGTCCGCCGTGTCAATACTGAGCGCGTCCATCAGGTGCAGGAGTTCGATCTTCTTCTCGATGGACGGCTCGCAGACCGACGGCGATTGCAGCCCGTCGCGCAAGGTCTCGTCGTCGAAACTGATCTTGCGATTGGGCGCTGGTGTAGAAGGCTCGACCTTGTTCCAATCGTAAACGAGTTCATCAACGGGCACGTCCGTACACCTCTTAAATGAGTCTGGAATCTAGCAAGTCTAGCGAGTCTGCCGAGTCAAAAGACGACTTCTCGCTAAACTCGACAGACTCGATAGACTCCAGACTTTTAATGAAATTTGATTACAGCAAGCGACGTGTTGAATGTCAAGCGGGTTGAATTTTGGGTAGTGACACATGACGCAAAGATCGTGTCACTGTTAGCAGACATTATCCATGCAACCGTTGCGGTTGAATAATAGTTATTTGCTTCTCGTTATTCCTACGCGAACACACACAAAATCGTCAAAAAGAAATTCATTCCAATCACCCTGCATTTCGACGCAGTAATCCTCTAAACATTTCTTTCGCGGCTTGCGTACTGATGTCAGCAGGATTTTTCCTTTTGACGTTTGAATGGCGCAACCTTTAGACGCATACAACAAATCGTTGGACGTGAGCGCAAAACAGCTACGTTCATAGTTGTCTTGCATGTTTTTATTTGACTTTGACGTTGGCGGTTTCGGGCCATATCAATAAGGTTAATTATGTCTCAAAGCCAAATCAGTCCGATCTCTTTGCAGGAACGCATTGAAGTTCTGGATGTGCTGCGCGGATTAGCTGTCTGCGGCATTCTGATCGGCAATATGCAGTGGTTTTCCGGTTACGGGATGATGCCCGCTTCGCTTGCGAGACAAAGCCCGCTCGCCGATCAGATTACGCATTTTCTGGTTTGGTTTTTTGTCGAAGGCAAATTTTATTCGATCTTCTCATTTTTGTTTGGTTTCGGTTTCGCGCTGCAAATCGAGCGGGCTGAAGAAAGAGGCGACCGCAAAGCCTCGCTCTTCAAACGGCGTTTGTTCTGGCTGCTGGTCATCGGTCTCGCTCATGCTTATTTGCTATGGGCGGGAGATATTCTCAGCATATATGCCGCGATGGGCTTTGTGCTGATTCTGTTTCGCAAGAAAACAGACCGCGCGCTGCTCAAGTGGGCGTGCGTCCTGTTGGTGATTCCAATTTTGACTTACATTCTGCTCTATATTTTGTTTGTCGCCTTGGTCTCGCCCGCAGCCGTAGCGAAGCTGGATGCCGCGCAGATAGATTTTTGGAGCGCGTCTGTGAGAAAAGTGCAGCAAGGCAGTTACCTGCAAATCATCACCGATTTTAATTTGACCTATGTCGCCGGGAGGTATGCGAGCCTGATTTTAGAGATGCGTCTGCCGAAAATACTGGCGATGTTTTTGCTCGGCTTGTATGCGTATCGGCGTGGGTTTTTTCAGAACTTATCGAGCCATCAGCAGTTCATTCGCCGCGTCCTTGTCTATGGGCTTATTTTAGGTCTGGTCGGTAATGTCGCTTTTGCGGCGTTAGCCGGAGCTGAGGCGGTTATTCCACCATCGCCTGCGGGAATTGCGGGTGTTATCAGCTATGCCTTCGGCGTGCCAGCGCTGGCGCTCTTTTTTATTGCCTTAGTCGCCACGCTCTGGCAAAAAGCTGCATGGCGGCGAGTGCTCTCCTTTCTGGCTCCGGTCGGACGCATGGCGCTCACGAATTATTTACTGCAAACAATTATCTGCGTCATCATTTTTTATGGTTACGGTTTCGGTCGGTTCGGAAGATTCGGTGCAAGAACGGTGACGCTGATTGCGCTTGCCATCTTTCTCTTTCAGATATTGATGAGCGCGCTGTGGCTGAAGTATTTTAGTTATGGTCCGATGGAATGGATTTGGCGACAACTAACATACCGCCGCCGCTTAAATTTACGACTCAAGCGTGAGCCGTCCACAGTCCGCTCGCCTTTGTAAAACCGCAGCGAACAAAACAGCGTAAGTTTCGGAGATGAATATGGCGAGAACTTCGAGAAGCGAAGGAACAGTTCATTGCCGCTGTCAGAAAAGGCAAGGACTTGAACCATATCTGCTATGAGAAATGATAACCAACTCTGAAACTCGTCCTGTCGGCATCACAATTCTCAGCATCTTCTTCTCGTTCGGCGCTCTTATCAGCTTCACGGTTTTCATCTCGCTTCTCTTTCCCGGAAGTTTTTTAGAACCGATGTGGCGGCTCAACCTGCGAGCACACGAAGCGTTTGCAAGTGTGGGCGCTTGGGCTGTTGTTTTGATGTTCGCTGTCTGCGTGAGTTGTGTGCTGGCAGCGTTGGGACTGTGGCGAGGCTCGCGGTGGGGCTACAGGCTCGCGTTGGCTCTGCTTGTTATCAACATACTGGGCGACATCGCTAATGTAATTCTGGGAACAGAGCCGGGCGCGGTTGCAGGCGTGCCCGTTGTCATAGCGATCTTGACGTATCTGATGAGCAGGCGTGTGAGACGCTTCTTCAGAAGAGAAGCAAGCGTCTGACGTTTGTGTTTCGAATCATTAGCTTGACTAAGCGTGTGTCGCTGGTTGATAGAGAAATTATTTGGCGGGAGGTGTATGATACGGAGTAAAAGTAGAGCAAGGGATTTTGGAGGCAGTTTCAGTTATGCTCCCGATAGCTGTCGTTCGGAATTTGAAGGACGCCGGAAAAACTTTCACGCAACTCTCAAGCCTTCTCTTTTTGTTCCTGTGCCTGAGCGCGCAAACAGATGCTCAGTCCACGCCGGCAACCGCGACCGCCACACGCCAGACTCAAACGGCGAGCATCAATCAACCTAGCTCCGCGAAATCTTACATCGCGCCGACATATCTCACGTTCGGCAAGAGCGTGAAGGGGCGCGACCTGACGGCCATGATTTACGGTTCGGGGAAAAAGCGCGTGCTGGTCTTCGGCGGCATTCACGGCGATGAGCAGAACACGAGCGTGGTGGCGCGTGCGCTGGCCGTGCATCTCAATGCGGAGACGCTGCCGAAGAATCTGACAGTCATCATCGTGCCCGATACCAACCCGGATGGATTGCTGGCTTCAACGCGAGTCAACGCCAACGGTGTGGACATCAATCGCAATTTCCCTTCGAAGACTTGGAACGCAGAGTACACGGAGCAGCGTCGCTTTCCCGGCCTCAAACCTTCTTCCGAGCCTGAGACGCGCGCCGTGCTGGCGTTGCTCGAACGCTACCCGCCACAACTGGTCGTCACACTTCACGCTGCGATGGGGTGCGTCAACTGGGACGGGCCGAGCGGCGCGTTCGCCGCGCTGATTCTGAGTTCAATCAATGGCTATCCGCTCTGCGCTACGCTCGGCTACGACACGCCCGGCTCGCTTGGACTGTTGACCGGAATTGACAGGCAAGTGCCGAGCGTCACGATAGAGTTGCGCCCGAAGAACGCGAGCGCGCTTGTCGAGGAGAATCTGCCCGCGCTTCTGGCGCTGTTGAAGCAGTTTGCGGCGAAGTGAGATGCTCTCAGAGAATTGTGAATTGAAGTTTCGTCCGTTTCGAGTTACAAATAGTGCGAGTCTCCCGCATTGATGACCGAAAGTCAGGCATCTACGTTGAACAGCATCAGAGCGTCTCCACGCGCATGAGGATGAAAGATAATGTCGGGACATTCGATCATTAGCCTGTTGCCATTTCTATTCATATTGATAGTTGCCATAGTAATCATCCTTTTTATCATCGGACATCTACACCTTAACGCTAAGTTAAAAGAATCATCCAGACTGAGAGGATATGCAGCGAGGACATCTTTGCCCGACACCAGCGCATCAATCCAAAGTGCTTCTCAACAGAATGTGCCGGTCAGCTATGTGAAACGCTGCCCGACATGTCGAAGCATTTTCACGGATGAGAGTCTGGCTTTTTGTCTCAGCGATGGCGCAGCCTTAGAGCGCATCCCTGATACATTTAGTGCCAACAGTCCGAACGCGGTTGCAGTTCAGAGAGAGGCTGGTCAAAATAATGTGCCGCCAACTGTGCTCTATCATCCAGGCATCTCTCCAGATAAGAAAGATTGAGCGCGTTCTCTCTTCAAAATAGATTGCGTTGAGGCTTTCAATCGAACGCGCTGAACTAATGACAAAATGACAGGAGAAGTTATGAAGCTCTTACGCACGCTTTCGCTCGCCACAGTTATCCTGACTTACGCCGCCGCAGCTTTCGCTCAACAGCCCGCGTGCACTTTGAAGCAAGCGCCGGAGTACAACGGATTCCGCATCGGCATGACGATGATGGAGGTCAAAGACAGAGTCGCAGACCCTTCGACCTTCGATGACAAGGTATCGTCAGCCAATAAGATCGGCTCGCAGGCGATTGAGATTCTCGGCTCGGATTTGAAAGACGAGTACGCCGAAGGCGTGGAGGATGTCCACCTGACATTCATTGATAAAAGATTGGCCGTCATCAAGGTGACGTACAACGGCGCGGACAAGTGGATGGGCGCGCAGGATTTCTTCAAACAGGTCTCGGAGAAACTCGGTCTGACGCAAGTCGCCTCGACAGGCTCTGCGCGCGGCAGTGGCGGCAACGAGAAGTACAAAATTGAATGCGCAGGCTTTGCGGCGGTGCTCGCTTATTCGTTCGGCGTTTCACCTAACGTCACCATCTACGACGCGGCGGCGCAAAAGTTGGCCGACCAGCGCAGCGAGCAGAACCCGGACGGCAAAGTTAAGCAGATCAACATCACTCCACCACGAACGCCGGTCAACCCGCATCCGCCACGTTAAAAGGCAGTGAAAAGTGAAAAGTTAAAAGTTAAAAACAGCTCTTCACTTTTCACTTTTCACTTTTCACTTTTCACTATCTTTATGATAATCGCCCTCGGTTCAGACCGCGCTGCTAAAATTATGGCTGTTCGCGCCGCCGTCGCGCGCATCGCTGCCGTTGATACGAGGTGGAGCGAAGCGACCATCACTGCCCGCGCGGTGGAAACGGATGCGCCCGCGATGCCTTTGACCGATTGGGAACTGATGCACGGCGCGCGTGCGAGAGCGGAGGCCGTGCGCGAAGAGTTGCGGAAGGAAGGCTTGAGCGCAGATGTTTACGTCGGACTCGAAGGCGGATTCCACTCGCTCAACATTGACGACGAGTGGCACACCTTCCTGCGCGGATGGGCTTATGCTGCGAACGATGATCGCGGTTACTTCGGCGCGACTCCATCCGTCAGCGTTCCGGCTTCGATTGCAGACATGGTGATTGACGGCAAGCGTGAGTTGGGCATCGTGATTGATGAAGTGGCTGGTGAACGCGACGTGCGTAGCCGTCAGGGAGCGTGGGGAGTTCTCTCACGCGATCTCTTGACGCGCTCGATGAGTTTTGAAGCTGCGCTCATCGCCGCGCTCGCGCCGTTCTACAACGCAGAGCTTTATACTTAGAGATTGTCAAAACGCAGACTGCGGATTGACGTAACTCTTGGCGCCTTCAGTTTGCCTTCGCGCCTTTGCGAGAAAAACGGTTCACGCAAAGGCGCGAAGAGGAACATAAGACGCAAAACCAGCGCTTCAAAATTTGAAGTACGCTCTGGAATCAATATGAAAAACAAATTACAGAAAATTGCGACTTGCATCTGTCTAACGCTCTTTCTCTTCATCACTGCCACAGCGCAGTCCTTCCAAACGCTCTCGCCGGAGGTGCGAGATTTCGTGAGCGTTGATGCGCCTGTTATCGCGTTGACTCATGTTCGCGTAATTGACGGCACGGGCGCGGCAGCGCGAGTTGACCAGACCATCGTGATTTCCGACGGCAAGATTCAGATGCTCGGCAGCGCGAGCAGCGTTCAAGTGCCGAGCGCAGCGAAGGTCATTGATCTGCACGGCGCGAGCGTGATGCCGGGTCTGGTGATGCTGCACGAACATCTCTTTTATCCGACGGGCAGGCAAGCCATCTTCAACGAGATGGGCTGGAGTTTTCCGCGACTCTATCTGGCGGCTGGCATCACCTCGATTCGCACGGCGGGAAGCGTCGAGCCTTACACTGATTTGAACATCAGGAAGTTGATTGAGACAGGCCGGATGCCCGGCCCGAAGATGGACGTGACTGGGCCGTATCTCGACGGGACGGGCAGCTTCGCCACACAGTTTCACATTCTCAAAGATGCAGACGATGCGCGACAGATGGTTGACTACTGGGCCACACAGGGCGCGACCTCATTCAAAGCCTACATGTACATCACGCGCGCGGAGCTTGGCGCTGCCGTTGATGCGGCGCACAAGCGCAAGCTGAAGATCACGGGGCATCTCTGCGCCGTCGGTTTTCGTGAAGCCGCCGCGCTTGGAATTGATGATCTTGAGCACGGGATTCTGGTTGACACGGAATTCGATCCCTCGAAGAAACCTGATGTCTGCCCTTCGCAAACAGAGACGGCCAACACTATCGCCAAGTTGGACGTTGAGAGCGCGCCCATGCAGGAGATGATCCGCGACCTCGTAGCGCATCATGTTGCCGTGACATCAACCTTGCCCGTCTTTGAAGCGTTCATCGTCGGTCGCCCGCCGCTTCAACAGAGAGTGTTGGATGCGATGACGGCTGACGCACGTGTGCAATACCTGCTTGCGCGCTCGCGCAACGGTGAGGCGAAAAATTCACCCTGGCCTGCCGCGTTCAAAAACGAGATGCAATTCGAGCGTGATTTCGTCAAGGCTGGCGGCCTGTTGCTCGCAGGCACAGACCCGACGGGCAACGGTGGCGTCGTCGCTGGCTTCGGCAGTCAACGTGAAGTTGAACTGCTGGTCGAAGCCGGGTTCACACCGCTTGAGGCGATTCATATCGCAACGGCTAACGGCGCTGAATATCTGGGACAGATGGAGCGCATCGGAACGATTGCCGTCGGCAAGCAGGCCGATCTCGTTGTCGTGCAGGGCGACCCGTCAACGAATATCGCGGACATTGAAAAGGTGCAGATCGTTTTCAAAGATGGCGTCGGCTATAACTCTGCCAAGCTCATCGAAGCAGTGCGTGGTTCTGTCGGCTGGCGTTAAATAGTTTAGGCGGGGAGCTTCAGTTGGTTGCGAAGTTCAGCCAGGTCAGTACGCAAAGTCAGACTTTCGGCATGAACCAATTTGACCTCGCTTTCAATCCGATCAAGACGGATATTGAGGCGCTGTTCCAGTGCGTTAAGACGTTCAATGACGGCTTGCCACATGGGTTGGGTTGTGGCTTCATCGTCCGCCATCGAACTGACCTCCATTAGTCATCAAAGGGTATCAATGATTGACACTTGAAAAGTGTACGTGTTTTATCAACAGGAGACAAGTATAGAAAAGTTTATACTTGAAATTAAAGAGCCACGCCGATATTTTTGTCGAGCAGAGCCAGTTTAGTTTTTAAGGACGCAAACGATGGAAGAACTCACAGCACAAGGCAACGACGACCACTTAGCGCATTTGCACACGACACCCGGCTGGATCGAAGTCATCGCAGGCTCTATGTTTTCGGGTAAGTCCGAAGAACTCATCCGCCGTCTGCGCCGCGCCAAGATTGCGCGACAGAAAGTACAGGTCTTCAAACCGACGATTGACGTTCGCTACTCGCACGATCACATCGTCTCGCATTCCGAGATGCGCCACGAATCGTCAACGGTTGAAACGGCTGCCGAGTTGCTCTCGAAAGTCGAGAAGAACACGGAAGTCGTCGGCATTGACGAGGGACAATTCTTCGACAACGAACTCATCGCGGTGGCGAATGAACTGGCGCGGCGTGGGCTGCGCGTCATCATCGCCGGACTCGATCAGGACTACACTGGCAAACCTTTCGAGCCGATGCCGCAGCTTCTAGCCATCGCCGAATACATCACCAAGACACACGCCATCTGCGTGCGCTGCGGCCAGCCAGCCAACTACTCGCAGCGCACCTTTGATTCCGAAGAGCGCGTCGCGGTCGGCGCTGGCGACCGCTACGAAGCGCGCTGTCGTCGTTGCTTCGTCCC
>JAVHWW010000092.1:0-21547 GCA_032159235.1 Acidobacteriota bacterium
CGCGGATGCCTCGTTCATCATCAACAATGAGTAACGCTTCAGACATTTGGAAACCGTGCTCAGTGGTCAGTGCTCAGTGGTCAGTCGGTTCAGCTTTTCAACTCACCACTGACCACTGACCACCGACCACTGCTTTTTCATGCGTTTGCTGCCGGTAACTCAATCGTAAACTTCGCGCCGCGCGGACGGTTTTCGGCGGCGCGGATGCGTCCGTTGTGATCCGTGATGATGCGTTGGACGATGGCGAGGCCGAGACCTGTGCCGCGCTCGCGCGTCGAAAAGTTTGGTTGAAAGAGACGGCTAAAATCGGAGCGCGGGATGCCGTGCCCCGTGTCTGCGATTTCAACCAGAACGACGCCGCGCGCAGGATCGTGCGCCGTGGCGATAGTTATTCGACGCTCGCCGTCAACAACGGCCAGAGCTTCCAAGGCATTATCAATCAGGTTGACGAAGACGCGGCGCATCTGTTCGGCATCGAGCATCGTCGAAGGCAGACGTTGGCCTAGTTGCACATCCATCCGCATATCGTGCAAACGATCCTCATAGAGCGCGACCGCTTGAAGCAAGATCTCGTTCAAATCGGTTGCTTCGAGGCGCGCGTGCGGCAGCCGAGCGAAGCGCGAGAACTCATCAACCATCGCCTTGAGTCCGGCGACCTCGCGTGTAATCGTCGTCGTGCATTCATCAACGATACTCTCCACACGCTCACGCTCTCTCGACGCATCGCCATTCGAGCCGTTTGCGCCCACACCGTTTTCGCCGTTCGAGCTGCGCTTGTAATGCCTGGCGATGCGCTCGGCTGAAAGCTGAATCGGCGTCAGAGGATTCTTAATCTCGTGTGCCATGCGGCGCGCGACCTCGCTCCACGCGGCGGCGCGTTGCGCTGAGAGCAACTCCGATAAGTCTTCGATGACGAGCACGACGCCGCGACCTTCGCCGGAAGTTGAGCGCAGGGCGGTCGCGGTCAGCGCCACGGGACGACTCGTTTTGTCGGGCGCAGCGTTGCGTCCAAGCTCGGTCTGTTCGGCAGCGTGGCCGGCGCGACGCGCGCGACGCAATAAGCGCTCAAGCATCACGCGGTCTTCAGGTGTGACGATCTTTGCGAGTTCGGTTGTCGTGGGCGGAATTCGTTCGAGCTTCAGGATTTCTACGGCGGCGGCATTGATCGTCGTCATCCGGTCTTGCTCGTCGAGCGAGATGACGCCCGTTGAGAGAGATTCGAGCACCGTCTCGATGTAGTTTCGTCTTTCTTCAAGCGCGAGATTTTTGTCGCGCAGTTCGGTTGCGCCCGCTTCGATCTTGCGGCGATTCTCGGCGAGTTGCGTCGTCATCTGATTGAAAGAGTTGGCGAGCAGAGCAAGCTCGTCGTCGGCGATTGTCTCCACGCGATGCTCAAGGTTGCCACGCGCGATCTCGTTTGAGGCTTCCGCCAACGCCTGAATGGGTTTGGCGATCCCACGCGCGAGATAGGTGGCGATCCATGCCGCCGCGAAGAGCAGCAGCAGCGTCATCAAGCCCAGAGTTGAGAGACCCAGCAGACGCACCTTACGCTGCCTGGCAACAAGATTATTGTATTGGTTCTGTGCGCCTGTAATGATCTCGCTGAGGCTCGAACTGCTCTGGTGCGACGGCACAATAATCAGCATTCGATTATCGCTCAGAGGAACCAGCGCGGCGTCGAAACCTCTGCCGTTTGAGAGACTCTCGTCCGTGCCCTTCGTCGCATACGCCAGCTTGAGAGTCTGATTTAGTTCCGACTCTTCGTCCGCCGGAAGTTGCGCGTCACGTCGAGCGATGACCTGACCATCGGCGTTGATGATTTCGATGGCCGCGAGGTTTCCGTTGGTGATGAGCCGTGCGAGAGTTGATTCGTAGTTAGCGGCGGGCTGCGCTTCAATCACGGTGGCGAGCATCTGCGCCGTTTCGTGCAGGCGTTGAGTTTGATTGGCGACAGCCTTGTGCTCAACCTCCGTCGCTTCCCTGATAACTTCCTGCGGCCCGCCGTAAAACCATTTTTCGAGCGTGCGATTGAAGAAGAGATACGAGAAGATCGCCATCGCCGTGATCGGTAAAAGACTGAGCGAGATGAAAGAGACGATCAGTCGTGTCTTAATCTTTGAGCCTAACTGTCGCTCTTTGCGCTCGCGGCGGAGTTTCAGGAGACTGCGGACGAGAATGAAGGCGAAGACGACGAAGGCCGCGAAGTTGAGCGACGAGAGCGCGTAGATTAGGAGCGTGTCGGAATTCGCGTCGCGCGGCAGAACTGTCCACACCCCGAAGGCTTGCAGCGCAACGAGCGTCAAGAGCAGCAGCAGGACGAGTCCGCCGAGCAGCCAGGGCGCTGTCCGCCTGCGCTGCTGCGTCTCTTGCGCTCTCTCGCTCTCGTCTGTGGGCAGTTGGCTCATCGGAATGTACGCGCCGAGTTTACCATACGTCGCGCCGCTTCATGAGTCTGGAGTCTGGAGTCTGGAGTCAAAGGCTGAAAAGAGATTTGCTTTTGACCTTTGACTCCAGACTCAGAGACTCCAGACTCCAGACTTTTTCAGTTAGAATGGCTCAGAAGCTGTTTGAAAAGTCCCGTCAGGGACGACACAGCAGTAGCCCAGCACGTGAGTGCTGGGGGCTAGAGAGCAGAAGCCTCTGCGGAGTTCCGTCAGGAACGACATCACAGGATGCCGTTCCTGACGGAACTCGATTCGTTCTCTCTTGCCCTGACCCGGCACTGACGTGCCGGGCTACTATTATTTCGTCCCTCCGGGACTTTCCAAACAGCTTCCCAGAAGTTTTTGACCATTGCACTCTCGACATCGAATGGAACTCAGGGACATTTTTCTCAATCAGGCGGGGCGGCTGCGGAGCGGCTGGCGGCTGGGCATCTTTGCCTTGCTCCTCTATCTCAGCATTCAATTCTCTTTCGCATTATTCGGAGCCGCGCTCTCGCTCCTGCCTGTTTCTTCGGCGCGATCTGTTCTCGATGGCAGATGGGGATTCGTCGCTCAGGCACTTGTCTTTCTAATTCCGGCGATTCTGGTCGGGTGGGCGTGCGGCAAATTTCTGGAAGACCTGCCGCCGCGTGCGCTGGGCTGGACATTCACGCGCGGCTGGCTCAGGGATTTACTTTGCGGCTCGCTCATCGGCGCGGCGTCACTACTACTGGCGACAGCCCTCGCCGCTCTTTTCGGCGGTCTGAAATTCACGCTCAACGCGCCGCTCGCGCTCGTGTCCATCGGGCAGACGGCTCTGACTTCCCTTCCCATCTTCATCCTCGCCGCTGCCGGAGAGGAAGCGATGTTTCGCGGCTACCCGCTTCAGACGATGGCGCGCTCGCATCTGGCGTGGGTCGCAATCATCATCACGTCCGTTATCTTTTCGTCGGGGCATCTTGATAATCCAAACGTCGTGCGGGGCTTCACATTTATCAACACGGCGCTCGCAGGCGTCTGGCTCTCAGTCGCTTACCTCAGAACACGCAACCTCTGGTTTCCGCTCGGCATTCACTGGGCTTGGAACTGGACGATGAGCGCGGTCTTAGGCATTCCCGTGAGCGGCATCACGAGCTTAACGCCCAACCCATTGCTGCGCGCGACAGACCTCGGCCCGGCATGGCTGACTGGCAGCAGCTACGGAATCGAAGGCGGCGCGGCCTGCACCGTTGCGCTGCTGCTCTCGACCATCTTCATCTGGCGCACGCGGCTCGTCTCCGCGACGGAAGAGATGATGCGCTTGACGAATCAGGAGAATCCGAAAACGGAGCCGGAGGCGTTGACAATCTTGTGAAGGCCGGAAGAGATGGAGTGTAAGTGTTAACATTCCTTCGCGCCTCGCGTCTTATGAGTTGAACGCGGGGAATTCACGCTCGTGGCGCTCAACTCAACGTAAAATCAGTTTTGATTTGAGTTCTTCCGGCGAGGTTTGTGAAGGGCGATGAAGGAAATAGCAGACGAGGGGTACGAATGAGCGAGGCAGGGACGGCGGGTGAACTGCTCTTGATGACAAGCGTCAGCCGGACGGCTGCGGCGGCGCAGCCTGCGCGCGAAAAGTCGCCGGAAGCTCTTCTCGTCGAGGCCGTGCGCAATGGTGACCGCGATGCGTTCGGTCGTCTCTATGATCTTTACGCGCCGATGGTGCACGGCATCCTGCTTGCGCGCGTGCCCTTCGATGAGGTTGATGATTTGGTGCAGGACGTTTTTCTGATGGCATTCAAAAGGATTCACACGTTGCGCGAGGCCGGAGCGTTCGGCGGCTGGCTGGCGATGATCGCGCGCAACCGTGCGGTGGATTTTTATCGTCGCCAGCGCGAGACCGAAGAGCTACCGGAAAATTTAGCGCGCCGCGCTTCGGTTGACACGGAAGCGGCAGAGGCGCTCTCGTTGATCCGCACGCTGCCGGATGCTTATCGAGAGACGCTGGTCTTGCGCCTTGTCGAAGGCATGACCGGGCCGGAGATTGCGGAGCGCACGGGACTGACGCCGGCATCCGTGCGCGTCAACCTGCATCGAGGCATGAAGATGCTGCGTGAGAAGTTGGGAATGGAGAGTGCGAGATGAAAGAAGATTATTTGTGGGACAAGTCAGGCGAAACTGACGCGGAGATTGCAGAGCTTGAGCAGACGCTCGGACGCCTGCGTTACAAACGCCCAACTCAACCACAGCCCTTGCCGACCACTTCGCGCACCAGGTTGCGGCCTCTCTTCTCTCCGGCATTCGCCATCGCCGCCACACTCGTCATTCTACTTTTGGCGGGAGGTCTGTGGCTCGGCCTTCGACGCGCTAACAACACTGGCGGAAGAGACGCGGCTGCGGTTGATAAGACTCCAGGAATTTCGCAACCTGCGCCAGTCGTTTCAGGTCCGCCTCCACCGACGGGGACAGTTAAGCAGATTGGAGATAACGTGGCGGAGAGAGAGATTAAGGAATCAATTAACCCATCTCCACTCCCGCGCAGAATCATCCATCGCGTGCCGAATGAACAACGGCAGACGCTGGCTCAAGCTCAAACTGTCAACAACGCACGCCGCATTCGCCGCGAAGAGATCGCACGCGGACAGGAAGCCAAAGCGCAACTCATCAAGGCGCTGCTCATCACGAGCGATAAGCTCAACGAGGTGCAGAAGAAGATTCAGGGCACACAGGAACGGAATCCGATTTCTTAACTGCATTAACTTACACGAACGGAGTAGTCAATGAATTTAGTTACTATCAAATCGCTGAGGCTCATCTGCCTTCTCTCTCTCATCACAGTCGTAGCGTCGCTGACGGCTCACGCACAGGACATCAGGCTGCAACTTAATAATCTCGACAAGCTCGAAGCCAGAGCGCGCGACTCTGTTGATGTCACCCTCGACGGAGCGCTGCTGCATCTCGCCGAAAAGTTTCTGAATATCAAAGACCCCAAAGAGGCTGCCGTTAAGGAACTGCTCGCCGGGCTGAAAGGCATCTACGTCAAATCCTTCGAGTTCGACAAGGAAGGCGAGTATTCAACGTCCGACGTTGACGCGATTCGCGCGCAGCTTCGCGCGCCCGGCTGGTCGAGAATGATCGGCGTGAAAAGCAAGAAGGATGGCGAGAATGCCGAAGTCTATATGATGATGACGACGGGTTCGCAGATCGGCGGGATCGTTGTCATCGCCACAAACCCGAAGCAACTCACCGTCGTTAATATCATCGGCACGATTGATCTTGACAAGCTCAGTCAACTGAGCGGCAAATTCGGCATCCCGTCCATTGAGCTAATCAGAAACGAAAAGAAAACCCCGAAGGAGTAAAGCCCCGATGACGAAGCACAGGAAACTCTTCATCCACACGCTCGTCGCTTTCGTCATCACGGCGGCGATGTTCTCCGCCGCAGCGCAGACGGCACGCGCAGACGACCCGGAATTCGAGGCCATCGCCAAACATCTCAAGTCGCATTACAACGCACGGCGCGTACACATTCCCTTCATGAATCTCGCACACTTTTTCGTCCACGTCGTGAAGCCCGCCGGAGTCAAAAGTTTCAAAGTGGCGATCTTCGAGAATCTGAACTTCACGCCAGGCAAAGCTGATACGGAACTCAATGCTGTGATGCGTAGCGCCTTGAACTCCGAATGGCAACCGCTCGCGCGCGTGCGCTCACGCGACGGCGAACAGGTTTACGTCTATGCGAGAGAAGATGGCGCGAATCTTAAACTGATGATCGTGACGATTGACCATGATGAGGCTGTTGTGGCGCGAGTGAAATTCAGCCCGGAGAAGTTGAGCGAGTTTTTGAACGACCCGAAGATCATGGGCATTCGCGTCGGCGGTTGACGAATGCTATTGGTAGTATTCGATTGTCCAATACATTACTTCAACCGGCACGAAGTCCGTTGAGTCACCTACAGCAACCGACCAAATCCTCTTAATTAGATTATTGTGAGAATCAAATTCAAATGTGAAGCGATCCCTGCTCCGAATCGTGCCATCGGGATTATATTGGATTCTCTCGCTCACATCCTTTGTAATCCGAATGGACTCTTCCCGCTCAGGAGGTTTCCCTTCGGTTCGTGTTTCTCTTATTTGTCCACCATTGGGCGTCGGGATATTAACGGTCTCTTGCTTAATAGCTTGACCTGCATTGAAGAAAAAAGATTCAAAGGTGACGGTCGGCGCGCTCCAATTCGCTCGGCTTTTTGAAATAACCGCGCCGTCCTGATCGTAAACTGTTGACTCAAACACCTGCGGATTCCCTCGGCGCACAATTGTCCTTCTCCGTCTGATTGAGCCATCAGGATCATAAAAAATCTCTCCGATTAGCTTCTTCTGACTATCGTAGTTACTGACTATTTTGTAAACCACATCACCTTGACTATTGAAATGCGTGCTCTCTAAAACCCTTCCGTCCAGATCATATAGCTCAGTTGCCGTGAGCATGACCGATCCATCAGGCCGATAACGGACTTGTTCCAGCTTTGTCCCATCCTCGCTATAGGTGATGATCTCTACGAGGACTCGCTCGCTTTCGACAGGCTCTCCGTTCTCCATCACGAAGGTCGCGCGTTCGAGACGAATGGTATGGACAGGTCCCCAGAGGGCCAATATGCCGGGACGCCGTTTCTCTTTCTGTTGTGCTGAACAGGGTAAGGCAACAGAGATGAGCAAGAAGGCAAAGGCCGCGAGCCTCTTCATAGCCATGTCCCCTTTCGTTAAGTCAGAAAAAAAATATCGGGCACACGTGTCGGCGGATAACTAATGCTCTCTACTGATAGTATTCGATGGTTCGATACATCACATCAGCCAGCACGAATTCCGTCGAGTCGCCCGTTGCCACTGACCTGGTTGTTTTAATCATATTGCCGTGCGAATCAAATTCGCGTGTGAAGCGTTCCCGGCTGCGAATTGTGCCGTCCGGGTTATATTGAACTCGCTCATCACCCTTTTGAATCGGATTATACGCCTCTTTTCGAGTAGTTTTTCCGTCCGTCTGTGTCTCATACATCTGTCCACCCTCTGGCGTCCGGGTGATAGAACTTTCGCTTCTCACGACTCGCTTTCCATCGTAATCGAGCGACTCCGCCCTATTTGGTTGCAGGTAACTGGTCGTCGTATTCTGTCTTAGAATCGCACCATTCGGGCCATACATCGTTGACTCAATAATTCGCTGATTTCCATTGTAACTGTAGATTTGCTTTCCCAGGACTGAATCGTCTGCACGATATGTTATCCGCTCGCTCGCTCTCTTCTGGTCATCATAATGGCTCACTTCTCTGGTCTGCACGGTATCTTTGCCGTTGAAACGAGTGGTCTCTAAAATCCTGCCGTCCGGGTCGTACAGGTAAACGATTCGGAACATGATTGACCCATCAGGCTGATAGGAAGTGTCCTCCTGCTTCGTTCCATCCTCGTTGTAGGTGAGGGTGTGGACTAGGACTCGCTCGCCTTCGACAGGCTCTCCGTTCTTCATCGTGATGGTGACATGCTCGTCGCGGATGGTACGGACAGGCCCCCAGATGAGAAATGGGCCGGGACGCCGTTTCTCTTTTTGTTGGGCTGAACAAGGCAGGATTGCCGAGATGACTAACAGCGTGAAGGCCAAGAGTTTCTTCATAGACCCGCCTCACTTTCATTTAGTCAGTACAGCTAAAGGACGCTATCAGATGCGCCGTTAGCTCAAGTGTTATCTCTCATCAATCGGCACGTAAGGAACATTTCGCGGCCCGACGTATTCGGCGCGCGGGCGAATCAGTTTGTTGTTGGCATACTGTTCGAGGATGTGTCCCGTCCAGCCACTGATGCGACTGATGGCGAAGATGGGCGTGTAGAGATCGAGCGGAATTCCCATCATGTAGAAGGTCGAAGCGGAGAAGAAATCCACATTCGGATACATTCCCTTCTCGCGCAGCATCATCTCTTCAATCTTGCGCGACATCTCGTACCACTTCATCTGCCCTGTGCGCTCGGCCATCTCTTTCGAGAAGCGGCGGAAGACTGTCGCGCGCGGGTCTTCAGTCTTATAGACGGCGTGGCCGATGCCCATGATCTTCTTCTTCGCGGCGAGCGCGTTCTTGATGTACGGCTCGACATTTTCGACTTCGCCGATTTCGAGCAGCATCTTCATCACGTTCGTGTTCGCGCCGCCGTGCAGCGGGCCGGAGAGCGCGGCGATGGCTGCTGTGACTGCGCCGTACATGTCTGCGAGCGTGCCCGCGACGACGCGCGAGGTAAAGGTCGAAGCGTTCAACTCGTGGTCGGCTTGAAGTATGAGCGCGACATCGAGGATATGCGCGTCGCGCTCATCAGGCATCTCGCCCTTGAGCATGTAGAGAAAGTTGGTCGCAATGTTGAGTTCCGGTTTCGGCTGGACTAGCTCTTGTCCTTTGCGCAGGCGTTCGGCAGTCGCCACGATGGTTGGGAATTGTCCGGTCAGCCGCGTCGCAACTCGGACGCTGTTCTCGCGTGAAGTGTCGCGCGCGTGCTTGTCGTAGAAAGAGAGTGCGGAGACTGCTGTCCTGAGCGTATCCATCGGCTCGGCATCGCGCGGGAACTGCTTCATCAGCGCTAACAACTCCGGCTGCAACTCATAGTTCGCGGCGATATTGCGCTTCAGTTCGTCCAACTCGGCGCGCTTCGGCAGATGCCCGTTCCAGAGCAGGAAGACAACTTCTTCAAAAGTGGAACTCCTGGCGAGATCGTGAATGTTGAGGCCCTGATAGATCAACTCGCCCTTCTCACCGTTCACATCGCCGATGGAAGAAGTCGCGGCAACCACGCCTCGCAATCCAGCCGCTCCCGCGCTGGCAGTCGCACTTGCTTCTTTCGCTTTGTCCATGATTGAAATCCTTTAATTTTAGGATACTGCGAAGATAGCAAAAGCGGTGACAGGTGACAAGCGATGAAAATCAATTATGAGTTATGAATTTTGAGTTTTGAGTTAAGGCTTTCAACTCAAAATTCAAAACTCAAAATTCATAACTTCAAGTGGCTGTCCGACTCGCGCATCGAGCAAACTTGCGGCGGAAGCGCGGAAGGCTGCAATCTCTAAGTAGCCTGCGCTGCCCCAGATGATAAACAATTTGTCAGGCGATTTTTCGTCTTCGGCGAAGAAGCGGTGGAATGATGTTATCTCGCGCCCGTTAATTTCCAGATGCAGGCCACGCGCGAGCATCTCTTCTGTCAGGTCTTCGCGTGTGAGATTCGTGATGCAGTTGCCGAAGCGATCTATGTGGATGATTGAAGCCTCAATGGTTTGTGTGCGCGTTCGCTTCGGCTTGAAATTACTGAGCCGCACGTAGTCTTTAATCTCAACTCCAAGTTGATCCGGGCTGATGCCCTTGGAGAGTGCGCCCGCGACCGCAGCGAACACGTCGCGCCCGTGAAACGTCGCGCTCACGCGCTGACGAAAATAGTCTTTATTCGTCAGATGAAAAACGCGCGCCGCTGCTTCACGCTCATAGACGAAACTAAATAGTCCGTTATCCGGCCCGATGAAGAATTGATTACCGCCTGAGACGAGAATCGGACGCCGCTCAGAGCCGACGCCCGGATCAACAACCGCGAGATGAATCGTGCCCGATGGAAAAGTTTGATAGACGGCAGAGAGCGTGAACGCGCCCGCGCCGATGTCCTGCGGCGGAATCTCGTGCGTGATGTCAACGATACGCGCGTCCGCATTTATCGAGAGGATGACGCCCTTCATCGCCCCGACGAAATAGTCCGCCGTCCCGAAATCTGTTAGGAGAGTGATGAGCATAAAAGTCTAGCGAGTCTAGCGAGTCTAGCGAGTCTATCGAGTTCATTTGACTCGCTGGACTCGACAGACTCGCTAGACTCGCTAGACTTTTAGAGCTTAGTCTCGGTTGAGGTGCGAATCCTGAGAGTCTGACCGTGTTCGAGGCGGATGTCTTTGCCCTTGGTGGTCAGGACGCCGCCTGTGGCGATGCCGCCGCCGATGGCCGCGCCGATGGCCGCGCCGGAGCCGCCGCCAAAGATTGCGCCGATGATGGCGCCGACGCCCGCGCTGGTTCCGACCTTCGTCACATCATCCTTCGTTCGACTCTTGCCTTCGACGCCGCCCTCTTGATCTACCTTGCCTACGCCCTGGCTCGTTCCGTTGTCAACGACCTCAATGACCTGCGCCTTAAAATTCGTCCAGTTACCGTTGAGACTGATCTGGTCGAAGGTGAGTTGAAGCTGGGCGTTGCCCTTGACCTTTCCGGGACGCTTGACGAGCGAGACATGGCCTTCGATCATCGCGCCCTGAAAGTCTGCGGGTTCAATCACGCGCGCTTGAAAACGGTCGCCGCGTTGCGAGGTCTCCGTTGAAACATTCGTGAGCAACTCGACGCGCAATACTGTGTCTCGCGGAATGTAGCTGCCGTTGCCCGTGTTGACTGGCCCGCTGCTACTGCTATTGGTGCTGCTATTGCCGCTCGTACTGCTGTTGTCAATGCTGCTCGTGTTCCCGCTCGTACTGCTATTGCTCGTAGAGACGGAAACTCCGGCGCTGTTAGTATTGCTTTGCGAATCGTCCGTGCCGCGCCTTGAGATATTTGCCGGAATGGTAGAGTCGAAGCCCCGACGCTCGTAGCCTGAGTTGTAGCCGGACTCGAATCCCTGCTGATAGCCGTCGCGGTAATCTTCGAGCGTGCCGTAAGAGGCTGCGTAGGCGCGGTCGGCGCGTTGATACTCATCCTTATTTTTATAGTTTCGCGCGGCGCTCTGCGTCGAATCGCTGTATCCGGCCTGATAGCCGTCCGAGTAGCCTGTGCGATAGCCGCGTTCCAGCGCGCCGACGGATTGCGGAGCGGACTGTTGCTGCGCGACCGCGACCGGCACTGCGAGCAGCGCGGAGAGCGCGAAAGCAAGCGCGGCAATCATGTTGCGTGTCGGATTTCTCATTCTTCTTTCCTTTCTCGGAAGTGAACCTAAGCGCCGGACTAAATAGGAAGAGGCCTCGCAGATGATTAACTCCGGCGTGCAGATGGTAACACTTTAATTGTTAGCTGCAACAAATTTTTCACCAGCTTGACGCTTGAGCCAGTGCGACCTAGACTCGTTAGTAGAACGTCAACGCTTGAGATGCGCCCGCACGGTGCTGGGTTGGCGCGAGAGAATAGCAATCAGCCATCAGCCATCAGCCGTCAGCCGATGGTTTGAAAAAAAAGCTGATTGCTAATGGCTGATTGCTGACGGCTGATAGCTGATTGCTGATGGCTTCTTTACGCAGAGTCTATCTCGATCACAGTGCGACGACGCCGATTGACCGGCGCGTCATCGCCGCGATGCTTCCCTTCCTGACCGAAAAATTCGGCAACGCATCGAGCGTGCATTTCTTTGGACAGGAGGCACGCGCGGCTGTGGATAGCGCGCGGCGTGAGGTGGCGACGCTCATTGGCGCGCGTCCCAATGAAGTTGTTTTCCTCTCCGGTGGAACGGAGGCCAACAACCTCGCCATTCGCGGCATCGCCGAAGCCTCAGAACCTGACGGGCGTCACATCATCACCTCACAAATCGAGCATCCGAGCGTGCGCGGCATCTGCGATGCGCTGGAGAAGAAGGGTTGGGAGATTACGCGCCTGCCCGTTTACGAAGACGGCATCGTTCGCATCGCAGACGTGCGCGCGGCTCTCAGGCCAGACACTATTCTCATCACGGTGATGCTCGCCAATAACGAGATCGGAACGATTCAACCCGTCAGCGAAATCGGCGCGCTCGTGCGTGAAGAACGCGAGCGCGGGCATCGTCATCTACGCTTTCACACGGACGCTGTGCAGGCCGCCGGACGAATGACTCTCGACGTTGAAGAGTTAGGCTGCGACCTGCTCTCGCTCTCGGCGCACAAGCTCTACGCGCCGAAAGGCGTCGGCGCACTCTTCGTCAAGCGCGGCGTGCGGCTCGTCGCGCAGAGCGTCGGCGGGCATCAGGAACGCGAGCGTCGCGCCGGCACGGAATCAGTCGCCGGAATCGTCGCCTTCGGCACGGCGGCGCGTCTGGCGCGTGAAGAGTTGATTGAGCGCGAGTCGCACGTGCGCGGCTTGCGCGAGAGGTTTGAAGCTGGCGTTGTCGAGCGCATCGCGGATGTGGTCTTCAACGGTCATCGTGAACAGCGTTTGCCGCACCTCTCGAACATCTCTTTTCGTTTCATCGAAGGCGAAGGCTTGCTCATCAATCTGGACATGCAGGGCGTCGCCGTCTCGACCGGCTCGGCCTGTTCGTCAGGCTCGCTTGAGCCTTCGCCCGTGATTCGCGCCCTCGGTCGCAACGAAGAGTTAGCGCGCGGCTCGATTCGCTTCAGCTTCGGCAAAGATAATACTGCTGAGGATGTTGACTACACGCTCAACGCTCTCACGCGCGCCGTTGAGAACTTGCGCCGCCTTTCGCCGCTCTATCAACAACAGGTTCAAAGTTCAAGGTTCAAGGTTCAAAGTCCTACGTCCATACCTTGAACTTTGAACTTTGAACCTTGAACCTTGAACTTACTTTGTCTTACTCCGCTACATTCAAAGATCATTTAGCCAATCCACGCAACGTCGGCGAGCTTGCAGATGCCAGCGTCGTCGCAGAAGAGACGAACCCTGTATGCGGTGATCGCCTGCGTTTGAGTTTGCGCGTGAATGATAATCAAATTGAAGCCGCGCGCTTTCTCGCTTACGGTTGCGCGCCGACGCTGGCTTGCGGCTCTGCGCTGGCGGAGATGCTTGAAGGGATGACGATTGCGGATGCGTTGCGGCTCACGAAGCAGGAGATTGCACGCGCGCTCGATGGTCTGCCTGCACGCAAAGGACACGCGGCGGCGCTCGCCATCGAAACTTTACGCGCGGCGCTCGAAGACAGTGAAAAGTGAATAGTGAATAGTGAATAGTTAAAGACAGCTTTTCACTATTCACTTTTCACTTTTCACTTTTCACTGCTTTATGGACTCGTAATCTTGAATGAATCCAAAAACTTCTTGCCGTCATCAGAGATTGGTTGGTCTCCCTGTTTCAAATAGATGAGCATGTACATGCGCGGATTGGCAAGATAGAGGTGGATGGTGAAACCGTAGTTCTGGTCAGGCGCTTTGCCTTTGATCTCTCTACCGACGTAACTGCCTTGCGAGAGCGGACGCTCACTCAGCACCTGACCATGCGCGTTATTCACTGCTCCGTCGCGCGCTCCGTTCAAAAGCGTATCCGTGTCTTTTGAAGCGAAGACCGCAGACGGATACTCGCTGTAGCCGACAATGTAGGCCTCACTCCCTTTATCAAGCGTGTACGTCCGAACCGGAACCGCCCCGGCAATTGTAGTCTGCGTCTGATCGGTCTTGGACGGAGTGCCCGGCATCGAGACACTGAACTTATCTGCGTTGAGGGTCTCCCAGCTCTGGTTGATGGGAGTTGTGGTTGGGGATGAAGTCGGTGTAGATGAATTGTTAGTCACGCTGGATGTGCTACTCGTGGCCGATCCGCCTGAACTTTTACTGACCAGCACAACTGTGACGATGATGCCCACAACCAGCAATCCAGCGATGCCGAGAATCCAGGGCAGCGCGCTCTTCTTTTGCGCCGGATAGGAGATAAACGGCAGCGCGGTCGAGGCACCCATCTTTTCCGTTGTCGGAGCCGGAGACATCACTTCCGTCGGAGCCGATCTGTTGACGTAAGGGTTCTGCGACGACGCGCCAGCGCTGACGAGTGTTGTGCCGTCATCGAGGCAGAAATTCTGAGCATCGTCTGGATAGTTGCGGTTGCAAACCGGACAGCGTTTCATCTCTCTTCTTCTCCGGGATTACCTGAATGTTTGCGTCAGTACAGCCCAGCTTAAACATGCGGGACTGACAGGCATCAAGACAATTCTCATCTGGGCGTGACCACACGCGGGCGTGTCTCAGATGGCGCGACCGCTTTGCCGGTATGATACTGAGGGCCGCAGTATTTGCGCGGCTCCTGGCCGATGATGAATGTTTTGGAACGGATGATCGGACAGACCGTCGGGTCTGCGATCAGTCCGGTTGTCGGATCAATGTCGAGCGTAATAGTGCCTTGCAGACGCGCCGCCTCATCTGTTGCCCGCGCGCCGCGTCCTTGCAGCTTCGGCGGCTTGCCCGGACTCGTTTCGGGCGGGCTTTCGGGCAACGGCGCTGGCTCATATGTGAATCCGCCATCGTCTTTGTTGTCGTCAACCTTGCCGCCATCGGTTTCAGTCACGGTCTCATCCGCCGAACTGTTCTTATCGGTCGCGGGCGCAGTGCCGCTCAGGAAAAACTCCGTGCGCTTGTTCTTACTGTCGGCTGAAGCGAGTTGTCCGGTGGTGGTGTCAATCTCTGCGGTCTGAACTCCGCCGGGCATCTGCCAGTCGCCAGCCCATTCAGGATGAAAACTGAGCGCGGCGTTCATAAAGTCCGCCCAGATGGGCAGTGCGGAGTCTGCGCCCGTCAATCCTAACTGCGAGTTGTCGTCGAAGCCGACCCAGACGACGCAGACCAGATTCGGCGTGTAGCCAGCGAACCAGCCGTCGTGCGACGTGCCTGTCTTTCCCGCGATGCCGAGCTTGCCCGGAATGTTTTTGAGTCCTAATGAACCGAGTTTCGCTGCCGTGCCGCGATTGACGACATCCTTCAGCATGGATGTCAACACGAATGCGACTTCAGGTTTGAGGACTTCGTTCTTCGTTCCGGTCAATTGCTTAATCGTCGTGCCCTTGCCGTCTGTCACGCGATTGATGGCGATGGGTGTGGTGCGAACGCCGTTCGAGGCGAAGGCCGTGTAAGCGGAAGCAACCTGAAGCGGTGTGGCTTCATTCGTTCCGAGCGCCATCGCTAAGTAAGGCGTTTGCGGCTTGGGCATTCCGTCCTTCGCCGCGAGATTCATCACACGACCGATGGTCACTTCCTGCGCGACCTCGACCGTGATGACGTTGAGCGAATGCGCGAGCGCATCACGCAAGGTGACGTTCGCGTTGGAATACTTATCTCCCATGTTGCCGGGCGAGTATTCCTGGTTGCCGACCATGAAAGTTTTCGGCTCGTCTTTATAGATGGTTGCAGGCGTGATGACGCGCGGGATCGGATCGTAAGCCGTGTTGAGCGCGGTCGCATAGACGAACGGCTTGAAGACGGAGCCGGGTTGACGTTTAGCTTCCGTCACGTGATTGAGTTGGCTCTTCGTGTAGTCGCGTCCGCCGACCATCGCAATGATCTCGCCCGTTTTCGGATTCATCGCCACGAGCGAAGCCTGCACAGTGCCCGGCGCGATTTTGCGTTTGGCGTAGAGCGTGTCGAGCGCGTTGAGATGTTTCGTGATCGCATCGTAGGCCGCGTGCTGCAAGTCTATGTCAATCGTCGTGTAGATGCGACGATGCTGGATGGCGTCCTGTTCAGGGATGATTTCATTGAGCTGACCCTCGACATAATCCGCGAAGTAAGGCGCGTCGGAAGAATCAACGCGCCCCTTTGTCGGCACGACTTTCAAAGGCTCCGCTTTCGCTTGAGCCGCTTGCTCCGGCGTAATCGCACTCGTCTCGACCATCGAATCAAGCACCTGATTGCGCCGCGAGGTGGCCGTCTCAAGATTCTTGAACGGGTTGTAGCGATTCGGGCTGCGAATCAATCCGGCGAGGAAAGCTGATTCGGAGAGCGTGAGCGCCGTCACATCTTTGCCGAAATAGGCGCTCGCCGCTTCGCCCACTCCGTCAATCGAAAATCCGGTCTGTTGGCCCAGATAAATCTGATTGCAGTACAACTCGAAAATCTGCTCTTTGTTCAAGCGCGTTTCGAGAATGATGGACATGTAGGCTTCCGAGAGCTTGCGCCGCAGAGTGCGTTCGGGCGAGAGCAAAAGATTTTTGACGAGTTGCTGTGTGATGCCGGAGCCGCCCTGCTCTGCAATCGGAGAGTTCGAGTCGGAACTGTAGCGATGCAGCAACGCGCGCAGGATACCGCGAAAGTTGACGCCGTGATGCTCGAAGAACGAGCGGTCTTCGGTCGTGACGATGGCGTTGACCAGATTCTTCGGAATATCTTTGAAGCCGATGACCTTGCGCTTACTGCGCTCTTGCCCGGCGACAGAGCTTATCAACTCCGGTTCAAGTTGCGTTCTGTCAAACTTCGCGCCGCTCTTCAAATCGCTCAGTGCGGCGATGCCCTTGCCGCCGCGTGCGAACTGAATGCTCAGTCGCGGAAAGATATTTTGTCCATCAACACTCGCGTCCGCGCTCGGCTCGACCTCGACGTTCGTGCCGTCAATCTTGTAGCGCCCGCGCTCGCTGTCGGCCTGCTGCGATTTCTCGACGTAGCCGACGCGCTTCAAGTAGCTCACCAGATCATCAACCGAGAGATTCTCGCCGACGAAGAGAGGTTTCGGCGCGGCGTAGATTCCGGCGGAGCGCGTGTAGATTTCGCCGCTCAGGAGTTGGTCTATGCGCTTGGAGAAGACGTGCCAGTAATAACCGAGAACGCCGATAGTGACGGTGGTCAGAAAGACGATGGGGATGATAACAGCCCGACGAAAGATGCGACGCTTCCAGCGACGGAAGAAAGTTTCGGGCGGCTGCTCGTATTTGACAATGCGCGGTCGGCGCGACTTGCTGCCGCTCTTTTTCCTGGCAACCGGAGGAACGCGATTTTCTGGTGGATGGCGAATTGGCATCAGCCTTCAAGGAGATCGGTGTTAATCCTAGCTCTTATTCTTCCTTTCGCTTGGCTGTCGCTGAAACTTCGTTTCTTCCCAACGAATTCTCGCCGAGAACGTGCCACCCCAGCACCATGTCACACAGCTAATTATAACGTGCTTGTAGTAAGCGAAATAGACTCCTGAGCATCCCGGATGATCGAGTTTCATTTCAGGGTCTCCACCATTCATAGTCCCGGCTCCTAAAAATTTACCACGTAAAGTAATTGGCACAAGCTCGTTGATTAGATTGATGACGGTCTCGGTCGGCATTAAATCGCCGACACTACTACTACTCTGCGGAGGTGGAGACGGCACGGGTTCGATCAGCAACTCGTATAGCTGCCCTTTTTTAGCATAAGTGACAGTCAGCCTGATGCTTGGGCTTACATTGTATCGCTCGACTTCCGGCTCTCCATCCTTCAGCTTCAATATCTCCGGCTCGCCATACTTCTTTCGCAATTCGCTCGACGTTTGCGAATAAGCAGAAACGGTCGTCACGAGCATGATAACTAATGGAATGCCGTAAGCAGCGATTGACCTCTTGCTCATACGATAAAACTGTAAACTTTACGCTTCGGCCTGTCCACCTCTAATTGACACTCCGCTTCCCTTTTCGCTACCGTGCCTCTTGTTCTACTCCGTCGTTTTGATGCAACCGTTGGCAGATGCGTTTCACATCAACAAGCGGCACGCGCTTCGTCACAGGAGCGCGCCTGCGCCTGCGCTACGCGCTCTTCGCGGTGCTGGCGGCGGTGGCGATTGGCACGCTCGGCTTTCACCTGCTCGAAGGATGGTCACTCTCAGACAGCCTCTACGCGACGCTGCAAACCGTGACGACTGTCGGCTACGGCGACGTGACGCCGAAGACGACTGCGGGGCGCATCTTCGCCAGCATCTATATGTTCGTCGGCGTCGGCACGGTGCTCTATGTTCTGACGAGCACGGCACAGACCATCATTCAATCGGAAAGGCTCGCGGCCTTCGGCGAGCGTCGTCGTCAACGTGAAATGAGCAAGCTACACGACCATTTCATCATCTGCGGCGCAGGTCGCGTCGGCTCGCGCATCATCAGCGCGATGGAGAGCGCGCATGTTCACTTCATCGCCATCGAAAGCGATGCGCCGAGAGTTGCCGAACTCATCGAGCGCAACGTACACGTGCTGGTCAGAGACGCGACTCTCGAAGAGACTTTGCGTGACGCTGGTGTGGAGCGCGCACGCGGACTGGCCGCCTGTTTGCCCGATGATGCGGACAACGTCTATGTCGTTCTCATCGCGCGCGGCTTGAATCCAAACCTGCACATCGTCGCGCGTGCCGTCGAAGAACAGGCTGAAGAGAAACTGATTCGCGCCGGAGCGAACCGCGTCGTCGCGCCAACCATCATCGGCAGTCATCGCATGGCACAGGCTCTGATGAAACCGGCGGTCGCAGATTTCATGGATTCGATTGCGGCGGAGAATCTTGATCTCGGCTTCGAGCAACTCGAAATCGCGCCCGGCTCAGTTTATGCCGGACGCAAACTCCGCTTCACAAACATTCGCTCCGAGTTGGATGTCGTCATCGTCGCCATGCAACATCGCGGCGGCGAAATGATCTTCAATCCGCCCGGCGACGCGATCATCCAAGCGGGCGACTTGCTCATCGCCATCGGAAAGGCCGAATCCCTCGCAGAATTAACTGCGCTTGCGCGAGGAACGAAAAAATAGTTTACCAATCGCCATGAGCATCTCAAGACTAAGCCATAGCCTAGCTGTCATCACTTTATTGGCAATCATTCCTACAGGAATTATTTGCCAACACAAATCGAAAGTAACTGATTCACAGTTCCATGAGCCTGGCGTTTATCTAAAGACCTATCGCCTTAGCCTTCCGCCGCCAAAAGATTTTGCGGACTTCGACCACTTCGAACTTGAGCGCCTCCCTAGTCAAGAGCATGGAGAGATCAAGCTTGACCAACGAGGTAATGCTCCAATTGGAGGAAGGCTAGAAACGACAGATAAGATTATTTATAAATTCAAACGTGCGCTGCTGATCTTTGGTAAAGACGATTATGAGCAACTAGAGTTTACAACCGCCAAAGTTAAGGATGTTTACTATAAGTTTGAGGGTCGCATTCTTGAAAAGGAAGAAGAAGAGGGAGGCCAATACACCAAACTAAGGGGCGTGCTAACCAAATATAAAGATGGAAAGATTATTGCCAGTGCTAAATTAGCATTTTACCAATGGGCATGGGAGTAATACTGATTTGAGAATTCTAGTGACGGGTGGCAGCGGCTATCTAGGCATCCACGTTCGGCGTTTCTTCGATGCAGACGATTTCTCGCGCCGCTCGCATCTGGACGTGTTGAATCCGCACGATGCCGCGCACGCGGCGAATTACGACGCGGTGATTCATCTCGCGGCGCATCTGGATAAATCGCCGGAAGCCGCCGAGAGTTGCTTTCGCACGAACGCCGAAGGGACTGCGAACATCATGCGGCAGATGCAGCCGAACTCCGTCTTCATTTACGCTTCGACGAAAGATGTCTATGGCTCCTGGGCTGATGAGTTCGCGGAAGTCCCTGAGACCTGTTCGACCACTTACTGCGGGCAGTCCGCGCTCGAATGGTCGAAGTTGATGGGCGAGCGCTATGTTGATTACTACGCCGCAGCGCGCGGCATTCGCGCCTGCATCTTTCGTCTCTCGACCGTCTATGCGCGCCCTTCGGAAGACAACGAGCCGGGCTTCGTCACGCACTATGTCGAGTCCGTCAAACGCGGCTGGCCTATCGAGATGCCGCTCGCAGGCAAACCCGTGCGCGACATCCTGCACGTTGACGATTTCTCGCGCGCCTGTCGAGACTTTATTGATTCATCGCTCACGCGCGGCCTCTATAATCTCGGCGGCGGCATCAAGAATTCCATGACGCTGCGCGAAATGGTCGAGACTGTCGGGCGCATGATTGACCTCCAGCCTGTGATTGAAACAGAAGCGCGACTGCCCGCGCCCGTTCCCGTCAACTACATCTCCGACCTCTCGCGCATCAAAGCAGAGCTTGGCTGGCAGCCGTTGATTGGAATTGAAGAGGGCTTGCGAAGTCTATTGTGAAAAGGCGAAGCATTCAGCCGGATGAGATTGAGCGCGTCGTCGTGCGCGGAGTCAACTGGGTTGGCGATGCGGTGATGACCATCCCTGCGCTGCGCGAGTTGCGCCGCGTGCTGCCGCACGCGCACATCACACTCGCCACGCGCTCGTGGGCTGAAGGTCTCTTCTCGGATGCAGATTTTCTTGACGATCTTCTGATTTATAATCGCGGCGCGCGTGACGTGCGTGCTGTCGTTCGTCAAACGCGCGCATGGCGCAGCCGACGCTTCGATCTCGCGCTGCTCTTTCAAAACGCTTTCGAGGCCGCGCTGATCGCTTCAGCCGCGCGTGTGCCCTTTCGGATGGGCTACGCCACAGACGGACGCCGCGCGCTCCTGACGCATCCGCTCACGCTTCCAGGCTGGCGCGCGGAACGCCACGAGATTTTTTACTACCTGAACATCATCGCCGAACTCGAACACTTGCTCTACGGCGCATCGAACGTCGAAGAACACGAGCCGCAGTTTGCTTTGCATATTTCTGAAGCGCGTAAAGCACAGGCGCGCGAGTTTCTTTCAGCGAAAGGTGTGAAGAGAGATCGCCCGACGGTCGCGCTCTGTCCCGGCTCGACCAACAGCCGCGCGAAGCGTTGGCCTGCCGAGCGCTACGCGGCGCTCGCGGACAGATTCATCACAGAGACGGACGCGAATGTTTTGCTCATCGGCTCCGCCGATGAGGTCGAAGTCTCGCGCGAAGTCGTCGAGCGGATGCAGCAACGTCCCTTCATGCTCACAGGGCAAACAGACCTCGCGCAAGCGGTCGCCGTTCTGAGTCTCGCGGACGTTCTCATCACCAACGACACAGGCCCGGCGCACATCGCAGCCGCGCTGAATCGTCCGACGCTCGTCATCTTCGGCCCGACCGACCCGCGCACGACACGCCCGTTTTCATCCGTCGCAGAAATCATCCGCTATCCGCCCGACTGCGCGCCGTGCATGTTACGCGATTGCCCGATTGACCATCGCTGCATGACGGCCATCAGCACGGATGAAGTTTTCACACGCGCCTCTGCGATGATGAAAAGAGATGTGGCGGAGGTTCACTTGTGAAACGACGCGCGGTCTTCATGGACAGAGACGGCACGATCTCCGAAGAGGTCGGCTACATCAATCATCCTTCGCGCTATCGCGTCTTCCCCTTTGCAGCCGAAGCCGTGCGGCTCTTGAATGAAGCGGGGTGGCTCGCCATTCTTGTCACGAATCAGGCGGGTGTGGCGCGCGGCTACTTCACGGAAGACTTAATCGCAGCCGTGCACGACGTTCTCAAGCTGGAACTTGAACACGACGGCGCACGGCTTGATGCAATCTACTATTGCGCGC
>JAVHWW010000115.1:0-3051 GCA_032159235.1 Acidobacteriota bacterium
GCAGAGAGCGCAGAGCAGGCGCAGAGAGTGGATGCTTTTCTCGGCGTCATCTCCGCGTCCTCTGCGCCTCTGCGGTGAGTCAGTCTCGGAGAATGCTCTCTTAGATTTCAAACTGAACCACTACCGAAGAGTCGGTAGTAAAGCAGTTTCAAATCGCTCTGACGCTCAATCAAACCAGCACGACTCTTCTACCTGACAACAATCCTGTGCTGCCGCCCGTCATCCTCAATCGTAATCCAGACCGCGCCGCTTTCAATGTGATAGCCTCTTGTCCCCAGTGGTTTTCCGTCAACGATCACTTCTTTGACAGTTCCCGCATTCGGAACGACGAAGAAAAGTTTCCGCGCGCCCGGCTGATAACTGCCTGCGATGCTGACCGTAATTTCAAAACCTCTTGCCAATGGCGAAACGCTGATACTTGTGCGGCGATAGCTGCCGCGTTTGTAATCAGGGCTTGTTCCGTCGTCTTCGTAAAGAGTGGTTGAAGCGCGTCCATGCTCGTCACGATGAATAAAGAAGGTGAGAGGATCAAAAGGTTTTTCGCCGACGTAATTCATCTCCGGGCCTTCAGGGATGATCGCTCCGCCGCGTATGAACATCGGCACAACTTCGAGCGGCGCATCAACACGAATCATCGTGCCGCCCGAATACTTTTTACTCGTGGACGAATCGTACCAGACACCTTCAGGCAGATAGACCAGGCGGCTCGTCTGGTTCGGTTGCAGCACGGGCGCGACCAACAAGTCATCACCGACCATGAACTCATCGTCGAGGTTGAGCGTGTTGGAATCATTTTGGTAATTGAGCACGAGCGGGCGAAAGAGCGGCACGCCTGTCCGATGCGCCTCTTCCAGCACCGTGTAGAGATACGGCAACAGGCGATAGCGCAGCTTGAGATATTTGCGAATAATATCCTCGTAGTATTTGCCGAAGCGCCAGGGTTCCTGATCGTAGCCATCAATCTCTTTGTGGTTGCGACAGAATGGCGCTAGAAAACTGACTTGATAAGCGCGCGTGAGAAGCTCGCCGTTGCCGCGCCCGATGAATCCTCCGACATCGCTGCCGACGAAGGCTTCGCCCGAAAGGCCGAGCGTCTGAAACACAGGAATGCTCAAGGCGAGCGTATCCCAGGTGCTCGTCGTGTCGCCCGTCCACATGGTCGAGTAACGCTGAATGCCTGCATAGCCTGCGCGCGTGATGATGTAGGGTCGCTTGTCAGGTTGCAGTCTCTCCAAACCTTCGTAAGTCGCGCGTGCCTCTAGGAGCGCAAAGACGTTTCTGTTCTTCGCGTGCGTTGAGTTTTCGCCCTCGTCATAGCTCACAACATCCATCTGATTCTTGCCCGTCTGGTCAACGAAATCCGAAGGCTCGTTCATGTCGTTCCAGATTCCTGAAACGCCGTTCTCCGTGTAGGCGCGATGCAGGTCGCCCCACCAACGGCGCGCTTCCGGCAGCGTGAAGTCAACGAAAACGCTCTCGCCCGGCCAAACTTTTGGGATGAAGAGTTGCCCGCTCTGTCGCTTCTGAAAATAGTTTTTCTCCAATCCCTGATTGAAGACGTAATAACTTTTGTCCTGCGATGTGAGTTCTGGATTTGGGGCGGCACTTGTCACACTCGCGCCACTTCCTTGCGGCTGATACTTCACGCCCGGATCAACGATAGTAACGAGCTTAACGCCTTGCTGTTTTAACTTATCAGTCAGCCCTTTCGGATTCGGGAAGCGATCCGTGTTCCAGGTGAAGACTCTGTAGCCCTGCATGTAATCAATGTCGAGGTGCAGCACGTCGAGCGGCAAGTCTCTCGCACGATACTCGCGCACGACCTCTTCGGCCATGGTGTCCGGGTAATAGCCCCAACGGCTCTGCTGATTGCCGAGCGCCCACATCGGCGGCAAGGGCATACGCCCCGTCAACTCCGTGTAGCGTCCCAGAATCTTCTTGATCGAAGGCCCGTAGAAAAAGTAGTAGTTCATCTCGCCGCCTTCAGCGCCGAAGGCCGCGTACTGTTGCGAGCTTCTGCCGAAGTCGAAGTAGCTGCGATAGCTGTTGTCGAAGAAGATGCCGTAGGCCGTGCCGTGTTGCAGGCCGAGGTAGAAAGGAATCGTTTGATAGATAGGGTCTTTGCCTTCTGTGTAGCCGGGCGTGTCCGAGTTCCAGTTGACGAAGTAGCCGCGCCGCTTATCAAGATGCGCGGCCTTTTCGCCGAGTCCATAAAAGTGTTCGTCGAATCCAAGTTTCTTCGCCGCCGCGACGAATGTTCCGGCCTTCGGGTCAAACATCATGCCCGACTTCGTGCCCTTCGCATCAAACATCATCGGACGCTCGTCCGCGTTGATGACTGCTCCGGTCTTCGCATCTCTGAATTCGATCAGCAGCGGCGAACGTCTAACGACAACTTCGACCTCATCCGTTGAGATGACAACGCTCTCCGCAGTCTCCTTCACATTCCAGCGCACAGCCTCCCAACTCTCTTTAGCTATCGCCCACGAATGATCGCGCGTGGGCAAAGACTTTCTGAATGAAGCACGCACACGAACCAGATCAGGAGCGAGGATTGCGACGCGCACCTGCGAGCCATCCTGACAGTTGAATGTCACGGCGGCATCGCTCTTTGTGAAATTGCTGACGGGGCCAATCGGCTCCAGCCCCTGAACGAAGTCCTGCGCTTCAACGCTTGCGGAACAAAGAACGAAGGCAAGACAGCAGAGAGAGAGAAGAAATTTGTTCATGGTCATCCTCTGAAAGAGCTTTGCGGCGGCTCTGCCGTTAAAAATTTATTGGCTCATGTTAAGAATCGGTGCAGACGAAAACGATCCACGAAGCCACACGAACTCACACGAAGAGAAACAGGCACATCCTTCGTGTGAGTTCGTGTGGTTTCGTGGATCGTGCTTTTTCTTATCAGCATCTTACTCTTTCATCGGCACTCGATGCTGCGCTCTAGTGTTTGATGTAACGAGCCGCGACGATGTCGGGCGTGTCGAGGTTTCTGCCTGCCTGAAGGTTGATCGCCAGACGGATGAACTGTGCCGTCGCCCACGCGAGCGGAGT
>JAVHWW010000016.1:0-16414 GCA_032159235.1 Acidobacteriota bacterium
AGGCATGTGTTTATAACTGACCACTGACCACCGACCACTGACCACTGCATCATGCTGACCATCGAAAACATTTCAGTGAACTACGGCGCTATCGAGGCGTTGACGGGCGTCTCCATGCGGGTTGAGAAGGGCGAGGTCGTGACGTTGATCGGCGCGAACGGCGCTGGCAAGACGACGACGCTGCGAACTATCACGGGGCTGCTTGAGCCGCGACTGGGACGCATCATGTTCGAGGGCGAAGAGATTAGCGGGATGCCGACGCACAAATTAGTCGCGCGCGGCATCTCGATGTCGCCCGAAGGTCGCGGAGTGTTTGCCAATCTTTCGGTGCGCGAGAATTTGCAGATGGGCGCTTATCTGAGAAAGAACAAGGCGGAGATCGCCGAAGATATAGCGCACGCTTTCAAAATGTTTCCGCGCCTCAAAGAGCGTGAATCGCAGAAGGCCGGAACGCTTTCGGGCGGCGAGCAGCAGATGCTGGCGATAGGCCGTGCGTTGATGTCGCGCCCGCGCCTCCTGCTGCTGGATGAGCCTTCGCTCGGCCTCGCGCCGCTCGTCGTCCACACGATCTTTGAAGCGATAGACGAAATCCGCAGCAAGGGCACGACCATTCTGCTCGTCGAACAGAACGCGCACGCCGCGCTCAAACATTCAGACCGCGCTTACGTGCTTGAGACTGGAAGTATCGTCATGGAAGGCCCTTCGTCTGAACTCGCCGCCGACCCGCGCATCAAGGAAGCATACTTAGGCGAATAACCGGAACAGCGAATACCTCACCACAGAGGCACAGAGACACAGAGAAGAAATTTGAGATTTCATTCCTTTAAGATTTCTCTGTGTCTCTGTGCCTCTGTGGTTAATCTCAGACTCTCTCTCCAAGCTGTTATTGCTCACGCAGTAACTTCGGCAGACGCGCGGCGAGCTTGGCTGTGCGCGCGAAGCAAGTGCCGAGTTGAAAGGGCAGTCTGGGCAGTTCGTTGAAGGGCGCACGCAGACTGATGGTGGCTTCAATCGGATTGGGCCAGTGATGACGAAGCCCACTTAAGATGCCAGCCGGACGACGTAAATAATTCGCCATCGGTGCGCGATGTCGCAACTTCATCGAGGGCATCTCCGATTCCCATTCCTTCATGATCGCCGGGATGAGCCAACTTGGAAGCCGCGTGCTTCTTTGTGCTATCGGAGTGCTACTCACATCTGCGCCGAGCAGTTGTTGCGTGAGACTGATGGCGCAGATGATCCATTTCGCCCGCTTGTGATTTTCAGTCAGGCAACGATCCCAATCAAAGTTCGCGGGTCTTAATTCCACAGCCGCCGCGATGTCGCAGAGCCAGAGGGGACGCCACGCGCCTTCGCGCAGCAGATGGATGCAGAGAATCCGCAGATGATCTTCCGCACACGGCACACGCACGTCCACTTCGCCAATTCTGACCGACTCAGAGCGCGCGTTAATCTCATCGAAGTTTGCGCCGCCGAACTTCGCAAACCCGCGATGTAAGTCCACCTCGTATTGCTCGTCCGGTAGATTCTTCAGCGCAATCTCGGCAGCCGCGAATTGTTCGGGGCGCACGCAGAGATCAATGTCAGCGTAAGGTCGCAAGCCATGTTCCGGGTACAGACGCGCGACGGCCCAGCCCTTGATGAGTATCGGCTCGATTTCAAAGGAGCGCAGGAGCGCGATCACCCGTTCGATTGTTTGCTGATGAATCGCTGCCTGTAGAGTGTACAGGCGATAGGCTTGATGTAGTTGCCTGGCTGCCGGAATATCGCGCGAGTCGGAATGGCGAATTTGCCACCAAGCCAAAGCCGCCGCTCCTGAATTCAGAAGCAGCGGCGCAATCTCTTCTATCTCCACAGCAGGGTGCTTGAATGGTGTTGGTGTGCGACGCCATGAACCTTTCAGCACCGATGCCAGCAGACGGCCACGAGATTTGATGGAGGCTTCAGCCATCGCAGTCAGTCACCATTTTTCAAAGTCTTGCGATGTCAGGTCACCTGACATCTACCTGTCGTACCGCAGACTAAGCTATTATTACAGCACGTTCCTTGAACAAATGGCGGGCCCGCCGGGGTACAGGGATCACCGGCATTCCCACATCTGCTTACGGCCTGAGCCGCTGCCGGGGCGGCGATGGAGAGAATCACAGGCAAAGCCAGTGCGGCGGGCAAATATTTCCGCACCAGATCACGACGCGAGACTTTCATCGTTCCGATTGTTACGCTTCCTTCTTCCAGCAGATGAAACCGACGCAGTTGATTGAGCGCCAGCAACACCACATCATCGTCAATCGGAGTGGCAAGTCGCATTCCGAGCACGCGCGTCATCTCTGCAACGGTCGTCTTCCCGTCGCAATGCTTCCAGACGAGGGCGGAAGTCTCGTTGAGACAGTGCGCCTTGTGCCGCTCCAAATCATAAACCAACACTTCGTCCGGCAACTCTTGAATAATCAATTGCTCTCTTCGGGCGAGGGGTAAGACCTGGGCGACTCTTGCTTTCATCGGGAAGCTCCTTCTCGAATTGTCTCTGGCGGCAGAACAGTTTCATCGAAGCGAAATATTGGGCAACTTTAATCAACGAGCGACATCTGGAAGATAAGAGCAATCCATCGGCAAGTCAACAACTTTTAAATAATCACCCCTCAGCGCGAATCTTCAACAACTAAAGACGCACGTGCTGTGGAGAGAGCTTGCGCGACGCGCTCAGGCGCTGTGCCGCCCGTCTGAGCCTTCGTCGCCAGCGTTTGTTCAAGCGAAAGCGCATCGTAAACATCACCTTCGATGAGCGATGAGAATGTTTGCATCTCATCGAGCGCGAGTTCCTGAAGTTCAACGCCCAACTCCATCGCGCGCAAGACCAGCCGCCCGACCGTTTCATGCGCTTCACGAAACGGCACGCCTTTACGCGCGAGATAATCTGCCAACTCCGTCGCGTTCATGTAGCCGCGCGTGGCTGCCTCCCTCGTTCTCTCTTCGCGCACGCGCGTGTTACGAAGCACAGTCGCCGTCACTTCCAACGACGCGCCGACCGTGTCCGCCGTGTCGAAGACGGCTTCCTTATCTTCCTGCATGTCCTTGTTGTAAGCGAGCGGCAAACCTTTGAGCGTGGCGAGCAGCGCCAGGTTGTGCCCGAAGACACGTCCGGCCTTGCCGCGCACCAATTCCATCGAATCCGGGTTCTTCTTCTGCGGCATCAGACTTGAACCGGTCGCCACCGCGTCGCTCAATTCGAGAAAGCCAAACTCTGAGGTCGCGTAGATGATGATGTCTTCGGCGAGGCGCGAGAGGTGCAGCATGATGAGTGAGCACGCGCTCACAAATTCAACACAGAAGTCGCGGTCGCTCACGGCGTCCAGACTGTTGCGCGAAACATTTTCAAACTCCAACTCACGCGCCACCGCTTCACGATCAATCTGGTAAGACGTGCCCGAGAGCGCAGCCGAACCGAGCGGCATGATGTTGACACGTCTCCTTACTTCCTTCAGTCGCGCCTGGTCACGCGCAAGCATCTCGAAGTAGGCCAGACACCAGTGCGCCCAGAGTACCGGCTGCGCGCGTTGTAGATGCGTGTAGCCGGGAACGACTGCCATTGAGTGCGCCTCCGCCAGATCGAGCAGAGCGCTTTGCGTCTCGCGCACCTTCAGGTTCAACTTATCAATCTCATCGCGCAGCCAGAGACGCAGGTCTGTCGCTACCTGATCGTTGCGGCTGCGTCCCGTATGTAGCTTGCGTCCCGTGTCGCCGATGAGTTGCACGAGCCGTGCTTCGACAAAGGAATGGACATCTTCGGACGGCAACTCGTCGAAGTACCTTGCGTCAGTCCGTGCGCGCTTGAGGATCGTCTCAAGACCGTTCCTGATTCGCTCCGCTTCCGCATCACTCAAAACGCCTGCGCCGCGCAAGCCTTCACAATGCGCGAGACTCGCGCACACGTCCGCTTCAAACAGTCTCCGATCAAACCCGAACGAGCGGTTGAACTCGACAAATCGCTCATCAGCTTTGCCTGTGAATCGCCCGCCCCACAAATTTTTCGACTCGTTCATCTAGTCCTCCGTCTAATAACTTGCGGGCGCATTGTATGATGCCTCTCGCCACCGCACGCAAAGTTATTTGACTAAAATGCATTTTCTCTGCTATTTTATGCATCTATGCAGCGAATATGCAAACTATCTGCATAAGGGGGGCGACGCTGAAAGAGACGCGACAACAGAAAATCCTGAGCTTGATTCGCGCTAAACGCATCGGGACGCAGGAAGAATTGACGACGCATCTTGAGCGCGCGGGGGTCACGGCCACGCAGTCGAGCATCTCACGCGATCTGGTCGAGCTTGGTATCGTCAAGCATCACGGGCATTATGCGCTGCCTCATAGCTCGAACGGTCATTCCGCTCGTGGGCTACTGAGTCTCGACACGGCGGGCGATGTGCTGGTCGTGGCGAAGTGCGAACCCGGCATGGCGTCGGCCATCGCCGTTGAAATTGACCGCGCGGCGATTCCTGAGATTGTCGGCACACTCGCGGGCGAAGATACAATCTTCATCGCCGTCACCGAACGCAAAGCGCAACGCACGGTGATGAAGAAGATTTGGGAATTATTGGGATAGAAGTCTATCGAGTCTGGCAAGTCTATTGAGTCCAGCGAGTCAAACGGACTTTAGCTCGATAGACTCGCCAGACTCGCTGGACTCGATAGACTAAAAAAATGACTGAAAAGAAAATCAACAAAATCGTTCTGGCTTATTCGGGCGGACTTGACACGAGCGTGATGCTGCGTTGGATCAAGGAGCGTTACGAATGCGAGGTTGTCTGCTACTGCGCCGATGTCGGGCAGGGCGAAGAGTTGGACGGGTTGGATGCGAAGGCGCGTGAGACGGGCGCATCGAAGTTGTACGTTGAAGATTTGCGCGAAGAGTTTGTGCGCGAGTATGTCTGGACGGCTGTTAAAGCTAACGCGGTTTACGAGGGCGTGTATCTGCTCGGCACTTCGCTCGCGCGTCCCGTGATTGCGAAGCGGCAGATTGAGATTGCGCGCAGGGAAGGCGCGGACGCTGTGGCGCACGGCGCGACGGGCAAGGGCAACGATCAGGTGCGTTTTGAGTTGACCTACTACGCGCTCGAACCTGACATCAAGGTCGTCGCTCCCTGGCGCGAGTGGGAGTTCAAGGGGCGCACGGATTTAATCGCGTATGCGAAAGAACACAACATCCCTGTGACGGCGACTGCCGCGAAACCTTACTCGACCGACCGCAACCTGATGCACATCTCTTACGAGGGCGGCATTCTCGAAGACCCCTGGTCAGAACCACCGGCAGATATTTTTCAGTTGACGAAAGCGCCGGAAGAGGCGCGAGGAGAAGCCGAGTACATCGAAATCGGTTTCGAGAAGGGCGAGCCTGTTTCGATCAACGGCCAGAGTCTCGGCGCAGTTGCTATGCTTGAGAGGTTGAATAAACTCGGCGGCGAGCATGGGATTGGTCGCGTTGATCTGGTCGAGAATCGTTTCGTCGGGATGAAGTCGCGCGGCGTTTATGAAACTCCGGGCGTGACGATCCTTCAGGCGGCGCATCGGGCGCTCGAATCCATCACGCTCGACCGCGAGGTGATGCACCTGCGCGATTCACTCGGCGTCAAGTTTGCGGAGAGCGTCTATTACGGATTCTGGTTCGCGCCGGAGTTTGAGTTGATGCGCAAGATGGTTGACGAAACTCAGGTGAACGTGACAGGCGACGTGCGCTTGAAACTCTATCGCGGCAACGCGACGGTCGTGGGACGCCGCGCGCCGCGCTCGCTTTACAGTGAGCGGCTGGCGACGTTCGAGGCCGAAGACATCTACAACCAGCGCGACGCCGAAGGCTTCATCAAGCTCAACGCGCTACGATTGCGAATGCAAAATGCAAAATGAAAAGTGAAAAATTCTGGCGGAAGCCAGTCCGCAATTTTTCACTTTGAATTTTTAATTTTGCATTAAAAGGGTGGACTGATGATGAAGGAAGTTGACGTAATCAATAACGTGGCTGTGATGGTGGTTGAAGCTGACAAGATTGGCTCTGCCGCATCGTTGCTCAATCTGCCGAAGACTGTGGCGGTGATTGAAAGCTCGGAGCATCCGCACGCGGGCGATGTGGTGGTGGTGCGCTCGTTGACGGATAGCGCGACGTATAACCAGTTGGAGTTGCCGACCGGACGCATGGCGAAGATCAATCCGGGCGACGTGCTGATTGGTGTCTTGGGACGCAGGCGCGCGTTGAAGGGCTTTGTCGGAGATGTGCCGTTGATGGTCAAGGCCGGAGACAAACTTCATCTCCTGAACATGGGCGGCGTCATCGGTTATTGCACGGGACATCATTCGAGCCTGAGCGATGCGATCAGCTTAGAGGTCATCGGGTTGGCCTGCAACGAACAAGGGCGCGTGCTCAACATCGCGGATGTCGCACTGCCGCCGCGCGAAAATTTAGAGCAGACCGCGCCCCTCGTCCTTGTCGCCGGAACGTGCATGAATAGCGGCAAGACTTACGCCGCAACGGAACTCATCAAGCAGGCAACGCGCGTCGGCTTGAAAGTCGCGGCGGCGAAACTCTCTGGTGTTGCCTGCCTGCGCGACACGCTCAACATGGCCGATCACGGTGCGATTGCGACGGCGAGTTTTCTTGATTGCGGTCTGCCTTCGACTGTGGATGCGGGCGACCTCGCGCCCGTTGCGAAAGCGATTATCGCGCGCTTGAACGAATGCGCGCCAGACATGATCGTGATCGAGTTGGGCGACGGCATCTTAGGCGGTTACTCGGTTGATTCCATCTTCGATGATGAAGAGTTGCGGCAAGCGACTGCGGCCATCATCTTCTGCGCGTCCGATTACGTCGGCGCGTGGGGCGGCATCGAGTTGTTCCGCAGGCGCGGCATCAATGTTGACGTGATCGCGGGTTCTGTCACCGATTCGCGGATGGGCGAAGAGTACATCGAAAGAGAATTCAACGTGCCCGCCGGAAACGCGCGCAGAGATGGCGCGCGACTTTTCAAGATCGTGCAGACGAAATTAGAGACGCGGGGACACGGCGACGCGGAGACGCGGAGATAAAGACGCGAGGAACGGAAATGGCGCTAGGAATCGAGAGCGGGATTGAAAACACAGAGGACGCAAACAGTCTCCGCGTCTCCGCGTCTCCGCGTCTCCGCGTCGCAGTTTTCGGCGGTTCGGGCTACGGCGGCGCGGAGCTTTTGCGCTTGCTGTTGATGCACCCGCAGGTTGAGGTCGCACTCGTCACGGCAAACGAGCAGGCTGGCAAAGCCGTCGGCGATGTTCATAAGAATCTGTACGGGTTGACTGATCTTCGTTTTACTGTTGCGCCGGAAGAGTTGGAGAGTTTGACGGATTTTGATTTCATTTTCCTCTCGCTTCCGCACGGGCAGGCGATTGATCTTGTGCCGCGTTTGCCGCGAGACGTGAAGGTGATTGATCTCTCAGGGGATTTTCGCTTGCGCGACCGCGAAGTGTTCGAGCAGTTCTACCAGCGCGAGCACACGGCGATGGAAACGCAGGCGGATTTCGTTTACGGGTTGACGGAGACGAACCGCGAGGCGATTAAGAGCGCGACGCGAATCAGCAATCCAGGCTGCTTTGCGACCGCAACGCTGCTGGGGCTTGCGCCGCTCGTCGCCAACAATCTGATTGACGGGCGTGTGATCGTTGACGCGAAGACAGGTTCGTCTGGTTCGGGCGCGAAGCCTGCCGCGAACACCCATCACCCGCAACGCATGAATTCGTTCTACGCCTATAAACCTTTCACGCATCAACACGTGCCGGAGATTGAACAGGAGTTGCGCGCCGTCGGAGATTGGACGAGCGAGCTTGTGTTTATGACGCACTCGCTTCCCGTCGCGCGGGGTATCTTCGCTTCGATTTATGTTGAAGCGAGAGACGAGATGACTACGAAAGAAGTGCGCGATGTATTCGCAGAGTTCTACAAAGATTCATTCTTCGTCCGCCTCGTCGAAGGCTCGCCCGACATCAACTGGGTGAAGACGACGAATTTTTGCGACATCGGATTCGCTGCACGTGGCCGCCAACTCGCAGTCTTCTCCGCGATTGATAATCTGGTCAAAGGCGCGGCGGGTCAGGCTGTGCAGAACATGAATCTCATGGCCGGGCTGGATGAAAAGACCGGGTTGATTCTCACCGGGAGTAATCCATGAAGCAGGACGAGAGTTTTGAGGCCGCGCCGATCAAGCCACACATCTCTTTTGAGATACTTGAAAAGATTGACGTGCGCGTCGGCACTATCGAACTTGTTGAAGACGTGAATGGTTCAAATAAACTCGTCAGGCTGACTGTGAATTTCGGCGATCACAGGAGAACAATTCTCGCAGGCATGAAACAGGAGCGCGAGAACGTGAAAGAGATAGAAGGTCGTCAGGCGTTGTTCGTCATCAATCTTGAGCCGAAGAAGATGGCGGGCGAAATCTCTGAGGGAATGCTGTTCGACATCGGATACGCTGATGGGATTCAGCCTGTGCTGGCTGTTCCCGAAAGCCGCGTCCCGAATGGAGCGAGGGCAGGATGAAAGCAGAAACAGTTTCAACTTTCGAGACAATCAAGGCGAGCGAAGATCGCTTTCAACTCGCAACTTACAAGAAGATGCCTGTCGCTGCGGAGCGTGGTGAGGGCGTGTGGCTCTATGCGAGCGACGGCGAGCGTTACCTTGATCTTTATGGCGGGCACGCCGTCGCAGGAACAGGCCATTGTCACCCGCACGTCGTTGCGGCTCTCAAAGCGCAGACGGAAGCGTTGCTCTTCTACTCGAATCTGGTTTATTCGGATGTGCGCGCGCGCGCGGCTGAGCGTCTAGTCTCGATTGCGCCGCAACCGATTACCAAAGCCTTCTTCTGCAATTCCGGGACTGAGGCAAACGAGAATGCGATGCGGATGGCGCGGATGGCGACCGGAAGAGAGAAGATCATAACTTTTTCCGGCAGCTTTCATGGACGCACGGCGGATGCGATCAGCGCGACGGCGTTGGGGAAGTATCGTGAGTTGGGGAAGCCGAACGTGCCGGGACATCTCTTCGCGGAGTTCGGCGACATCGAGTCAGTGGAAAAGATTGCGGATGAGACGGTGGCCGCGATCATGCTTGAGCCGATTCAATCAATGGCTGGCGTGCGCGCTGCTGATGCGGAATATCACAGACGCCTGCGCGAGTTGTGCGATGCGCGCGGGATGATTCTGATTTACGACGAAGTGCAAACTGGCGTCGGGCGCACGGGCGAGTGGTTCTTTGCTGGAAGTGCTGCGAGCGGCGCGGTTGTGCCCGACATCATCACGCTAGCGAAGGCGCTCGGCAGTGGTGTTCCCGTCGGTGCGTGTCTGGTGAATGAAGGCATCGCTTCACATATCAAGGAGAATGATCTCGGAACGACATTCGGCGGCGGGATGCTGGCGATGGCTGCTGTCGTTGCAACTCTCGAAGCGATTGAAGCAGACGGAATGTTAGAGAACGTAAAGGCAGTTGAGAGTTATCTGCGCGAGCGTCTCGCTGAGATTCCGCAGGTCGTGCGTGTACGCGGGTTAGGTTTTCTGCTTGGCATTGAGTTCAAAGAGAAGGCCGCGCCCGTGCATCAGGCTCTGCTTGAGCGACGCATCATCACGGGCACGTCGAGCGATACGAATGTGCTCAGGCTCTTGCCGCCGCTCTGTTTGAAACGTGAAGAGGTTGATCTGTTTGTTGACGCTTTGAGAGAGGCAGAATAATGCAAAGTTAAAAATGCAAAATGCAAAAGTGAAGAGAGCGAACGAATCTTTAATCTTCCATTTTGCATTTTTAACTTTGCATTTTGCATTCTAAGCTATGCCTAGAGACTTCCTGACCACAGGAGATTGGACGCGCGAAGAGCTTGAGGGCTTGATCGAGTCGGCGCTCAAGTTCAAACGCGGCGATGATGATTCAAAGCCACTCGCGGGGCGTTCGGTGGCGCTCGTCTTCTTCAATCCATCTCTACGGACGCGCGCTTCGATGCAGGTTGGAGTTTATGAGCTTGGCGGCAACGCTGTCGTGCTTGAGCCGGGCGGGACGAGTTGGACGCTTGAGCACAGAGACGGTGCGGTAATGGACGGAGATAAGACTGAGCACATCGCGGAGTTTGTGCGCGTGCTTGGGAGATACTGCGCTTGTATCGGCGTCAGGACGTTCGCGGCTCTCAAGGATTGGGAAGAGGAGCGGCGCGATCCCGTGTTGAGCGCGTTTGCGAAGTATTCAGATGTGCCGGTTATCAATTTAGAATCCGCTATGCATCATCCATGTCAGGCGATGGCCGACATGATGACCATCCGCGAAAAGTTGGGCATGTGGCGCAAGCGCGTGTTGCTGACGTGGGCGTGGCATCCGAAGGCGCTGCCGATGGCTGTGCCGAATAGCTTCGCGCTGGCTGCGGCGCAGATGGGACATGAATTGACCATCGCGCACCCGCCGGGCTATGAGCTTGACGATGAGTTGATGCGTAACATTGAAGCTCAAGCGAAGGATGCGGGCGGAAGTGTTCGTTTGACGAATGAGGTTGATGAAGCATTCGACGGCGCGGAGGTCGTGTACGCGAAGAGTTGGGGAAGCAAGAAGTTCTATGGGGCGACGGAAAAGGACATAGAAGGGCGTGCGCGCTATCGTCCACATTGGATTGTTGATGAACGGAAGATGGCTCGCACCGATAGCGCGATCTTCATGCACTGTCTTCCCGTGCGCCGCAACGTGATTGTGACGGATGGCGTGATTGATTCTCCTTCGTCTGCTGTGATTGACGAGGCGGAGAATCGGCTGCATATTCAGAAGGCGATTATGACGCGCTTGCTCGGCGCGCGTTGACGCTGCTGAAGATTGAGAGAACAAGCTGATGAGAATCTGTCCGACCTGTCAACGCCCCGTCGCTGACGGGCAAAAGTTTTGCTCCCACGACGGCACAAAGATTCCGCAGGATGTTGCGCCCGCACAACCCGTTGCGCCAGCGCAGCCCGTCGCTCCGCCCATCCCGCCACCATACGCTCAAGCGCCACCACAATATGCGCCAGCGCCACCGCCGCCAAACGTTGCTCATGCTCCGCAGGCTTCTCATCAGGATGCGCCGATAGAGCGTCTGAAGTGCCAGTGGTGTCAGAGCATGAATGAGAAGTCTGCGACGACCTGTCGCACGTGCGGAGCGCCGCTTGATATTAAGAACTTAGTCAGTGAGTCGGGCTGGCGTGAAGCGCCGCGTCTGAAGGACATGACGGAGTTTCAGTTCGGGCAGAGCACGTGTCAGGTCGAGGGTGAGATCGTGCCGGTCGCGGAGTTGAACTTAGCGCCGGGCGATGCTGTCTATTTCGAGCATCATGTTCTGCTCTGGAAAGATGACATGACGCCGATGAGCACGATGCCGTTGCAGGGCGGCATGAAGCGCGTGCTGGCCGGGATGCCTTTCATCATCAGCGTCGCGCAGGGGCCGGGACGTGTCGCCTTCTCGCGCGATGCGACGGGAGAATTGGTCGTGCTGCCGCTTCATCCGGGGATGGAGTTGGACGTGAGAGAGCACGCTTTCCTGCTCGCCTCGCATCACATCAACTACTCGTTTGTCCGCATCAAGGGCTTACGCAACATCCTCTTCGGCGGGCAGGGCATGTTCATGGATCGCTTCGTGACGGGGCCTGTACCGGGGATGCTGATCCTGCATGGCTACGGCAACGTCTTCGAGCGCGTGTTGCAGCCGGGTGAAAGCATCATGGTCGAGCCGGGCGCGTTTCTCTACAAGGATTCGAGCGTGACGATGAACGTCGAGCCTCAGCAGTTGACGAGCGGCTGGTTCGGCGGCTCGACGATGAATCTGGCGCGCATGACCGGGCCGGGGCGCGTCGGCATTCAATCAATGTACGTGCATCATCACACTGAGTAGGACGAATGAAGCAGGATCATAGTAGCTGGGCATCTTCCCTTTTCTCGCAAGTTTCGGTTTTTGGAAACTTGAATTTTGCGACCTTTTCGCTTTCAATGTTACTTGAGGTGAAAAGATAATGACACCGACAGTTGAAAACTTGCTTGCATCTTTCGAGCAACTGACCGAAACCGAAAAGCACGAGTTAGCCATTGAAGTCGTGCGCCGAACCGATATTTTTGGTGCGCCCGACCTTTCCGATGATGAACTCGCTTTGGCGGCGGAAGATTTGTTTCTTGCGCTTGACCGCGAAGAAGCCGAAGCGGAGGTGCGGGAAGCCCGATGAGTACGGGCGCATCCGCCAGGCGCGGTGAAGTTTGGCTGGTAGATTTAGGCTACGCGGCAAAGGTTCGCCCGTGTCTTGTTTTCAGCATCGAAGCCGAAGACACAGACCGCGCTTTGACGACGATTGTCCCGCACACGACAAGCGTCAGAGGCACGCGCTTTGAAGTTTCATTGAACATTCGCTTTTTGAAAAAGGGCGCTTTTGACGCGCAAAATATTGTCAGTATTTCGCACGCAAAGTTCATCAGAAAACTTGGCAGTTTGACCGACGAGCAAATGAAGCAGGTTGAGGAAGCTGCCAAACTCTGGCTTGATTTGCTCTAACCAATTCTCAGTTGATAATTCCGAGAGAGTGTGGCTATGAAGAACAAATATCAAGTCGTGCCGCAGACCGGAAGTACAAAGAAACCTCCGAAGGCGGAAATCTCTGATGCGGAGTTTCGCAAGCGGTTAAAGAATATTGCTGAATGGAGGAAGCATCGCGTAGCCTCCCTTCGCTCCAAGAATCCGCGTTGAGGTTTATCTTCCCGTTCGTTATGAGCCTGCTTATCAGGACACACTGTCCTGGCTCATCAGAGAATTCACAGAATTGCGTGGCGGCTGTACCGTGATTGAAAATACGGGAGGCTATTATCTTTCGCAGACGAATGAAATCATAGATGATCGGGTCAGTGTGGTCTATTGCGATTTCCCGGTGAGTTGGAGCAAGCGGGCGGAGAGAAACGAAGTGCTGCAATATTGCGCGGGGCTGCAAACATTCCTGCTCGAAAACCTGTGGGAAGAAGCGGTGCTCATCGTCGCCTATTCTGTCTCACATACACGTGAATAATTGTGTAGGGGTCGGTTATTCCGATGCCGCACCGAGCAACTCATTCTGAGTAGGACAAATGACGTAGGTTCACCATCGTAGGAGGTAAGATGAAATATATTTTGGGGGGAATCATTATCGTTACCACATTCTTTGCGGCGACAGACAGAATTTATGCTCAATGCACTTGCGCCAATGCGGGCTTATCGGCATCCGGCGAACTCAAACGTTCCGCAGCCGTATTCGTTGGCGAAGTAATAGAGATAAAAAAGGCTGACGCTGTTAAGAACACCCATTACGTCGAGTTTGAAGTAACCTTTAAGATTAAAACTGCTTGGAAGATAGACCTGCCCGAAATTTTAACAGTAAGCGAAGCCAAAGAAGAAGGTCACTCTTACTTCAAAGAGAAAGAAAACTACCTGGTCTATGCTTATGCCAGTGAAAATGTATTAAAGGTGGATACGGGCTGCTGCGGTAGAACAAGGCGGCTATCGGCTGCCACCGAAGACCTAGAAAACTTTAAGGAAAGCGGCGAAATACCAGCAAGAGTAATTAAAGCGCCAGTAACTGATGCAAACGCGAAGCCCTACTCATTGAACCGGAGCGCGAATTAGTGTCACACATTCCGATTGAGCGTCATTACACCTGTCCCTGGTGCAATACCGAGAGCGACGGGACGCAACTCGCCTGTCCGGGCTGCGGCGTCTCCATTGACGTGGAAAGGATCGCCACTAAGTCCGGCTGGATAGAGATGCCGGGTCGCAAGGACATGGCGAAGATTCAGTTCGGTCACTCGTCTTTGCAGATCGAGGGCGAGTATGTGCCGGTCGCGGATTTCAACCTTGCGCCCGGTGATGGCGTCTATTTCACGCATCACGTCCTGCTCTGGATGGACGCGCAGGTGCAGGTCAGCGCGATGTCGCTCAAGGGTGGATGGAAGCGTCTCTTCGCGGGGCTGCCGCTCATCATGACGGAGGCGCACGGCCCCGGCCACATAGCCTTCTCGCGCGACGCTCCCGGCGAGTTGATCGCACTGCCCATCCAACCCGGACAGGCCATTGACGTGCGCGAGCACATCTTCCTCGCCGCGACGCACAGCGTCACTTACGACTGGTTCTCGCCAGACGTTTGGTTCACGACGCAGGAGGGCAACGACACAGAGACGCATTACCCGCTCGGCAGGTTCATGGATCGCTTCTTCGCGCCGCAAGCGCCGGGCTTGCTGCTGCTACACGCGGCGGGCAACGCCTTCATCCGCCACTTGGATGTGAATCAATCCATTCTCCTCAAGCCGACGGCGCTGCTCTTCAAAGACCCGACTGTGCAGATGCACCTGCATCTTGAATATCCGAGCGGGAGCGGCGGCGGTTCGTGGGGCATCTTCAGTTCATCATGGCGCAGCCGTCATCTGTGGCTCAAACTCTACGGGCCGGGTCGCGTCGCCATGCACTCAGCCTATGATCCGGTCGGAGACAACGGGCGCATCATTCGTCGGCATTCCAACGCGACGATGCAAGAGTGGTAGGTAGGATGACGTTGGTGCAATTTACAGTGTCCCGAAGGGACACGTGGAAATTAGCCGGTGGTGCAGCCACCGGAATTTGAGAACCAATATGATTTCTAGTCCCGGAGGGGCGACGGAGATATTTCCATCGCTCCTGCCGGAGCGAATAATGATAATGCACACTATTCCGGTGGCTGCACCACCGGCTAATTTCCTGCCATCCCTCCGGGATGTCTATCGCTGGTGACTTCTGATCGGTTTTAATTGATAGCAATGAATCAACAAGCAAAATTAGACCTGTTGCGCGAGGCACTGCCTTACATTCAACGCTTCAAGGGCAAGACGTTCGTCGTCAAGTTGTCGGGCAAGGCGACGGAGGATGCCGCTAACCTCGCGTCACTGACGGAAGAGTTGGCGTTGATTCATCAGGTCGGAATCCGGCTCTGCGTCGTGCATGGCGGCGGCAAGCAGTTGTCAGACCTCGCCTCGCAGATGGGTGTGGCGCAGACGATCATCAACGGGCGGCGTGTGACGGACGACGCGACGCTTGAGATGGCGAAGATGATCTTCGCCGGAAAAATCAACACGGACATTCTGGCCTCCTTGCGTCATCGGGGAACTGAAGCGGTCGGGCTGTCTGGCGTTGACGGCAACATCGTGCGCGCGGTGCGGCGTCCGCCGAAAGAGATACTGAATCGTGAGACGGGCGAGCGCAAGGAGATTGACTTCGGACACGTCGGCGATGTCGTCGAGATCAACGCGCGCCTGCTTTGCGTGCTACTCGATCAAGGCTACCTGCCCGTCGTCTCTTCATTGGGCGCGGACGACGAGGGGATGGTCTTCAACATCAACGCCGACACGATAGCTTCCGAAATCGCCGTCCAGTTGAAGGCGGAGAAGTTGATTCTGCTCTCGGACATTGACGGCTTCTACCTGCGCGCCGGTGAGCCTGAGTCGAAACTCTCGCGCCTCTCATTGGACGAAGCCGAAGCGCTGCTGCGCGCGGGCGCGGCGACGGGCGGCATGATTCCCAAGCTCCAGAACATCACCGACCTCCTCCGGCGCGGCGTCGGCAGCGCCCACATCATCAACGGCAACCTGCGTAACGCGCTCCTCGCCGAAGTCTTCACAGACGAAGGCACCGGCACGATGATCGTCGCCTGACCACTAAAATCGGCTACAAGGAAATGCGACCGGAAGTCAATACCGCCTGCGGTACTGACACCGACGCTCCTTTCTTACTGTCTTCGGCTACATCACAATCTCATCATCATTCGCTTCCCATTCAGCAAATTTCTCGATAGCGTGCTTCCGGCTGCTTTCCAGCAGTTCCACCAGACATTCTACGAACCACTGCACGCCTTCGACCAACACATCTATATTCTCGTCATAGACCTCTAATTCCTTTGCCTCTCTGGGAGATTGCACAGCCTGTCGGATATGCGCGATCTCTTTGATAGTGATCCAGTTCGGATCGTGCGTCGGAAAGATGTAGTCGGAATAGTGAACTCTGGCGAAGGCGTTGAAGGCGAATTTGATGTCCTCCAGCATCTGCGTTTGGCTGAAGGTGACGACCGTCTCTTCCGCGTCTTCGTCGAAATCATAAGACTTCTCCAACTTCATTAACTCGTCCAGCGAGAAAGCGACATCTCGGCGATCACGAGCAGCGTAGGCATGAAACATCATCCGGTAAGTCACACCGTCAAAAAACGCGAAGGCTGTCCGCGCGTACATCCTGCGCCAGAAGGATTTTAATTCCTCATTCTCTTCCGGCGTGGCATCAAGCCCCGTCAGACACATTTTCATGTCATCGGTCAGGCATGTCACCACGCCCCAAAATTCTTCCAACGAAATAGCGTTATCATTCATCGCTCG
>JAVHWW010000036.1:0-126564 GCA_032159235.1 Acidobacteriota bacterium
GGGGCAGCCATTCGATATTAAAGTGGTCAGTGGTCAGTGGTCGGTGGTCATTTGAAAAGCAAAGAAATACAGTTCCTTGTTTTAACTGACCACCGACCACTGACCACTGACCACTGATTTACAAAGAGCTTCCTAATTTGCGGCGCAACTCAAGGCGTCCGCGTGCCAATCTTGATTTCACAGTGCCGACGCTGATCGAGAGCGTGGCGGCAATCTCTTCGTAGCTCAAGCCTTCAACGTCGCGCAGGATGACCGTCTCTTTGTAGGAACGGCCCAGCGTTCGTAAAGCATTGCGCAGCACCGTCTCACGTTCGTGTGCGAGCGTCTCCTGCTCAGGATTGATCGCGCTCGATTGCAAGCGTGAACTGAGCGGGCGCTCGTCGGGAGAGTCCGGCGCGTCGAGCGAAAGTGTCGAGTCGCGGCGGCGGCGTCGCCAGGAGCGCCAGCGATTGCGCGCTTGATTGACGGCAATCCGGTAAATCCAGGTTTTCAAATCCGCATCGCCGCGAAAGCGATCAATGCTCTGGAAGACACGCAGGAACGTCTCCTGTGTCAAGTCGCGCGCCTCTTCCGCGTCTTCCGTCAGGCGATAGAGCAGCGAATAAACCTCGACGGAACGCTCCTCGACCAGACGATCAAAAGCCGCCGTTTCACGCGCACGCAATCTTTCAATGAACTGTGTCTCGACTGTCTGACGCGCTTCAGTAGAGGGTGCCTCGGCAACCTGCTCCAACTCCTGCCCACGGAGGGCAATTGGCTCTCCGAAGCTCACTTAATGTCCCCCAGAGGTGGGAAGCTCATGGCAGAACATTGTCGCTTCCCGGACAGTCGAATAATTAGACACCGATAAAAACTGCTTTGTTCCCAAAATATTTCAGACTTGATTATGGGGAAAAGGTTAAATGGTGAAAAGGGGAAAGGGGAAGATACCTGCTGACATCCTTTTTACCATTTAACCCTTTAACCATTTCCCCTTGTCTTTCATCATCGCGGAGCGTAGCACTCGGCGCAACGACCGTCAAATTTTCGCTTGAGAGGCTTGCTTGACAAGCTCTCGAAGCGGCGGCTAGAGTGTTTCTTTCGCTTTAACCGCAATTAAATGAACGTGCTTCACCGTGCGTTCTTGCGAGAGGAACAGAAGTGGCAAAGTACAAGAAGAAGCGCGCGCGCCAACTCCAACACGATAAATTCCGCGACACCACGATGAGTTACGTTGATCGTGCCGCCGACAAGTTGGAGGGCAAGGGACGGCAGGTTCTTTATGGCCTCGGGGCCGCCATCGTGATTGGCCTCATTATTTGGGCCGTCACAGGCTGGCGGAGCAGCCGCAACGATAAGGCTAGTGAGGCGCTCGGTCACGCCATCAAGATCGCGGATACGCCCATCGTTGCGACACCGGTTCCGGGTTCCAATGAGCCGAGCTTTCGGACGGAGAAGGAACGGGCGCAAAAGGCCGTCGAGGAATTTCAGAAAGTCGCCAACAATTACGGCGGCTCGATAGGCGAGTACGCGCGCTACTTCGCCGCGAACAATCAACTCATCCTCGACCGCACCAAAGGGCTGGCCGATCTCAATTCTCTCACGACGAGCAGCGTGCCGGAGGTTGCGACGCTCTCCAAGTTTGCGCTCGCGCAAGCCAAAGAAGCAGATGGGAAGTATGATGAGGCTGCGACTCTCTATACTGATCTGGTCAAGCTCAACAGTCCCATCATTACGCCCGATACGGCCAATCTGCGCCTCGCCATAGTTGACGAGAAGCTCGACAAGAAACAGGAGGCCGCCGACATTCTGTTCAAGATGGTCGAAGCCTCTCGTCAGGCAAAAGATAAAAATGGCAAGCCCGTCCCGCAATCAGCCGCCGCACGCGAAGCCACGACCGAGCTTGAAAAACTTGACCCCGCCCGCTACGCGCAGCTAACGCCGCCGCCTTTGCCGGAAAACTTCACTATGTAACAGTCTGGAGTCAGCCCATTGCGGATTGCGGATTGCAGATTGCTGATTGAAAAACAGGAGGCACTCGCTCTAATCCGCAATTGATAAGACTCCTTTTCAACGGATTGCTCGTAGAATTCTCGAACTTACGCTACACTGATCTTAGTGTGTCGCGGCATGGCGCTTTCTCTCTGGAAGCGCTGGTTGCCGGTGATGCCGGGAAGGGAAGCACAGGCAGGAAGTGAGTGAAGGAACGCAATCGGCAATCCCGGGCGCGGTCGTTGATGCAGCCCATGAGCGCATCGCGCCGCCAGCCGGACGCGCTTGCCTCGCCAGCGTGCGGGTCTCGCCCGGCAGCTATCTTGCCACAGCCTGCGTCCTGACGTTTGCTGCGACGCTCCTGCTCCGCGCGCAGCACGATCTCGCTTCGATCATCGTCATCGCTCTGGCCTGGATCATCACGCCCACACTCGCTTTCACAGACCGCATCAGTTTCGATGGGCACCGGCTCACACGCAGAGGTCTGATTCCTTTACTCTTGAGATTCATCAAAGGCCGCGCCCAGCGTCTTGAAATAGAAGAGATTGAGCATGTGGAAACGAGCGCGGTGCGGACGCTGCGTCGCGGCGGGCGCGTGCGCTATCGCTATCGCAGCGAAGTCTTCGGCAAAGGCCACAGCTTCGTCTTCGCTTCCGGCGGCAACGCTTATCGCCAGATGGTGCGCACGCTCTTTCCGCTTCTCGGCTACGACAAAGTTGATGCGCGTTCAAGCGAGTTGCGCGATTACCTGACCGATTCACAAACTCTGCGCGCTAATCTCCAATTGCTCCGCATCGCGCCTGCCAATGTTCTTGAAGCGGCGACGAACGATCTCGCGCACAAGACGAAGAAAGAGATTCGACATCCACGCGCCGAAGGCTTCACGACTTCGGCAATTGATGTCGAGCGCGGGCGGCTGCTTCGTCACGCCGCGAACGAACTGCGCGCGTCGGGACGTTTGCGTGAATCGGCTGAGGCCTTTCGGCGCGCTTTGATCGTCATTAAGGGCGATGGCTGGTTGCTCTACGAATTTGCGCGCTTCCTTCGTTCACAGGCTGGCATGGCGCGCGATGCGCGACTGATGCGACGCTCGCGCGCCTGCCTCCGCCTGGCGATGCAGCGCGCGAATGATGACACGCCTTTGCTCTCACGCATCGGCGAGAGCTTTTACGAGTATGGTGAACTCGCCCACGCCGCGCGTGCTTTTCACCGCGCGCTGGAGTTGAACCCGCGCGCCTTCCGCGCTGAAATAGGTCTGGCCGAAGTGGCGCTCAGAAACGGCAAGCTGGCGCACGTCGTTCATCATTACGATGCTGCCGCACGCATCGCTCCCGACGAAGCCTTGGCCCGCTATGCCCGGCGCGAATCTGACTACTACGCGCGGCTGAATGATGATGATGATTACCTGGCTGCGGAGTTGCGACGAATCAGTTGGCTTCAGAACTTGCAACGCGCTCGCCGTCTCGCCGCCAGAATGACGCTTGCCAGCATGATGTTCGCGCTCATCAGCCCATCCTTCGATGAAGCGCTTGAAAGCATCGGTTGGTCGCTGGCCTCTTCTTCGCTCATTGCCTGGCTCGGCGTCGCCCTCATCACGCGATACCTGACGCCAAGGCGAAAATTAAAAATGCAAAATTAAAAATGCAAAATGGAAGATGTCGGAGCAAGAGTCTCTTCTTCCATTTTGCATTTTACATTTTTAACTTTGAATTTCTCTTTACGCTTCCGGTTTCTTTGCGCGTGAATCTCGCTTGGTCGTGGTCTTGCGAGCAGTCGTCGCCGCACCCTCTTTCTTTGATCTCTGTTTGGTTTTGGTTGGCGGAGTGACAACTGATTCAGCTATTTCTGAAACTGCGGAGGCAGCATCGCTGATAATGTCACCGACGCCGGAAACAATCTCCGAGCCGATCTCGCGGATGGGAGCAGGAATGATGCTGTCTGGTGTTCCGGCTGCGGCTGCGGCGGCACGCATCGGTTGAGTCGTTGATGCTGAATTGAGCAGCGCATCCCAGCGATAGCGCGGCTGCTCGCGTTTTTCTTCCAGACGCTTGAAGACCAGATCGGTGACGGCGTTGGTCACCCAGTTGTGATAGAACTCGCCGACCGAAACAAGCTCTGCGTCCGGCGCAGGATTCATAAAATCAATCGCGTAAGGAATGCCATCCTTGATCGCAAACTCAACCGTGTTGATGTCGTAACCTAAGGCTCGACAGAGCGTGCGCACGTCGTTCGTGATGCGCTCGCCGAGTTCTGCCGTCAGGTAGTTCGGATTATTGATGTACTGCTCGCCCGAAAGATACGGCTTCGTCGGATCGTAGGGCATAATCATCACTTCTTCCTGCCCGATGCAGTAGCAACGCACGAACTGGTCGAAGGCGATGAATTCCTGCAAGGTCATACAGAGCGTGCCCGTCTGGTCATACTCGAACCAGAGTTCTTCGAGCGTGTTGACGCGCGAAACATTTTTCCAGCCGCCGCCGTCAAAGGGTTTCATAATCGCGGGCAGCCCCGTGTAATCAACGATGCCCTGCCAATCGAGCGGGAATTCGAGGTTGCGCAGGCTCTCGCTCGTGATGCCGGGAATATAATCTTTCTGCGGCAACAGAACCGTTTTGGGGATGGCGACGCCGAGCTTTGGGGCTAAAGAGTAGTTAAAAAATTTGTCATCAGCCGACCACCAGAAAGGATTGTTGATGATGTATGTTCCTTCGAGCGCGGCGCGCTTGAGCATGGCGCGATAGAAGGGAACTTCGTGAGAGATGCGGTCAATGATGATCTCGTATTCGCGCTCGTAATCGAAGCGCACGCCGCCCACCTCGATATATTCGGCGATCACGTCGCCCTGCCCGCGTTCGTTAATGTTGCGGATGAGCGCCTCTGGAAAGGTCTGTTCGCGGCCAACCAGAATGCCAACTTTTTTCATGTCAATTACTTCCTTTCAAATTAAAGAGACTGTCAACGGGTAACGACAAAGTAAGAGGTGAATATTTTTGCGACACGCCATTGTCAGCTAATTAGCTCAGATTGAAAACCCCGCACGATACAAGCCTGCGTGTGTGATTGTCAAACCCGCGAGGGCACTGAAGAGCAAGGATGAAATAAAGATAGAAGGCAGAAAGCAGTAGGCAGTAGGCAGCCAAAGCGAAAGCTCTTCGTCTTGTCTGCCTTCTGCTTTCTGCCTTCTGCCTTCTCTTCTTCAGCCCGCAGAAGCAAGAAGTTCTTGCTCTTCGGCAGCATCTGTCTCGCGTGCCGTTTCCAAATGAGCAGGCAGATGCAGCCTGCCGGAAGCAAAGAGCGCGAGCCAGAAGAGACCGGGAGTTGCCGACAACAAGCCGGAGACGATTGTCAATGTGCGCGGCGTGATCGCGTGCAGCGACCAGGCGGCGAAGATCGTCGAGATGCTCGTCACGAAGATTTCCGCCGCGCGGTCTGTCGTGATGACACGTCCGCGTAAATGGTCAGGCACCAGTCGCATCATCAACGTCTCCTGCACAGCGAACTCCATGCCGATGATGAGGCGCGACAGGAAGAGCATCGCGCCTACCAGAAAGAGCGTCGGCATCAAGCCCGCGAGCGCGAAGACAACTCCGTGCGCCAGCAGCATCCAGCCGATGAACTTCGCTGTCGCTCCATGCAACTCGACGTGCGCGCCGACACGACGTGCCAGCACCATCCCGAAGAAGACGCCTGCGCCGACCGCAGCATACAACGCAGCCACGCCCGCGTCACCTTCAAGTCCGCCACGTCCGGCGAAGACCACGCCGCCCAGCCTGTCGTAAATCAGGTTGCACGCGCCGCCGCCGGTTGCCCACAGCACATTGACGCCGATGATCGCCGCGAGCAACGGGTAACGCGCGATGTACTTCCAGCCTTCGTGCAAGTCAGTCCAAACGCGCGTATGTCTTTGAGCCGCACGCCGCGCAGTGCGCCGTTCAGTTTCGTGTATGGCAGCCTCGCGTGTTTCAGCTTCACGGCTCATCTCATCTTCGCCTGAAGTTTCTCTCTTGATCGCTTCTTCCGGGATGAGCCAGATTGAGTAAGCGGAGACGAGAAACGAAACAGCGTTGATGATGAACGCAGCCTTGTAGCCGAAGCGCGCCGATGCCCAGCCGCCGAGCGCCGCGCCGAACGACATCAGCAGGAAGCGCGAAGAGAACATCAGCGCGTTTCCGGCGAGCAAGCCCTGTCCGCCCGTGATATTGGGCATCGCAGCGTTCTTCGCGGCCTCGAAGAATGCGGCGAGGAGTGTCGCCACCACCGTGCAGGTGTAAGCGATCCACAAATCCTCCGGCCCTCTGACCAAGAGGAATCCGAGCGCGACGACTGCACGCGCCGCATCCGAGACGATCATCACGGTGCGCCGCGACCAGCGATCAACGAACGCGCCGGCAAGCGGTGCGAACAACGCAAACGGCGCGAGCCGTGCGACCAGCATCGTGGCTGTCGCTTCCGGCGCGGCGACGGAGACTGAGCGCACCAATCCCAATGCGGCGATGAAGTTGAACCAGTTGCCGAGTTCTGAAACGACCTGCCCCGACCACAACCGCCTGAAAGAGCGATTGCCTCTGAGCAATTGCGTGTAGGTTATTGTTGACATGACTCACCTCGATTAAAGCGAGGGGAAATGGTTCAAAGGTTAAATGGACAAAGGGAGAAGTGCGGACGCTTTGAGTGCGAGCGAGGTTCTTTACCCTTTCCCCTTTTAACCATTTTCCCTTTACCCCTAAAAAGTTTCGAGCCGCCGGATTCACATCCAAGCGGCTCGCAGCCTTTCAAAAACTTTTTGAGAACGTCTCATCCACCTGTAAACTTCGGTGGCCGTTTCTCGATAAAGGCTGCGACGCCTTCTCTGAAATCTTTTGTCTGACCTGACTGAAGCTGTGCCTTGTGCTCCAGATCGAGTTGCGCGTTGTAGTTATTCGTGGCGCTCTGCTCTAACAGCCATTTAATGCCAGCGAGTGCTGCGGTCGGCGCGCTGGCGAGACGTTGGGCGAGATTAAGCGCCTCTGTCATCAATTCCTCATCGCGGACGACGGCGTTAATCATGCCCATCTCGGCGGCTCGTCGCGCATCAATCATCTCGCCCGTCATCAAAAGCTCGGTCGCGCGTTTTAATCCAACGAGGCGCGGCAGGATAAATGTGCCGCCGCAATCGGGCGTCAGGCCGATCTTGATGAACGCCTGATTGAACTGCGCGCTCTCGGCTGCGATGACCAGATCGCAAGCGAGTGCGAGATTGCAGCCACCGCCGGTCGCCACGCCGTTGACGGCGGCGATGACGGGCACAGGCATTTCTCTGATGAGCCTGATGCAGCCGTGTATCAGGTTGAGCGGCTCATCGAAGAAAGCCTCAAGGCGTCCCTCTTTCTCAGCAAACTTCTGCATCTCTCGCAAATCACCACCCGCGCAGAAAGCTCTGCCTGCTCCCGTCAGAATGATGGCACGCGCACCACGCTCGCGCGCTTCACCCATCGCGCCACGAAATTCACTACCCAGCGCCGCCGTCAGCGCGTTGAGCGCGGCGGGACGATTGAGCGTGATGACGGCTACGGCGTCACGCATTTCCAGTTGGATGGTTTCGTAACTCATCTCTAAAACAGAAAAGGGGAAACGGTTAAAAGGGGAAGAGGTTAAAAGGTTAAATGGGTAAAAGGGAAGACATTTTCTCTTTCCCTTTACCCCTTTAACCTTTTCCCCCTTTACCCTTAAATACCTGACCCTTGAATTTCCCTATACGGCAACGAAGGCAAATTTGTTCGCGCAAGATGCAGCACTAAGATTGAGCGCGACTTGCAGAAAAGCATTCGCCGCAGAGCACTGGTCTGCCGCTCGAAGGCTTGAAAGGAACTGAATCGGTCTTGCCGCACTGGTCGCAGGTAATCTCGAAGCGCTGGCGATCTCCGCCGCCGCCACCGCCTCTGCTGCCGCCGAAGTTGGCGCGTCTGGAATCGCGGCAGGGTTTACATCGTTTCGGCTGGCTCAGATTTTTCTCCGCGTAGTATTCCTGCTCGCGTTCTGTGAACGGGAATGTGTTGCCGCATTCGGCACAGGTGATCTCAACGTCTGGCATTTTAATTTCTCCCTCAGCAAGCCGCGCGAGGGGCAAGACGGCTGTGCTGTTTCTCCTGGAAGGGCATGGCGCTCGTCCATGTTCATCTGCTGTAACAACTGATCGTCATCGAGCGCGGACGATCAAGCAGGCGCAAGCTCGCAATTGCTTCGATGGTGACATCTCGCGTCTCGAAATCTTTCGAGCGACAGGAAGTTTACCGCACGCAGCGGGCTGGTGTACAGGAAAATTGCGGGCATTAACAGGTGATCTGGTGGTGAGGGTGAGCCGCTTAATCTAGTTGATGCAAATTCGTTCTGCGCTAAGGCTGCGATGGCGCAAGCGGGCAGCACCGCGTACCTGATCTAACAGTCTCGGTTTATCCATGTTAATTCTCCGCAAAGGTCTATACACTGTTCGCCGATAAAGGTATTATGCGGAATGATGATGGATCATACACCGATTTGGGTGATTATCCATCATGGCATTTCGCTTATACAGTAGTTCAGCAGCACTATTGCCGTCCGAGAATCCAGAAGTAGTTCATTGGCGAATCGAAAGGAGATTCAAATGAAACGCATTCTCTTAATCGCGATGTTTGCCGCACTGGCCGGTGTCGTGCGCGCTCAAGACAAGCTGCCTGAGTACGGAACGATCGATGATATAAAGAATCTGACGAAAGTCTACGTCACAGCTGATGATGACGGCGTCCGCTCAACGATTGTGGGAATGTTGCATGGTTACGAGAGGCTCCAAGTAGTCAACTCACCGAAGGAAGCCGAGATCATCCTGGAGTACACCACTCTGACGCGAGATGTCGCCGCGAATCGCGGTCCGGGCGCAATGGGAGCATCGATGGCGCAGAAGTCTCAGATGCGTGCGTCAGTTTTGAGAACCGACGGCGGTCGACTGATTGCGTGGTCTAAGACCGAAACTTACGACGTAACCAATGGGTTCGTTTTAGGCGCCCCGAATGAAGTGAACCTTACACACCACTTTGTTGAGGCGATCCAGAAGGCCAGAGGCGAGAAACCGTCCTCAATGCGGGAGTTATTCAAGAGTGCGCAGCAATACAAGAAAGAGCAAAAAAAGAAGAAGAGCTAGGCGACGGAGCATGGCGATGAGAACCCCTGCCGAACAAATCGTTGGACGCGAGCGGCGGGAGCGTGTTTCGCAACTTGATTCAGCCGGCGATGGTTGACTGAAATCGCGCCGCCGCGTCAACTCAGACGTTAGGCCGCGTGTGTCGGTGTGCTCAAATCAACTTCGCGTGGAACATTCTCCATCGTTCTCTCAATCAGGCGATCAACGACGGCCTTGAGATCGTTCGTCTCACGAAAGACCTGCAACTGCTCGTCGGCAGATGTGCCGCGCTCAAGGATCGTGTGGATGTGTTCGACCTCTTTGCGCGAGTCTAAATCGTCGAGCACGTCGTCAACGAATTCGAGAAGCTCAAGAATCAGATCGCGGACGGGCACTTCCTTCTGCTTGCCGAAATCTATCATCTTGCCGTCGAGTCCGTAGCGCACCGCGCGCCACTTGTTCTCCTGAATCAACATTCGACGGTAGAGACGAAAACCCAGATTCTTGTCAATCAGTCTGGTGAGCTTGGCGACGATGGCCTGAAAGAGCGCGGCGATAGCGATGGTATCGTCAACGCGCGTCGGAATGTCGCAGACGCGAAACTCCAGCGTCGGGAAGACCGCGTGCGGGCGAATGTCCCACCAAATCTTCTTCGGATTGCCGATGCTGTTCGTCTTCAACAGAAGATCGACGTAGCGTTGGTACGATTGATAAGAGTCGAAGTGATCCGGGATGTCAGTGCGCGGAAACTTTTTGAAGACCTCCGAGCGATAAGATTTGAGTCCGGTGTTGATGCCCAGCCAGAACGGTGAAGAGGTCGAGAGCGCGAGAACGTGCGGGAGAAAATAGCGCGCGGCATTCATAATATGAATCTGACGCTCGCGGTCTGCGATCCCGACATGAACGTGCAACCCGAAGATGAGGAGCGAGCGTGCGACCATCTGTAGCTCTTCGATGAGGAGCGCGTAATGCGGGTCGTCGTAAATCTCCTGCTCTTTCCAGAGCGAGATTGGATGTGTCGAGGCGGCGACGATCTCCAGCCCTTTTTTGCGCGCCAGGTGCGAGATGATCGAGCGCAGGCGCGTGATGTCTGTACGCGCTTCCTGAATATTCTGGCAGACGCCCGTGCCGACCTCGACCATGGATTGAATCATCTCAGGCTTGATCTGCTCGCCTAAGAGCATCTTGCCCTCTTCGAGAAACTCCGAGACGTGCGAGCGCAACTCGCGTGTCTGCGGGTCAACGATCTGAAACTCCTCTTCGATGCCGAGGGTGAATTGATCGAACATTTGCGCTCTTCTCCTTTGATCGAATTATGGCGACGGCAGTTCGCGCTCCATCAACGCGCGATCCTTTTCCGACAATCCCTGAAAGCGCACGCCAACGCCGTGTCCGGGATTGCTGTACATGACCTCGCCGTTGACGACGACCTGTTGATCGTTGCTGAAGGGAATACGCAAAGTGAGCACGGAGCCTTCAGGGATGACGGCCTGCGTGGTCATGTAGAGACCGCCGAGGCTGATGTCTTTCGTGCCCGCCACGCCGGTCGCGTCCGCGCCGTTGAAATAGACATCCACGATGAGCCGCGAGCGATCATGCTGTCGCCGCTCGTCCTGTTGCAGATTCGCTTGATCTTCAAACTCTTCAACCACGAAAAGTATCTCCCGCCGCTTCTCAAAGCTGTTCGAGCATCCCTATTGTACTCGATTCCGAACGCGACGCGGAGAGTGGGCGACGCGGGGACGCGGCGAGAAAAAGAATTACTGACGAAACCTCTCTTTCCTTTTCGCCGCGTCCCCGCGTCTCCGTGTCGCCGTGTCTCGTCATCTCTTCTCGCTGATAATAAAAGTCGGAACCATCCCGCCGCCGGAGGTGACGTTGGCAAGTTCTGTGAACGAGAGCCGCGTGAAGGCCGAGCCGACTTTGCCATTGAAGAGCAACGGGTCTAAATCCACGAGTTGCTCGGCAAACTCGATAGAGCCATCTTCCTTGAGCGCGGGGAAAACTTCGCGCGCGGTCGGCACGCGCTCCTGCACGAGATAGTCGCCGTTGGCGAGCGCGTTGCGAAGTCCTTCTTCCCACGCAATGCCGTCTGTGTTCCAGCCGATGTGGATTCCGTGCCCGCCGTAATCGTCGTTGGGTTTGAGTACGAGCCGGTCGCTCGTCTTCGAGATAAAGTCGAGGAGGTCTATTTCCTTGCCGTAGTGTTGACTCTTTTCGGCGCGCACGCGGCGTGTCCAGGGAACGTGCGCGCGGATCATTGCGCGTTCCTCTTCGGTGAAGAGTCGCGCGTGACGCTCGTCGGTCAGGATGGCGAAGAGAGCTTTCTTGTGGATCAGTTTGGAGCGGAAACTGTTGACCATGCAGATTGCGCCAGCGCGGTAAGCGTCTAATAAAGCCGGGCTGTCTTCGATGATCGGGATGTACTCGTTGACGAGCAGGCGCTTGTAAACGATGTCAATCTCAAAATCATCTTTACGCAGACGATTGTTCGTCCATTCAAGCTCATCCGGCGAGCAGATGATTGAAGGATAGCCCTCGCCCTCGAAGAAATCTTTGAATAGCTCAAACTCCTTCTGCGTCGGCATGTCTTTAAGATCAACGATGGCGATATGCGGCGCGTGATCGGGCTTGCGTCCCGCGTACTCTTCGTGCGCGCGCAGGAGAGTGTCGAGCATCTTGCGCCGACCGTAGAGCGGGCGCAGGTTGTAGGTTTCGGCAAAGCGGCCCATCACCGGAAGTTCAGCGAAGATTTTATATGCTGCGTCGGCATAGGCGATTCCGGCGGGGCTTTCGCCGTTGAGTTCGACGAAGCTGTAAGCGTCGTCCGTCAAAAATGAATCGAGCCGCGCCGTCGGAGAGACTTCACGATAGCCCGGATCAATACTGACAAGCTCTCGTTCCCTGTCGGTCAGTCCGAGTTCTTCAAGCAGGCTCTCATCTTCAACCGCCGCGTCTTTGACTTTCTGAATCGCGCCCCAGATGGTCTCGCAGATGTGCGTGACGCGCTCGAAATCTGTTTCGGTGACGAAGTGCGGGCGCAGGTATGGAGTAAGCGGGCGACCTCCGAAGATGAGCCGCGCGCGCTCCAAACCTTCGTCGAGCACGGCGCGAGAAGATTCCGCGAGGCCGCCCTTCGTCAATAGCTCATGGTAAAGAGAGACGGCACGATGCAGCATAGAGTCCGGCGCAAATTCTCGATCAGGAGACTGAAATCAACGAGCGTTTGAATGCGGCTAGAGTAGCACAGATTAGCGCGGAGCGACCAAGAGAGAAACAGGCTCAAAGACTCTTTCAGCCATCAAACGAAATGTAGCCGACCTGCTGCTCTCGGCTACATTTTGTTCTTTCCGAAATGGGGGTGAAGTTGAGCTTAATGATTCGGCGTCTCGGTTTGTTGAATTGTAATCTCCATCCTTTGATGATCGCGCACGACGCCTAATGTTAAGCGCGGCAGGTTGCCTTTTGGCAGGGCGTTGTAGAACGTGGTCTGCCCGACAAGTTTGCCTTCGAGGGTCTCGATCACGTCGAACTCTTTCAGCCCCGCTTTGGCTGCCAAACTCTCAGCGTCCACATAAAGAACCAGCATTCCGGCGCGCGCGCCGAGATGGGCTGCGGCTTTTTGCGAGAGCATCGCTGTTTCGATGCCGCGCGCGACCGGAGGAAAAGGATTCAGCAGTGGCAGCCGACTGGACTCTTCCGCCAGTTTCATCAGAGCCGCAGGATTGGCCCCGACAGGGTCAAAAGATTCGCCGAGTTTAATGGAGATGTCGAACGGTTTGAAATCGAATGTCTGGGGCGCGGCGACGGGAGCGGGAGTTTGCACTGACACGGGCGGTGTGGCAGGAGTAGTCCCTGTAAAAAGTTGTGGATGCTGATTCCGAATGACAGTGAACTTCGTGACGGTGCCGCTCCCCGCTTCGCTCAACGCGAAAGAAAAATCCACATCCTTTTTGACCACGAAATCATTGACGCGGACAATCACATCGCCCGGACGCAGGTTTGCGAGCGCAGCCGGAGTGCTCGGCAAAACAGAGTTCAGGAAGAAGCCATCCAGCTTGTCTTTGAGCGCCGTCGCTTCCGGCGCAGTCCATCCGGCAACGTAGAATTTTCCGAGCGGCGTTGTCTTCAACGCTTCGCCGGAGACGCCAAGCAAGGGTCGCGGAACATTCGTCTGCCGCGCCAGCAAACGCTCTGCGGCGCGACGCACTGCCGCGACGGGAATCAAGCGCGCGGCGATTCCGTCTATCGTTTCGACGATTCCAACCACTTCGCCCGCTTGGTTGATGGCCACGCCGCCGACAATCGCTCGTGAAAGAATATTCGGCGCGAAGATAATCAGTCCGGCGATCTTGCCGGTTGAAGTGCGCTCGATTCTTGTGATCGTCCCTTCAGTTGCGCTCATCCGTGAAGAGATGGTTGACGGCGCAGCGCTATTCGAAACATGCGCGATGCGATCAGGTGCCAGAATGCGGACAGGTTGCCCGACGACCAACTGCTCCTCATCAGCATCTTTGGCGAGAGTGGCTTTGAGACCCGGAATTCGCAGAAGCGAAAGTCCAGAACCGGCATCCAGACCGACGTAGCGCGCTGTGAGTTGCTGGCCGTTCGTTTGAACGATGACGAAGCTGGATGCTTCAGGCGGCGTTAAAGCTCCTGGGCTAACTGTCGTTGCTGCCGTCGTCGCGTTTGGCGCAACGCGCGCGGGCCAGCCAGTTCCCGTCGCCGGATTACCGAAGCCGGACATTTTCGTTGAGAAGAGCAACGACTCGGCTTCGGCCTGCGGCAGACGCGCCAAGACGTTCTGTCCATCGCCGAGAACGAAACCGGCGGTGATGGCCGTGACGGCGTAAGGTGTGGTGACCACATCATCATTAACCCTGGTGATGATTTCGCCGTTGCGCCTGAGCAGCGCCAACGCCTTAATGCCGCTCAGGCGATGCACCACTGTGACGACCTGCGGCATCGGGCGCGTCGTCGCCTCAATCCGCAAAGTGTCCTGCGGAGGCAAGGGCGGCTTAGCGGTTGCGGCTGGCGGCGGCAGCGCAGGCTTCGGTGGCGTCGTCTGACTGTGCGCGATCATTGTGGCGCAAGCGATCAACGCGAAGGCGAGCATCGAATTATTAAGACTTCTGGAAAGCAAGATGTTCTTCAAACTCCTCTTGATTAGTTCTGGCTGACGATTACCAGATGCCTTGAGATGTCGCCATGCGCGAATCATTGCGTCCGGTTAAGTCCTGCGAGCCGAAGATGACAGGCTCAAGAGTCACAGTACGCTTGCCACCGCTCTGATCGCCCACGAAAACCTTCACAGGCCTAGCAGACGAACGCACAGGCAAGTCAACGAAATGGTTTGCTTCAGCAGTCAACGGCGCTCCACTGCCGGGTGTAATCTGCGGCGCGCCGCGTGCGGCTAGTTCGTTAGAGACAATCGGCGCATTACCGGAATCAGAGCGTCTCAATTGACGACGAGTAATGCCGCGCTTGTTGGCAGCCAGATGAGGATTCGTACTGTTGACGACTGCCGGAGTCGTCACGAGCGGAGGGTTCATTTGATTTCCCGGCTCAGAGATTTCAGGCACACTCGCCGTGTCGGGAGAATTGACCTTCGGTGTCTCTGATTTCTGCGCGGCGTCTCGTTGGATAGTTTCGCCGGATTGATTGCGAGCGACAGGCACGGACTTGAATTGATTGTACAGAACGATCCCGCCGACGAGGAGAGCGAAGGCGGCTGCGAAACCGATGGCTGGCGTGCTGATTAAAGATCGCCAGAAGGAATGATGATTCCCGGAGTTGCCGTTCGCAGCGAGACGCGCGCGCAGTCGAAACTCAAAATCGGGCGGTGCACTGACAGGCTCTAAACTTCCGACGAGCCTGCTGAGCGCCAGTCGCTCGTTATAAAAAGCGCCGCATGACAGGCACACGCCGACGTGCGCGCTCGCTTCATCGCTCAAGCTCTCGCCCAACTCCAACTCTTCGATTTCGTGATGGCATGTTTGACAGTTCATGGTCTTCCTGTTGCTCCCGCTCATAAATAAGCTCTCAGCTTCTCGCGTAAAAATCCACGCGCGCGACTGATACGCGATTTGACAGTGCCCTCGCTCGTCTCAAGGATGCGCGCGATCTCGTCGTAGCTCTTGCCTTCCACGTCGCGCAGCACGAGCGGCGCGCGATATTTTTCGGGCAGTGTGCTGATGGCGCGCGCGACAGCCGCTCTGCGCTCAGCGTCAACGAGCACGGCGTCCTGCAAAGGCCCGGCATCGGGCGGATTAAACTCGCGCGCTTCCTGGCCTTCAGTCTGTTGAAAAAATCCGGTGAGTGAAACCAGGCGGCGGCGTTTCCGTTTCCGCAGTTCGCTAATCGCCAGATTCGTGGCGATGCGATAGATGTAGGTCGAAAACGCATAGCTCGTCTGGTAGCGATCCGCAGCCAGATAGACACGCACGAAAGTCTCCTGAGCCATATCAACAGCGCCGTCATAGTCGTTAGTCATGCGATAGATGTAGCTCGTGATCTGGTTGCGATAGCGGCTCACCAGCACCGCGAACGAAGCCTCGTCGCCCGTGCGCGTCGCTTCCAAAAGCGCGTGATCTGATAACGGTTCATCGGTCACGACTGTTTGCGGCACAGCCGTGCCGAAACGCAGCTCATCAATCGAAGTCAGCGTGCTCATCAAGGCAGGAAGGCTCTGAGCGTTCACGGTCTCGAAAATTGCTGGTGTGAGTCGCTGGCCTTTCGCGCGTCTCACGCCGGGTCGGTCTCTCCGGTCTGAAATTATACACCTCCGGGGATGACCGCTCGCAGTCAGATACACGCTCTGGTGTCAGCAGAGTTCCAGAAATTCTTAAAAGTAAAAGGCCAGCACATGAAGAGTCTCAATTTGCTGCGCCACTGTATTTTTGAAGGGATTGATACTTTACGGATTAGCCGAAGTGGTTTGTGATTCAGGGTTCTGGAAAATCGTGTCGTCTATCTTGATGCCGTAAGTGACGCTCATCACGTAGGTCTCCTGTTTCTGCTTGCCGTCCTCGTAGAAGACTGTGCGCTTCGGCACGAGCGTGTTTTGGATGTACTGATAGTCGTAAAACTTTCTCATGTACTTAACAGGCTTGCCGCCATCCGCCTGGGCTTCTTCGTATTCGAGCTTGAGCACACGATAATATTTCTGGCTGATGTAGTAGCGCGTCTGCCGCTTATCCTTGTCGGTCAGGTCAATGACGTACAGGTCAATGTTCTGCTGTTTGTCTTTCCCGACCAGAGCGATGGTCGAGCCGTTTTCTTTGTAGCGGAGCAGGGCATCAATGCCGTGCCACATCTGCGAGAGAAAATCGTTGGTCGCCTCTGCGCGCGGAGTGAAGGCCGAGCCGTTGATGAAGCCCCAGGTCTTGCCTTCGCCATAGACGAGCGAGTATTCAAGCGTCGGCGTCTTCTGGTCGAGACGAACTTTATCTTTCTCGAAGTTCTCGCCCCGAATGAAGCGGCGCTCGTAGGTGCTGTCTTCGGTGCGCCCGTCTTCTTTGACGCTCGTCACTTTGCCGTGCTCAAAGCCGTTGCGCCGCACCTGCGCCAGACCAGGCCGCGTGCCGTAAAGGACGATGGCGGTCTCAACGATCTGTTCCGCCGTCAAATTATTAGGGTCAATCTTCACCGGAGCCTGTTTTGGTGTGGGAGTGGGCTTCGTCTCAGGCGTTGTAGTTTGAGTTGAAGGTTTGGGCTTTTCGGCAGAGCCACTTTGAGCCAGGACAGCGATAGAGCTTGAAAGTATCAATGCCATCAGCGCGAAGGTGAGGCCGAGTTTTGTGATGCGTCGCAACACTGAAAAAGTTTCTCCTTAAAGTAAATCGGGATTCGTCAACGGCTACTACTGGGGAAAGTCAGCCCATCCGGGAAAGCCAATTCTATCACAGCCGACTGAAAAGTGCGTTGCCCGGTTAAGAGAGCAGCGAATGTTATGGATGCGCTGACGGATGCGGCGGATGCCCGGAAAGCAGGGATGAAGGATGAGGGATGAAGGATGAGGGATGAGGGATGAAAGAAGAGAAGGCGGAAGGCACAAGGCAGTAGGCAGACAAAGCTCTCGCTGCTTTCTGCCTTCTTCTTTTCTTCATCCCGCATTCTTGCTCTTCCACCGCACTATTGACTTCTCATCTCGAAACTTTCATCTTACATCTCTGATTGGTATTCTGCGGACTCAGTAAGCAAACCAATGTCTATGCCAGAGCAAATCGAAAACGGACGCGGCAGCTTCAAAACATTTCTGTCGAATGCGCGCCGATGGCTGCGGCGGGTGATGCCGCGCGTGGCGATGGTCGCAATCACCATGTTCTTCGTTCGACTATTTGTGAGCGAGACACGCATCTATGTCGAAACTTTCGTCGGCACACTGTTCGGTTTCCTCACCTTCGTGGCAATCCTGCTGACATGCCTTTACTACGGCTTGAAAGCATTGCGCTGGCTGAAGCGAAAGCTGTTGTGGCGCGTGCGCAGGCGGCTGATGATTACGTATCTCTTCGTCGGGCTGACGCCGATAATTTTGCTGGCGTTGCTTGGATTGTTGTTTGCCTTCGGCGGCTCTGCCCAGGGCATCGCACGCATCATCACCGCGCAGATCAATGCCACAGAGCGTCAGACGCAAGCGAGCGCGCGCAGTCTCGCGGATTCTTTCGAGCGCCTCCCGGCTAACGCAGATGACCGCGCAATTCAAGCATGGCTTGATGAGCGAGTCGCATTGCTCAGAGCATCGTTGCCCGGAGCGCGTGCTGCTTTATGGCGCGGAGCAGGCACGGAAGATATTGCGAATGTCGGGCAAGGGAATACCGCGCAGTTCATCAGTGAGACGAATGACGAGAGCACGCGAGGCGTCGGCGATGAATCAATCTCTTTGAATGCTCCTTTGCCGGATTGGTTGCGCGGGCGGGCGCAGTGGAGCGGACTGTCGTTCACCAAGCCTGCGAGTAAGGATGATAACTTCGGCACACCGTCAATGCGCGCCGTCGTGCGCGTTAATGTCAACAACCGCCCGCTCACGCTGTTGTTAGTCGTTCCCGTCAGCCGCGCGCTGGTTCAACAATATCGAGAGACGACGGGCATCTACGTTCGTCCGTTCTTCGTCAGGAGGACGATGGGTGAGAGAAGTACCATGATTGAGATTGGGCCGCTTGAGAGGAGCGTGCAACGGCGCGATGCGATTAACCCGCAGTTGAACACCTCTGTCAGTCATGAGCAGGACGTTGAAAAGATGTTTCGCCAGGATCAGTTTGGCGAGAAGACTGCGGACAATTTCTATATCGTCGTTCTTCAGGCGACTGATTGGGCGAGTGGCGATACGAGCCAGCACTTAAGTTTTCTCTTCGACTGGTCGTGGGCTTTAGCGAGTAAACAATTCTGGGGAAGCAGCGGGCCGGGTGAGATTTGGCGAGAGGCGCTGAAATATGTCGCTATCGCTTTTCTCATCTTTGAACTGCTCGCGCTGATTGCCGCCGTCTGGATGACGCACGCTGTCACAGGAACGGTGCATAAACTCTATAGCGCCCTCGATTTTATCAAACGCGGCGACTTCTCACATCGCGTCAAGGTGCGCTCGCACGACCAACTCGGCGAACTCGCTAGCGCCTTCAATGAGATGTCCGGCAATATAGAAGTTCTGCTGCGGGAGCGAGTGGTACACGAACGTCTGGAACGTGAAGTCGAAATCGCAGCCGAAGTGCAGGCGCAACTCTTCCCGCGAACTGTGCCGCTGCTTCACTCGGCGCAAATTGCCGCAGAGTGCCGCGCGGCGCGCGGTGTGGCGGGCGACTATTACGATTACATAGAGATTGCGCCCGGCCTCGTCGCGCTGGCGCTCGGCGATGTTTCCGGCAAAGGCATCTCGGCCTCGCTCGTGATGTCGAACCTGCAAGCGTCACTGCGCGCGCAAACTACAATCACAGCCGGGCAGTTGAATTTTGCGGAACACGCGACGGCAGCGTCTGTTGAGGCAAGCAGCGATGGCGGTGTGAAACTGCACCTGCCTGTCGTCGCGGATGCGTTAATGGACGGTGTAGTTGCGCGCCAGATGACGAACATCAATCGTCAACTCTGTCAGAGTACGGAGGCCAATCGCTTCGCCTCGCTCTTTCTAGCCATCTACGAAGATCGCACGCGCACGCTTCATTACACCAATGCCGGACACAACGCGCCGATTCTTGTGCGCGCTGATGGAAAGGTCGAGCGTCTGACGATTGGCGGAATGCTGGTCGGCGCATTTGATTGGGCGGCATTTGAAGAGGCCAGCACGACGGTGCAACCGGGCGATCTCCTGCTCGTTTTCTCCGACGGCATCAGCGAAGCCGAAAGCGAGGCAGGCGTTGAGTACGATGAACAAAGGCTCACGCATTTTGCCGTCGCACACCAAACGCTCTCGGCAGATGAACTCCGTCACGCAATTTTTGAAGAGATAGATAAATGGTCAGGCACACGCGAGAGAGGCGACGATCAAACATTGGTGATTGTGAAAGTTATGAAAGTGTGATTTGTCAGGGTTGATATAAATCCGCAATTCCTCATTCTCATTATTCAAGGCATTTTAGCCATCACGTAGTAACCTTCCCGTGTTCGAATAGATAAGCCTTTTAGATCGGATGCTCCTTGGGGTGGCAAATCTATTTTAACTTTTATCTTGTGCCACTCATCATTCTTAACTGCTTTCGCAGGCTTGATGCTGATTAGATACTGGTTATACAACTCTGTGGCAATAATCTCAGCATCTCTTTTGGCCTGCTCTAAATTTAATGGAAAGAAAGTCCGTCCGCCCGTCAACGAAGAAAGTTCATCCATGACGGTTAATCCGGTTTGACCTAGTGAGTCTGGCAAAAAATATGCGCCGCTAATGGTTAAAGCGTATAGGAGTACATTGGATTCTTTCAGCAACCGATGCAACTCCTTGAGAGTGAAACGAGAGCTAGTATCTTCTCCATCTGAGATGAGAAGAAGAACGCGCTTCTGATAGCTGCTGCTTTTTAACTTTTCAATACCCAAGCGGCAAGCGTCATAGAGCGCAGTCGCGCCTTTTGCATTTACTGAAGCGAGTTTATCCAGAACCTCGCTACCATCTGGCGTCCAATCCTGCAAAAGTATCGGTTGCCTATCAAAAGTGATAAGGAAATATTCATTAGTCAGGTTACCCGCTCTCATAAAGCTTTTCATGGCTTCTTGAGCTGCTTTTTCTTTGTTCCCCTCAAGTGATCCCGAGGTATCGAAAATAATGCCCACGCTTGTTGGTGTAGCAAGATCGCTGAAAAAGCTGATTTCGCGCGTTTCCTTTCCCTCAATAATCTTGAAAGCATCACGGGGCAATGCTTTGACATAGTTTCCTTTGCTATCAGTAACAGTAATGTTTAGAAGAATATCATCCGAATCAGTTCTTTCCTGTGAAACCAGACCTGAAGAGGTGTGTGAGATTTGACAAAAAGTAATGGTAGGAGTGAAAAAAGTAGCTGGCACAAGTACAAAAACTGTGGCTAGGCTTCGGAAGAGTTTAGCATTGGGAGCGTTCATTAGAATGCGCCTCTTTTTTCTATGCCGTAATTATTGTTGCTCTTAATCCAGTTAATTCCGAAAAATCTTTGGAGTAGATCGTCTCGACTTTACGAACGCTGTTGATAGTTTCCACCAGATCAGCAGTCGGGACAAATCCATCTTCCGCGTGCGCGATGGCCCAGGCCGGGAGATGCAGGGCGACTTGAAGAAGATCGGCGATGAAGCGTAGGTACTGCTGTTTGGTAACGACGCTCGTTCCCAATCGTCCCATCTGCGCCTTCTCAAATTCACCCCAGAAACCATCTTCACCGCGCAACCATTCCTCGCGCCAGGCCGCGAGCGAAGACCTGCGCTGCTCGTGCAGGTTTCTGGCGCGCGGCAAGCGTAAGAAGAGAAGGTTCGTGTGTTGCTCGGCGATGAAGTCGCGTGCCTCGCGGTTGTCGCTTGAGTTGTGCTGCGAGTTGTTGACGGGCGCGGGTTGAGCTTGCCAGACACGGCGAAAGACCTGCGAGAGCGGTTGGCGAAACTCGCGCGTCTCGTCGTCGAAGGAGAGCGCATAGTCGCCGACCATCATGCCGAAGCTGAGAGCGAGCGAGCGCGCGGCGGGCGATTCGAGTCTCTCCGCCTTCTCGCGCACGTTGTCGAACCACCAGGCGTCAGTCTCGTTGAACCATTTCCGAAGCGAAGGGTTGTAGAGTTTGTGGCGCGGCACATAAGCATCTTCGAGTACGGTTGAAACATCTTCTTCAGACAACTGCTCCGTGTTGTTCTCGATGAACGCGGCGGCCTTCGTCGCGGCCCAGCGCGCCAGATCGTTGGCCTCCACGCGCACGCCCCAGCGTTTGAGATAAACGCCGAGATCAGGCTCGCCCGCAAACGCGAGTGAGACAGACTTAAACTTGAGGCGGCGCAGCACGCCCAACTCGAAAGCGAGCCAGCCGTTCGGAATCGTACTGTTCATAAAATCAGAATCCAGAATTCAGAATCCAGAATTCAGAATCGAAGGCTCAAGCAGCTTTTCTTCTGGATTCTGAAGTCTGGATTCTGAATTCTCCACTTTCGCGTAAGAGTCGAGTTCGGGAATCGCTGAGAGCGAGAGAAGGGCTTGCACGACACGCGGATCGAATTCTAATCCGGCCCATTCCATCAGATGCTGGCGTGCCTCTTCTTCAGTGCGCGCCGGACGATAGGGACGCGCATCCGTGAACGATGCGTAGGCATCCGCCACGCGAAGGATACGCGCGGCGAGTGGTATCTGCTCGCGCCGCAGAGCGTCCGGGTAGCCCGCGCCATTCCACCATTCCTGATGCCAGCGAACGAGGAGTTGTGTGCCGCGATCTGCTCCGGCGCGTGCGGCTTCCTGTTCGCCGATGACCGGATGACGCGCAAGATCGAGCCGCTCATTTTCCGTCAGCGGCCCCTCGCGCTTGATGTAGTCGCGCTCCATCGCGGCTTCGCCAAGATCGTGCGCGAGCGCCGCCAGTCGGAGCGAAGCGCGATCCTGTTCAGCCAGATGAAACGTCTTCGCTAAAGCATCAGCCAGCTTTGCAATCCGCGCCGCGTGCGCGTGCGCATAGCCTTCAAAGTCATCTGTGGCCGCAGCTAAACGCCGAAACGCCTCGCTCGTGATTCGTTCATGTTTCGCAACAGCGCTCATTGTAAATGCAGAATTCAGAATCCAGAATCCAGAAGAAAAGGAGAACCACAGAAATGAAAAGCTAAATCCATTAAATCTGTCAAAGTGGCTTCAGCCTTATATTCTGAATTCTGAATTCTGCTTTTCGTCATCCTTTCAGTTTGCCGAGCAAGCGACGCGCAGTTTCATTACGCGGCTCAATCGAGAGGGCGCGCTCAAGTTCCGCTTGCGCGCGCCGCAGAAATCCCTGCTCGGAGTAAAACTCTGCGAGCATCACGCGGAACGAAGCATTGTTCGCATCAAGCGTGATAGCCGCTTTGAATTCAGCCTCCGCGTTGCGCCGCATCCGCTCGTCGCCAGCGAGCGCACGCCCATAGTATGCACGATAACGCGGCTGTGACGGAGCGAGTTGGGCCGCCTCACCCAGATAGACGATGGCTTGCGTCAGGTTGCCGCTCTGCAAAGCGTTTAATCCCTGCTGGAATCTCTCCTCAGCATTATACGATGAAGATGGCGTCCCGGTCTGTGAGGACGCAGCCCCATCCTGATAGTTTGTTGGGTTGGTGTTCTGCGGTGAGTTTGTTCTGGTCTGACTCGACTCTCGTGGCGTGTCGCTTGCGCCTGGCTTGACGCCTTGCATGAGGAGTGTTGACTCGTAAGAGGCACGCGACCGCTTCTCCTTGAGAGTTTCATAAGCCTGCGCGATTTTTGCGAAAGCCGATTCGATGCGAGTATAGAGTTTGCTATCAACAGTATTACGAAAGCGGTCTGGATGAAAACGCTTGGCGAGTGAATGATAAGCGCGCTTGATGTCGGCATCATTCGCGGGACGAGTCACACCGAGGACCTGATAATAATTGGCCGCCATCTTGAGACGCGCGAACATCTCAGCAAGCTCGGCTTGCTCATCGCGCACTTCTTTAGGTGCGGGCGCGGCTATCGGCGGCGTGGGCTTGCTTTCAAGTTCCGGTTTAATCTTTTCGGGTTTCGGTATTGAAGAAGATTTAACTGAGCGTGCTTTCGATATTTCCTGCGCCGTGAACGCCTGCGGCCATTGCTCGCGCTGCAAAAAGCCGCCGAGCGCCAGCGTATAAATTGTGTGTAAGGTCTCGTTTTCAGGCAACCCGCCGACGGCCAGCAGTTCATGAACACGGAGAGGCATATCAACGCGCGTCAGGACGAAAGCCTCGGTTGGCAAAAGCGCTGTATTGGGAGAAGCATCTGCTGCCGGGATGATTTTTTCGTTACTGTTCCTGAATCTGGAAGCTACGAATCCGACCGGCAGACGACGCGCGCTCTCCATCAGAAGTTCCGGCATCTTCAGCGAGACGACCGCCTCTTCGGACAGGCGCACGCGCGGGTCGAACTCCCACTCGCCATCTATCCAGAGCAGCGTGTGACAGATGATCTCCGAAACCTGATGAACGATTAGCTCGTTGAGCTTTTCACGATTTAGCATTCCTGCCTTGACCAGTGCGACTCCAAACTCGGCGTCGGATGTCTGATTCTGAACGCGCGCAAGTTGCTCTTCATTGAAAATGCCCCATCTACTGAGACAGACCGATAAGCGGTAAGCGCGTAGATTCGATGCCGCGTAAATGATTTGCCCGCTCTCGAAATAGATGACCGCCTTGGCGCGATCCCGGAACAGACGCAGTGCGCCGGATAATTCTGCGGCGGAAATTTCGCGTATGAGTTCAGCGAGCGGGTGCTCGTTTAATTGCCCCATCATGCTCTAGGTTCTGAAGCGGCGCGCTTTATGTTACTGAACCAACAGTGCGGTAAGACCCTCCTGGCTCCGTACGGCATCATAACGCACGGACATGGGAAAACGGAAGACAGTGGTCAGTGGTCAGTGGCCGGTGGTCAGTTAAAAGCAAAAGACGGAACAATTCTCACCAGACTCTTTACTGACCACCGGCCACTGACCACTGACCACTCTTCGCCTTTGACACTCGCTTAATCCGCGCACTATAGTAATTGCCAACACAAGTTCAGAAAAACAGACGGTCTCTTACGCTTGGGTCTCAAGCGTAAGCGCTCTGGTTTGGCACGAAGATGAGCGAACTGATTACGGAGAGTGCGTTGGCGCAGGCAGCCACGGACGAGAGAGATGAGCTTGATGCGCAACTCAAGGAACTGTACAGCTTGAGCGCGGACATTATTGACCTCTTTCACACACAAGCCTTCTCGCCGGACACCATCAGCACCCCTGCCGATGTTTGCTCTGCTTTCGCCAGTATGATTCTGAAGCGCTGGGATTTGTGCTGCATCGTCATCTACCTGAGTGACGAAGACGACCATCTGCGCGAAGCTGCGATCCACGCGCACAAGCATTTCGATGAAGAGCAGGCGCGCAAAGTGGGCGCGCAGTTTGCCTCTGAGGTTGAGCGAACGCGGCGCGAGTTGCATGTCAAATTAGGTGAGAGCGGTGTGGAAGGGAAGACGGACGGCGCAACGCCTCTCCTGCGGATGATGGAAGAGACTGGATTGCGCGCCGGTGTCGCCGTACCGATTCTGGCACGTGACACGCTCGTCGGCGCGCTCATCGCCGTCACAGTTTTCCCCGAACGCCTGCGCGCGGCTTTGAACGGCATCCGCTTCATCGCTCCGCGCGTTGTGATCGGCGTCGGCCACGCGCAACAAACGGTTGCAATGCGCGAGCAACATCAACGCATCGAGCGCCTCGTCGAACAGTTGCAGCAACGCAGCCACGCGCTCGAAGAGGCCAACCGCGAGTTGCGGCATGTGAGCCATTATCGCTCGCTCTTTCTCGGTCGCATGTCGCATGAGCTACGCACGCCGTTGACCTCGATCCTCGGCTTCGCGGAAATTCTGCTCGACCATGAAAAATTGACGGAAAGCCAGCACCGCTTCTGCGAAAAGATTCAATCGTCCGGGCTGCAACTGCAAGCCAGCCTGACGCAGCTTGTTGATCTCTCAAGGCTCGAAGCAGGGCAATCGGAACTCTTCCTGCACGAGTTCTCAATGCGTGAAATATTGAATGACACCTGCGCGGCGGTTGAGCGTCTCGCGCAGAAGCGGAGCGTGGAGATAGACTGCGTGCCTGATCCACACCTGCCCACAATCGTCTCCGATAAAGGGAAATTGCGACAGGTGCTCTACAATTTTTTCGCCAATGCGATCAGCCGCAGCCCTGAAGGTGAAACCGTGAGCGTGCGCGCCGCCAGTCTTTCTCCATCTCGTTTTCAGATTAGCATCGAGGATCAGGGCGAAGCTCCATCGGACATCTCTCATATTTTCGAGCCGGTCAAGATCAGCGCGCCGAGCGAATCCGCGACCAACATGAACGAGCTGGGATTGGTCATCTCGCGCCGCTTGATTGATCTGCTCGGCGGCGCGGTCGAGCCAGTAAGCCTGCAACCTCGCGGTCTCAAGATCGTGATCGAACTTCCTCTCCGGCCAACTGAAGGAAGAACAAAGGAATAGTTATGAATTTTGAGTTTTGAGTTATGGATTTTCGGCTTTAACTTAAAACTCAATACTTAAAATTCATAACTTGTAATGACGTTGGAGGCTTCAGTGCAGGGAAGCGCAGCGCAAACTGAAATTCTAATCCGTGAATGCACGACGATTGAGGAGTTTGATGCGTGCATTGCGCTGCAACGCGAAGCGTTTGAGCTGCCCGATCTGGAAATCTCGCCGCGTCGTCATCTGATTGTCTCGCGGCGCGCGGGCGGTTGGACGCTCGGCGCGTTCGTCGAAGACGAGATGGTCGGCTTCGTCCATCATCTGGTTGCAGTGCGCGGGCATAATGAGATTATCGGCTACTCGCACATGATGGCGGTCTCGCGCGAGTTTCAGAACAAAGGCGTCGGCGCGCATCTCAAGTGGGCGCAACGCGCGCGTGCTCTGGCTGAAGGAAGAAAGTTTATCAAGTGGACGTGGGACCCGATGCAATCACGCAACGCGCATTTCAATCTCAATCGGCTGGGTGTCACAGTGCGCTCTTACGCCGTCAATTTCTACGGCACGGATTACATCACGATGCCGCGCGAACGGAGCGACCATGTTAGTCTCGACAGTGATCGTCTCTTCGCCGAATGGCAACTTGATTCCAAAAGAGTCGCATTGTTAGCAGAAGGCCGCGCTCCCGAAAACGCTTCCGCTCCCGATGCGACGATAGAAATTCCAGTAGATTGGCCCGCGCTCATTCGTCAAGATGCGGCACAAGCGCGCCGCGAGCAACTCCGCGTCCGCGCCGAATTTGAAGCAGCCTTCGCCGCCAGACTTGTCTGCGCTGGGTTCGAGCGCAATGAAGCGCGCCCCCGTTACTTACTTTATAAAAGTGAAAAGTGAAAAGTGAAAAACCGCTCTTCACTGTTCACTGTTCACTATTCACTATTCACTATTCACTGCCTTTAATATGATTTTCACTCGTTTCGACCGTTACGTTGATCGTCATGCACGCGCCTTTACGGAGCGCTTGCAGGAGATTTGCCGGATGCCGTCGGTGGCGGCGCGCGGGACGGGGATGCGTGCGATGGCCGAAGCGATTGAGAAGTTGATGCAGCGCTCAGGCGCGGGCACGCGCGTCTTCAAGATGGGAAGTGGCTATCCGATCATCTTCGGCGAGTGCGGCGCAGGCTCGCACAGCTTCGTCGTCTATGGACATTACGATGTCGCTCCGGTCGGGCAGTTGACGAATTGGACTGCGGGGCCGTTCGCGCCCGTTATCGTTGACGGCAAACTTTACGCGCGCGGCGCTGCCAACAGTAAAGGCGATCTGGTCGCGCGTCTCGCGGCGGTTGAAGCCTATCAGAAAACTTTTGGGAAGCTGCCAGTCTGTCTGCGCTTCATCGTCGAAGGTGAAGCGGGCGTCGGTAGTCCGAGCCTCGCTCGCTTCGCGGAAGAGAACAGGGAAATGCTCGCGGCTGAAGGCTGTATCTGGGAAGAGGGCAACAAGGATACTCAGGAGCGTTTCGTCATCAGCTTGGGTTTCAAGGGCATCAACTTTCTTGAGCTTCGAGTGTCCGGCGCGCGGACGGAACTTCATTCCAAGTGGGGCGCGATTGTGCAGAATCCTGCGTGGCGACTCGTGCAAGCTCTCTCGACCATCACCTCGCCGAAAGGCGTCATCACGATTGACGGCTTCTCATCGCACATTGCGCCGATCACGCCGGAAGACGCTGAGGCACTCAAAGAGATTCAACTCGATGAAGCCGGACTCAAGCGCGAGTTTCGCATCGGTGGCTGGGTGCGCGGAATGCGTGGGGCAACGCTTGTTAAGGAGCACATCTTCGGGCCGACCTGCACGATCTGCGGAATTCAAACGGGACACACTGAAGCCGGGCCGAAAACAGTCCTGCCGAGTTACGCGATGGCACGTCTCGATTTTCGGCTCGTGCCAGACCTGACGCCGCAACTCGTCGTCGAACTCTTGCGCAAGCATCTGGACGTGCGCGGCTTCAAAGATGTGGAGATTATCGAACTCGGCAGCGCGCCCGTCATCAAGTCTTCGAGAGAATCATTAGTTGCGCGCGCCGCGATTGAATCTGCGCCGGAAGTTTACGGTGAGCCGCCTGTTGTCTATCCGCTCGATCCGGCGAGTGGCCCGGTCGGCGTCGTCTGCGGCGCGACTGATCCGCCCATGCCGGTCGTCTCCTTCGGCACGAGCTACGCCGCCTCGAATCCTCATGGCCCCGACGAGAACATCCGCCTCGAAGATTTTTTGCAGAGCGTCAAATTCTTCGGGCGCGTGATTCATCATCTGGGTCAGCAGGTCGGGCAATCCAAAAGCGGCAGTCATAAAAGCTCATCTGTTCTCACTCTTTCCAGAGGTTAGGCTTGCCATCTCACTTCCTTCGGTTATGATAAGAGCGTCAAAACAAATAAATTGCCTTTGAGGTGAGAGGAAAGTTGCAGACGAGTAGCCAGACCATCGAACGCGAGATTGAGAGCCTGCGCGAAGAGATTCGCCGCCACGAAGAGCTGTACTACGTCAACGACAACCCGGAAATCTCCGACGCCGAATACGATGCGCTCTTCGCTCGTCTCAAACAGTTCGAGGATGAGCATCCAGAACTCGTCACGCCTGATAGCCCGACACAGCGCGTCGGTGGTCGTCCCGCCGAAGGCTTCAACGAGTACGTGCATCGCCGCCCGATGCTCTCGCTCGACAACAGCTACAACATCGAAGACCTCCGCGCTTTCGATGAACGCTGCCGGAAACTTGCGGACGGACGCGCGTTTGAATACGTCGCGGAGCTAAAGATAGACGGTCTCTCAATCTCGCTTCATTATCAGGACAGTGTGCTTGTGCGCGGCGTAACGCGCGGCGACGGGCGCGTCGGCGAAGACGTGACGCAGAACGCGCGCACGATTCGCAGCATTCCTTTGAGACTTAAAACCGGCGACAAAAAACTCGAAGCGGAGATTGAAGTGCGAGGCGAGGCATATTTATCTCGCAGCGTCTTCGAGAAAATCAATGCTGAGCGCGAGGAAGAAGGCAGCCCGCGCTTCGCCAATCCGCGCAACGCTGCCGCCGGAACGATTCGTCAACTCGACCCGAAGATCGTTGCTGCCAGACGCCTCGACATGTTCGCTTACGATGTGATTACAGGCGAGCGCAAACCTTTCGCTTCACACTGGGATGCGCTCAACTGGCTTGAGCGCGCGGGCTTTCGCGTCAACGAGCAGCGCGCTCTCTGCGCTTCGATTGATGAAGTGATTGATTTCTGCAATCGCATGGAAGAGACGCGCGATGAGCTTGGCTACGAGATTGACGGCGTGGTGGTGAAAGTTAATTCCACAGCCTTGCAGGACGAGTTCGGCGCGACGACGAAAGCGCCGCGCTGGGCCATCGCATACAAGTATCCGGCACGACAGGCGACGACGCAGGTGCTCTCAATCGTCGTACAGGTCGGACGCACAGGCGCGCTCACACCCGTCGCTAATCTTGAGCCTGTACAACTCGCGGGCACCACTGTTTCGCGTGCGACGCTGCACAATGAAGATGAGATCAAGCGTCTGGACTTGCGCGTTGGCGACTGGGTGCTGATTGAAAAGAGCGGCGAGATTATTCCGAAGGTGCTGAAGGTCGTCGAATCAAAACGCACGGGTGAAGAGAAAAAGTTTCGGATGCCGAAGAAGTGTCCGGTGTGTGGTGGCGTCATCTCACGGCCTGAGGGCGAGGTTGTTTCGCGTTGCGTGGCCGCAGATTGTCCGGCGCAACTCAAAGCGCGCCTGCTGCACTTCGCCTCGCGTCGTGCGATGCGGATTGAGGGATTGGGCGATGCGCTGGTCGAGCAGCTTGTCGAGAAGAAGATAGTGAGTGATGTTGGCGACCTTTATAGATTGAAACTCGAAGATGTCGCGGAGCTTGAACGAATGGCGGAAAAGTCTGCGTCGAATTTGATGGCGCAGATTGAAGCGAGCAAGGCGCGCGATCTGCCGCAGTTGATTTACGGACTCGGCATTCGTCACGTCGGCGAGCGCACCGCCGGAATTCTCGCGCGCCAGTTTCGTTCCCTCGAACGCTTGAGCCGCGCGAGCCTCGAAGAGATTGACGACATTCACGAGATCGGGATGACCGTTGCACAAAGCGTGCGCGATTGGTTTGACGATGCGGGCAATCTTCAACTGTGCGAACGACTGCGCGCTGCTGGCGTGCGAACGGAGATGGCAGGCGGCGCAGGCGAAGTCCATGATGAAAACTTCGCGGGCAAGCAGTTTGTTCTAACCGGAAAATTGGAAACTCTGACACGTGACGAGGCGCGTGCTTTAATTGAAGCGCGTGGCGGTCGTGTGACCTCATCTGTGAGTAAGAAAACGGACTATGTCGTTGCGGGCGAAGATGCAGGATCGAAGTTGGATAAAGCGCGGTCGCTCGGCGTGAATGTGATTGATGAAGCGGCCTTGAAGGAGATGCTTGGATAGAACTTGGAGATATTATGAACTCAACGGAACAGAAAAATAAACTCGAACTCGTTTACACGCTCTTTTGCGACGACGTGCGTTTAGAGGTCGGCAATAAACTCTCTTTGATGGGTGTCTTTCAGAACATCATGGTGCAGCAAGTGCCCGTCTCTTTAATTAAGTTTGCGGTCGTCAATCACTGGCGTGGTGAAGGGAAGCACCTGTCGGAAGTGAGAATTCTGACGCCGGACAAACAAAATCCCATCGTCGTCTCGCAGCCTGCGCCGTTTGAGATTGCGCCGGGCGGTTTTGCCGATAACATCAGCTTCTTCGTCAACGTGACATTTCCGGTCGCGGGTCAATACTGGGTGCAGACGCTCGTTAATTCCACACTCTTTGACGAGCAGCCGCTGGTGGTCGCCGACGCGCAAACACAGCAGCCGACCGAGAGCATCTCCGAGGCTGTGAATTGAGCTAGGCGAGATTGTAGAGTTTGATCTTATAGTTCAGCGTGTTCGGCTTGATGCCGAGCAGTCGCGCGGCGCGTGCCTGGTTGCCGTCTGTGAGAATGAGTGCCCGCCGAATGATGTTCGTCTCAAATTGACGTACTACGTCGTCAAACTTGATGCCCTGTTCGATGTCCAGCCCGCGAAATTCCTGCGGCGTGGCTAATTCCGACAGCAATTCGTCGTGTTCGAGCGACTGAACTTCAGTCAGCAAAGAGAGGGTCAACTTTTTCAAACCGCGAATCCTGTCGCTGGTCTTCGTTGCCTCATCACCGTTCCGGCCATTCCTCGCTGGCGCAACGGTCTCAAAAGACTGCGCCGGTCTCTTCGAGATCGAAGGGTTTAAGGCAATTGCGTTTCTGCTCATGGTTACTCGCCCTCCTTGAAAGATAAACACCACCAGATCGGAATTCAGGACAATTGTTTATTCGCCTGAGAAACCAAAAAGTTCCACTGATACTTAGATAGACGAGAAAATTCTTCCTCAAGTTACAAAATAATTCTGATGGATGCTGAGATGGAAGATGTAATCCGCAGAACTGGACGTGCAGCGTAAAAAAGCGAACCGTTTGCCGGCTCGCCCTGTCGGTTAAATGATGATGTCATGCGGATGAGAGGGATCGAACCTCCACGATCTCTCGATCACAGGCTTCTGAGACCTGCGCGTCTGCCAGTTCCGCCACATCCGCATATTAACTGGTTGAAATTGATATTACGGACGCCGTGTAAGCGTGTCAAGCGAGTCGCTCCGCACGGCTTGTGCGAGCAACTTCAGTCTGACATTCAGATGAAAGCGCGCCTGCAGAAGCAACGATTGCGACGATGGTTTGCGGCAGGCTCTCGTGATTGTTATAGTTCATCTCTCTGGTGGTCGTCGGAAAGCAATGCCTGAAACTGCGCCTAGCTCAGATGAGATACGCGGACGCCTGGCAGAGGTGCGCCGCCGGATTGAGGAGAGCGCGCGTAATGCAGGGCGCGACCCGTCGGATGTCAAACTCGTTGCCGTGAGCAAGACGCATCCGCCCGAAATGCTGCGCCGTGCGATTGCGGCGGGCGCGAGCGACCTGGGCGAGAATCGCGTGCAGGAAGCGGATGCAAAAATCGTTGAGCTTGGACGCGATGCCGCGCACTGGCATTTGATCGGTCATCTACAGGCTAACAAAGCCCGGCGTGCTGTCATGCTCTTTGATGTCATTCATTCATTGGACTCCGTCGCGCTCGCAAGTCGTCTCGACCGTTTGTGTGCGGAAGTAGGGCGCGATGAATTGGATGTGCTGATTCAGGTTGATCTCGGCGGCGAAGAGACGAAGGCTGGCGTGAGCGTTGAAGAGTTGCCGGAGCTTGTGGCGACGGTCGGCGAGTGCGAGCATTTGCGTGTGCGAGGATTGATGACGCTGCCGCCGTTCTTCGAGGATGCAGAACTCGTGCGTCCATACTTCCGTCGCTTGCGCGAACTGCGCGATGATTTAAGGTCGCATCTGGATTTCGGCGCGAGCGGTGGGGAACTTTCGATGGGCATGAGCCACGATTACAAGGTGGCGATTGAAGAGGGCGCGACGCTTGTTCGGATCGGCACGGCCATCTTCGGAGAGCGACGCAGAGTGGAGTAACGAATGATGCAAAGGTGGCTCGTTAATCGAATGCCGCTTCACTCACGCGCAATGTTTGGTCGGATTGATACTCAAATTATTCTATGACAATTTTCGATCAAATCTACGATCTGTTCTGGTACGTGGTAGCGACTGGAATTCTGCTTCTTGTCGTCTTGATGCTGCTGCGCACGCTGGTGAATTACACAGACCTCAATCCGTTTAGCTGGCCTGCCCGGACGATCAGAAGTTTGACCGACCCGCTCGTGAATCCGATGCGACGCGGACTCGTCCGGGCAGGTCTCGATCACAGGCTCGCACCGCTTGTCACTATCTTGGTCGCCATTTTACTTGGCTACATCGCTGTCCAGCTTGTTTGGGCGGTGACGTTCACGCTTGGCGGCATCATCGCAAGTTTGCAGCGAGGGGCGATCATGGCGCTGGTCGGTTTCTCTCTATTCGGCCTGCTGGCAATCTTCTCGCTGCTGATCTTCATGCGGATAGTTTTTTCGTGGGGCGTGAGTTCTGTGAATCGCATGTTGCGTTTTCTGATTCGGGTGACAGAGCCTGTGCTTGGCCCCTTCCGACGCCTCATTCCGCCGCTCGGCATGTTCGACATCTCGCCCATCGTGGTGCTCCTGCTCATTCAACTGTTTCAACGGGCGATCATGGGGACGCTCCTCCGATAGTTATGAATTTTGAGTTTTGAGTTTTGAATTAAAAGCCTTAACTCAAAACTCAAAACTAAAACTTAAAACTTTTATGGGTTGCGAGGCTGAAAAACCGCGTGATATATTCCAGCCCGTTTCAATCTCAAAGTTTCATTCTGAAGGAATCTATAAAAGATGTCTGGACACTCGAAGTGGCACACTATCAAACACAAGAAGGGCGCGCTCGATGCCAAGCGCGGCAAGATGTTTACGAAGCTGATTAAAGAGATTACGGTCGCGGCGCGCACGGGTGGCGGCGACATCAACGCCAATGCGCGTCTGCGCAAGGCAGTCTCCGATGCGAAGGGCGCGAACATGCCCAACGACACGATTGACCGCGCGGTTCGTCGCGGCACGGGCGCTGAAGAAGGCGTCTCTTATGACGAGATTACTTATGAAGGCTACGGGCCGGGCGGCGTCGCCGTGATGGTGGATTCGATGACGGACAATCGCAATCGCACAGTGGCTGAGATTCGTCATATCTTTTCAAAGAACGGCGGCAACCTGGCGACGGCAGGCGCAGTCGGCTGGATATTTGAGAAGAAGGGTTACATCATCGTCGGAAAATCCGCCAAGTCGGAAGATGAGTTGTTTGAAATCGTCACTGACGCGGGTGCTGAAGACCTGCGCGACGATGAAGACAATTTCGAAATCATCACCGCGCCCGGTGATTTCGACACAGTGCTTGACGCCGTGAAGAAGGCGGGCGTTGAGCCGCAAGTCGCAGAAGTCGAGATGGTTCCGAAGGAGTATAAAAAGCTCGAAGGCGCGGAAGCCAAACAGATGCTCAAACTGATGGAAGCTCTCGAAGATCACGACGACGTGCAGAAAGTCTCCGCCAACTTCGACATCAGCGAAGCAGATATGGCAGGGGCGTAACAACAGGAGTCAGGAGCCAGAATCCCGAATTCAGAATGATAAGGCGGAGGCCGCTTTCACAGTTTTTTCTTTTCTCATGGCTCCTGACTTTTGGCTTCTGAATTCTGCTTTTTTATGATATGCTCCGCGCCGCTTACGTGGAAAGAAGAATTGCTAATGCGGAGTATGAGACTCTGCTCAGGACTTTGAGAAATCAAATTCGTGCGTGTTTTAGGAATTGATCCAGGTAGTGAGACGACCGGCTGGGGCGTGGTCGAAGGCGAGGCTCGTCGTTATCGTCTGATTGAGTACGGCACGATCAAGTCTTCACCGCGCGAAAGATTTTCGGCGCGGTTGTTGAAAATCAGCGATGGCATCGAAGCCATCATCGCGCGACTCAAGCCGGATGTTTGCTCTGTCGAAGAGGCTTTTTACGCGACCAACGTCAAGGTCGCCCTCAAACTCGGACAGGTGCGGGGCGTCGTTCTTCTCGCAGCCGAGCGCGCCAAATTAGAGATTCATGAATATAGCCCGCGACTCATCAAGCAGACAGTCGTCGGCTACGGCAACGCCGAAAAACATCAAGTTCAAGAGATGGTGCGCGTGCTCCTCTCGCTCAAGAGCATCCCGGAGCCGCATGACGCCTCGGACGCGCTCGCCATCGCTATCTGTCATTTTCATCACGCTGGCGCGACACAGCGCATCCTCGCTGCCGACGCTCGCGTGAAAGTTTCATCCGGTTCGTCTGCGACTCGTCGGCGCGCTACCCGTTAGCTGCACACGCGCGTCCGCCGAGCATGTCGCCTCATCAACCTCATCCCTCTGAAAGGAGGCAGAGCAATGTCTCTCCATTACCCAAAAATCAACTCAACTTTTTTCTCCGTAGCGTTCCTGGTCTGCGCTCTGTTATTAACCCCATTCGTGATCGCGCAGCAACGGCGCGCACCCGAAGGCGGGCAGCGGGCGGTCATCGTTGATGAAAGACTGGCGGTGCTACGCGACGCGCCTGATCTTTCCGCGAACCTGTTGCACAGAATGAGTCGTGGACGCGCTGTCGCTATTCGCGGAGCGAGACGCGCGCCCGATGGCGTGACATTTTATCGCGTTGTGGTGACGAGAAGAACCGGAGGCTGGATACAGAGCGAAGCCGTCATCGCGCCAGCGCGTAAAGATGAGGACGTGCGTCTTCTGCGGTTGATTCAAAGCTCGGAGGATTTTGATAGCCTGGCCCGCGCGCGAATTTTTCTGGACCTGTTTCAAAGGTCGCCTTTGCGCCCAACAGTTCTGATGCTGTACGGCGAGGAGGCTGAGAAAGTCGCCGTCAAATTATCGCGCGATGCCAACAAGCGTCTGGATGAAAAAGAGATGACGGCTAACGGCGCTCCTGTCTTCAGCTACTTTCTCAACTACAATGGGCTTGACAGATACAGAAGACAGGGCATCATTTTTACCTTCGACCGCGCGACGAAACAGTTTCATTATGACGGCGCAAGCTGGCGTGAGATCGTTCGTCGCTATCCGCACAGCCCGGAAGCTGCGGAGGCGCGCAAGCGACTCGATGCGCTCTCGACCACCGCCGCGCGATGAGTTTTTGACCAATCTTGCTGCGTTATTGTTCTGCACAGGTATCATTGACGGGCGGTGCGGTAGCGGTACGTCTCAGCCATCGTCAGGAACAGTAGCCGATCTAACAACTAATAATCTGCGTGTGTTATTGTGGGAGCAGACATGAGCGATCAAGAGCCTGAAAATTGCCAATACCTCTGGCCGTAAAAAAAGCCACGCCCTCTTCTCAACGACATGTTGAGTTTGTCTTCAAAAAAGAGTGTTGCAAAATCCGGCGCACACGGTTAGATTGTCCGCAGTACGACCACAAGAACAAGGTGGAGGTCTCCCCGTGTGAAAAGGGTGTGCCTCTACGTCATCAACAACGCGGAGGTAGTGACAAAGTGCCGACAGGAACATGCCCTGAATGCGATGCCGATGTTCACGTTGATACGGACGCGGACAAAGGCGATATTGTCGCGTGCGAAGAGTGCGGGACTGAGTTGGAAGTCGTCGGACTCGACCCGGTTGAGCTGGATATTGTCGAAGAAGAAGACCTGGATGAAGACGAAGACGAGGACGAATTCTGAATAACAGGAGTCAGAATCCAGAAGAAAAGAAAAAAGAATCTGTCGAAGCGGGTTGCCGCCTGATTATTCTGGCTTCTGAATTCTGAATTCTGGATTCCGCTTTTCGCTCTGATACCCTGGCCGACTCTGCCGGATGGTGAGGCCGCGCGGCGCTTCGATGCGAATGGTGTGGAAGCGTCCGTCGCGGCGCTTTTCTTCAGGTGGATAAAAGGCCAGAACGTAAGACGAGGTGACCTCTTCGGCCAACGTGCGAAAGAGCGGCTCGAAATCCCTGTCGGTCGCATAGACGCTCGCCCCTCCGGTCTTCTCGGCCAGGCCACTCACATCCAAAGGTGTCGGCAACGGTGCGCGCTCGGTTGAGACGAGCATCCTTGAGAATGAAGGGAGCGTGACCGTATAGACGCTCACGTCCGCCGCATTAGCTCGCTCGATCACCGTGCTGGATGAAACTGTATCGCCGACGGGAAAACCATCCGTGACAACGATCACCGCGCGCTTCATCAGATGTTGCTCGCGCGTGCGCGGCGCATGACGCACGAGCAGTCGAATCGCGTCGTCCACCGCGTCATAGGCGTGTGTTGACAATCCGTTCGGCTCGTGTGGCAATCGCTCGAAAGCGCGTTCGAGTTTCTGTTGATTGTCCGTGAGGGTCTGAAGTGTTTTGACGTTCATCCCGAACGTCATCACGGCGAAGACGGAGGAACGATCAACCGCCAACCGTTTGGAAAAAACATTCATCGCGCTTTGCAGGCGATCCAACTCTTCCGGCGTCATGCTGCCTGAAATATCGAGCGCGAAGACGATTGCCACCGGGCGCATCGCTCCGCCACGCTGCTCCACGTTGTAGAAAGCGATGGGACGTTCTTCGTCATCCTCATAGAGCTTGAAATCTTCGGCGCGCAGGTTTCGCACAGGTTGTCCGAGAGCGTCCGTCACCGTCGCATCAACTGTCACCAGATCGGTATCAATTTTCAAAACCTCGCTCGCATCATCCGGTTCTTTTGAAGGCAACACGCGGCGTGGTCGCTGCTGCTGTTCAGGCGGCATCTCCTGTGCAATGCAGTGTGAAGAGACGAGCACACAGGCCACGAGCATCAGACATGAGAGCATCAGTCTCATGCCGCGCAGATAAGATGTGAGCATTAGTGGCCTGATGAAAGAGAGCATAAAACCTACCTGGATAAATCGCGAATCGCTTAAACAGACTGCCCGCTCTTGGTTTCAATTTGCGCGGCTAACTTTGCGTGCCTGACCCGCAAAAGTTAATTAACAACCGTGATGCTGAAGGGATAAGCACCGATCCCTTGAACCGGAATGCGTCCTCGTAGCTGATTGGACAAGACCTGCCTGGCGATTGAGAGTTGCGCCATCAGACGGACTTCAAGGCGTTGAAATCTTCCGGCAACATCTCTGGCGCGGTCAAAATCTGCGTGCGCCAGCGAACTTAGATCATTGTTGAGTTGGCTTAACATATTGCTCAGGTTTGTGCCTTGCCAGATCAATTCGCCGTCTCTGAAAAACTGCTGGTCGAATCCATTGAGCACTTCGGCGGCGCTTAACATCTCGTTGAACTGCGCGACGAGCGGCTCTAATATCTCGAAGCTGCGCGCCGGATCAAGCGACGAGAATCCCTGTGCGATCTGTAACTGCAACTGAAGCTGATTGTAATTCTCCGGGCGATTGCTGAACAGACTACGCGCCTCATCCAGGAGTTGCAGCGCAGTCTTCTTATCGCCTTTGCTCGCCACTGTGTTGGCAAGTTGAATCAGCATCCCGGCGCGGTCTTCGTTGGTTCGCAAACGTGCGAGAACGAGTCTGGCTTGTTCAAGTTTGCCTGCGTCAGCGTCTTTGGAAGCAATCTGTCGCTCAATCTGGTCGAGCATCTGGCGGCGATTGATTGGGTTTGAAATATTGTCGCTGATGATCTGTCGCGCACGGTCGCTCCCGCCCTGATTGATAGCTTTCCACGCAGCCTGTTGATAGACCTGGTCACGCACGTCAGGCGAGACTTTCGAGGCCAATGCCAGAATATCGTCAACGCTCCCTTTCTCAAACACCTCCTGATTATCCTGCCAGAATCTACTTCCGGCATCAATGTTCTGACTGAAATCCGCTATCTTGCGCTGCAAAGCCGCGACGCGCGACGGGGCGTACTGCTCCACGTCAGACATCATTTCCTTCAGTCCCATTATCAACGTCTGCGCGATATTGCGTTCCTGCCATTCGGAAGGATTGGAAGGCGCCGGGGCGGTGAGCGCAGCATTGAGCGCGAGGTCAATCAATTCTCGGTAGGTTTGCGCGTCAAGGATCGGTGTCGTGTTAGACGCGGCGAGCGGTTTGCCGTTTCCGCTCACGGTATGTGATTGTTCAGTATGCACGATTCTCAGGAGATTGATCGCGGCGCTCGCTGCTTCATTATTGATGAGCAGATTTTCGGACTGCAACTTTTTGATAAGGGCACTGGCAAACTTGGCGGCTGCGTCGTGGTCTTTCTCCTGCAACTGCTGAAGCAGCGTGGGGAGATTTGAAGTCAAGCCCTTATCAAGAATCTCCAGCCCGGTTTGCAGCGCGAGCTTCGGGTCTTTCGCGGCGATCTGATTGACAAGCTGCGTCTCCATCTGTAGCTCGTAACTTGGCTCAACGAATTTTGAAGCGTTCTGAGGTTGTCGCGGCAAGTGTGTTTGATGTAGAAAGTCCAGCGCCATTTGCGGGTCTTGCTGCGCGAGTGTTTGCAGTATCTCGTTGTATAGCTGCGTGGGCGCTTGAATGTTGTTGTAGAAGTTCGGGTCGGAAGGATCAATGCTGCTGACGAGTTCATTAAAATCGCCGATTGATTTCTCAAAGAGTTTGCGAGCGCGCTTCTCATCGTGCGGCCACAGTAGATTGGCAGCCGTGATTTGCAGCCGCAGGCGATTCATGGGCTTGAGCGATTCAGAATCCGTGAGTACGACATCAAGCAGCGCGAGCGCTTTCTTCTCAAGCGCCTGACGCGCCGCATTATCTTCGGGTTTTAGCGGCTCTTGCGTCGCGGTAATTTGTGCGGCGGGAGACGTTTGGATAAGCAGCACGAGCGCCAGCGTGCAAACTAGATGCTTGAAGAACATGCTGACCTCCGTCTATCATTAGACTTTGAAAATTGTGAAGACCGCGAACGCTCCTTCACAAGTAGCCGGATTGTAACACCGTGCCGACACGGTTCGTAGTGGCTCGTTGGATGTCGAAACTCGAAGCAGAGATGGCTTTTCATCTCAGCAGGCAACAGAAATGAGCAGCCAGCGCATCAACCCAAGTGCTTCAGGCGCGTCCCGTTAGTGAGCGCGGCATCTCCCGGCGCATGATATAATGCGCCTCACAGTCTGAGTGCGCGGAAACGAAAGCTCGCATTCATCTCAAAGAGCAATTATGAAGAGACCGAAAACAATCATCGCTTTTCTCGTGATAATTTTGCTGGCCGCGACGACCGCGCTGGCGCAGGATAAAACAACCGGCAGCATCAAGGGCAAGATTCGAGTCAAGGGGCAGGGGACAGTGGGTGATGTCACCGTCACCGTGCGACAGAAAGAGACGGAAGTCGCGCACGCCGTCACCAACAGCAAAGGTGAATTTCAAATCAAAGGTCTCGCGCCCGGCAGCTACGGTTTGACTTTTCGCAAGCCGGGGTTGAGCGTCGGGACTCTGGAAGACATACAGGTTAAAGCAGGGAAGACGATAGAGCTTCCAGACCGTTTGATCCTGACGATCAACGAAGCGTCCATCGCGCGGCTGGCTGGCAGCGTCTTTAACGAAGGCGGCTACAGCGTGCCCGGTGTTCGCATAGAGATTGCGCGGCTTGCGTCCGACGGCACGCAGAAGAAGATTGACGGGCGCATCTCAAACGAGAGCGGTCAATTCGTCTTTCGTCTCTCGCCGGATAAAGCGACGTATCGCGTCACAATCAAACCCGATGGCGCAGAACCACAGACCAAAGATGTTGAGATTGACGGCGCGATGGTCTATCGCGTCGCTTTCACAATCACACGCCCGCCGAAATGACGCGGGCGCGGGGTGATTTTCGATGAGCGATTCCACTCCCGCATTACACAACTCGCGCGAGGAGTTTTTAACCGCGCGCCAACTCGCCGCCGTCCTTCAGGTGAGCGAGTCCACCGTGCGCCGCCTCGCGCAAAAGGGACGCATCCCATCGGTTCGCATCACACCACACATCATCCGCTTTCATCTTAAAGCTGTACGCAAAGCTCTCGATGGCCTGGAACACTCGCGGCGCAGCGCTGCCGAGATGGAAATCGAAAGCGCGCAGCTTTCCTTTGCTGATATGCTCTGAAATAACTCGGCAAAGCATCGGCCTTAGTTCAGTTAGTCTCTTGTTGATTATCAAGAACGCAGGTGAACGAATAACGAACTTACGTCTGCGCCGATTATCCGCAGGGCAGCGTTCGTCAATCCCACTCTTGCGTTCGTCATCCTCACGGCTGAGATCGTCAATCCTGCGCTGCGGATCGTTATCGTCAGGCTGGCGTTCGTTATACGCAGCCCTGCGTTCGTCATCGTCAGCGTTGCGTTCGTTATCGTCAGGGCTGATTTCGTCATAATCAGGCTGGCGTTCGTCATCATCAGCCCTGATTTCGTCGTCGTCAGTCCTGATTTCGTTATCATCATCCCTGATTTCGTTATCATCATGGCTAATTTCGTTATCATCAGCCCGGATTTGGTCATCATCAGCCCTGACGATAACGAAATCAGGGCCGACGGAAACGTTCTCACGGGCGCGGGAAACGCCCTCAAGGGTGCGTTAAATCTACACTTACATTAAACTTACGAAAATGTTAGATAGCTGCGACTTGAACATCACTATCTCTGAATCCTTCAGGAAGACCAATGTCTTCCCAAGTATAGCATTCCATTGTAAGCTGACTGTTCTCGATGAAAATGATGAAGCCGCCGGTTACGCCGTCGGCGCTACCAGTCACGATTGGCTCATGACACACTATTCTTTCTTGAGGAAGGTCCTCGTGACGTATTGAAAGGAAATAACCGCTTCCAGTGTGCTCATAGCTCGCTAACTCTCCGCTACTAACAAGAGCTTCGATTTGCTGCTGAGACAGCGCGCCTGATGCGAGTAGATAAAGAACCTTAATCTCGTAATTCTTGAGGATACTCATCCAGCAATCTAACATTCATTGTGACGCGCCACGTCGAGCAGCTTTCAGTGTGCTTGTCATATCCACCCATTGACCATTCTGTTTGACGAACACTCGCGGCTGACGAATCGGAAATCTCTTCGCAAATTTCGGATTGGCGGCGAGGAAACGTTGCACGGTAGCACGGTCACCTGTCGCTACGCGCCACTGCCCGTCTTCACGAACGAGATACTGCTGCGCGACGATCTTGCCTTCAGCTTCGATGGGGCGCGACACGCTGCCGTACATCACAGTATCAACCAGCGCGATGTCGCCGGAGACATGCACCGCGCCGATCTCCAAGCGGTCGAGATGATAGATGCCGCTCGTGCGCCGCAGAGCATTCGTGAAGCGTTCGCGCGTGATGCGTGATCTCGAAGCAGCCGGAAGCGTGTCATAGAGTTCATCGTACTGCTCCGACTTCAGATGCTCGAAGATCGTTTGCACCACAGCGCGCACCTCTGCTTCGTCGGAGAGAGCCGGACGTGCCGCACGCGCTGGCAGCGAGGTGATGAGCAGAAACGCGAGCGATGTCAAGAGAATCGAAAATCTATGATTGTTCATCATGCTCCTCAGAAGCATCGTCTTCATCATCGGTTGTCTCAGGCGTTTCGATCATCGTGCCGCGCAGCTTGACGCGGTAACCTAGAAACCACGCGACCGCGCCGACTGCCGCGACGACGAACGCGGCGTTCTGACTGTCCCTCAGCAACAGGATTGCCGCGACGAGCAGACAGAGAATCGAAACGATAATCCAGGCGCGTTCCATCAGCACTATCGCTTACTTGATCGTCACGGGAATCGAAGTCTCGATGTTGCGAGGCGGATAACATGATTCTTCGTCGCACGGTTGAACTCGCACACGCGCGCCGAGCGCATGATCTCCCTTCGGAGCTTTACTTTCAGCGCGAAGCATCACGCTGATAGTTACTTCGCTTTCATAGACAGCGATTGGTTGTTCTGCAAATTTGAATTTCTTGCTGATGGAAGGTGGATAAATAGGCGTCTCGGCAGTCAGGTCGTAACTCGGTTGGAGTTGTAGCGCCGTTGGAATCAGGTAAGGGAATGACGGCGGGTTGGCATTGATGTGATAGCCGTTGGCAATCGTGAGCTTCACGAATGCTTCGGCAGAACCGCCCGCTTTAATCTCTACCTTCGATGCCTCAGCACGCACGACATCTGCGGGCGGAGTCTTGGTTGAGGTTGAAGTTGAGCCTTCCGGTGAGGTTTGATTCATCGAACTGTTAGCCGTTTGCTTCGTCGCGTTCTCATTTTGGGAACAGGCTGCGGAAGCGATGAGGAGAAGTGAACAGCAAGTCAGGAGCAATTTATTTCGTCGCATATCAATCCTTAATATTGAATTTTCCGGTCAGTACCGCCTGCGGTAGCGGGCGGGTGGTTAATTAAAAATGCAAAATTAAAAATGCAAAAGTAAAGATGGCCGCCGCTAAATTTAGCATTTTTAATTTTTAATTTTGCATTTTTAATCTTCGTCCGCACTGCTCTCATCTTTGCCTCTCGCATCCGGCCTCTTGATGCCGAACTTCTCAAGGCGATATTGGAGTGTGCGAAACGTCAGACCGAGAAGTTTGGCGGACTTCGTGATGTTGTAATCCGTCTGCTCCATCGCCTGCATGATGAGGCTGCGCTCGACATCTTCAAACGAGATGCCTTCAGCCGGGAGCTTGAACGCGCCTTCGGAGACGGGGCGCGATTCCTGTCTCACTTCGAGCGGTAAATCTTCGACCGTAATCAAATCACCTTCGCACAGCAGAATCGCGCGTTCGATGGCAGATTCAAGTTGACGCACATTGCCGGGCCAACTGTAATTCTGCATCATGCGCTTGGTCTCCGGCGTCAGTCCGCGCACGAGACGCGAAGTGTTGCGCGTGTGCTTCTTCAGAAAGTAATCAATCAAGACGGGAATGTCGTCGCGCCGTTCGCGCAATGGCGGCACGTCAACCGAGAGGACGTTGATGCGATAGTAAAGATCGTCTCTGAATCTTCCGTCCGAGACCATCGCGCGCAAGTCTCGATTGGTGGCGGCGACGACGCGCACGTCCACTTTCATCGTGCGCGTTCCACCGACGCGGCGAATCTCGCGCTCCTGCAACGCACGCAGGAGCTTGGCCTGCATTCCAATATCCAACTCGCCGATCTCGTCCAGAAAGAGCGTGCCGCGATCAGCGACCTCGAAAAGACCTTTCTTTTCGGCGTGCGCGCCCGTGAAAGAGCCTTTCTCGTGGCCGAAGAGTTCCGATTCGAGCAGGTTCTCGTTGATCGCGGCGCAGTTGACAGCCTGAAACATCTCCGTCACGCGCGGACTCTGATTGTGAATCGAGCGTGCGATGAGTTCCTTGCCGGTGCCGGACTCGCCGCGAATCAGGACGGGCGAGCTTGAGCGCGCGACCTTCAGAATCATCTTCTTGACAGCTTCCATCTCAGCCGAAGCAGAGATGATTTCGGCGTCGAGCGCGTCAAGTTTCTTGAGCGCGCGGCGGATGGTTTCGAGCAAGGTGTCGCGGTCGTAAGGCTTCTGTAGATAGTCGAACGCGCCGCGACGGAGCGCGTCTTTCGCAGAGTCAATCGAGCCGTGCGCTGTGAGCAGGATGACGATGATGGACGAATCCTGCGCGAGCAAATGTTGCAGGAGTTCGATGCCGTCCATGCCCGTCATCTTGAGATCGGTCAGGGCTAGATCGAAGCGACGATCCTTTGCAAACTTGAGCGCGGCCTCGCCCGAAGAGGCGGTGGTTACATCGTAGCCCTCGCCCGACAGAATCATCTCCAGGATTTCGCGCTGCGACTTTTCGTCATCAACCACGAGTATGCTTTTACGTGCCATAAATGTTAGGAATGAGGGATGAGGGATGAGGGATGAAAGAGAAGGCGAACGCTTTTCACTTCATCCCTCATCCCTCATCCCTCATCCCTCCCTTTCCGTTGGTAGTGTAATCGTAAACGTCGTTCCATCTCCCTGTTTTGATCTGACAGAGATTGTGCCGCCATGATCGTCTATCGCTTTTTTAACTATCGCAAGTCCCAGCCCGGTGCCTGTCTCTTTCGTGGAAAAATACGGCTCGAAGATTTTGTTGATGTCTTCGGGCGCGATGCCGCGACCCGTGTCGGTAATCTCAATCTTAGCATTATGCCCGGAATTCTCGGATGAGATGGTAATGGTTAAACTTCCGCCCTCGCCATCAATCGCCTGCATACTGTTGATAATCAGATTAGTGAAAACGGAGCGCAAGGCTTCGGCGTCGCCCAGGACGAGCGGCACTTCGCCCGTTTGTTCGACGCGCGTTTTGATGTGGCTCTCGGCGGCTTTGACTTCGACCATCTGAAGCGCGTCTGTTGCCATCGCACGCAGTTCGAGCGGTTGCAGTTCGAGAGCGGACGGGCGCGAGTAGCTGAGAAACTCTGAGATGCGCGTGTTGATGCGTGCTACTTCCGCCTTGAGTTGCTGGGCCAGCCGCTCGAAAGTTGCGCGTTTCTTTTCGTCATCGGGCGCGAATGCTGTGCGCAGATGATCGAGTGTCAGGTTGATGTAGTTGAGCGGATTTCTGATTTCATGCGCGATGGCTGAAGCGAGGCGACCCACGACGGCAGATTGTTCGGCTTGATGAAGCAATCCTTCAAGCTCGCGTGTATGGCTGAGTCGCGCGATCATCTCGTTGAAGCGCGAAGCGAGTTGTCCCATCTCATCGGAGCGATCTGCCGCCGGGACGCGAAAATCAAAATCGCCCGCCGCAACACGCCGCGCAGCATTGGACAAATCTTTAATCGGGCGCGTGAACTGCCAGACGAGAATACCGGCCACGAGCGTCGCGGCCAGTAAGATAGCCAGCGTGTAAATGAGCGGACGTGCCGCTTGCAGATTTAAGATGCTGGGGGCTTCTCTGGCTGACTTGAGCACGACGATGACGTAGTAGCGGCCTTCGTCAGTTTCGATGGGGAAAGCTCTTGATTCTTCACTGGAATTTTCTTTACCTGCTGGAAAGCGCGTTCGATCCTCCTGCGGTAGCTGAGAGAGATTCATGACGGGCGGCAGCGTCGTCAGGTCTTGCAGATAGCGTGGCTGGTATTCTCCATTCACCTTGAGGAAGTCTAAATCCAGACTATCGGAGACACGCCAATTTTGGTCAACGACGATCACATTGGCGACGCGCCCGGTTGCTGGATCGAGGAGCGGATTGTTCTCCTGCTTAATCAATTCCACCAGACGAGGCTTCGCAAAAATGCTGTCAACACCCAGCCGCAAGGCCGCAATTAAAGCATCTGCTTGTTGCTCTCTCAACACCCTGTTGGCTCGCGCCGCGCGCAGATTCAAGAGATATTGCGTGCCGAGCGTCAGGATCAGCAATGCCGCCAGCACGAGCAGCAGCCGCGCGCGAAAACTTGAGATGAGTCGGAGCACATTCATACGACTTCACTATCGGCAACGAAGTTTACCGGAGAGCTAATTAACGAGAGTCGCTTCATCCTAATCCAGAGCTGGCATCATGGCCTCTTATGGATGACATCAGCGCGTTCTATTTTCTGTTGCCCTCATGCACATCAGATGTTATAGTTCAGCACGGTCTCAACGCAAACTCCCCAGAGGCCGCCAAAAGGGAACTCTCCCACCTCATCGTAAAGAAGGAAGTCGGAAAGCAGTCAAACTGTGAGAGGAACTTTTTTGCAGAGACTCAATTCTTCGACATTGAACTTTAACTTGAGCGAGAGCGCGCCAGCCTTGAGAGCGTGCCGCAGAAACCAGTACAGATCATCGTTAGGCCTTCGTTCGTTTTCGCGTTCGACCCTAACTCGCGTGTTGCGACCCCAACAGATTTTGATTTTGCGAGGACCAGTCAATGACCCAAACCAGACGTACCCCGAACCCCGCGCAGATTGCGCTCAACTTTCTCCTCTTCATCATCCTGATCTCCACCGGCACCGCATGGGCTAAAAACAAGGGCACTGCCAGAGCGTCTAAAGAGAAGCGTCCGGCAGCCCGCCAACAGTCGGCGCGCAACGACAGAAGCGCGCGCGCTCAGAAAGAGCGAGAGAAACAGTCCGCGCGCGCGGAGAGAGGGCGCGGTAAGTCCGCGCAGGAAGCGCGAGTTGATAAGCGGCACGACCGCAACTCTGCCAGAGATTTGCGCGCCGCCCGTAAGGACAGGGACGAGGAGCGGCGCGGCGGAGGTCGCGCGCTCTCGAAACGTGAGCGATTGGCTGAGGCTCGTCGGGCAGCCGAGCAGCGTCGCCGCGAAATTGCGGAAGCCAGACGCCGCGCGGAGTTAGCTCGTCAAGCTGCCATTGCGCGCCAGCGTGCGATTGAGCAGGGGATGCGCGACGAGGCGATGTCGAACATCGCTAAGGATGATACGACGGGCGAGGATTTGGAAGTCCGCCGCGCAGCCGTCGCCGCGCTTGGCAATCACGCGGGCACGGTCGTTGTGATGGACCCGAAAACGGGCCGCGTCTATACGGTCGTCAATCAGGAGTGGGCGCTCAGGCGCGGCTTCAAGCCATGCTCGACGATCAAGTTGATGACAGGGCTGGCGGGTTTGACGGAGAAGGTGATTAGTCCGGTTCAGGACGTTTCGGTCTCGGATCGTCATGCGCTTGATCTGACGGACGCGCTGGCCTATTCAAACAACGGTTATTTTCAGAACGTCGGAGGCAAAGTCGGCTTCGACCGTCTGATGATCTACGCTCGTGAGCTTGGACTCGGCGAGCGAACCGGCATCAATCATCCGAACGAGTCGCCGGGCCGCGTGCCGCTTTTCAAGTCTGGCTACGCAGTCAATCACATGTGCTCGCACGGAGACGATTTCGAGGTGACGCCGATTCAGCTTGCCAACCTCGTCTCAGCCATCGGCAACGGCGGCAACCTGCTCGTCCCGCATCTGCCGCGCACGCCGCAGGAAGACGTGAAGTTCAAGACCATCGTGCGCCGCAAGTTGAATATCCCGCAGGAAGCAATCCGCCAGATGATTCCCGGAATGATCGGCTCGGTCAACTACGGCTCAGGCAAGAAAGCCTACGACCCTTTGCAGACGATTGCTGGCAAAACCGGCACTTGCATTGATCGAGACAGGCAGTGGATCGGACTCTTTACTTCAGTTGCTCCGATCCAGAGTCCTCAACTGGCCGTTGTCGTCGTCGCCAAAGGCTCAGACGGGCGCGGACATTTCCCGGCCTACGTCGCCGGGCAGATTTACAAATCGCTCAGACATCGTTTTGGTCCCGGCCCGGACGCACAGCCTTATGCCGCAATGCCTATCGCGCCGCGCCCGAAGATCAATTCGAAGGAAGCCGCCGCCATCAGCGATGAGGATAAGGAAGATGAGGCAGGCGATGTCGGTGAGACGAACGTGACCGACACCCTTCCAAGTGGAACACGTCCGACCGGCAATGGGGTCAAGAGCACCATCATGACCGTGCCGCAATCAACACCGGCGCAAGTCAACACGCGACCCGTCGTGCCCAACAGCACACAGACGACCGACCAGCAGAATACGCAGAGGCCGCGCCGCGTCCACACCACCAGACCATAAAAGGCAAAGAAATCGTGAATCGTGAATCGTGAATCGTGAATGTAAGAACGCTCTTTCCATTCACGATTCACGATTCACGATTTACGGCTTTTCATGCCTTGACAGACGGGCGCTCGTTGCAGGATGATTGCCAGTCGAATTCAGTTTTCACCTGAGACGATGTCCTTGAGTTTCTCTCCGTTAGATGGATGCGTCTGCCGCCAGAGCAAAGCGAACTAATGCTCTGAACAACGCATCCTAAAGAGCGTGACGCCAAAGTCGAAGGCGCGCTCTCACCCCCGATAGATTTGGTAGGAATTTGAAAACGAATATTTGCTTGGAGGATTGCGACCGATGAAAAAGGTAATTCAACTGTTTGTGCTTGCCGCGCTCGCTATGACCCTTGCGTTGCCAGTTCTGGCGCAGACACCTGCGACTGCCAGTGTGGCGGTAGCCGCGAGCGGGCAGGATGATACTGAAGCCAAGGCTGCTTTATATAAACAGTTCACCGATAACATTAAAAGGGACCCAAACGCCAAACCTGAAGTTGCATATCAAGCTGGTAAAGATTATCTGGCGAAATATGAGGCTAAGGATGGCCCGGACGATCAGTATATCAAGTACATCAAAAAATGGGTGGACACATACGAGAAAATCGCCCGCAGGACAGCACTCCTTCAGCAACTCAAGGACAAGAAATACAACGAGGCTTTCGCTGCCGCGAAGCCGGTTCTAGTTGACTTCCCGGATGACTTGGCAGTTCTTTATCAACTTTCGGGAGCAGGTCTTGACGCTGCAACGACTGGAAACGAAGCGAATAATACCGACACCGTTTCTTACGCGAAGAGAACCATTCAACTCATCCAGAGCGGAAAGTCTTTCGATCCGAGCAAGCCTCTTGCCGCCAAAGATAGAGATGAGATACTCGGCAATCTCAATTACGCGCTCGGCTTCCTCCTACGAAAATCTGCGCCGAGCGAAGTTGAGACCTACTTTGTCAATGCCGCGCAGTTTGATGGCCCACAGAAGAAAAACCCGTACAACTATTATCTCTTAGCTTCTGCTTATGAAGAGGCTGAGTACACGAAGCTGCGGGCTGATTATGAGGCGAAGTGCAAGACTGACGAGCAGCTTAAGGGTCAGGAGTGCAAGGACCTCACCGACAAGGTTAATCAGGTCGTGGATCACATGATTGACGCTCTGGCGCGCGCCATCGCCTATAGCAACTCCAGCCCCGATGCAGCGAAGTTTGCAAAGGAGAGAACCGCCTGGACGGAACAAATTACATCTCTTTACAAGTATCGGAACAACAATTCTGAAACTGGTCTCAAAGAATTGATCGCGGGTATCACGGCGAGGCCGCTTCCGAAACCAGGCGAGCCTATCACGCCGTCCTTGATACCGTCAGCGCCATCTTCGATGGCTACACCGGTGCAGTCAGGCAGCCCTACAGCCTCGTCAACCAAGACAACGACGACGACTCCGGCAAGCACAAAGCAGAGCACGACCAGCACAACGCAGTCCAACGGCAAGACGACTGGTAAAACTTCAAGCACCAAGACTACACCCAAGCGGTCGCACTATTAACGGTAGAGCGAAGCCATGATTAGCTTCGCTATTCTCTCCTTCGAGCTAACGCCGGGCGCATCATCTCTCAAACGATGATGCGCCCGGCGTTTATGTTAGAATCAGCGCCACTGTGAAGAAATCCGAAACCAAAGCTCCTGATCTGGACGAACTGGAAAAGATTCTCGCTTACAGTTTCAGCGACCGGAGCTTGCTCAAGCGCGCCGTCACACATCGCTCATGGGCGCACGAACAGGTTGCGCCGGGCAATGAGGAAGAGGCGCGTCGGCTTCATAACGAGGCGTTGGAGTTCATCGGCGATTCCGTGCTGGGTCTCATCGTCGCGGATTTTCTTTTTCAGTCGTACCCGGATGTCACCGAAGGCGAACTGTCGCGCATGAAGCATCGCCTGGTGAGCGCGCCGACGCTCGCACGCGCCTCCGCACGTTTGACACTCGGAGAATACATGAGCGTCGGGCGCGGAGAAGAGAAGAGCGGTGGACGACACAAACGCGCTCTCCTCGCAGACGCTTTTGAAGCCGTCCTCGCTGCCATCTTCCTTGATGGTGGATTAACTGCCGCGACCGATTTCATCCACCTCGCGCTGGCAGATGAGTTAGAAGAGGTTGACCCGGAGTCGGCTGCTGCTGCTGACTTCAAGACTTTATTGCAGGAGCGGCTTCAAGCCGATTTCCATACCACGCCGCAGTATGCGGTGATCGAAACTTCAGGGCCGCCGCATCGCCGCACATTTCACGTCGAGTTGAGTTGGGATAGCGACTCAGTCCGCGCGCAGGGGCGCACCATCAAAGCTGCCGAAACATCTGCTGCCCGCCTCGCGCTGGAAAAAATTAGTGGTCAGTAGTCAGTGGTCAGTGGTCAGTGAAAAACCAATTATCAACTGACCACTGACCACTGACTACTGACCACTGCTCTCCGCTTGACCGCCGTGCGTGGCTTCTTTAGGATGAATTTATGAATGATGATTCGACGAGCGCGGGGATTGCGGAGCCGGTGATTGAGACGGGAACGGAGACGCGGGTCTCTGCTCAGAGGCCGAGCGTCATCGGGCGTAACGGCTTTGAGAAGAAGCCAACAGAGGTTGCGCGTCAGAGGCAGGGGCCACCCAAGACCATCTGGCGCGAGTATTTTGAATCGGCGGTCGTGACCGTCATCATGGCGCTCTTCGGGATGACGTTCATCGTGCAGGCCGTCAAAGTCCCGACTGGCTCGATGCAGAACACGATCACCATCGGCGATCACCTGCTCGTCAACAAGTTCATCTTCGCTCCCGGCAAGCCGCTCCCCTTCCTGCCGCAGCGCGAGATTAAGCGCGGCGACATCATCGTCTTCAAATATCCCGGCAACGAGCATAATAAAGCAGGCGATATGAAGTCGGATAATATTCCATTCAAAACAAATTACGTTAAGCGTGTGATTGGCTTGCCGGGCGACACCGTTGAAGTGCGAGGAGATCGCGTTTACATAAACGGTGGGTTGTTACCAGAGCACATCATCGCGGCTGAGAATCACGACGAGAAAGCTCCACTCGTGGTTGATGGTGAAACTACGCCGCGCCAGCCGAATGAGCCTTATTCAGTTTATTACTATCCTGAAACCATTCAAGCATCACGCAACGACAGAAATCCACCGGCGAGTTCTGATTTTTTCTACGCCGTGAATGGCAAACCTTTCAAAATTCCGGCTGATTCGTACTTCGTAATGGGCGATAGCCGTGACAATAGTTCTGATAGTCGAGCTTGGGGCATCGTTCCGCGCGATCTGGTCGTGGGCCGCGCCATGTTCGTTTACTGGTCGTATGATGAGAGCGCGCCATCAAGCGGGAATTTCTTCCTCGACTTTTTCAGAAACAGCCGCTGGAGCAGAACCGGTACGATGATTAAGTGAAGGCTGCTTCACGAAGATTGAGCTTCAAGGCGGCAGGATGAAAGAGGTAATCTTTATCCTGCCTTTTTCATTTGCCTGAAAAGCAAAAGATTCATATCACGATAGATTCAGGTCGTGTTAAGATTCGCGCCTGTCACAGTTCGCACCCTTTACTTTGCTCTCGTAAAGATACCTGATGAGTTTCTGGCAAGACGTACAATTCGCGGCTGGGATGGGCGGGGTCTTTCACTGGCTCGCGCTCGGCTTTGTCGTGTCCGCACTCGTCCTCTCTGCACTCGTGCCCACCGAGCGCCGTCGCATTCGTGTGGCGATGGTACTGTTCCTGCTCTCGCTCGTCGGATTGCTCATCTCCGCCTCGCTCATTTATTACGGCTTTGATCCCCTCACCAGCACTGCTTATCGTTGGGTTCACTGGGCTTCGATTTTTATTCTGAGCGTGGGAACTATTAACTTAGCGAGCGTCGTGGTCTTCGATGTCTTGCTGGGAGCAGTGCGTCTCAAGCCGCCGCGTATCCTGCGCGACCTGTTGATCGCTTTCTCTTACATCATCGTCGCCATCACGCTGCTCTCGCGGAGCGGAGTTGACTTAACCGGCATCGTCGCCACCTCTGCCGTCATCACGGCGGTCGTCGGCTTCTCGCTGCAAGACACTCTGGGAAACGTGATGGGCGGGATGGCTTTGCAGATGGAACGCTCCATCACTGTCGGCGACTGGATCAGGGTTGACCAGCAAGAGGGGCGTGTCGTGGAGATTCGCTGGCGGCAGACTTCGATTGAGACGCGCAACTGGGACACGGTCGTGATCCCGAACAGCGTCCTGATGAAAGGCCAGGTGCTGTTGCTCGGTCGTCGTCTCGGTGCGCCGCGCCAGCATCGCCAGTGGGTCTATTTCAATGTTGACTTTCGCTCTGCGCCGACGGATGTTGTCGAAGCTGTTGAGATTGCGTTGCGCGCAGAGCCGATTGAAAATGTGGCCCCTGAGCCAGCGCCGCATTGCCTCGTCTCCGATTTCAAAGAGAGTTACATCAGCTACGCCGCGCGCTACTGGGTGACCGATCTGGCGCTGACAGACCCGACCGATTCCGTCGTTCGTTCGCGCATCTACTTCGCGCTGCGTCGTGCAGGCATTCCGCTCTCAATCCCAGCGCAATCGCTCTTCATCACGGAAGACGACGAGCGTCGCCGCCAGCGTAAACGTGAGGAAGAGATTCATCGTCGCGTCGAGTCGCTGCGTCGTGTCGAACTGTTTCACACCTTGACGGATGAAGAGCGACAGTCTCTCGCAGATCGTTTGATCGTCGCTCCCTTCGTGCGCGGCGAAGCGATGACGCGGCAGGGCGCAGAAGCCCACTGGCTGTACGTCATCAATGAGGGTGAAGCGGAAGTTCGCGTGATGGTTGACGGCAATCTGAGCAAGAAGGTGGCGGCGCTCCACGCCGGAGATTTCTTCGGCGAGATGGGATTGATGACGGGCGAGCCGCGCATGGCGACCGTCATCGCACTGGCGGACACGGAATGCTATCGCCTCGACAAGGAAAGTTTTCAGGACATCATGCGGCAGCGCCCGGAAATCGCCGAAGACATCTCGCACATCCTCGCCCGTCGCCGCGTCGAACTCGAAGCCGTGCGCGAGGGACTCAACGAAGAGGCCAAGCGCAAGCGGATGTCTCGCACACAGGGCGACCTGCTGCGCCGCATCCGAGACTTCTTTACCTTGAACTAAACTTAGAGTAACCAGACGGGCAATGTGTCACGCTCTGCGTTCCTCTTTTTCAAGCTGTCCGATTTTGTTGGTGTCGCCGCGCGCGAAGCATCGGAATCATTATCTTGCTCGCTCGTCTCCTGCTCATTCTTTCCGGCAAGCGGCGAGATGAGAACTTTATCCACCTGCTCGTCCAGCCTCCCGATGACAGACATTCTTTCGCTCCCTTCAAATTCGACAGCCTGCACTTTCACACAGCCCGCATTTGAGGCTATATTTAGTCGTCTCGAACGCTTTTCAGAGAGTTTAGAATGATGTTGAAAAGTCTGGCAAATCGAAACGGCGCGCCGGTAACTAGAATCGCGCTCCTGTTCGCTATCATCGTCGTCGCCATTCTTAATAGCCTGGTAATCACCGGCGCGCAGCAGACGCCACAGAGCAATCAACAGCAGAGGCCGCGCAGGGTAAGCGGCTCACCAGAGCCGACGCCTGGCGCGACACCGCGAACTTCAAACACGCCGACGCCCGTTGGCGAAGAGGTTGCCGAAGGTGATGTCGTCCGCGTTGACACGCAACTCGTTTCAGTCCCGGCGGTCGTCACGGATCGCGTCGGACATCCGCTATCGAATCTACGCGCTGAAAATTTCGTCCTTTACGAAGACGGACGCCCGCAACAAATCAGTAACTTCACGACGACGGAAGCGCCTTTTGAAATCGTTCTCCTGCTCGACACTTCCGGCTCGACGCGCGTTGACCTGGGATTGATTCGCAGCGCGGCCAGAGCTTTTATTGAGTCTCTGCGTCCGGGCGACCGCGTCTCCATCGTCGCCTTCAACAACGCGCCGGACGGCGACTCAACACTTGCGACAGTTGATGTACTTTCGCGCCTGACTGATGACCGCAAGGCGCTCGAAAAATCTCTTGAGAATGTGGGCGCGAGCAACGGCACGCCTTACTACGACGCTTTAACGCGCATCGCCGCAGACGTTTTTCGAGAAGCGCCGCGTGAAGAAGTGCGCGGTCGTCGGGCGGTCGTCGCGCTCACAGACGGCGTTGATTCATCAAGCGACGCAGATTATGCGGAGGCGCGTGCCAGGTTACAAAGCATCGGTGTCGCCTGTTATTTCATCGAGGTCAACACGGAAGATTTCGTCGAAGATCATTTGATGACGGATTGTCAGGCGTATGGCGCGCTCAGACTCTCACGCACGCAGCTTGAGCGCTATCGCAGACTCTTCGTCCCGCGTGCAGACGCGAGTGGTTACGAAGATTTTTGCCAGATGGGACAATTTGAACGCATGGAGATTAGCCGCAGCCTTTATAATCTGGCTCGCCGCGAGATGAGCGAACTCGCGCAAACTTCCGGCGGCAAAACTTTCCGTGCCAACGATCTGCACGACGCCCGCGCCGCCTTCGCGCAGGTCGCGCACGAGATCGGCACTGAGTACAGTCTCGGCTACTATCCGACCAATAAAACTCGTGACGGGCGCTTTCGCTCGATTCGCGTTGAAGTTCGCGGAGTCAATGGAGGCGGCGCACAGGTTCGAGCGCGCGAAGGATATTACGCGCCGAAGAGTTAGCGTGTTGAATTTAACGAAACAAGTTGACTGCATCTCTAGCCACTGATTATATTCACGCTACTAAAGGTTCAAGGAGTGAACTGCATGAGCACAGCCAATGTTAAAGATGAGGCCCGACGCCTGATTGAAAAGTCGCCTGATAGTTTGACGTGGGATGATCTGATGCACGAGATTTACGTGCGCCAGGCAATCGAAGCAGGGCTTGCTGACAGTGAAGCCGGAAAAGTTACGGATGTCACGGAAGTCCGCGCCAGGTTCGGGTTACAGTCGTGAAGGTTTTATGGACGGACGCCGCCGTTGCTCAACTTGAAGCTCTCTCTGATTATATGGCGCAAACCTCGCCGGAATACGCCCGCCGGATCGTTGATCGCTTAACCAAACGCTCTCGACAGATTGCTGCCTTCCCTTTCTCTGGTCGGATGGCGCCAGAGTATGAATTGAACGAAGTGCGTGAAGTCATCGAAGGCTCGTACCGAATCATTTATCTAATCAAAGAGGACGAAGAGCAGATTGAAGTTCTGGCCGTGATTCATAGTTCACGCGAAGGATTAAAGCCACTGGGATAAAGACCATCAATTTTGGAAAGGGATTCTGTTGATGAGTACAAATGTCGCTTTTGATCGAATCATCTTAATTGTTTTGGATAGCGCAGGCATCGGTGAGATGCCGGATGCGGCGGACTGGGGCGACGCTGGCTCCGACACGCTCGGCCACATACTCGCTTCACGCGAAGTACGATTGCCGAATCTTCAGCGCTACGGTCTCGGAAACATTCGCCCGTTAAAGAATCTTCCGCCCGTCGAGAATCCACGCGGATGTTTCGGTCGTTGCGCTCTGCGCTCCAACGGCAAGGACACCACGACAGGCCATTGGGAGATGGCCGGAATCATTCTCGAACACGCCTTCCCGACTTACCCGCAGGGGTTTCCGCCGGAGATTATTAACCGCTTTATCAGAGAGACTAATGTTCCCGGCATTCTCGGCAACATTCCGGCTTCAGGCACGGAGATCATCAAGGAGCTTGGCGAGGAGCACGTCCGCACGGGCAAGCCCATCGTCTATACTTCCGCCGATTCGGTCTTTCAAATCGCCGCGCACGAAGAGGTGATTCCCATTCCGCGCCTGTACGAAATCTGCGAGACGGCGCGAAACATTCTGCGCGGCGAAGATGAAGTTGGGCGTGTGATCGCGCGCCCGTTCATCGGCACGCCGGGCGCGTTTCGTCGCACGGAGAATCGGCACGATTACGCAGTGCCTCCGCCGCGCGAGAATCTTCTCCCGGCACTCAGCGAAGCCGGACTCGATGTCGTCTGCATCGGCAAAGTCGCTTCGATTTACGATGCGATGGGCGTCACGCTTGATCTGACGGCGAAGAATAACGACCAATCAATTGACCAGACCATCAACGCGCTCAGACAATCAAATCGCGGCCTGATCTTCTCGAACCTTGTGGACTTCGACATGCTCTACGGCCATCGCCGCGACACGGAAGGCTACGCCCGCGCGCTCGAACATTTCGACATGCGCCTGCCGGAAATTGAAGCCGCGATGGATGAACGCGACCTCTTCATCATCACAGCCGATCACGGCAACGACCCAACATTTCCCGGAACAGACCACACGCGCGAGTATGCGCCGCTCATTGTCTTCGGCAAGACCGCACGCACAGGCGTTGATCTCGGCATCCGCTCGTCGCTCGCAGACATCGGGCAGACGATTGCCGATAATTTTGAATTGAGGTTGATCGCGGGAGAAAGCTTTCTTAAAGCAGTGATAAGTGACGAGTAAAAAGTGACGAGATAAAGACATTGCCTTTGCTCGTCACTCGTCACTCATCACTTGTCACTGTATTTCCGGGTCTTTCAGCACCGCAATGAATGGCAGGTTGCGATAGCGTTCGGCGAAGTCCAGGCCGTAGCCGACGACGAAGGCGTCTGGAATCTGGAAGCCTAGATAGTTGATTTCGACTTCGCGTTCGCGGCGCGAGTGCTTGTCGAGCAACGCGACGAGCTTGACGCTGGTCGCGCCGCGCGATTTGAGATTGGCGAGCAGGTAAGAGAGCGTCAGTCCCGTGTCAACGATGTCTTCGACGACGAGGATGTCGCGTCCCTCAATCGGCACGTCCAAGTCTTTGACGATGCGGACTTCGCCGGACGTGCGTGTTGATGCGCCGTAGCTTGAAATCGCTATAAACTCGATGCCGAGCTTGAGATCAATCGCGCGCAAGAGATCGCTGATAAAAATGCACGCGCCCTTGAGGACACCGATGAGCAAAGGGTTCTTGCCTTCGTAATCGCGTGCGATTTGTGAGCCGAGTTCTGTGATACGCTGTTGAATCTGTTCGGCGGAGAAGAGCGGTTCGAGATTCGTGTTGTTGAATTCCGAGAAAGCCTGTGCGGTGGAAGTGGACAAGGATAGCCTCCATTGATGAAAATTGAATATCCTGTAGCGGCATTTGCGTGTGCACCGCCTGGTGCGACATACTATTCGAGCTTCTCTCCAGAGGTCAATGTTAAAAAGTGGTCAGTAGTCAGTGGCCGGTGGTCAGTTGGAATCAAAGCTGAATACTGTCCGTTGCTTTGAAAGGGAACTAATTGAAATACGTGACTAGACTCAGCTCTGGCCTTGTCGCCATCTTGATCTGTCTGCTTGCGACTGCTGCACAAGCGCAGCAGGGAAGCGCGACGACACGGCCCTCAACGCCGCCGCCAAACGGCAGTACGAATTCGCAGACCGCTCCGCCGTCCCCGCTCGATCTGCGCGCTAAGGCAACGGAGCGCGTGGTTGACGAGAGCGTGAAGGATGACCCGGCGGTGGACGCTCTCATCGCGCCCTACAGTGCGAAGGTGCACGAGCTTGGAACGACGATTGGCAAGCTCGCCGGTCAATTGAAAAAAGCCGGAATGGGCGGCGGCTCGCTCGGCAATTTCGTCGCCGATGCGTTACGTGATCGCGCCGCAGCGAAACTCGGCAAGCCCGTCCTGCTTGCCATCACCAATAGCGGCGGCCTGCGCAAGAGCGAGATTACCGAAGGCGACATCAGCGCGAGCGACATCTTCGAGTTGCTGCCATTTGAGAACGCGCTCGTCACAGTTGATCTCACGGGCGAGCAGTTGCGTCGCTTTCTCGATCTCGTCGTCTCACGCCGTGACGCGCAATCGGGCGCGCGCATCACCTATCGCACAAACGATAAGAAACAGAGCGAGATTGTCAGCATCAAGCTCGGCGACAAAAACGAAACCGCCAGAGATATTGATCCGAAGGCCACTTACACTATCGTGACGATTGATTATCTGGTGAAGCGCGGCGGCGATTACAGCTTTTTGCAGGAAGCGAAGAACGTGCGCCCGCTTGGTCTAACGATGCGTGATGCCGTGCTTGAGTACGTGAAAGCTGAGACGGCGGCTGGACGCGCGATCAAGCCAAAGCTCGACAGTCGTTTTCGTTATGACAGAAACGGTTCAGGAAAGACGGAGGACGAGCAACCGCAATGATTACACGTCGAAAATTTCTAGGCACCTCAATCGTTGGCGGCGCGAGCCTCGCGTTGACTCCGTCCATCTTTTCATCATTCAATCCTGCGTCCTCATGGTCAGCGTTTGCGACGCCGCTTCTACAGCCGGGCAAAGATGAGACGCTGATTACGATTCTTCATACCAACGACGTGCACTCGCAGATTGATCCGCTTCCAGCCAACGACCGGAACGCAGGCAAGGGCGGTGTCGCACGCCGCGCCACGCTCGTCAAACGTATTCGCGCCGAGAATCCGAACACATTATTGATTGACGCGGGAGATGCGTTTCAGGGCACGCCGTATTTCAATTTCTATAAAGGCGAAGTCGAATACAAAGCGATGTCGGCTATCGGTTACGATGTCGGCACGCTCGGCAATCACGATTTCGATAACGGCGTCGAAGGTCTCGCCGCCGCGATGAAGTTCGCCACGTTCGAGTTTGTCTCAACCAATTACGACGTGCGCGGCACGGTCATCGAAAATCGCGTCAAGCCCTACGTCGTGCGCGAACTCGCGGGCGTGCGCATCGGCGTCTTCGGATTGGGTATCAGCCCGGAGGGTCTGATAACGCCGGAGAATTTCAAGGGCGTCAAGTATTATGAGCCGGTCAAGGTCTCGCGTGGCGCTGTGCGCGTCCTGCGCGAGCGCGAGCGTTGCGCGATGGTCGTCTGCGCTTCGCATCTAGGCTACTATCCAAATCCGAAGGGCAACGAAATCGGCGACACACAGGTTGCCGCGCAGGTTGACGGCATAGACTTCATCGCCAGTGGACACACACACACATTTATGGACAAGCCCGTCATCACCAAACAACCTTCCGGCGGCAACACGATCATCTTTCAGGTCGGGAAGAGCGGCATCTATCTTGGCCGCGTTGATTTCACAGTCAAGGCCAATAAAGTTACGGCTTATGCTGGAAGGCTTCTGGATTTACGCGACGCTTAATCAGTGGTCAGTGGTCAGTGGTCAGTGGTCAGTTGAAAAAAACTGAAAACCACTGACCACCGACCACTGACCACTGACCACTGCTTTATGGCAACTGACGACACAACACGCGACCGTGTCCGCGCCCTTGTCCGCGACGTGCTGGCAAACGCGCTTCCTGCCGAAGATGAAACGACGGGCGGCGCATCGGCTGCCTCAACTTCATCGGTCGCGTCCAACACAGTCTCTTCTTCAACTCAGACTCGCTTTATCAACACCGTGCCCGAAGAATCTTCCGGCTCGACAAAAGAGTTCACGCGCGATGAATCATCGAAGATGGTGATAACGGAAGATGATGTGCGCGGATTAGAAGATGGCACGCGGCTGCGCGTTGCGGAAGGTGCGCGCCTGACACCGCTTGCGGCAGACATCGTGCGCGAGAGAAGAATTGAGTTAGTCCGTCGTGTTCCGCGTCGCGGTTCGCGCGAGAGCAAGGTCGTTGCGGTCGGAGCGGATCACGGCGGCTTCAAGATGAAAGAAGAACTCAAAACTCTTCTCAACGAACTCGGCCATCGCGTCCGCGATTACGGCACGAATTCCGAAGACGCCGTTGATTATCCAGACTTCGCACACGCTGTCGCACGCGCCGTCGCAGACGCTCAAGCCGATGTCGGCATCATCATTGACGGCGCGGGCGTCGGCTCTGCCATGACCGCCAACAAAGTTCCGGGCGTGCGCGCCGCCGCCTGCTACTCAGTCGCAGTTGCGAAGAACTCGCGCGAGCACAACGATGCTAATGTCCTCACGCTCGGAAGCAAAACCATCACGAGCGCAGAGATGCGCGAGATCGTCAGCGCCTGGCTCTCGACAGAGATCAGCGAAGATCGTCACCGCAAGCGCGTGGCTAAGATCGAAGCCATTGAGCGCCAGTATCAGCGCTAGACTGTCGGTTGCCTGGCGATGAATCTGTGCGTTGAGCGATGGGATGTCAGGATTTTCGTTGACGGCGTAGAATAATAGCGTGCGAACTCTGTAAGCGGAGTCAGAATCATGGTACAGGAAATTAAAACTGAGAGCGGCGCGGCATCCATTAGCTCTCCGTCTCCTGCCAGAATGACCTACGAAGAATTCCTCGTCTGGGCTGATGGCACTCATGCCGAGTGGGTTGACGGGGAGGTGATAATTATGAGTCCAGCGTCACAGCGACATCAACTGCTACTGAGTTTTTTAGCTTCGATTCTTCAGCACTTCATAGAAGCGAAGAAGCTGGGTATGCTCCTTTTTGCGCCGTTTCAAATGAAACTTGCGACCAGACCATCGGGCCGCGAGCCTGACCTGCTCTTCATCGCGCAGGAGCATGTTGATCGCCTGAAGAATACTTATCTCGACGGCCCGGCTGACATGGCGGTTGAGATTATCAGCCCTGAGAGCCGCGCGCGGGATCGTGGAGAGAAGTTCTACGAATACGAGCAGGCGGGCGTGCGTGAATACTGGCTGATTGATCCGGTGCGCAAGCAGGCGGAGTTCTATCGGCTGGGAGATGACGGCATTTACCAAATCGTGACGGTCGGTGAAGACGGCATCTTTCGCAGCGTAGTGCTCAAGGGCTTATCACTCAAAGTTGATTGGCTATGGCAAGAGCCGCTGCCGATGTTGTTGAGTGTGCTGAAAGAGTGGGGCTTGGTTAGGTGACGCGCTCGATCTTTCAACTTCAAAAGCCGCGCACGTGCAATCTGAAATAGTAGAGGAGTCTTCTTATCAATGCCATATTCAAACAACGGCGATCTTGAACATTTAGTTGAGCAGATTACGGACGTGATCGTCGCGCGTCTGAACGGAGATTCCAACGAGCAGGCGGGGATGTGCGGTTGCACGAATGAGTGTTTCAATCGTTGCCCGGAGCGGATGCACAGGATTGTGGACGCGGGCGCGGCGCGCATCGGATTAATTCTGGGGCAGACCGCCTCGGCCAGAGATTGGGCGAGTTTGATAGACCATACGCTGCTGAAGCCGGAAGCGACTGAAGACGACATCAAGCGTCTCTGCGAAGAGGCCGCGCGGTTTCATTTCGCATCCGTCTGTGTGAATCCGACGTGGGTGCGCGCCTCTGCCTGTCATCTGCGCGGCACGGGCGTTCCCGTCTGCACCGTGATCGGTTTCCCGCTCGGCGCGACGCTCTCTGACGTGAAGGCTTATGAAGCGCGGCGCGCGATCTTCGACGGCGCGCGTGAGGTTGATATGGTCATCAACATCGGCGCGCTCAAGAGCGGCGATGATTGTGCTGTCGAGCACGACATACACGCGGTCGTCGAAGTCGCGCATGAGTACGACGTGACGTGCAAGGTGATTATCGAGACGGCGCTGCTGACGGATGAAGAGAAGGTCAGGGCATCGCTCGCGGCCAAACGCGCGGGCGCGGATTTCGTCAAGACTTCGACGGGATTTTCCAAAGGCGGCGCAACCGTCGCCGATGTCGCGTTGATGCGTCAGGCCGTCGGTTCTGAATTAGGCGTCAAGGCTTCGGGCGGCGTCAAAGGTTTAGAGGATGCGCGAAAAATGGTTGAAGCCGGAGCGACACGCATTGGCGCGAGCGTCGGCGTCAAGATCGCGCAGGAAGCTGCGGGAGCGAAATCAACAGCCTCGACAGCAGCGTACTGAATTGTCTCTTATTCATTCCATCTCAATCAACGCTGCCGTTAATGATTATATCCGACTGATGGCGGGTTGCCCTTGTTAATCATCGCGTAGAGACTTGCTGCCAGTCTGGGATTCATCGTCTGTAGAATCTTATACTGCTCCATCGCTGCGCTCTTGTTGCCGCTCTGGTAATAGGCGATGCCCAGATTGTAATAAGCCCCGGCATAGTCCTGTTTCAGTTGAACCGCCCGCTTGAGCGCTTCAATGGCATCATTCCAACGATTCATCTTCATGTCAGCGAAACCCAGATTATTCTGAGCTTCTGCCCAGTCAGGTCTCAACCGCGTCGCCTCTTGGAATGCCTGCGCGCTTTCGCTGAACTTGCCTGTTTTGCTGTAGGCTAGTCCGAGATTGAATTGCGCGACGGGATCGTTGGGGTTGAGACGAATCGCCTGCTGGAGCGCGTTGATCGCTTCGCTGTAGCGACCCGTCCCGTTATAAGCCCAGCCAAGATTAGTATAAGCCTCTGCGTCATCAGGCTTGCGGCTGATCGCCCGTTTCAGAGTCTCTATCGCATCCGGCCAGCGTTTTAATTTGCCGAGCGCATAGCCCAAATTGTCTTCAGCCCCATCCAGATCGGACTTGAGAGCGAGTGCCTTGTTGTAGTTCTCAACCGCATCGCTATAGCGCGCCAGCCTCGTGCTGACGTAGCCGAGATTATTATAGGTATCCACGTCGGCACGACTCAGCAGAATAGAATGCTTGTAGTTATCGGCAGCTTCAGAGAGCTTCTTCAGCCGAAGATAAGCGTCGCCGATGTCGCTATAAACATCCGACGAGAGATCGGGTTTCTTTTCGAGTGCCTGTTTGTAAGCGGCGATGGCTTCTTCGTAGCGACCGGCGTTGTAGAGCGCGACGCCGGAGTTATAAAGCGCCGTCGCTTCTTTGTCCCGCAGGTCTTGAGCGCCGGTATAGGTCTCTGCCTGACGATAAGCCTCAATGGCCGCGTCATACTGTTTGAGATTATCGTAAGCCTGTCCCAGATAGCTGGCAGCCTCCCAATTCTTTAAGCGGACTGCTTCTTTAAGAGGAGCGATGGCCTCGGCATACTTCTTCATGCCGAAATAGATGTAGCCTAGATTGTATTGAGCGGAGGCTGCGTTCGGGTTCAGACGAATTGTCTGTTGATAGGCCGTGATCGCTTCCGTATCGCGATGGAGGTTAAAGAGCGCATCGCCGAGACCGTTGTAGGCCTCATCCAATTTAGGTAACCTGTAAGTGACGGCATGTTGATAAGCGTCAGCAGCCTCCGCGTATTTGTTCAGATTAAAATAGGCATCGCCGAGACTGTAGTATGCCTCCGCATAGCTCGCCTTGCGGTTGATCGCCTGCTTGTAAGCGGCAATGGCCTGCTCGTATTGCTGGTCGTTAAAAAATTGATCGCCTTGAGCGGCGAGGTCTTCGGCAGTAGGTTGAGGCTTGGGCTTGATAATAACCGGCGCTGGCTTATGTCCACCGCCGCCGCGCGATGAGCCTTTGACGACGCGAGCTGTGGCCTGAAACTGCGTTGTGCTGACGGCACGTGGGCTGTGGGGCTTATTCCGCGAAGCGATCAAGACGCCGACGCCTGCGCCGCCGGAGATGTCCTTCGTTAAGTCTGCGCCGCCGCCGATGTCAATCGTGCGGCCTGACTGTGCCTGAAGAGGAAGGACGCTATTAAGAAGCACCAACCCGGAAAGGATGATTCGCAAAGTCGGCAAAGATCGTTGATGTCGAAAGTCAAACTTCATCTGATGCTCCAACTCACTCGAAGGCGAAATTAAAACTGCTGTTTGATGAACGTCTCAAAAAAAAGTTATTGCGGTAAAAAAGAGCGGGAGAAAACCTTTCTCTTTTTTTAGAAGAGCAACTATCCACTTTGGTTGCGCCTCTTCATAAAGATAAACGTCGAATGCGCCTCTGGATTATAAGTATCGCAGAATCTCCGAGAAGAAGGAAGAGATCGTGTAACAGGTGACACTCGCTCGCGGTCTGAAATTAGCTGAATGGGGCGGCGGAAAGCTCCCACAACGAAAATAATGAAGGATGAACATTGACTCGCCGCACGATTTAGCATAGAAGAGGACAGAATAAAAACGAGCGATCCTTTGCATCGGCCTCGATAAAACAAGTCAGTGTAGTTATTAACCGTCAGAAGAAGAAGGAGTGAGTGATGAAAAGTTGCCCCACATGTCAAAGAACATTTCCTGATAATAGCCCTGATGCGTGCCCGTATGACGGAGCGCGCCTGGTCGGTGACGCCGCGCCGCAACAGCAATACTACGCGGGCGGCCAGCAAGCCCCTCCATACGGCGCGCCCGGTAATCAACCGCCAGCGCCGCAATGGCCGCCACCGCCGCCCGCCCAGAATTACGGAGGCTATCAACAGCCCGGTCAGTATCCTCCGCCACAGGCAAACCCGTATGCTCCGAAGGGGCGCGGCGGACTTTCAAAAGCAGCATTGTTAGCAGGTATTGTTGCCGTACTAGCTTATGGAGCAGCATGGATAATGGCACATACCGCTAGTGTCCCGACGACTATGGATGAGTACAACAGCCTCCTTATGCGAATAGGAATCCCCGCTCTGGCAGGGTTAGTTCTAGGAGGGGTTGCCATCATCCTTGGAATTATCACCCTTGCACTGGCTAATAAGAATCCAGCTCTCAGTAAAGCCCAGGGAGCTATTGGTCTGGTTCTTGGTGCCATCCCTATCATTCTATGGACACTCAATGCGACGCAAGTCGCTTCCATTTAATCGCAGGGGGCAAGGATGATAATCACTCTCTGAATTTGCACTTGCGCTCTGTCAATTTGTTTTCCTGAAAGCGTAAGCCCCGGCGTTTTGTTCTCTGAAGAATAAGTAACGTAGAAAACTCATAGAAGGAGCTAAACAGGAATGTCTTACGATAACCAACAATGGCAGCCACCGCCGATGGGTGGCGGATATCCACCACCACCGGGACCATCAGGATATGGACCTCCAACACCAGCCATCGGCGGTAACGGGCTATCCACCGCCGCATTAGTTACAGGTATCTGTGCGGTGGGTTTCCCTATTCTGGGGTACATTCTTCTTGCGACAGCGAGCAGCCATCTTGATATGGGTCTTATCAAGTTCGGAACTATCCTCTTCTTTTTGGCCTTCTTTGTGGGAGTGGTAGCTATCAGCTTGGGAATAGTTACTGTTTCTCTGGCGGGTCAGAATCCTGCGCGCAAGGCCAAAGGGACAGTGGGATTATGTTTAGGCATTCTTCCCTTTGTCCTGCTGGTGATTTTGATGCTGAGCGCTAGCGGGCCGGGTCCATTTGGGAGACCGTTCTAAGGCGAGCCTTTCACGGCCTCTCAGTCAAGAAGTGCACGATAGTTGCTCCAAAACCTCCGGCTTCGGGCGGAGCGTCTGTCCATTCGGAAACGAAAGGCGTGCGCGCTAAGATGTTGCGCACCATCTCACGCTGCACGCCTTTGCCTTTGCCGTGAATGATCCGCACGCTGTGAAAACCTGCGCGGCGTGCCTCAGCCAGATATTCTTCGACCACGCGCTTGACCTCGCGCGGCGCGATGGTGTGAAGATCAAAGACATCACTGATCTCCACCCGCACGGGTTCAGGGAACGGATTGAAGGGATCAACCTCTTCATCATCGTAGAGATATTCCCAGTCCGCCTCGCGCTCATCCGGCGGCTCTTCCTTCCGTCTCTTCAGCCATTCACGAAGTCCCATCGCAACCCCAGACCAATCCGCTTTTCTTGACACTCGCGCACGCGCGCCTGTACACTCGCGCTCTTTCAAGAAGACAATTTATAACGAATTATTGCGCGCTTGTCAGCGACAAACGGAGATACAGGATGCAGGTCAGTATCTCAATCTGAGATTGAAGACTACTTCTACCAAGCTGAGAAAGGAATTATCTAAAATGGGCAGGCGAAACAAAATAACGGTCGTCGGCGCGGGCAATGTCGGTGCGACCGCCGCGCACTGGCTGGCGAGTAAAGAATTAGGCGATGTGGTGCTCGTGGATATTGTCGAGGGCGTGCCGCAAGGCAAGGCTTTAGACCTCGCGGAGACTGCGCCGATTGAAGGCTTCGACGTGCGCATGACGGGCGCAAACAACTACGACGACACGAATGATTCCGATGTCGTCATCATCACCGCCGGATTGCCGCGCAAACCCGGCATGAGCCGTGATGATTTGCTGAAGACGAACGCGGACATCGTTTCCAAAGTCGTTGACGAAATTGCACGGCGCTCGCCGGACTCGATCTTAATCATCGTCTCTAATCCGCTCGACGCGATGTGCCAGGTCGCGCTGCGGCGCTCAGGCTTTCCGAAGCATCGCGTCATCGGTATGGCTGGCGTGCTTGACTCGGCGCGGATGCGTTGCTTCTTAGCTGAAGCTCTCAACGTGTCTGTCGAGAATGTGACGGCCTTCGTGCTTGGCGGACACGGCGACACGATGGTGCCTCTGCCGCGCTATTCAACCTGTGCCGGAATTCCCGTCACAGAGCTGCTCTCGAAAGATCAATTGGACGCGATTGTGAAGCGCACAGCCAACGGCGGCGCAGAGATCGTCGCGCTCCTCAAGACAGGCTCGGCTTACTACGCGCCGTCGGCGGCTGCCGTCGAGATGACGGAAGCGATCTTGAAAGATAAGAAGAAGATTTTGCCGTGCGCGGCGTATCTCGAAGGCGAGTACGGCGTCAACGGCCTCTACGTCGGCGTGCCCTGCAAACTCGGCGCGCGCGGCCTCGAACAGATCATCGAGATCAATCTGCTGGCGGAGGAACGCATCGCACTGCAAAAGAGCGCGGCGGCGGTTCAAGAACTTGTCAACATACTCGGTGTGTAATTAAAGAGGGTAAACGGGCAAAAGGGGAAGAGGTGAAAGGGAAAGCATTGTCGCCGCTTTTTCACCCTTTCACCTCTTCCCCTTTTTACCTTTTCACCTTTTTACTCTGCCCTGACTGTCATCGGCAGTAGTTCATTGATGATACGTTGTAGCTCATCGCGCATGATGGGTTTAACTAGAAAGCGGTCGCAGCCGACGGCTTCTGCATCTCGACGCTCGTTCTCAGTGTCGTGACCTGTCAAGACGAGAGTCGGAATCTGACGCAGACGCTCATCAGCCTTGAGAGCCGCGATTAACTCGCCGCCATTCATTCCCGGCATCGCCCAATCCGTGAGCAGCAGGTCAACCCGCTTCGCTCGCAAAATTTCCAGAGCCTCAACCGCGCCGGACGCAGTCTCGACTTGATAGCTCATCCGCGCGACGAGCTTGCGAAGTAGTAAAAGCAGTTCCGGCGCGTCGTCAACAATCAGAATGCGCTGCATCTCTGATGGCGCGAGTAGTTGAGCGGTGGGAAGGACTAACGAGTAGATAGTGCCGCGCCCGCGCTGGCTGCGAACGGAGACGTTGCCGCCATGCGCGGCAGCGATGCGCTTGGCGATTGCCAGCCCGACGCCATGACTTCCTGTGTGGCGACTATCCGAAGCCTGCCAGAAGGCGTCGAAGACGAAGGGCACATCTTCAGGCGGAATCCCCTGACTTGAATCCGAGATACTGATGATGACGAAACGCCTCCCTTCGTCACCGATGCGCGTGCCCATAATCGTCTGGGCTTCGATTTGAACTGCTCCGCCGTCGGGCGTTGCTTCGAGCGCGACCGTGAGCAGATGGCAGAGCGCGCGCCGCGTCTGCCGTGCGTCAACGTGCATTGAAAGACCGCGTCCGCCGACGTGGATATTCATCTCGACGCCGCGCAAAGCCGCTTCGCCGCGCAGAGGTTCGGCCACCTCTTCCAGCAACTGCTCAACCTTGGCGTCTTCAAGCGACAGCGTGAGCGGTTGCTCATGTTGTCGCGCGATCTCAAGATGATCGTCAAGGAGATGGCGCATCCGCGCGCCGTTTTCAAGAGCGCTGTTCAGTAGTTGACGGTCTTCAAAATCGAACGCCTCGCGTGCCTGCAACTTGCTCTCGAAGAGTTCCAGCAAACCAAGCACGCTCGTCAACGGCAAACGGATGTCACGCACCAGCGTGTTGACAAAACCACTCTTGAGACGCTCCATCTCAAGCACGCTTTCATTTACCGAATCGAGCCGCACGCGCAGCAGTATCGCTTGCGCAACAGCCGCGACATGATCGGCCAGCCACATCAGCCGTTCGGTTTCGTCCTGCGCGTAAACGTCCGCTTGTGTGCTGGCAAAGCAGATCAGCCCGAAACATTTCCCGCCGATGCACAGCGGCAATGCGAGCGCAGACCTCACATCATCGCCAAGCTCTTTCTCTGCGCCAGCGCCGAAATCATTTTCATCAATTAACCTTGACACTCCTTCATTGAGCAGACGCTCAAATAATCTTTGAGTATGAGCCTCAGAATCTTCGACGGCGGCGCGGCGTGCTTGAGCAGTTGCGCGGGATGCGCGCCAGACGCGAATGCCATGTCCGGCGGCTTCCGGCAGCACGAGAGTGCAGTAATCGAACGCGATAAGCTGCGCGACATCTTCTCCCGCCAAGGCTCGGACAAGCGACTGTGGATACCTTGCGCGATTGAGGTTTGAAATGATTGAGGCGCACGACACGCCAACCCGCACACTTGACTCGTCTGCAAACATATTAGGTTGTCTTGATCTCCTGCGGAGTGATTACGGGAAGAGAATTGGAAAAGCGATGACGGCGAATTGATCCGCCTTAAACGAAGTTTAGACGAGTTGGCCTTTGATGGCAAGCAAAATCACTGAAAAGCAGGAGCCAGAAGCCAGGAGTCAGAAGTCAGAAGAAGAGAAAATCTGTAGAAGTAGTTTGCGGCCTTATCTCCTTCTGGCTTCTGGATTCTGACTCCTGGCTTCTGCTTTTTAATTATCGTTTCAACCAGCCGAACAGCCCGTGAATCACTGTCTCGCGGTTCTCTTCGTAAATAGCTTTCGTGAGTGGAATGGACATCGGACAGACGCGCACGCAGTTCTGCGCGTTGCCGCAGTTGGTGATGCCGTCATCGCCCATGATGCCTTCGAGTCTCTCATCGCGCGTCATCTTGCCCGACGGGTGCATGTTGAAGAGACGAACCTGCGCGATGGCCTGTGGGCCGATGTAGTTATCTCCGTCATACTGCGGGCAGGCTTCGAGGCAGCAGCCACACGTCATGCAGCGTGAATAGGCGTAACGCTCGGACACATCTTCCTGATCCATCCTCGGCCCTGGGCCAAGATCATGTGTGCCATCAATTTCAATCCAGGCGTGAACGCGCTTGAGGTGGTCGAACATCTGTGAGCGATCAACGATGAGGTCGCGCACGTTTGGGAATTTGGACATCGGCTCAAGCGTGATTGGCTGCTCCAATTGATCCACAAGCGCGGAGCAGGATTGACGCACGCGCCCGTTGATGACCATCGTGCAGATACCGCAGACCTGTTCGAGACAGTTCATATTCCAGACGGGCGGCGTCGTGCGCTTGCCTTCGCGTGTGACGGGATTCTTTTGAATCTCCATCAGGCACGAGATGATGTTGAGATTCGCGCGATAGGGAAGCTCAAACTCTTCCCAGTATTGATCTGCGCCGGGCTTCTCGCGTCGCCGGATGCGGATGACAACTGAACTCGGAGTGTTGTGCTGTGCGGTGGCGGAATGTTGTACTTGTGCGCTCATACCTTGTCTGATTTACCCCCTGCATCCTCGATTGATTTGTCCAGTTCTTTGCGAGTTTCGTCGTCGCGCAAGGGAGCATTTACTTTCTCTTTGTCCTGCGTCCAGACAACCGGTGCGCTCAAGTCCGCAGGCTTCTGCTCCTCGCCGCCGATGGGAACTTGCTTTGCGCCCTCTTTCGGAGGCAAACCCGCAGCCGAAGCGGAGGCCGCGACGGTTGCGCCCGCGGTCTCTTGTTTGTTGTGGCTGTAGTCGCGCACGCGCGGTTTGAGCAGCGAGATGTCAACCGCTTCGTAGGAGAGCACGGGGCCTTCGCCGGAAAATTCAGCGATGGTTGTCTTCAGGAAGTTTTCATCGTCGCGCTTCGGAAAATCCGGCTTGTAGTGCGCGCCGCGCGATTCGTTGCGGTTGAGAGCGCCGAGCGTGATGACGCGCGCGAGTTCGAGCATGTTCTTCAAGTGGCGCGCGTGCGGCAGCGCCATCGTCGCCCAGAGATTCGAGTCGTTGATGGAGATGTGCTGGTAGCGATCCATCAATTCAAGGAGTTTGTTGTCCGTCGCCTTGAGCTTGTCGTTGTAGCGCACGACCGTCACGTTGTCCGTCATCCACTTGCCCATCTCTTCGTGGATGACATACTGATTCTCAGTGCCGGATTGTTTAATCAGCCCGTCGTTAATCTCCTGCTGTCGCTTCAACTCCTGATCGTAAATCTTTGAACTGTCAGTGCCGTTGCGCTGAACATTTTTTGCGAACTCGATAGCAGCAGGCGCGGCAATGAAACCGCCATACACGCAACTGACAAGCGAATTAGCGCCGAGACGATTCGCGCCGTGAATCGAATAGTCGCATTCGCCAGCCGCGAGAAGTCCCGGAATGTTCGTGCGCTGATCGAAGTCAACCCACAGTCCGCCCATCGAATAGTGAACGCCCGGAAAGATTCGCATCGGCACGTGGCGCGGGTCGTCGCCGACAAACATCTCGTAGATTTCCAAAATCGCGCCGAGCTTGCGGTCGAGCGTTTCCGCCGGAAGGTGCGAGAGGTCAAGATAGACTTGATTGCCGCCGCCTATCCCTTGGCCGTCAAGACAGACCTGAAAGATTTCGCGCGTGGCAATGTCACGCGGGACTAGATTGCCGTAAGCAGGGTACTTCTCTTCGAGGAAGTACCAGCGCTCGCTCTCAGGAATCGAAGACGCCGCGCGTGTGTCGCCTTTCTGACGCGGCACCCAGACCCGCCCACCTTCGCCACGTGCGGATTCACTCATTAAACGCAACTTGTCTTCACCGGGAATCGAAGTCGGATGAACCTGTATGAACTCGCCGTTGGCGTACTTCGCGCCCTGTTGATAGCAGGCTGAGACGGCAGAACCTGTGCAGACCATCGAGTTGGTTGATTTGCCGAAGATAAGACCGGGGCCGCCGGTCGCCATCATCACAGCGTCGGCTTGGAAGGCTTTGAGTTCGAGCGTCTGTAGATTCATGGCGACGAGGCCGCGACAGACTTGATGATCGTCGAGGATGAGCGACATCATCTCCCAGCCTTCGTACTTCTGAACCTTGCCGCCGACTTCATAGCGCCTGACCTGTTCATCGAGCGCGTAGAGAAGTTGTTGTCCTGTTGAAGCTCCGGCAAACGCAGTGCGATGATGCTTCGTTCCGCCGAAGCGACGGAAATCAAGCAAGCCTTCCTTCGTGCGCGAGAAGGGAACGCCCATGCGGTCGAAGAGGTAGATGATGGCCGGAGCCATTTCGCACATGGCTTTGGCGGGAGGTTGATTGGCTAGAAAGTCTCCGCCGTAAACCGTGTCATCGAAGTGTTCCCAAGTCGAGTCGCCTTCGCCTTTGGTGTTGACCGCGCCGTTGATGCCGCCCTGCGCGCAGACCGAGTGCGAGCGTTTGACTGGCACGACCGAGAAGAGGTCAACAGCGTGTCCGGCCTCGGCGATCTTCATGGCTGCCGCCAGGCCTGCGAGTCCGCCGCCGACGATTGCGATCTTGATTCCGTTCGTTCCTGCTGCCATTAGTAAAAGAGACCTCCCCACAAACCGCCTGGGCTTCTGAATGCTGTGAGAGCGTTGATAGCGACAGCTAACAGCACGAAGCCGATAGCGATACAAGCATAACCCGTCACACGTTGCGCACGCGCACCGATGGCAATCCCCCAATCAACTAAAAAGAGCCAGATGCCATTGGCAAAATGCCAGATAGTGGACATGATTCCAATAACGTAAATCGCAAAAATCCAAGTGTTCTTAAACTCGCCCGCCACGATGTTGAAAGCGTCCTGTGGATTATGGGCGACGGCATTGTGGTAAGTGCCCAGTCCCGGAATAATGCCGAAGCGCATGTTCAGCACATGAAAGGCGATGAAGAAGAAAAGAATCACGCCCGTGATGCGCTGAATCGTGTAGAACCAGTTGCGAGGGTAAGGATAGGCAAGATTGTTTGGTCGTGCCTCCCACGTAATCACCAATCCGTAGAGAGCATGGTAAAGCAAAGGGATGAAGATGAACGTGATTTCAATAAGCAGGATGTAGGGAATGCCTTGAAGGTCTGCCACCGCGCGATTGAAATCGAAATCGCCGGAATGTGGATTGACGGCTTTCGAGTTGGTGTAAAAATGCTCCAACAGAAAAGCGCCGAGCGGAACAATCCCAGACAGTTGATGCAGCTTGCGTAGGACAAACGTCCTGCTCAAACGAATAGCCACTGAGAAACACTCCTTCGCCGGAAAAGTGTCACAAGATTCGCCGACACACTTCAACGTGGCGGGATGATTTTAAGATTGCATCGAACACAGGAAATTATATGACTTGATTCACAGCGCGTGCAACCACACGCCGCACACTTATTCGACATCTCTTCTCCGCATTCGGCATCAGAATCATACTCATTGCTCAAGATAAGGTAAAATGGAAAGCCTTGCGATGGAAATTAGCGATGAGTGATAAGAGTTTTCGTCTCATTACCGCACTGCTTTGATGGAGAATGAAGAATTGTCTGGCGAGTTGATTAAACTCTCGGCCACTAAGCTCGCCGCAATGATCCGCGCGCGACAGGTTTCGCCTGTTGAAGTTGTCGCAGCGCATCTGCGGCAGATTGAGCAAATCAATCCGAAGCTCAATGCCATCGTGACGCCTGCGCCAGATGTAATGAAGTTAGCGCGTGAAGCGGAGTCGGCGATCATGCGCGGCTGTGATGTCGGGTTGCTGCACGGCATTCCTTTCACGGTCAAAGACACGATTGAAACGAAGGCGCTGCGAACAACTAGCGGCTCAGTGCTTCGCGCGTCGCACATTCCTGACGAAGATGCTCCTGCGGTTGCCAGCATGAAGTCTGCGGGCGCAATCCTGCTCGGCAAGACAAACGTGCCGGAGATGGCGATTCCTTATGAGTGCGAGAATCCTGTCTTTGGCCGTACGAATAACCCACACGATCAAAGCAGAACTTCGGGCGGGTCGAGCGGTGGCGAGGCTGCTGCAATCAGCGCTTGTCTCTCGCCTGTGGGATTAGGCAGCGATCTGTCGGGTTCGATTCGTGTGCCCGCGCACTTTTGCGGCATCGTCGGTTTGAAGCCCACGACTGCGCGTGTGTCCTGCGCCGGACACTTTCCACCAACCGTTGGCTCACTCTCACTCGGAGCGGTCATTGGGCCGATGGCGCGCTACGTCGAAGACCTTTCTTTACTGCTGAATGTCTTGACCACATCCGATACGGCGGATGATGCGGCTTCACTGAGACCTGAGACGCAGAGCAAGATTCGCCTTGACGTGCGCGGCTGGCGCGTCGCGTGGTCTGTGGCAGAAAGCTACGCACCCGTGACGGATGAGACAAAGCAAACGATTCAAGCGGCGTTGCTCGCGCTTCGTGATGCAGGGCTGGTGATAACTGATGAAAAACCGCCCGGAATGAAACGTGCTATTTCTTTATGGCCTGAGCTGTTCTCTCGTGTCTCAGCAGAACAGTTACGCGAAATTTATGCTGGAAATGAGAAGCAGGCAGGCACAAGCGTGCGCGCAGTGCTCGCTGCTTTAGATAAGACTCCAACACCGCCGCTTGATGAATTCGTCAAAGCACAAACTGAGCGAAGAGATTTGCGCGCCGCTTTAATTCAATGGATGCACGCGACGCCTCTGATGATCGCGCCCGTTGGAGCCGTGCCGGCGTTCGAGCATGGCGCGCGGCGAGTGGACGTTGAAGGACACGGGATGAGCGTCTTTCGCGCTTTCGGATATTCGCGCGCAGTCAATGTGCTGGGCTTCCCATCCGTCTCAGTCCCCGCCGGGCGCACGCGCGAAGGATTGCCCATCGGCATTCAGATTATCGGCAGGCCGTTTGCGGAAGAAGCCGTGCTTGCCGCAGCTTCGATCATTGAAGAATCGCTCGGCGGCTGGGTGCAAGAGCAAGGATGAAGGATGAGGGATGAGGGATGAAAGAACAGAAGGCAGAAGGCAGAAAGCAGAAGGCAGCCAAAAGCGAAAGGCTTTCGTTTTTACTGCCTTCTGCTTTACTTCATCCTTCCGCCTTCCGCCTTCATCCTTGCTCTCTGACACTTTCGCCCGTCTCGTTAATCCGCTATAGTTGACGTACAAAAGTAAGAAGTCGAACACGGGCAAATACATTTCAACTGAACTGTGGAGGTGTTATGGACTACTTCGTTCCTGCTCTCTTCGTGATCCTGGGCATCTTCCTGCTAACGGTCGCGGCCAAGACGATCAAGATCGTGCCGCAGGCGACCGTGATGTTGATCGAGCGGCTGGGTCGCTTCAGCCGTGTAGCGGTCAGTGGCTTGAACGTCATCGTTCCATTTCTGGACAAGCCGCGCGGCGTCTATTGGACGAACATGCGTCCCGGCAACGCCTCGATAGATTTGCGCGAGCAATACTTAGACCTCCCGCCGCAACCCGTCATCACGCGCGACAACGTGACGATTCACGTTGACTCGGTTGTCTATTGGCAGATCACAGACCCGATCAAAGCCGTCTATGAGATGAACGATTTGCTCGGCGGTATTATCCAGTTGACGATCACGGGGATGCGCGCCGTGATGGGCGATATGGATTTGGATCACACCCTCTCGCAACGCGACCAGATCAACTCCAAGCTACGCATTATCCTGGACGAAGCAACAGACAAATGGGGCGTGAAGGTGACGCGCGTAGATGTCAAGAACATCAATCCGCCGGAAGACGTGCGGATCACGATGGAGAAGCAGATGACTGCGGAGCGCACACGCCGCGCGCTTGTCCTGCAAGCGGAAGGCGACAGGCAGGCCGCGATCACACGCGCTGAAGGCGAGAAGCAAGCGGCCATCACGCGCGCCGAAGGTGAGAAGGAATCCGCCATCCTGCAAGCGGACGGCGCAGCGCAGGCGCGCCTGCGAAACGTCGCCGCCGAGTCCGAAGCCATCGCGCGGATCGCGCAGGCGATGGAGGGTCACGGCAATCCTGCGCAGTATCTCATCACGCAACGCTACATTGAATCCCTGCGCGACATGACGCGCACCAACAACTCGAAAGTCATCTTCATGCCGGTCGAAACCGCGAGTATGCTCTCAAGCGTCGGCGCGATTAAAGAGATGCTTTCGGAAACAGGCGAGAAGCGAACATCTGATGATGAGAGGCAGCCGCCGACTCGCCCGCGCCAGTTGCCAACTTGAAGCCAGGCAAACTGACGCTGACTTTTTGATAGCTGTTCGATATAACTCCCCCGCATCAACTTTCTAACAACGATAAAGGAGAACCCCTGCTCATGCGAAAACCCTTAGTGTTAATTCTACTGCTCATCGCAGTATCATCTTCCGCCCTGACACAAACGATGGGCAGGGGAGTCAACTACGTTCAGCCCAAAATCATCAGCGTCAAAGTAGCCGCCGTCAAAGAGGCGATGCCAGTTCAGAAGACCCAGGAGGTTAAAGTCTATCTGGTAGCTGTCGGTGACGATGGCTATCAGGGAAACAGAATCGGTTGTGGCGATAGCCTTGTTGCTGTGAGACGGACAATCAACAAGAGCACCATGCCATTAAAAGCTGCCCTTGAAGAACTGTTGGCTATGCCCCGCGAGTTTCAGAGGGACCCGACCAAGGGAAATTTGGGCAATTACGTGTTCGGTCCTGACCTCAAGCTGAGCAGTGTTTCGATTAGTAAGGGGACGGCGACCATTCGTTTTTCGGGAGCAATATCTGTGGCTGGTATTTGTGATGAGCCGCGCATCACCGAGCAGATCGTAGGCACAGCGAAGCAATTTCCCACTGTGAAAAGAGTCAAGGTGTACGTCGGCAATCAGACCTTAAGAAACGCGATCCGTTAAAAACGCTCATCTCAAGATAGAGCGTGATGAGCATCTACTTTTGGGCTGTAGGCTATTGAAAACTTGTTTACTCATTAGCCTCTACCTTGAACTTTTGGCGCGAAATCTCTGTGTAGTGTGAACCGCCCGCCCCTAATTCACTCCTCATCATGACAAGCTCTGTAACGGAAAATCCAATCGCCTCAAAGCCTGTCTCCTGATGCAGCTTGGCAAGGGCGCGTGCGCCTTGCGGAGAGCGAATGCGCGCAAGTGTGAGATGCGGACGAAAAGGGCGCTCCTCGCGTTTGAAGCCTGCGCTCGCGCATTCCTCTTCGAGATGGCTTTGAAGTTGTGCGAGCGCGCCCGAAGAATCAACGACACCGAGCCAGAGAACACGTGGAGCGCCGCGCGGAGGAAACGAGCCTGCGCCTTCAATGATTAGCTTGAAAGGCTCTGACTTCTGCGCGGCACGATCAGCCGCAAGCGATAGAGCCTCGACGCTGCTTTGTGCTATCTCGCCCAGGAATTTTAGTGTGAGATGCAGATTCTCTGCACGCGGCCAACTAGCGTGAGAGTTTGTGACAGAAGCGCGTAGATGCCGCGCGTGAGCTGTTGCGCGTTCGCGTATCTCTACGGGCAACTCAACGGCGCAGAAGACGCGGGCGAAGGGATGAGGGATGAGGGATAAGGGATGAAATGAAGAAGAATTATCTTGGTTTTTATTCATCCCTCATCCCTCATCCCTCACTTTAACGGCTCAAGCCTCAGTGTTTCTTTGGCGGCGCTGACGATGGCGGCTTGAGTGAAAGGAAATGTCCGAGGCGTGACGTTGCGCCAATCTTCAAGCTGATCTTTCCAGTGCAAGCTCGATGGAAGGCCGGAGACGCCGAGTGCGATGCCCTGTTGCGTTCTATCCCAATCGCTCGTGTCTGCGATGAGGCGCATCGAAACGCTTGAGCCGCGGTTGACCGTCGAGAAGCTGCTGGTGCTGCCGTTTTGTGGAAACGGCTCGATGGTGAATTGTTTGCCGATGAACGGCACGCCCGCGAGCGGGTGAGGGAAACGCGCTATAGCCTCGCGTCCCCATGTCCATTTCGATTCGTCCGCGCCATAATCTTTTGTCAACTCTTCGCGCGCGTCCGCAAGACATGCCCGGAAAAGTTCCGCGTAGCTCTTAAACTCTTTGGGTAGCCACTCGCGCGGTCTCTCTTCGATGAGACGATCAATCAGCGTGTCGGCGTTTGCGTAACGATACATCTTCGCGCGATCCGCTCCGAGCATTCCGATCAGCACACGCCTGCGGAAAGCGTTGCGCAGATGCGCTGCCAAGAGTGCCGCGCGCGAATCCGGGACGACGCGGCCATCCCAATCAGTCAACAAACGAACAGCCGCTTCCCAAATATCACCCTTCGCCGCAGGCGCGTTTTCTCCACGCGCCACTTGAGCGACCTCGCGTGCGAAGAGCGCGCCTGAGATTGTGTAAGTGTCGCCTTGAATGGCGCGGAAGTCGTCAATCGAAAATTTCTTTTTAGCCTGTAGCAGATCGTAGATGCGTCGCGCGCGATAGGCCGGGCCGGGAGTGACTGTGAGTTGGTACGGATAATCGAAGCCGACGATGCGTGTGTTGGCGGTGACGATGATGCCGTTTGGCGGATCGTAAACGTGCGGCAGCGCATCGAAGGGAATGAAGCCCGTCCACTCGCCTTCATCCGTCGAGCCGTCGTAGGGAAGCTTTCCGCTTCCTGTTTTCCTGATGGGAAAACGTCCCGCGCCGTAATAACCGATGTGGCCTTTCACGTCGGCGTAGATCATGTTGAAGGCCGGGCCGGCATAGTTGCGCAGGGCTGCGCGAAAGTCGTTCCAGTTGTGCGCGGTGTTGAGTAGATAAAATGATTCGACGAGGTTCGCGTCCCCATCGAGCGCAGTCCAGCGTAGTGCGTAGCGTTTGGAATCTTTCTCAAAAATGATGGGGCCGTGTCGCGTCACGATCACATCGAGCGGCACTGTCCCTGTTTCCGTGCTGATGGGACTCTTGCGCACCTTGATCTCTTCGTGGCGCACATCCGTCTCACGCCAGCCAGCCGGTGTCATGTAGCGGCGCGGATTATCTTTGTCGAACTTTTCGAGGTAGAGGTCTTGCACGTCAGGCTCAAGACTCGTCACGCCCCAGGCGATCTGCTCGTTGTGGCCGATGGCGATGCCGGGAAGTCCTGCGACGGAGACGCCTGCGGCGCGATTGCTCGGCGTGCTGAGATGCGTCATGTACCAGATTGAGGGCGCGGAGGGTGAAAGGTGCGGGTCGTTCGCAAGCAAAGGCTTGCCGGTGACGGTGAGCTTGCCACTGATGACCCAGTTGTTGCTCGCGGCGCAATCTTCGGCGTAGAGGCCGACACGTTCGAGAGTCTCGCGCGTCATCTGTTCGTTGAGCGCGAGAGTTTCAATCTCAGTCTGGCTAATCGCTGCGGTTTGCGGAAGAGTCGTTGATGGGACGAGCGATGCTTTCCCGCTTTTTTTCTGATCGCTGCCGACAAGAATCACGTCGAGCGGAGAAGTTTCGGGAAAGAGTTGGTCGCGTAATTGATGGGGAAGGTCTGTGAAGGCTGCGCGCGCGAGGTCTGCTTGCCATGAGGTTGTCAGAGCCTCGTCAAACAATTTGCCGACGAGAAGCGAGTCGGCCACGCGCCAGGGACGCGGCTTGAGTTGGAGAATCTGAAACTCCGGCGGCAGACTCTTCGCGTCGAGCGAATCGATGTAAGCATTGACGCCGCGCGCATAATCTTCGAGCGCGGTTCGCAGCTTCGCGGGCAGCCGCTCCGTCTGAGACTCCGCTAACTGCGCGAAGCCGTAACGACGATGCTGCTTATCGCCTTCGAGCACGCTCCCGTCCGGCCCGGCTCCGAAAATCTCCGCCAACTCGCCGCGCGCCGTGCGACGAAAAAGCTCCATCTGAAACAGGCGGTCGCTGGCCGTCACGTAGCCCTGCGCGAAATAGAGATCGGAATCATTCGCGGCTTCGATGTACGGAATGCCGCGCTCGTCGCGCCGGACAGTGACGGGCGCATGAAGTCCGGCGAGATGAAGCGTCCCGGAATTTATTTGCGAGACTGAAGCTGATTGCGCTGAGATGTGAACGGGAAATGAGTGTAATACTGAAAGTATCAGAAGCAGACAGAAAGCCGTGAATAGTTTTTTCATGGTTGAGTCTCGATGAGATAGAAATTAAGAGCTACAGATAAACGCGGATATTGACAGGTTAAATTAACTCTGATTCGCGTTAATCTTTGACTTGGATTAGCGCATCGGGTCAATGACGATCATGCGTGGTTCGGTCATCTCTTCCATCGCGTGGCGCACGCCTTCGCGTCCAGCGCCTGATAGCTTTACGCCGCCGTAAGGCATGTTGTCAACGCGGAAAGCAGGCGCGTCGTTGATCATCACGCCGCCGAATTCGAGAATTTCCGATGCATGAAACGCGCGGCTCATGTTGCGCGTGAAGACGCCCGCCTGAAGACCGTAGCGCGTGTTGTTGGCTTCATTAAGCGCGGCGTCGAAGTCGCTGAATGTCTGAATAGTAGCGATGGGCGCGAAGACCTCTTCGGAACAGACGCGCATCTCAGAGTGAACATCTGTGAGCACAGTCGCATCAAGCAGCGCGCCGCGCCGCGTGCCGCCGCAGAGCAGACGCGCACCAGCATTGATCGCTTCGTTAATCCAACTTTCAGCACGCCGTGCGGCTTCTTCGTTAATCATCACCGAAAGCTCCGTCTTCTCGTCCAATGGATCACCCATGCGTAAATTCTTCGCGCGCTCGACGAAGCGCGAAGTCCACTCGTCTGCGATTTGCTCGTGAATGAAGAGTCGCTGCGCGGAGATGCAGACTTGTCCAGCATAACTAAACGCGGCCATCGCAGAACGCTCGACCGAGTAAGCGATGTCGGCGGTCTCGTCAACGATGACAGGCGCATTGCCGCCGAGTTCGAGCGTGACGGCTTTACGCGCCGCGCGCTCGCGCAGTTTCCATCCGACCTCTGCGCTGCCTGTGAAAGAGATCATCGCCACGCGCTCGTCTGTGAGGAGCAAATCAATCTCCTGAATCTCCATCGGCACAACTTGCAGCGCACCTTTTGGCAGACCGCTCGATAAAAACGCTTCGCCGAGCATGATCGCAGTGAGCGGCGTGCGCGGGCTTGGCTTGACGATGATTGTGTTGCGCGAGGCGAGCGCGGGAGCGACCTTGTGCGCGACGAGATTGAGCGGGAAGTTGAAAGGCGTGATGCCGAAGATGACGCCGCGCGGGATTCTTTCCATCCAGCCGATACGTCCACGCCCGACAGCTTGCGCGTCAACGGGCACGCTCTCGCCGGTAAAGCGGCGCGCTTCCTCTGAAGCGAACGTGAAAGTTGAGATAGCCCGATCTGTTTCACCGCGCGCGGCTGTGATGGGTTTGCCTGCTTCGTTAGTAATCGTGCGCGCGAAATCTTCGCGGTGAGCCTTGATGTAATCTGCGATGCGCCGCAACGCTTCGGCGACCTCGTAACGTGGCAACGCGCGCATCTCTGCGGCTGTTGAGGCGGCAACTGCGATAGCATCTTCAACGTCGCCGCGAGAAGCATAAGAGACACGCGCGAGAGTTTCGCCATTGAAAGGCGAGCGCACGTCTTGCAGATGATCTGTTGCGCGCCACTCACCGCCGATGAGAAAAGGTCTTGTTTCCATTATTCGGTGAGAAAGAATAGCACAACCGCTTGCCGGGAGCGCAGGCATCCCTGCCTGCATGAGCGCGTGAGCGCGAACAACTGTTAGCTTGCTCGCCTTAACATCTTGAGCGTGGCTTTCGCACGCTGGCAGGCAAGGATGCCTGCGCTCCCGGCTTGGCGTTGACGCTGCATCGCTTCTGCCGCTACAATCCGCGTGAAGATTCATCTTGAGAAGTCTGCTTCGGGACACGATCAAACTCATGCGAATGTCACATGCCAGATGCGCGCTGCTGCTCGTGTTGCTTTGCGCAACAGGCGCGAGCGCACAGCAGCGCCCGCTCCTGACCGAAGACGTGGACACCATTCCGCCCGGCTCACTGCGGATACAGGTTGGAGTTGACTTCTTGCAGAACGCGAAATTTCCGCTGTCGGGCTTGACGGGCGATCTGACGCGCGTCGGCGTCATCGGCATCAACGTCGGCCTGTCGCCCAACGTCGAGTTTCAAATTAGCGGTGTGGCGCAGAATTTTTTGAGCATCAACTCCATTACCGTGCCCTCGCCGATTCCACTGAGCCTCTCTCCAGGCAATATCTCTACGCACGACGTTGGCGATTTCACGCTCTCGACGAAAATTAAATTACGCAACGAGACGCGACACCTGCCGTCGCTCGGTTTCCGATTCGGGATGCAATTGCCGAACTCGAACCAATCGCGCGGCATCGGTCTCAACGAGACTAACGCTTTCGGCTCCGTGCTCTTCGGTAAAAAGTTTGGCAGCGACGGACGTGTTAATACCTTCGGCAATCTGGGCATCGCCATTCTCACCGCGCCGACACAACTCTTCTCGCAGAACGATGTGCTGACCTACGGCTTCGCCAGCATCGTTCGTCTCAACCAGCACATCAATTTCGCCGGAGAGATCAATGGTCGCGCCAATACTCGCCCCGGCACCGGCCCGCTCGGAACTGAATCGCAATCGGAAGCGCGCCTCGGCTTGCAGATTAAAGGCTCCGGCCTGCGCTTCGATTTCGCAGGCATCGCTGGATTAGGCAATTTCAGCCCGCGCTCCGGCGTCACCTTCGGCGTCACCTACGACACGCCAGTTATCTTTGTCCCGGCCAAATAAAGCAGTGATAAGTGATGAGTGATAAGAAAGGGCTTTTACTCATCACTCATCACTCATCACTCATTACTCATCACTTATCACTCACCAAAGGAATGAAAGATTAAATTGAGTTCGCTTTGGGACAACATCACAAGCGCTCTTGCGGCAGTCAAAGATTTTCTCATCGCTTACGGCGCGTTCGGATTGTTCGGCATCGCGTTGCTCGATTCGGCCTTGATCCCGTTGCCGGGCGGCGTTGATGTGGTGATGATCCTGCTCTCGAAAGGGACGCCTTCGTTGATGCCGGTTTACGCGGCGGCGGCGACGCTGGGTTCCGTCATCGGCTGCGTGATTCTCTACTATCTCTCACGCAAAGCTGGACGCCGCGCTCTTGAGCGATTTTCCGAGCAGAAACAAGCGCGCGTCAAACAGTTGATAGACCGCTACGATGTGCTCTCGATTCTGGTAGCTTCCGTCTTGCCGCCGCCGTTCCCGTTCAAACTGTTCGTCATTAGCTGCGGCGTCTTTCGTCTGAGCCTTGCGCGCTTTATCATCGCCATCGCTGTCGGGCGGGGCTTTCGTTTTCTGTTAGAGGGTTATCTGGCAGTGCATTTCGGCGACCAGGCGGAAGACTTGTTCAAACAGTATTTCCCATGGATCGGACTCGGCCTCGCTGTTCTTATCATCCTTGTCTTCATCGCGCGTCGCTTGTTACGCAAGCGAGCGAGTGTGAAAGGGGAGACACTAGATACCAGCAGCTAATGTGAGACAGGTCACTGCAAAGCGAATCTGAAAAGTCTTTATTCTGACTCCTGACTCCTGGCTTCTGACTTCTGTATCAGTATCCGCCGTTCGGATTAAAATTGAAGAGACGTGCACCGGCCACGTCGCGGACTCCATGCTGATTGAGGCGTGCGAGCATCCGCAAAAAGATTTCGGCTGTGGCGAGCGCATCGCCAGCCGCGCGGTGACGATTGTAAATGGGAATGGCGAAGTATTCTGCGACCGTGTGCAGGCGATAATTGAGCAGTCCGGGAAAGATGCGGCGCGAGAGTTTGACTGTGCAGAGATGCGTGTTAGCCATCCGGCGTCCGGGAAAGATGCGCGCCAGTTCGTGATTCAGAAACCGCACATCGAATTGCGCGTTGTGCGCGACGAGCACGGCTTCATCAGCGAAGTCGAGCCAGGCGTGCGCGACATCAGCGAAGCCGGGCGCGTCCTTGACCATCTCGTCGGTAATACCTGTGAGTTGGACGATGAAAGGCGGAATGGGCGTCTCCGGGTTGACCAGCGTCTGAAACTCGGCAACGATACGTCCGCGACTGACGCGGTAAGCTCCGATTTCGGTGATTCGACAGGGCGGCGTCTTGGCACCAGTGGTCTCAACATCCACGACGACAAAATCTGCGTCATGGAGCAGGCGCGCGTCGGCATTCTCGCAATTGAGTTCGATCATCGTGCCGTCGCGCAAAGTCAGGCGATGATCGTCTTTGATAAGATCGGCGACGAGCGACGCTGCGGTTTCCGCGTCGAGGTCTGAAAGTTTGAGAACGATGTCAGCGATGTCTGCGGCAGGCGCACATCCGCCGCACACGCGCAGCATCTCGACAGTTTCCTGAACGAGGGCGGAATCAGAGACGAGATTTCGGCGCTGCGGCTGCATCACGCCGCATTGTAACGCGGGTCATAAATTTTGTGAATGAGGTTGAGACTGTGCAAGCCGCAGAAGTCATCGAAAGATTCAAACGCACGGGCGCACTGCTCGAAGGCCATTTCATTTTATCGAGCGGCCTGCACAGCACGAAATATTTGCAGTGCGCGCTCCTCCTCCAATATCCGGCGGAGGCGATGCGCTTCGGACAAGCGTTAGCGGATCAGTTTCGTGATCAGCGAATCGAGACCGTCGCCGCGCCAGCCATTGGCGGCATCGTGATCGGCTACGAAGTCGCGCGGCAACTCGACGCACGCTTCATCTGGACTGAGCGCGAGGCAGGACGAATGACGCTCCGACGTGGTTTCGCCGTTCAACCGAACGAGCGCGTTCTGGTCGTCGAAGATGTCATCACTACCGGAGGCTCGACGCGCGAGACGATTGCGACGCTGCGCGACGCTGGCGCGCTCGTCGTCGGCGCAGCCTCGATCATTGATCGCTCTTCTGGCAACGCAGACGTAGGAGTTCCACGCATCGCCCTCGCTACGCTCGATGTCCCTTCATTCACACCCGCAGCCTGCGAAGCCTGCGCGCGCGGCGAGCAGGCAATCAAACCTGGAAGCCGAAAGCAGTAGTCAGTGGTCGGTGGTCAGTGGACAGTTAAAAACTGATTTTGTTTTGTCCTCTCACTGACCACTGACCACCGGCCACTGACCACTATTATGAATTTCAAGTTGACGCTTCAGTACGACGGCACAGATTTTCACGGCTGGCAGATACAGGGCGAGCAGCGGACTGTGCAGGGCGAGTTGATGCGCGTGCTGACGTTGATTGAGGGGCGTGAGGTCGCGGTGCATGGGTCTGGACGCACGGATGCGGGCGTTCATGCTGAGGGACAAGTGGCAAGCGTGAATCTCACACGCGAAATCGCGCCGGAGAAATTACGCGCAGCCATCAATGGAAACTTGCCGCGCGATGTCCGTGTTATCGAAGTAGCAGTCGTCAACGATGACTTTCATGCTCGATATTCAGCGCGCGGAAAAACCTATCTCTATCGCATCTTCAACTCACCCATCGCCTCACCCTTCTGGAATCGCTATGCTCTGCACGAAGCGCGTCCGCTCGATCTTCGACGAATGCAAACTGCCGCGCGGCTCTTTCTCGGAGAGCATGACTGGACGGCTTTTTCTTCAGCGCAATCAGATGCGCGGACGCGCACGCGCACGATCACAGAGCTTGAAATAAAAGAGCACTACGACGAGCGTGGGCGTGGTCAACTCATCGAGATACAAGTCAGCGCGGATGGCTTCCTGCGTTACATGGTGCGATCCATCGCGGGCACGCTCCTGGCTCTTGGCCGCAATGGAATTGATGAAGCTACGATTTCACTCGCCATCAACAAAGGTGACCGCTCGCTCGTCGGCGCAACTGCCCCCGCGCACGGCTTGACGCTTCAACGGGTGCATTATTAAAGCAGTGAAAAGTGAAAAGTGAATAGTGAATAGTTACAAACGGCGATTCACTATTCACTATTCACTATTCACTTTTCACTGTCTTAATGGTTGCGCTTCGATGCGCGCGGCGCTTAAGATGCAACGACGATTGTAGGCGACAGTGAATCAGATTTGTGATTGAGGGATAAGCGATGCTCGCGGATTTCGTGGAGGTGGTGGAGAAGGGAACGCGCGATGAGATGCTTTTGGCGAGCATCGCGTGGGATCGTCTGCCGCGCCACGTGGCGATCATCATGGACGGCAATGGACGCTGGGCGGCGAAGCGCGGACAGCCGCGCGTGACCGGACATCGCGCAGGCGTTGAAGCTGTGCGCGCGGTCGTTGATACAGGCGCGCGTCTGGGCTTGGGCGCGCTCACGCTCTACGCTTTTTCAACTGAAAATTGGAAGCGTCCGCGCCTCGAAGTTGATGCTTTGATGCGGATGTTGAGGCGTTACATTCGTCTCGAATTAGACGAAATTGACCGGCAGCATATTCGCTTTCAAGTCATCGGGCGCACGGACTCGCTCGCCGGGAATGTGCAACGTGAAATCAACAGAGCCACGGAGCGCACAGCCTCGAACAAGGGCATGACACTCAGCGTCGCTCTGAATTATGGCGGGCGAGCGGAGATCGTTGATGCGGCGCGTGCTGCGGTCGAGCGTCTGCTGACCGAAGGAAAGAGACTTGATGAATTGACTGAAGAGAAAATCGAGCGTGAGCTGTACACATACGGATTGCCGGAGCTTGACCTGCTCGTGCGCACGGGCGGCGAAATGCGCGTCTCAAATTTTCTGCTGTGGCAGGCCGCCTACAGCGAGATTTATGTAACTGAAACTCTCTGGCCCGATTTCCGCCGCGCGCATCTGCTCGAAGCAGTTTTAGATTTTCAACGACGCGACCGGCGCTTCGGCGGGCTTAAACTTGTGGCGAATGCGAAATAAAACAGTGATGAGTGATAAGTGATGAGTGATAAGAAAGAGCTTTTAACTCATCACTCATCACTCATCACTTATCACTCAAACTAAATGTCCCGTATCATCACCGCACTAATCGTCCTTCCCGTTCTCATCGCTTCAATTTTAATTTCATGGCTCGCACCGTTGTTTGTTGCGCTGGCACTTGCAGCGATGGTGCTGGGGCTATATGAGTTCTGGTTGCTGGCGCGACGGCGCGGAATGAAGCCGGATGTGATTGTCGGCTTCGTCGGCGCAGCCGCGCTTTTCACAATCTTCTATTTCGACAGGCCGCACGAGAGTTCTCTGCCATTGCTCTTACTGATTCTGCCGGGTTTGACGATTGCTGCGCTGGTGGCGGCGATGCTGCGCGGCGCACCTTTCGAGAACATGATCGCATCGGTCGGTGCGACAGTGCTGGGCGTCATGTACGTTGCTTTCCTGGGCGGTCATCTGGTCGCCATGCGAATGGGCTTTGAGCAACAACGCGCGGCGCATCTGCTGTCGTTCTTCTTTCTCGTCATCATGGGATCAGACACGGGAGCGTACTACACAGGTCGCGCGCTCGGTCGCCATAAACTCGCGCCGAAGATTAGTCCGGGAAAAACGTGGGAAGGCGCTGTCGGCGGAATGGCTGCGAGTCTGTTGATGGCTGTCGCCGCGCACTACTGGTTCTTTCCCGAACTACCGTTGAAAGCTGCCTTGCCGTTGGCGGCTGCGATGAATATCCTCGGCGTGCTCGGAGATTTGACAGAAAGCGCACTCAAACGTGGTGCTGGCGCGAAAGATGCGGCGCAGATTCTTCCCGGACACGGCGGCCTGCTTGATCGGCTCGATAGCTTGCTCTTCAACGCGCCCGTCATCTACTATTTCGGACGATTGTATTTTGGATGAGTGGTCAGTGGTCAGTGGTCGGTGGTCAGTTGAAAGCCAAAAGCTGAGAACTGAATTTCTGACCACTGACCACTGACCACTGACCACTGATTATGAAAGGCATCGCCATCTTAGGTTCGACCGGCTCAATCGGGCGCAATACGTTGCGCGTGGTTGAGTCTTTTGGTGAAGACGAGTTTCGCATTGTCGCGCTGGGCGCGGGACGCAATGTTGAAGTGTTGGCGGAACAGGTCGCGCGCTATCTGCCAACGCTCGTCTCGGTCGAAACGGAAGATGCTGCCAGACATCTTCGCACTAAACTGTTCGAGCGCGATGTGGATTTGCCGCGCATCATTGTTGGCGAAGAGGGACTCATTGAAGTCGCCACGCATCCGCAGGCTGATTGTGTTGTCAGCGCGACCGTTGGCGCTGTCGGTTTCGTGCCGACGCTGCGTGCGCTTGAGGCAGGGAAGCGCGTCGCGCTCGCCAATAAAGAGACGCTCGTGATGGCTGGCGAGTTGATGACGCGCGCGGCTGCGAGTTCGGGCGCGGAAATTCTGCCGGTTGATTCCGAGCACAACGCGCTTCATCAATGCTTGCGAGGCGAGCAGCGCGCTGAGGTTCGGCGTCTAGTGTTGACGGCATCAGGCGGGCCTTTTCGCACGAAGAGCGCGACGGAGATGGAGACTGCGACTGTTGCCGAAGCGATGCGTCATCCGACCTGGCAGATGGGCGCGAAGATCACGATTGATTCTGCGACGTTGATGAACAAAGGCTTGGAAGTCATCGAAGCCCGCTGGCTTTTTGGTTTCGGCGCGGATGAGATTGACATCCTCGTTCATCCAGAGTCGGTAGTTCATTCGATGATCGAGTTGGTTGACGGCTCAATCAAAGCGCAGTTGGGCGCGACGGACATGCGCCATGCGATTCAATATGCGTTGACCTATCCGGCGCGTTATCACTGTGAGTTGCCGCCGCTCGATTTGACGCAGCTTTCCGCGCTCCATTTTGAAGCGCCGGACACGGAGCGTTTCCCCTGCATCGCACTCGCTTACCGCGCTCTGCGCGAAGGCGGCACGCTCGCGGCGGCGATGAACGCGGCGAACGAAGAGGCCGTGCGCGCTTTTCTCGACGAGCGAATTTCGTTGACGGACATTCCGCGCGTGATTGAAAAAGTGATGGACGAGCACACGGTCAAGCCTGTCGAGAATCTTGAAGTTGTGCTTGAGACTGATCGAGCCGCGCGTTTGGCTGCGGCAGTGATAATCGAACGTCTGGCGCGAGAGACGAATGCAGTTGCCAGGCAAGTTGTTTGACGCATACAGCTTGCGCCGCGTAAACTTGAAGACAACCGCGACACAGTGTTGAGCCTCTAAGCAGAGCGAAGCGCGGCGTGAGCGATGTTGAAAGTGTCTCGGAGGCCTTAACTTATTTATGTCAGACGAATCCAAAACGGCTAAACCGAAATTCCCACTATCACGGATTATTATCCCCGCGCTGATTGCGCTGGTTGCGATCTTCTGGATCAAAGGTTACATCAATTTAGGCACCGTCAAGAGTATTCTCGCCTTCGCCTTTATCCTCTGCACGGCGGTTGTTCTGCATGAGTTCGGCCATTTCATTGTTGCCAAGCTGTTCAAGATTCGCGTCGAGACTTTCTCACTAGGCTTTGGCCCGCGAATCGTGGGGCGCAAGTGGGGCACAACCGATTATCGCATCTCGGCGATCCCGCTCGGCGGCTACGTCAAACTCGGCGGCGATGAATCGAACGCGCCGATTGAAGGCGAAGGCGCATCCGATATTCCGCCCGAAGAACAATTCAACTTGCGTCCACGCTGGCAAAAGTTTCTGGTCGCGGTCGCAGGGCCGGTGATGAATATTTTAACGGCGCTGGCGATTCCGTTTATCGGAGGCTTGCTGTGGGGCGTGCCCGTCACTCCGACCTCGCCGCTTGTCAGCGACGTGTTGCCGAACAGCGCGGCACAGGTTGCTGGGATTCGTCCCGGCGATAAAATCGTCTCCTTTAATGGCGAAGAAAATCCTGCATGGGATGACATCAGAGGCGATATTCTGGTGGTCGAAGATAAACCCAAGCCCAGACAATTTGTGATCGAGCGGAACGGCGAGCGCATTCCAATCACTGTGATTCCGACTGTGCGCCGAGTGGATAAAGAGACTATCGGCGAGATTGGAATTCTACCGGATTATGGCGATGTGCCGGTCGTCTTCGACTCGATTGTTGAGGGCACACCGGCGGCGAAAGCAAGTTTACAACCGGAAGATCGCCTTCTCGCCGTCAACGGCGATGCGATTCATAATCGAGACCAGGCGATGCAGGACATTCGCGCGAATAATGAGGATCAGATTCATCTGACTATCGAACGCGCCGGAAAGCAGATTGAGGTCACGTCTAACTTAGATCACGTCAATGACGATCAGGGAAATAAGATCGGAAAACTCGGCGTCAACATCGGCGAGATTATCCCTCGTCAGAAAGTCGGCCTGAGCGGAACATTCTCTTACGCTGTTCATTCCAACGTTCAGATTATGAGATTGACTGGCAAAGCTCTCAAACAATTCATCATCGGTGAACGCTCCGCACGCAACACGCTTTCCGGGCCGGTCGGAATTTATCGCGCTGCCTCCGCCTCTGCCGATCAGGGCTGGAGTGGAATCTTTGGAATGCTCGGATTCCTGAGCTTAAACTTAGGCGTCTTCAATCTGCTGCCGATTCCCGTGCTCGACGGTGGGGCGATCTTCCTATTGCTCGTTGAAGCGATTCTCGCTCTGATCGGAATGAAACTCTCGATGCGCGTGCGCGAGCGAATTCAACAGGTCGGGTTCGTAATGCTGCTGCTCCTGATGGGCTTCGCCATCACGAACGATTTAATCAAAGAGGTCTCGCACAACCCGGAAGAAAGCAAACCTCCGGCGGCGTCAGCGCCACAAAAATAAGTTCAAGGTTCAAGGTTCAAAAGTTCAAGGTTGAGAAACCGATTCTTGACTTTGAACTTTGAACTTTGAACCTTGAACCTTGAACCTTGAGCTATCATGCGGAAAACCAGAGCAGTAAAAGTTAAAGACATACAGATTGGCGGCGGCGCGCCGGTCATCGTGCAGTCAATGACGAAGACCGATACGGTTGACGTTGAGGCGACAGTCGCTCAGATTGAAGAGATGATGCGCGCGGGTTGCGAGATCGTGCGCATCGCCGTGCCGGATCAGGATGCGGCCATCGCGCTCAAAGAGATCAGGAAACGTGTGCCGGATGTGCCACTCGTCGCGGACATACATTTTCATTACAAGCTGGCGCTGATGGCGCTCGATGCCGGCATTGATAAGCTGCGTCTGAATCCGGGCAACATCGGCGCGCACGAACGTGTGCGTGAAGTCGTGCGCGCGGCTCAAGCGCAGAAGGTTCCGATCCGCATCGGCGTCAACGGCGGCTCGCTCGAAAAAGACCTCTTGAAGAAGTACGGCACAGCGACGCCGGAAGCGATGGTCGAATCTGCCCTGCGCCACATACAGATTCTCGAAGACCTCGATTTCACAGACACTATCATCTCGCTCAAAGCCTCCGACGTGCAGCGCACTGTGGCGGCTTATCGTTTGCTCGCCGAGCAGGTTGACTATCCGTTGCACTTGGGAGTTACCGAAGCGGGCACGGCGTTTGGCGGAACGATCAAATCGGCCATCGGACTCGGCATCCTTTTGCACGAAGGCATCGGCGACACGATTCGCGTCTCTCTGGCCGCAGAGCCGCATGAAGAGGTGCGCGTTGCGTGGGAGATACTAAAATCTTTAGAGCTACGCCAGCGCGGTGTGACGGTCGTCGCGTGCCCGACGTGCGGACGGCTGGATGTTGATAACTTCGTCGGCATCGTCACGGAGATCGAGCGTCGGCTGGCGCACATCGCCGAGCCTCTGCATCTTTCGATCATGGGCTGCGCTGTCAATGGGCCGGGCGAAGCGCACGATTCCGATTTGGGCGTGACGTTCGGTCGTAATGTCGGGATGATCTACAAAAACGGTGTGCCGATGCGGAAAGTGGCGGGTGAAGACATCGTCGAAGCCTTCGTGCGCGAGACGGAAAAACTTCTCGAAGAAGGTAACTACAAAGACAAAGTTGAGCCGGAGCTTGTCGCAATCAAGTAAACGAGCGCGCCGCCATCCTCTCACAGCTATCCACTCATATTTCACTCTGAATTGCTGCCTGAAGGCCGAGCGCCATCTAAATATTTTATCAAAATCACCTCATTGTGCTTCTCGTTGTAGATCATTTCGTCAACGAGATCGCGTGCGATGAGGATACCGAAGCCGCCGGGACGAATGCCCTGTTCTTCGCGGATGCGCTCGTGTTGCATCGGATCACCTTCAGGGTTCAGGAAAGCCGCAATCGCTCCGTCATCGCGGTACAGCGACTCAATGCTGAAGCCTGCGCCGGGGTCTTTGATGCGATAGATGATGACGCGGGGCGAGCGCAGGTAGCCGACTTCGACAAACTGCGTGGGATCGTTCTTGCCGCCATACTCGATGGCGTTTCTGAGCATCTCGCGGAAAGCGTAGGTGACGGTCTCGCGCGTGATTGGCGGCAGGTCAACATTAAGTTGCGACATAATGCGTTCGAGCGGATCAATCGCGGCAGGATCGCAGGGCACGCGCAACTCAATCCATTCGGGATGTGCCGAGAGAACTTCGATCTGAGTGTCGCGCGGAGAAAGCTCGAAGGCAGTCTTGACTGCCGAGATGAGTTGTTCAAGGTCGAAAGGTTTTTGTAAAAAGTCGCAAGCATGATCGCGGAGCGCGCTGATTGCTGTCTCCGGCGCGGAGAGAGCGGTCATAATAATAACTGGCAGGTCTTTGTTGCGCGCGCGGAGCCGTGAGAGCATTTCCAGTCCGTCCATCCCCGGCATCATCACGTCCAGCAGCGCCAGATCATATTTCTCCTGCTCAATCATCTCCAAGCCCTGATAGGCGTCGTGCGCCGCGCGCACTTCATAGCCCTCACGCTTGAGCGCGACTTCCGCCAGGTCTTGTAATTCAAGATCATCATCCACGACCAGAATCTTTTTCGCCATGTCGAGTCCTCCTTGATTAAAAAAAGTATCAACCTTCGGCCATTGAAAGAAAGAGTGCGTCAGTCGAAACCTTGCGATTGATATTCACTTCAAGGCCGCGCCGGTGAGTCTCGATTTGAGTCAGCCACTTAGCTGCGCGGCGACTCTCGACGCGCGAGACGATTTTAGAAAGTTCCGGTCGCAGGTCTTCGTTGACCATCTGCTCATCGGGCGCGCCGAGCGAGAGTGTCCAGACATCGTGAATGAGCGTCACCAGCAGATCGAGACGCGGCTCATACTCATCCTTGCGCTTCGCATCGTTCATCTCTTCGGAGGCGCGCAACAAACGCGCACGATCTCCGGTCAGAGCCAGCGCAGTGAGAACCTCCAACATCGCTTCGCGCTGCGGGCGATACGTTTCCAGATCGGTTGAGAGGGCACGCCCGATGCTGCCGCGCGCAACGCGCGAGAGCAAGCGAGCGTCGGCGGGCGAAAATTGCTTGCCGCTTAACAGATGCGCTTCGATTTCTGCGGGAACGAGCGGAGAGAAGCGAATCATCTGGCAGCGCGAGCGAATCGTCGGCAGGAGCGACGCCGGACGCGAGGTGATGAGAATGAGATGCGAAGTCGGTGGCGGCTCTTCGAGAGTTTTCAAGAGCGCGTTGGAAGATTGCGGATTCAACTTGTCAGCTTCTTCGACGATGAACATGCGAGCTTTGCCTTCAAACGGTCGAAAGTTTGCCTCTCGCTCAAGCTCGCGCATCGGGCCGATCCTGAGAAGGCGATTAAAGGGGCGTGCCAGCGCGACATCAGGATGATCGCTCCAAATGAGCTTCTTTTTATTGTCTTCCGCATCAGAATAATCAGGAAACTTCGATTGTGAAATGCGAACGCACGATGAGCAGCGATCACATGCCTCGACGCCTTCCGGCGTCCGGCAGTTAAGCATCTTCGCCATCTCAAGCGCGAAGAGTTTTTTGCCGACGCCATCTTCACCGGCAAACATCAGCGCGCCCGGCACACGCCCCGCTGAGAGCATCCGCCGCATAATATCTTTGACACGCTGGTTTCCTGCGAGACTGGTAAACATAAATCAGGGGTTGGGGGTCAGGGGCTGGGGGCTGGGGAAAGAAATGAAAGCATCTTACTAACCCCTAACCCCCGACCCCTGACCCCTGCTTTCGAGAAATGGCCTCACTATCTCCAACACACGCGCGTGCGTTTCATCAATCGAGCCGCAGGCGTTGATGACGCGAATGCGGTCTGGTTCATTGGCCGCAAGTTGCAAGTAAGCGTCGCGGACTCGCGTGTGAAAGGCAGCGTCTTCGGCGTCGAGGCGGTCTGTCTGATTCTCGCCTTGCGTGCGGCGGGCTGTGCGCGCGAGACACTCCGCAACCGGCAGATCGAAGAGCAAAGTCAAATCCGGTCTGAGTCCGTTAGTCGCCAGAGCGATAACCTGGGCGATCACCTCCGGCGTAAAGTTTCGACCAGCGCCTTGTTATTCACTATATACTCGAATTCAGTACAGGACAAAAATGATCCTTGAAACTGCATAAAAAGCTATCGTGCCGTATCCTTAGTAGTGTCCTACTTTGAAAATCTTAACTCGATAAATGCTGGCCTATATTTTCAAACTAGGACACGACCCAGTTTTCATATAGATTGACAACATCTTATGGCTACATTATCGTATGTTGGATTTATTTAATCTCTCTTGTTCTGACTGGTCTTGCTCCCGGCAGCTTTCAGCTATTGCCACAGGGCAAGAGATGCATTGCCTAGGAGAGTGTACAACGATTAAACCTTAATTCTCACTTACTTCAACCAACGCCTTTCTTTACTACCTGGCACTTCCCCGTAGGATATTAGCTTCATATCCTAACAAAGCCACGATGAAGAACAACGCTTAAAAAAGGTTGCGAACATAATTATTGATTAAGTCAGGCCATAAAGTATGAAACTAGACCTTCATAACAAACTTTCATTAAATAATTGGGAGAAAGCTCTGCGCCAATTCCCGTTTATTGCTCGGGGAGGGTGGTCTAAGAAAATAGAAGAAGGAGGCCTTATAATAAATTTAAGTAAAGTAGGATGGGTGGAACCAGTTGCCGCACTTCGCGTTGTATTATTTATTGAAGCCGCGCTCTTAGATGGAGTGAAAGTAACAGTTAGATTACCCTTTCCTGAAGCTACACATTCTGAGCAGAATATTTTTGACCTAGCTTCAAACTCAAAAGATCCCTCTTTACAGAAAAAGGCAAAAAATACCGGTATCAATATTAGGCGTAGACGGGCTGCATCGCTGGCTCTAAGAGATCTACGTTTCAAAGAGGCGCTGCTGCATCCGCATCTGCAGCTTAGCCCTGATACACTTAAAATTGTTGAAAAGTATGACTGGTCAGTTCCTGATGAAATTGCTGAATCAACGCAGAGCGAAACTGAAACAGAAGTAAAGGGAATTCTAGATGGGGACGTGCTTCCATGGAGTTTTGAGGTTGTGTATGGATTGCAGTGGATACCAGATCCGCGTAGTGAAGAGGGCAGGCGTATCATTGATCATCTTGCAGACATTGATGTTCTAGCCGATATTTTATCACACCCAACCCAGCGGGTGTCTGCTGCTGACGGGGCCACCTTAGCTCATGTATTTCTTAAAGAATTAGTAGAAAACACTATTGATCACTCAGGGCGTGAGTTCGCTCTCATTGCTGCTTTGCGCAGGCAAAGGGGATACAACTTAAAGGAGGATGAAGTCTATAATTGTGAGAAGGGCTTTGCAATTTGGTGTAAGAATTATCTGCTAACAGAGGTCATGGTGGGAGATTCCGGTGATGGTATTCCATCTTCTTTAGCTAAAGAGTACAGAAGAAAAAAGCCCTCATCCCCCGAAAGATTAATAGAAGCAACAGTCAATACTCGCATTTTGGCATGGGCCTTCGACAAATGGTCATCGAGATCTTCTAGCGACTCAAAACGTGGCACGCGTGGATTATACAGAGCTGAACGAATTGTTCGTAAATATGATGGGTGTATAACCTTACGCTCGGAATCGAGCTATGTTGGCATTGAGTGTGGTTCCAATGACCCGCCAGACTTTATTTACGAGCAAGGTTTGGCTAGGTCGCCCGGTACGGTCGTTCACGTAAGACTACCTGTCATACCCTCGGAAAAAATTCCGCCAAGACAAAGTAATCCGGCATTGCATAGAGCGAGTATAGAGGTAGTTGATTTTTATGGCTTAGATTGGAGCCGGAAAGGTGAAACAATAGACCTTATTTGCGAGCAAATAAGGCGAAGGTGTGAAGGTAAATCTCCGAGTCGCCAGCCTCATTGTCTAATAGCTGATTTTGGATACGCAAAGATTGAGAGACGGGCATTGGAAGATCTTCTCATCAGGCTGGTTGAGATAGCACATCCGGTTGCTTTAGTGGTAGCAAATGTTAAAGCTCCTAGCAGAGATTCGGCTGCCGAAACAATACACTCTATAGCTGAGCAGATTGCTCCTGAGAAGGGTTCGAATGAAGCTAGCGCAGAATTGCCCGAAGCGCTACACGTCCGTGATGCCATTCTCTTCCAATATACCGACGGCAGTTTTGCTTGGGTCGGAGAACCCCCACATATTACGGAGCACCTTAATCGTCTCTGGGAAAATGAGACTATAACTTCTGCTGAATTAGCGAATGAAATTCCTGATGAGATAGAACGGAATGAATTGATCAGGCAATTCGCTGAAGCCTATCACGTCGCTCATCGCTTAGATGATGGGGGGATCTCTCTAAATTTTAATAAAGAGGACATCCAAGAGAAGCTTCAACGACACATAGCTGATCTACTCCGTAAGAAGATAGAAGAAGGAAGCTCTAGAGCAATTCGCATGGGCAAATTTCGCACCCCTTCGCTCGAGATCGTTTCGAAGTATACAAGAGTAAAAGTGTTGTTGGAGGAAATCGGCTTGGATCGAGCTACTGCGGTCTTGGCCAAAAAGTGCGCTGGCATAGAAGCTCTCCAGCAAGCGAAAAGCTTACAGCTTATTGCTGATTGGAAGAGTAGCCGAGACGTACTTGAAAGCTTCCGGGACAATCTCTGTGAAGCCCTTCAATTCCCCAAAGGCAATTTTATTCTTCATCAAATCAACGCTGGGGATCCACCAGACATAAGGGAAGACAGCGAGATTATTATCTACACAGATATTATTTTAGCTGGGGATCTGGTTAGCAGTCTGATTTCACAAATTGTTCGAGCGCGAAAGAAGCCAACTCTAATCGCTACTATTTTTGATGCTCGACAAGAGGAGGCTCGCGGTAAACTCCTTACTGCATCGGGACTTTCCACCAAAATGATTTCGATAACTAATGTGGATATTTGGGTGAAAGATCCGGATGACTCAAGTGAACCGATCAATATAAACCCTACCACTCACGAACCCGAAATAGATGATGATAGAGGTGACCCTGACTACCCGATCACGAGTGAACTTCTCACAGAGATGATCAAGCAGGAGGATGCCCTTTATTTTGACCATATAGTTCGTCCTAGCGGCAGACACTTCTGTTTTTACTTAGATCCGTTCAAGCTACTTGGCGCGTTAGACACAGATGATCCGTTTGATCTGTCGGAGAATGGTAGCAATGTCATTAGTAAATTTGAGGAGGAGATAAATGACTGGTTGAGCCCGGAAGGTAAGTTAGACATTATCTACTTTCCAAACCTTCCACGCAGTGAGCGCCCTTCTCCAACCAAGCTTTTGATTGGTCGGAAACTGGCCGAAAAGTATGGAACTCGGTTGGTGCCGGTAAGCTCGTTGACCGGGATCAGCTTCTCTAAACCAGAAATCCCTATTAAACGCCTTGCTTTTCAGTACAGAGCACCTAGTGAGTCCTTGGATTCGGAGCAACCATTCTTATTTGATCTTCCGCCCCAAAGATCAGATTTGGAGTCATCAAAGTCTGACTCTCGGACTCAAACAGCACGCGCCCCCCAGCGTGCATTGATCATTGACTGGGGATCTGTAACAGGTACTGCTATTCGTGCTTCGATCAGATATGCGGCTGCAAAAGGAGCGGATCAGATTCTCGCCCTTAGTTTACTTAGCCAGTTGCCGGTAGACGAAGAAAAGTTCCTTACTAGCCTGACACAGATTGAAACCCTAAAGAACAAAGATGGTGAGATTCTGATAAGGAACTGTGAAGTTCGAGTGAAGTTCTTAGCTAGATATCCTATTCAGGTGTATGAACCTAGACTTTGTCCATATTGTCGCCAGCTTGGCAGGTTAGAGGAGGAGGAGCGCTTCTACCCATCAAAACTTCTGGCTGATTTTATAAAAGAGGCCAAAGCCAGGCTGGGGCAGCGCTATATAGAGGGCGAGGAGGGAATCCGCGCCGAGCACCACCGTAAGAAATTAAGCCCATCGGTTGATGAAGACTATCTTTCAGACGTAATTGACCCAGATAGAAATGTGACCGAGCTTGCTAACCTTCGCAATCAGTTGGCGATGGCCAAAATGTGGACGAAAGTGCGATGGGAACTGTATCAAGACCTGACCAGCCTTGAGTTTCCACTCCCGAATGATTCTTACGAATTGAGATTACGTAGGGCTTGCTTGATCAAACTTCTTGCAGTTGAGTGGCTCTGGTTGAAACAAGAACCACTCAGCATGATTAAATTCAGAAGACAGATCGCTAAATTAGCTATAAATGCTATTAAGGACACCGAGTGCTTCGCACGCGAAAGATTAGACGCTATTGTCGTTCTACGCACAGCTTCGAAAGAAGCCTTTGCACAAAACGTACCTAGTATCTTTAAGGCTATTATCCAAGATGGCAAACTCAGTGAGGATCAATCGCTCTCTCTTATTTCGCAGCTACTCTATGGTGCCTTTACTTATTTACAAAGAGGTTACCTGATGTCCGGTACTTTAAGGCCTCTGGTTGAGGCTTTGACCGAATGCGCCTCGCTAGTACCAGGATTACTGGGACAACCGAACCGGACTATTGCTTTAAGAGTTGGGAGAACAATCAACTCTTTACAGCAATATGGCCGGTTTTTGCTTCATTCTCTTACCCCCATTACCGCCCCCGATGCGTGGCGAATTCTAAAAGACCAACTTGGGCCGAAATACCATATACATCATCCCGTTTGCGTTGCCTTTGACTCTCTGCGTTTCGGCCCATTAGAAAAGGATATAGAAAATCCGCTGGTAGAAGCACCACATATCAATTGGAGCACAAAGCGTAAAAGTTGGGAACAGAAGTGCGTTCCTTTCATTATTGATACCATTTTGCCACTACTGACTCCGTTACGCGAGGTATTTGAAGGATTGGATGCGAAGATCATGGTTGGTGAGAATCGCGCCGAAACTTTAGCACTCGTTGAGAGGAAATTCTTTAACGACCTTGCTACGCTCTCTCATTTATTAGCAGTCTTCGCCAGTAGCCCGACGGCAATGCAGCAGCCAGGGGTATGGAAGAATTTCGTACAAGCAAGGGACTCGATCTGGCACCTTCTTATTGATCCCGGAAAGATACTTCAAGATAATTTCAGGGAAGGTGGTAGCTCCTTAATCCGGCTAGTCCAAGACTGCCCAGCCGACCTTCTCAGCATCACAAAGGAATTTACCGATGCCGATTTGTTTGACGGAAAGTTAGAAATACGCCTGGAGAACGAACTTTCCTCTAACTCCGCTTCCGTATTCTGTCATACCGATGTGCTACGAGAGAGCATTACAGAGTTACTTCGCAACGTAAATAGACACGTTAGGAATCTAGCGGTGGAGCATAGCAAATCAGCCCTGAAGAATACTGATTCTGGTGGAAATGCCATACCGGTCGAGATTCACCTTTCAGGTGATGACCAATATCTTTGCCTTCTTATGAGGAACGGTGGAAATCCTATCGAGTCCCAAGCGCATGGCCGCGGTTTAGAAATGTGTGCTGAGCGCTTAAGCCCGTATGGTGCCACGGTTAAACAAGAAGATAGCTTGCCGCCGCCGTGGGTATTTGGGGTAGAACTAACATTTTTGAGAGGGTGAATAGGATGAATGAATTTCAATGTTTGTACCTCGAAGATGATGATGATGATTATGAAACTTTCAAGCAGACCTTCGAGCGGGCAATGAAGCCTATTGAACTAATAATTGACCGGGCTAAAAACACCAAGGAGGCTTTCGGAAAACTTGATGCACGAGGGGATGAGTTGGATGTTTTTTTTGCCGATATATTGATGCCTGATTCTAAGGAAGGTTTAAATGTAGTTGAATATGTCGCTAAAAATTATTCGGACATCCTTATCATTGGAGTAAGTAAGGCTGAGGGGTCTCATCCTGGTACTATGGATGAATTCAAGCAACGCGCAGGCGACGTTTTTTGGTTCTTTGATAAAAGGCTTCTTAAAGATGACTATCCTTACGAAAGAATAAAGGCAGAAATAATATCTGCCGCAATCGAAAAGGGATTCGAATTATACGAAGGGGAAGAGGTGAAGATTGATTGGGAACCTGAGATCGTGGGAAACGAAAAACTTGATGCTGAGATTGATTTAATTGGTATAGGGCGGCTTCGCAAAATCCTAAAAATGATATCACCCGAGAGTGATATGTTTATGCCTTATTATGTTGCTCCAGGGTTCTCAGGTGCGAGTGTCCTACGTGTGCGGGGGACTAATGCTACAGGCAAACAACCTCGCAATCTTCTTGTAAAATTTTCTCCTGATCGCTCTAAGTTAGAAGAGGAATTGGAGTATGCACCTAGAGAGGGGGTGCCGTCTTCAAATATATATGTACCATATTTACACGAAGATGCACCCTGGGAATATGACGGTATCTACGCCATAGCGGCTCGGTTTGAGGAAGATGCTATTACCTTAGAGGAGTGGCTGAACGATCCTGAGATCAATCCTAGAGATACTGTTCAAGATGTATTTAATGAGTTGTTTATTCAAGGACTAGGAAAAGCATATACGGAAGGCAATGATCTTGCTGAAGTGACTGCAAAGGAATTGTTAACCCCCTCGGTTCGAACGCGAGCACGCATACTAATAAGTCTTGATCTTATAGAAGGCCTGCTAAAAGAAGCAAAAACTGAAATAGACCTAACACTGGCGAGAAACTTCGTTCGTCTTAATGGGCAGATCAATACGCACCCCGCCAAAGTCTATCCGCGCGGAACCAATGTCTGCTGGTCACACGGTGATCTACATTCAAGGAACATTCTTATACGTGTTTCCGCTCGATCTCGTCCGCAACTAATAGATACTGGCAATCGTCGCGAACGCCTTTGGGCGTCAGACCCTGCTCGTCTTTGCGCAGACCTTTGGATTACTAATTGGGATCGTAAACCAAAGTCCTACTTCTGGAGTAACATCAAGACTTGGCGTGAACACATCCGGACCTGGATGAATAACGGTGACATTCCATTAGAGGAAGCGTCTCTGAACCGGCGAGTACTTGATGCTTTAGCTTGGATAAGAGATAACCTCGCAAATTTATTTGATTTAAATAAGGCAGAGTTTGCGAAGTGGCAATTCGATCTAGCTTTAGCTTTAGAATTCCTTTCGATGAGTGCATACCCCGATATCCCAATGCCAAAAAGATGTCTGGGCGTTCTCGCTGCAAATGATATTTTAACAAACCTCGATAAGGATATCCCTTGGTTATAGTAAATTTTATGCTTTTTGAAGATAGGTCCGAATTGGGGATGTTTTGAGAGCCGTGGATTAAGGGCTAAGGTACGAAATACCGTGTAGAGCAATGGCGACCTCACTTAGTAGGCGCATAGCTTGAACCTAGAATCATCCTCACCCGATCTTCTAAATTTGTAATTTCCCGCTTGATACAAAGGATGGCACACTGCAGTCGTTGATCATGACACAAACCTAATACGAGAGCGTTCAGATGCTCCATGTAAGCCAAATTCAACGAAGCCTTGCCTTCCGCATGGACTAACGGGATACCCGGCTGAAGTATGATGAGCGCATTGAAGAATTTGTTCGTTACCTCAAAGCATCGCTCTATGTATCTTTCAAGTTCAGAGAGGTCGACCTCCGTCGACCCTTGGATGTCGGCAAGCGTGTAGGCCATCATATCGATGGGGGTCCTATCGGTGATGAATGGCTGATCCTCTGATTTCCATACTTCCTCGGCTGCTATTAATACTTGCTGTTGAACCCTGAGACGAGTTTGAAAATCCATAGGGAGTGCGGGGTCTATACCATGTTCTTGGAAAACTGAACTAGTGAGGGTCTTGACATACGGTTTGCCGGTGCGCTGAGCAATGACCTTTGCCAAGGTGGACTTTCCCGTCCGGTGGCTACCGCATAATCCTAAGTTCATAATGCTTTCTCAAAGCTCTCCAAGGTCTCAAAAACGAACATCATCAGCATAAAGTATATATACTCGACTTGGGTAGGGATAAACAATCAGTCACACGTACACTTACAGTGTCGAGTATATTTTTTGCATTGAATAACGCGTGGTAGGCTGTGGTCGCGTCCGCATAGCGATCCGAGAGCACGATGCTGCCTGCCTCTATCGCCGGACGCAGAAGCGTGCGGACGTGTTGCGCGCGGTCGGCAGCGAAGAGCAGCAGTTCCGCGAGCGGGTCAACCTCAATCTGTGAATCGAGTAAGACTATACGCAGGCGTTTGCCGAGCGGTGTGCCGCCAGGCTCGCGCGTGGAGACGACCTCAAGTCCGCGAAGGCGTAGCTCGCTGGCGAGCAGCCGCAGTTGGGTGGATTTGCCGCAACCGTCAATGCCTTCAAACGTGATAAAACTGCCGATCACTCTACGCTCTTGTCTCTCAGGTTGTAAAAAAAAGATTTGTCGAAAGCGTCAGGAACTGGAAGACTCATCGGTTTCAGTAGTCGTTTCTGCTGGCGGTGTAACTTGCGCGGGACGAGTCTCAACGCCCGGACGCCGCGAGTGCGAGATGGTCGAGATGGCGTGCTTGAAGATCAACTGTTCCTGCGCGCCTGATTCGAGCAGAACTGAAAATTTATCAAAACTTTTAATGCGCCCGGCCAGCTTCGCGCCGTGCAGCAAATAGATTGTCACCGTGCTTCGCTCACGACGTGCGGCGTTCAGAAAAGCATCCTGAATATTCTGGGGAGTAGCCTTGGCGTCCACTACTAACTCCGGTCAAGCAAAAGTGTTATAGATGCAGAGTACACCACACCCAAAGCGGTGACAAGGGTTAGCAGTCAATTATGAGTTTTGAGTTTTGAGTTTTGAGTTACCGCTTCAATTCAAAACTCAAAATTCAAAACTCATAATTGCATTAACGATGCGCTGCTGAACGGACGGCTCATCACCGAAGCCCTCGATCCATTCCACGCCCGGCTCGCGTCGAAACCAAGTCAACTGTCGCTTACTGTAATGTCGGACATCGAGTTTGGTCTGTTCGATGGCGCTCGCAAGGTCGCGCTGGCCCTGTAAGAATTCAACGACGCGGCGATAGCCATGTGCGCCAAGCGCGTTGGAATCGGCTGGGACACTCTGCTCCAACAAACGACGCACTTCATCCACCAAACCGGCAGCGAAATGAGCCTCTGTGCGTTCATTGATTCGTCGGTAAAGTTCAGCACGCGGTGGAAGTAGTGCGAAGACGCGAATGCGTGCGGCGCAGGATGGCGGTTCACTGCGAGCGCTGGCCTGTGCGGACATCTGCGCTCCGGTTTGAAATCTGACTTCAAGTGCGCGCTGCACTCGCGGCCAGTCGCGCTCAAAAAGTTTCATGGCCGACGGCGGGTCAAGCCTGCGCAGCAACTTGTGTAGATGCACGGGGCCGTGACGTTCCCTGATTTCCGTGAGCCGGTGTCGCAGTCGCGCATCCGTCTGCGGGCTGGGAAAGAATGGTCGTCGTAACGCGCGCAGGTAAAAGCCAGTGCCTCCAACAAGCAGCGCCATCTTCCCGCGCGCTTCAATCTCCGCAATCTTTCGCTCCGCTTCGCGCGCCCACTCACCTGCCGAATAATTAACCTTCGGCGACACGAAATCAATCAAGTGATGCGGCACACCACATCGCTCGCTTGCGGGAACTTTCGCCGTCGCAATCTCAATTTCACGATAGACCTGCACGGAATCGCAGTTGATGATCTCGCCGTTGAAGCGCAAAGCCAGCGCAATGCCAAGCTCGCTTTTCCCGGAGGCCGTCGGGCCGACGATGGCAATGATGGGTTGTGTTTTCTGATTGATAGGACTCACGAGCGAGAGAGGACGAGACGAAAGATAATCATCAACCAGATGATCGCCAGCAGCGCGAGCGCGCCTAAGATTTGTGAGCGAGAGAAACGCATTCCTTCCTTCACAAGAGAAACTCTGCCAACTCCCTCTCAGTCGGGCGCACGAGCGCACGCTCATCGGCTTCAAACACGGGCACGAGTTTCTGCCTGGTCAATCTGAGCATCGCCCGCAGCGCGCCGAAATCATTTGCCACATCGCGCTCGGTGTATTCGATGTCGTGCTGCTCTAACCACACACGCGCCGTCGCACACAAAGGGCAGCCGGGCACGACGTAGAGTGTGACGCGCTTTTTCTGCGCTAGAGCATTGTCCATCGTTCATGCCTTACTCAGTACATCTTCGTCAGATCAATTCCCGTGTAATAGGCTTTCAAAATTTTATCGTAGGTCAGACCCTGACGCGCGAGGCCGTAAGCTCCGATCTGGCATAAGCCGACGCCGTGTCCCCATCCGCGCCCCGTGAAAGTGAAAGCGACGAGGCGTCCTGAGTCATCGTATTTGCGATCAATGACGAAGAGTTGTTCGCGCAGACCAAGCGCTGAACGGATGCGACCGCCGCGCAAGTGCGCCGTGCCGTTCGTGCCGATAATCATTAGATCAATCGCGCGACGAGACGAGCCGCGCGCCGCAACTCGCAAGTCCGTCAGAGAGCCGATGCCGGAAGACCAGCGAGAAAGACGCCCCTGGACTTCCGCGACTGACATCGTCGCCATCCAGTTCGCATATGGTGATGAGCGGTCGGCTGCCGCGCCGTTCGGAGCGGGGCGCACTTCCAGATAATCAGCCTCGCCGCGCGAGTTGACGTGAAAGGTGACAGGCTCGCCGCCAACGAGAGTGAGCGCGCGCATCTGGTAAGCATTATCGCCGAAGGTGCGAAAAAGATAAGCATCCGCGCTGACGGCGATTGGCAGGTCTTTGTTCTTGACCGAGCGCAAGATCAGTGCGCCGCCGGTCGTCGGTCTCGTCGTTCCCTTTTGCAAGGCGAGCGTGCCGCGCGATTCAAGGATGCGCGCGATGACGTGAATCACGCGGGCGCGCGTCATCTGTTCGCGCGGGCGAAGTGTTGCGTCCGCGAAGAGCGGAAGAAAACCATCGCGCACGAGCCAGGCGACATCCGGGCGATTGCGCGCGGGGATGTCAGCGGCATCACGAAAAGAGAGCAGGTATTCCACGTCAGCATTGTTGAGCAGCGTGTCTGCGCGTGCTTCACCGAAAACGGCGGAGGCCAGAGCGGTGCTGAATCCGGGCGGGCGCGTCAGGTCGTCAGAGGTTAAGGGAACTGATTGACGAGAGAGTCGCGCGACCATCGAGAGCCAGTTGCTGACTTCGGCTTGCGAGACAGTGGCGTTGAGCCAACTGTCTGTGATTCGTCTTGTGCCGAGAGAGAAAGCGTGCACATCCAGAACAGCAAAATCACGCGCGAACGAGGCGTTTGACTCTTCGCGTATCTCAGGCAGATCGCGCGAAGATTTGACGATGAAAGAAGAGAAGTGCGCTTTCCCTTCGAGCGCGCATTCACGCCCGCGCAGGTACGGCGTTGCCTCGTTAAAAATATTTTCGGCATCTTCGGTGCGACCGCCGCAGGTCGAAGTGTAGAGCGCGTTGATCGGCTGGTTATTGTAAGTGGCGACCAGCCCTCGCGTCTCGTCAACGGCGCGCGTCGAGAGCGGCTGTTCGGTCGAGAGGCCGCCATAGACTTGCGAGCGCGTCGTCGGCAGAAGGTCGAAGCCCTGCTCGGCAAACTGGTTGCGATTCCTGACAGCATACGTGCGCGCCGCGACAGCCTGCGCCTTGAGAGCTTCAATCGCCGGGTAGCTGCCGGGCGATAATTCGTTCGGCACGACGCCGCGCACGTAATCTTCGATACCGAGTACGTTGACGACAGTCAAAGCGCCGTGCGGGTTGGCGAAAACTTCAATCCGACCGCGATAGGGTTTGTCGTTGAAACGCACAGGCGCGTTGCGCTCATCGTCGGAGGCGAAGGCGACGGGAGCGCTGGTGCTGAAAAGTTTTGCTGAGCCGGAAGCGTAGGCCACCACCTCACGTAGCGGCGCGCTCGTGCGCGCGGTTGGACGAACGATGCCGGAGTTTGCGGAGCGCGCAGCCGTTTGCGTATTGCGTGTGTCAACGATTGAGGCGCTGGCAAAGCCCGCATCTTCCAGTTGCGCTCGAATGGATTCGGCTCTGGCGGAAGTCAGCTTTGCGCCGACGAGAACGCGCCAGGTGTTTGTGGCTGAGTCGAGACTAATTTCAGTAGACTCGTTAGTCAACTCATGTGTCTCGCGTGCGGCGCGCTCGGCATCCACACGAGTCGCCGCGCCAGCAATTTCGACGCTGAAACTGTCTGTCGAAGATGTCACTGCCTGTGGCGCAAGCAGGTGGGCTTCGAGGCGCACGCGCGCGGTCGTCAACGGAGCAGGCGGCGCGTTCGGCTCGGTCGCATTGAGCAAACGCCCGTTGGTCGAGATCGTTACGGAGCGCGCGTCTGTGGCGAGTCCGATGCGGATGAGCGGCTCGTTTGTGAGTCGCGTCGTCACGGTTTCTGCTGGTGCGGGCGATCCGGCGCGTGTGGGCTGCGATGACGTTTGCGTGCGACGCGGGCGCGTTTGCGAAGGGTCTTGTCCGAGCGCGGAAGCAAACGCCAGAACGTGCGCGAGCAGAAGGGCAATTGTTTTTGATTTGAGGGAGCTACACATCAATTTCAAATTTGAGACGGCAACGAACATTCAAAACTCAAATTGTTAGCCCACATGATACAACAATTCAAGCGGATATTTTATCTTTAGGCATTAGTAATTGCTTCTAATGCTTGCGCGGCGAGCGTGTGAAATCTTCGGCGCACGCTATTGATATTGGCGAAGGGGAGCGTGCGTGCGTGCGTGCGATTGGTGAACAGGATGTACGTGCGCTCATGTGTCGGATCGTTCCAGCAACTCGTACCTGTAAAACCGAGATGGCCGAAGCTGTCGGGCGGGAGTTCGGGGCCAGCCGCCGAATCCGGGGTGGCCGCGAGTTGCCAGGCGAAAGAGCGTGCTTCTTCCATCCCTTCAGTCATGTTGGTGCGAAAGAGCGCGCACGTTTCCGGCTTGAGCATCTCCGTTGTGGTGGGAAGAAATTGTGTGGCGAGGCGGAGGGTCTCTTGAGCCGTTGAGAAAAGACCCGCGTGGCCTGCCGCGCCGCCTAAGAAATGCGCGTTGCCGTCGTGGACTTCGCCCCAGATTAAATTCTCGCGCCAGCCGTAATCATCAACCTGCTTTGCATCGCACATGCCGCGCTCGTAAGCGTTGCCAATTTCGCAGGCCGCCACTTCCGCGATGAGCGCTTTGTCTGGATTGAAGAAAGTACGTTTGAGTTTCAACGGCTCGAAGATTTCGCGGCGTGCGATTTCGGAGAGCGACGTGCCTGTGATTCTTTCGAGCATGAAGCCGAGCGTGATAAAGCCAAGATCGCTATAACGCACGTGAGTGCCCGGCGCGGATTCGAGCGGCTCTTGAGCGATTGTTTGCAGGGCGTGTTCTTTGTCTGATGATAAAAGATAGAGCGGACGCCAGGCTGTCAGCCCCGCAGTGTGCATCAGAAGCTGGCGCAATGTGATGGCTCGCTTGTCGTCGAGATTGAATTCCGGGAGATAGTGAGCGATTGATTCGTCAAGCCTGATTTCGCCCTGCTCCAAATGTTTCGCGCAGAGCAAGCCGGTGGCGAGCGGCTTGGTCAACGAAGCTAGGTCATAAATGGTGTTCAGCGTGGCGGCGTGTCGTTCTCTATCTTTGACGGCATCGCCGAGAGCATCCGCCAGCATGGCTTGACCGCGTTCGGCAACCAGATAGACGGCTGATGGAAAATCGCCCGCAGCGATCCGCTCTGCGAGCATGGATGAGATTTGGTCGTCACGCATCAAAATAAGTTGTGAATTGTGAATTTTGAGTTTTGAGTTAAGGATTTGAATTCAAAATTCAAAATTCAAAACTCATCATTCATAATTCATGTGTCATCGTTTTGCTGATAGCGCTCACGCCGGGATGCGTGGCGTGCTCGTGTATGCGTTCGAGCGCGCGCAGTGCCAGCGCCAGCGCGCGGCGTCCGTCGAGTCCAGAGACAGGAGATGGCGCACCATCGCGTGCGGCAAGAAAGAATGCTTCGATCTCCGCGCGCAAAGGCTCGATGTCGGCGATGTCCAGATGACGCACATTGACGCCGGGACGCGCGCTCCCGGCAGCAGGCGGCATTAAGCTGCTGATTGAAGCGTAGCGCGTGGCATAGTCAACCGCGACGTAATCGTGCGGTTGAAAAAAGCGCATCTTCCTGATTCTTTCCGTGCCGATGCGCGAGGCTGTGATGTTGGCGACTGCGCCCGTCGCAAATTCAAGCCGCGCGTTCGCGGCATCAACACGATTCGTCAAGACAGGAATCCCGACGGCGCGCACGTCCGTCACTTCAACCTCTTCGCCGACTAGCCACTGCACGATGTCCAGATCGTGAATCATCAAATCGAGGACGACATCTATATCGAGCGAGCGAGCGGTGAATTCGCCGATGCGGTGAATCTCGAAATAGAGGGGCTTGCGAACATGCGGACGCAGCGCGACGAGCGCGGGGTTGAAGCGTTCGAGATGGCCGACCTGAAGCAGCGCGCCGCTTTTATCAGCCGCCGCAATCATGCGATCAGCTTCTTCAAGTGTGCGCGCGATGGGCTTTTCGACGAGGACGTGGATGCCTGCTTCCAGAAGTTGGCAGGCAATCTCGGCGTGCGCTTCAGTCGGGACGGCGAGGCTGACGGCATCACAGCGTCCGATAACGTCTCGCCAGTCAGTCGTCCATTCTGTATCTCTTTCGACGGCGATGTTGCGTGCGGTCTCTTCGTCCAGATCACAAACGGAAACGAATTCAATCAGTCCCTCATCAGCAAGCGCAGCATGGAGACGCGCATGTTGACGACCCAAGTGTCCAACGCCGATCACGGCTGTGCGTAGTGTCATAACGAGTGGGCAGTAGTCAGTGATCAGTGGTCAGTTGAAAAAATAATCTCGCAGCATACTTGAGTCTCATCGAAGACCTCTATATCTTCAATCCGTCAAGGTCAATCGGAACAGCCAATGATTAACTGACCACTGACCACTGACTACTGACAACTGTTTCGGGGTGACTATACTTGCTACGTTTGACGCTTGCCAAGCGCACGGCGCTGATCTTTGTTCTCGCCGTTGCCGCCTTCTACCTGTACGGTCTCGGCCAGATGCCTCTGATCGGGCCGGATGAGCCTCGCTACGCGGAGGTCGCGCGCGAGATGAATGTGCGCGGCGACATGGTGACGCCCACGCTCGGCGACCACACCTGGTTTGAAAAGCCGGCGCTGCTGTACTGGATGATGATCGGCAGCTACCGCCTCTTCGGTGTCTCGGAATGGGCGGCGCGTCTGGGGCCAGCGCTCTGCGGTCTGTTCACAATTTATTTGATCTACTGGATGGGCAGGCGTGTTGAGAGCAAGGCGGAAGATGAAGAGAGCGCGAGCGGGGTTGGTTTGTGGAGCGGGCTGGCGTTCGCCTCCAGCGCGGGCGCGATTGGCTTTTCCAGAAGCGCGACCTTCGACATCGTGCTGACGCTGACGTTGACGCTGGCGCTCGTCTCTTTTTTCATCTCCGAGATTGAGACCGACGGAAGCAAACGGCGATTATGGCTGGCGGGCTTTTATGTGGCGGTCGGCGCATCGTTATTGGCGAAAGGGCTGGTCGGCATCGTCATCCCGTTCGCAGTGTTGGCGGTCTATTATGCGTTGCGGCGCAAGTGGCCTGACAAGCGGATGCTCGTCAGCGTCGTGTGGGGAATTCCGCTCGCAGTCGCGGTCGCGGCACTCTGGTACGCACCGGTGATCGCGCGACACGGCTGGGCTTTCATCAACGAATTTATCATCCAACACCATTTCGCACGTTTCGTCTCAAACAAATATCATCACCCACAGCCTTTCTACTTCTATGTTCCCATCATCATCCTGCTCTGCCTGCCTTGGGCAGCGTTCCTCCTGGCCGGACTTTTCCGCACGCGGCGTTGGAGGTGGCGCGAAGAATCTGTCGAGAGTAAGTTTCGCATCTACACTCTGGCGTGGCTCATCGCGCCAGTAATTTTCTTCTCCTTCTCAGGATCAAAGCTACCGGGCTACGTCCTGCCCTCTCTGCCGGGCGCAGCCTTTTTGATCGGCGAGCGGCTGACACGGTTTGTGCGAGATGGAGAAGGGAAGACGACGATCCGCCTGACGGGTCTGATTCTAATTGCGCTCGCAGTGTCAGGTGCGATCTATGCGACGCGAATTAGCGGGGTGACGATGCTCTGCGCGCTGGTCGTTGCTGCGCCCGCAGTTCTCATCGGTGTGCTCGTCATCGTGTTGAAGCAGAAGCGTGCGCTGCGTGTTGAGTTGATGTGCAGCGCAATGTTTATCTCAATCGCTCTGGTGCTTAATTGTGCCATCAATCCATTGGTTGGACGCGAATCCGTGCGCGATTTAATGCAGACGGCAGCAGCGCGTGGCTACACGACGACACCTGTCTTTTACATGCTGGCGTCGGAACGCACGGCGGAGTTTTATGCTGGCGGAAGACTGGGCTATCAACCGGATGGCGAGCCTTTTAGATTCGATGGAGCGGATGAAGTCGCCGATGCCGCGCGCGCGCGTGGAGGAACTGCCTTAGTGCTGATTCCAACCGAGTGGGAAAAGCATCTCACAGATTACCTGCGGATTGAAACAGAGAAAATAGGTGATAACGGTGTGCTGTCTTTGTTTGCCATCCGTGTTCGTTAGCAGGTTAAAAGTTAGCGTAGAGCCTGATCGAAAAAGGTTATCACGCGGCGGTCATAAGCATCTTCTTGCTCGCCAGGGGCGGATGGAAGATTGTAGCCTGTGAGGGGCAAGTCGCCTTGAACCTCGACTCCAGCCGGAAGACACTTTGCCAACGCGAGAGTTGAGGCGCGCAAGTCTGCGGGGCCTTCGCCTGCCAGCAATAAGACGCGACGGTCTCCAATATCTTTCGCCGCCGCACACGAAGAAGTATCGTCAAAGCCGCCTAAGAAGTAGATGCGCGTTCCGCCGCGCGCGAGCCACATCAGCAGGCGATTGCTTAAACCCGTGCGCTCCTTCACCGCCGTATTCAACAGATCACTCGGTGTCGCGGGCACGGAATCGAGCACCAGCGCGCGCACACTCGCGTTCTGCGCTCCGGCGCGTAACGCCGCGTAAGCTCCCAACTCGACCCCGTACAGCCCGATTGACGCGCCAACGAGCGGGTTGCCTTGTGTCTTCAATGAACGCAAATAATCTATGGCGGCAGTCACGTCCTCCGCCTCCTGTCCACCAAAGGAAGTCCAGGCGACCGGAGGATCAACGCCATGACCGCGCAGGTCGGGTATGAGAATCGTATAGCGCACATCGAACTTGTCGCTCATATTGAGCAGCCACGAGCGATCCGCGCCATAGCGATGCAGCAGGATGACAGCGGGCGAGCCGGGCGTGCCAAGTAACAGCCATCCACGCGCTTTCGTTCCGTCGCGGTTAGTCCACTCTTCAGAGGTCGCTTTGAGTGCGCGCGCACTCAGCAGTGTGAAACTCTCAGGCGCGACGAGATAAGCCTGGCGCGGCGGACGTGTGACCTTCAAGACCAGCCAGACCATCAGGCCAGCAACTATTAACAAGAGCAGCCCGAAAATCGGGAGCAGCATCTTCAGCAGTTTCTTTCCAGGCATTCGACGAGGCGACATTAGTATGAGTTATGAGTTTTAAGTTTTGAGTTTTGAGTTAAAGCAACGAACTCAAAACTCAAAACTTAAAACTCATAACTTCTTTTCCTCCTTTGCGCGCGCAGTCGCGTAATCTTCGAGGGTGTTGACGTTGATGAAAAATCGCTCTGCGCCGTCAAGATCGTTTAGCTCATGGAAAGCAACAGAGCGCACATTGACGGACTTGAGTAGTGCTCGCGGGCGGCGTTCGCCCTGAATAATCAACCTTTCGGCTACCTCGCGGCAAGCGGCGGCGCGATAAAGCGCGCAGAGCGGTTGCCATCGGCCATCGGATTGCGTTGGAACGACAGCGTCAAAATTCTCTCGCAGGGAGGCGAGCCGCACGAAAAGTTCTCCGTTGATAAAGGGAAGATCACAAGCCACGACAGCCGCCCACTCCGCTCTACATGCTGAAAGCGCAGCGTGCAACCCGCCGAGCGCGCCCCATTTTACATGAACATCTGGAACGGTCTGTAACTGCGGCCACGCGGCGTCTCCCACTGATGCGCCGACCAGACTCGTGTTCTTCGTCAGAGAGGCGAGCGCCGCCTGAATTCGCTCGACGAAACTTCGCCCGCCGAGCGTGAGCGCCGCCTTGTCGGTTCCCATGCGGCTCGACAATCCGCCGACCAGAATGAAGCCTTCAACTTCGAGCATGATTCGCTCTCATGCCAGACACTTCACACTGCCATCCTGATTCCACGTCATAATAGTTTGGGACGAACGTCCAACCAGTAACGACGTTCGACTCATCAGAAGACGCGAAGGTGATGATGCTCATTGAAGTGGCAAGTTACCATGCGGCGCGTGCGACAGCAAGAAGATTGCGGAATGAAAGAACAGAAAGCAGAAGGCACAAGGCAGAAAGCAGTAAAACAGCTACAGCGTGCTGCCTTCTGTTCTTCTTAATCCGCGCCCCGCAATCAAATGGCTTGTCACCTTTCCCTTGATAAAGTTATATTCATGCGTGGCGATAGCGCCCTCGTCCCCCTTTTGGACGCCTTCTCGCTCGTCAGCAGTGAAGCCGCTCCTGTTCTGAATATTGGTTGAAAAGACCTTCGATGTTTCCAGAGGTAGTTTAATGAAAAGAATTTTCGCAACGACATTCAGCCTGGCTCTCGTCCTGGCCGCGCTCGCTCTCAACATCTCTGCGCAGCAAAGTTCTGCCACAGTCGGCAGCCAGCCTGATGCGCGACTCTTTCCACTTGAGGATGTGAAGCCGGGCATGAAAGGCGTTGCGCGGACGGTCTTTAAAGGGACGGAGGCGGAAGAGTTCGGCGTCGAAATCTTAGGCGTGTTGCCAGGTTTCCCAGGCCCGCATCAGTCTGCGATCATCGCCCGTTTGAGCGGCGCGAATGCGGAGAAGACAGGCGTCTTCGCGGGCATGTCCGGCTCGCCCGTGTACATTGACGGGCGACTGGTCGGCGCTATCGCGTTCAGCTTTCCATTCTCCAAAGAACCGATTGCGGGCATCACTCCGATCAAGCAGATGATCGAACTCTTCGAGCGCGGAGCAGGGCGCAACGTGGGCGAAACGCCGGAGCCGCGCGCCGTCTCCTTCACGGAGTTGGCCGCAACTGAGTGGAAACCCAGTCTGCCGAAACAGACAGTCGCCGGAGCGCCATTCGTCGCGCCCGTCGCCGCAAATTCGCCGCTCATCTCGCTGCTCGGCCAGCAGTTTCAGCCGATTGCCACACCTCTCGTCTTCAGCGGCGTCAGCCAGGATGCGCTCGCGCTGTACGCGCCACAATTGCAGGCGAACGGATTGATGCCTGTCTCCGGCGTCGGCGGCGCAGCCGCGATCACTCCGCTCGGCGCTATCACAGAGAAGACGCTCGCTCCCGGAACTTCCGTCAGCGTGCAACTCGTGCGCGGCGACTATTCGGTGGCCGCGTCTGGCACAGTCACGTTCCGCGACGGCAACAAGATTTACGCCTTCGGCCATCCGTTCCTGAGTCTCGGCTCAAGCGATATGCCGATGACAGAGGCATCGGTGGTGACTGTGATTCCGAACGTCAACAACTCCTTCAAGCTCGCTGTGCCGGGACAGATGGTCGGCAGCATTTCGCAGGATCGCGCATCGGGTATCTACGGCCAACTCGGTCAAGCTCCGAAGATGATTCCCGTCAAAATTAATCTACACACGAGCCGTGACCGCACGGAAGTTTATTCCTACGAAGTGGCGAGCGATCCGTTCCTGACGCCGCTCCTGTTGAACCTGACGATCTTCAGCACCATCACGTCATCGGAGCGCACGCAGGGCGATGCGACCATCAGCATCAACGGCAAGATCAACGTCGTCGGGCAGGAGCCGATCTCTGTCGAGCGCAGGTTCTCGGCGGCCAATGCCTCGATGCTCGCTGCCGGTTCGATAGCCGTGCCCGTCAACACTCTGTTGACGAGCGGCTTTGAGAACGTCCAGATCGGGGGCATCACGCTCGACATTACTTCGACGGATACGAAGAAAGCTGCCGCGCTCGAACGCATCGCGCTGGATCAGACGGAAATCGGGCGTGGCGAAACGGTCGAGATACAGGCTTACGTTCGCACCGATTCCGGCAAACAGTTTGTGCAGCGCATCCCTGTTCAAATACCGCGCGATGTTCCGCTCGGACAACTTCTAATCTTCGTCGGCGACGGCGGCGTGCTCCAGCAAGGCTCTGCGGCGCAGGCTTTCGTGCCGCAAAATCTGAGCCAACTGGTGGGCGCGATCAACAAGGTGAAGAAGAGCGACCGGCTCTACGTCAAACTTTTCCGCCTCACCTCCGGCGCAGTGATCGGGACAAGCGAGTTGCCGAACCTTCCGCCCTCTGTGGTCGCCACGCTCAACTCAGATCGCACGAGCGGCGGTTACACGCCGACTGTGCTGTCGCCCGTTTACGAGAACGAACTGCCGCCCGCAGAGTTTGTGATTAACGGCCAGCAGATGATCGGGATTGACGTGGTTCGCTAAATTCCAATCTCAGGCTCACAGCATCAATCCCAAGTCAAAGATAAATTTTTGACTTGGGATTTATGTCTGTGGATGTTTCTTGATGACAAAAAGGAAACGCCGCTCTGATTCAGGTATGTGAATCGTTTGGTAAGTGAGCGCAAACATCTCGATCTCCGTGCGGAGCGCCTCGCCTCCGAAAAGAAGCAGCGTGCTGGCGCGAGGAGACCAATCGAGAAGCTGCTTAAACATTTTCGTCATGCGTTCAAGCGCGCGACAGGTGATGAATTCGGCTTCAGGGGCAAGTGTCATCTCGAATCGTTCGGCGATCAGTTCTGATGACCCTTGCGCTCCAACAGTCCGTAATGCTTCGCGTAGAAAGATCGCTTTCTTTTGCGAAGACTCAATCAGCGTGGCGTGAAAGCTGGGCCATGCAATCAAACAGGGAATGATCGGCAACCCTGCACCGGAGCCGACATCAACGACGCGCGCCGCTTCGGATATATGCGGCAACGCGCATAAAGATTCGAGCACATGGCGTGTCGCAAACTCCGCGGGCGAGCAAGGCGCGACCAGATGCAGCCGCGTGTTCCAGAACAGCAACAGTTCGTAGTAATCTTGAAGCTGCCGGATTGCTTGCGCGTTGAGCCGGACATCGTAGCGCGGCGCAGATTCTGCCAGCGCGTTTGTAAATTCGTCAGTGCGTGATGAGTTCCTGTCCATCTGGCTGGAGATGAGTTTAGCTTAACGAAGATTGATGACCGAAATCAAAAATCCAGATCAACAGCCGCAACTCTCCGGCTCGCTCCTCAGCGCAGAGCATGAGTATTTAGGCCGCGCCGTCACGAAAATCATCAGCGATTATGCGCGCTCTTTAGACGAAATGCCCGTCACTTCAGACGCCACGCCCGGCGATCTTGAAAAAATATTTGATGAGCCGCTGCCTGCTCAGGGTCTCGGCGTGGATGAAATCTTAGCACGCTTTGAAGCGGACGTTGCGCCACACGCGATGCAGATTCCGAGTCCGCGCTATTACGGACTGTTCAATCCGACGCCTCTGCCGATTGCTGTCTGGGCTGACGCTCTCGCTTCGGCGATCAATCAAAACGGCGCGGCGTGGCGCAACTCTCCCACGGCCAGCGTCATCGAGGCGCGTGTGCTGCGCTGGCTCTGCGAAATGGTCGGTTACGAGCGCGAGAGTTTTGGCACGTTGACGAGCGGCGGCTCGGAAGCGAATCTGATCGGCTTGAAATGCGCGCGTGACGGGGCGCAGCGAGACGTGCGTGAGAAAGGCGTTCGCGCAGCGACAGGCGAACTGATCGTTTACGCTTCCGAGCAGTCTCATTACTCGCTTGAAAAAAGCGTTGACATCCTCGGACTCGGACGACGTGGCTTGCGTAAGATTGAGACTGATGATCGTTTTCACATCCGCACAGACTTGCTCCGCAAGGCAATCGCGTCCGATAAGGAAAGGGGATTCATTCCGTGCTGCATAGCTGGCGCGGCAGGCGCAACTTCGACCGGCATCGTTGATCCGTTGGATGAATTGGCTGACATCGCACGCGAGTACGATTGTTGGTTTCATGTTGATGCCGCTTATGGCGGCGCGCTCGCGTTTTCAGAAAAGCACAAGAGCCTTTTACGTGGGATAGAGCGCGCCGATTCGATCACCATTGATCCGCACAAATGGATGTTCGTGCCTTTCGCCTGCGGCGCGGTGCTGGTGCGCGGAGGCGGACGCATCTTGCGCGCGGCTTTCGACATCACACCGGAGTATTTAAGTGAAGAGCGGGGCGGCGCGGATGTCGAGTACGATTTTTTCCGTTACGGCCAACTCGGTACGCGCCGCTTCAACGCGCTCAAAATCTGGATGGCGCTCAAATTCATGGGCACGCGCGGCTACGCTCGAATCATCGAGCGGCAGATTGAATTGACACAGTATCTCGCGCGCCGTCTGGATGAATTGCCAGACTTCGCGCGCGTCGGCGAAATCGAAACGGCGGTCTGTTGCTTTCGCTTCCTGCCGGAAGAAGCGCGCGCGCAGGATGGCGCAGAGCAGGATGCGCTGCAACAAAAGTTACAGCAATGCTTGGAGCGCAGCCGTGAAGCGTGGGTTTCGACGACCGTGCTCAAAGGTCGTCGCGCGCTGCGTGTCAACGTCAACAGCTTCCTGACAGAGCGCCGCCACATTGATGATCTGGTAGAATTAGTGCGGCGCGAGAGCGCGAAGATGTTAGAGGAGTGGAAATCGTCATGAATTTTATCAAAATCTCGAAGCTGGTTGCTGTCGCAGGGGTCTTAACTCTTGCGTCCTTCGTCGGCATCGTGAACGTGAGGGCGCAGTCTTCAGATGAGCGCTACCTGCCTGTCATCAAATCGCGCGCGGAGTTCGATTCCATTTCGCGCAGCTACGAGGCCGACACGCCTTACCCTCTGCCGCATGTCCTCTTCGTCATTGATCGCAACGACAAAAACAAAATCTACTACTTGAACGCCAAGCGCTACATCTTTCATAAAGATTTCGTCAACGGGAATTACCTGTCGCTGGAGCGCGGGCAGCAGTTTTATGAGAACAATTATCTAAAACCCAATCGCCGCTTCATTCTCGGCACGCTGGCCTATCAAACTCCGATCAAGCGCTGGACGTTTGAGTTCTGGGAAGGCGATCAAATACCGACGGAGCTAATCAAACTGACAGCCGACGTGATCTCCAAAACTTTCTTCGAGCCGGTCGCTTTCAAACCGAACTCTGTGCGTCAGGAAGAACTCTCTACTTCCATCGCAGCCCTGCCGCGCGTGCTGCAAAGCGACATCTCAAAGGAGCAGGACTATCAACCTCTGAACGTCACACGCGGGCTGGGGCGCATCCACATCATCCAGAAATTAGATGACCACGTGGAAATCGGCTCGAACGAAATTCTGATTCTCAACGAAGTGCCAGTCACCTTGCCGCCCGTCGCCGGAATTATCACGACGCAGCCCTCAACGCCGCTCTCGCATATCAACCTCCTGGCGAAATCGTGGGGCGTGCCGAACGCTTACATCAAGAACGCGCAGGAAGTCTTCAAACAGTTCGACGGCTGGTGGGTGGTCTTCGAGACGAAGCGCGACACCTACACGATCAAGCGCGCTGAAAATAATGTGCTGGATGAATATCAGAAGCGCCAGCTTGAGCGTCTCGATTTGATGAAGACGCATTTCGATCTCAACATCACACGGATCGCCGGATTGCGCGAGCAGCGCGCGAAGTCCGTCATCGCTTACGGCGCGAAGTCCGCAAACCTTGGCGAAATGATGCACGCGAGAATGAACGGCATCGTCATCCCCGACGGCTTCACGATTCCTTTCTACTACTACGATCAGTTCATCAGAGAGAACAAACTGGATGAGCCGATCTACGCGATGCTCGAAGATCAACGCTTCGTGCACGACCCGGCTTATCGTCGCCAGCGTTTGACGGAAATGCGCGAGCATGTTCAGAAAGGGCAGATGAACGCGGAGTTGCGCGCGGAAATTTTGCGCCGCGTTCATGCTGAATTTCCGGGCAAAGGATTGTTCGTTCGCAGCTCAACCAATAGCGAAGACTTGCCGAACTTCAACGGCGCGGGGCTGTACACGACGATGCCGAACGTCAAAGGCGATGAGGAGATGGTCGAGGCGATCAAGAGTGTCTGGGCTTCGATCTGGAACTTCGAGGCTTACGAAGCGCGCGAGCGTGCGGGCATTGACCACACCAAAGTCTTCATGGCCGTCCTGATTCAAGAGGGCATCAACTCGGAAAGCTCCGGCGTGATGATTACGACCGATCCTTACGACAAAGAGAACAGGGACGCCATCTACATCAGCGCCAAACGTGGCTTAGGCATGAAGGTTGTCGAAGGGCAGAAGATCGCCGAGCAGATCGTCTATCGTCCGCGCGCCAATGCTGTGCAGGTCTTATCGCGCTCGGCTGAAGACAGCCTCCTGACCTTTGATGAGAAGGGCGGCATCAAAGAGATTCCGATTATCGGAGAGCGCACAGTGTTGTCGGACGAGGTCATCAGGAAATTGGTGCGCGCCGCAGATGAGATCAAGCGTATCTTTGGTGGACGCGATCAGGACATCGAATGGGCGTACATGAAAGGGCAACTCTACATCGTCCAATCGCGCCCGTATCTTCCGGGAAGTTAAAAAGCAGGAGACAGAAGTCAGGAGTCAGAAGCCGGAAGAAAAAAGAACTGAAAATGTTTCTGTTTTTCTTCCGGTTTGTGCCTTGCGGCCTCTTTGGTTGCAGAGAATGAGCGATAAAATTTTCGTTGATAATTTGCTCTCCGGCCACGTCGCTTTAGTAACGGGTGGTGGAACGGGAATCACTGGCGGCGTGGCGCGTGCGCTGGCTGAAAGCGGCGCGCGTGTAGTGCTGGTCAGTCGTAAGCTGGAGCATCTTGATGCTGCCGTCGAAAGGATTCGCGCGAGTGGGGGCGAGGCCATCGCTTGCGCCGCAGACGTGCGGAACTTTGAGGAAGTAGAAGGCGCGATTAGGGCGACGATTGAAAAGTTCGGCCATTTGGATATTGTCGTCAACGGCGCGGCTGGAAATTTTCTCTGCGCGGCGGAAGAGTTATCGCCCAACGGATTCGGGACAGTCGTTGACATTGATCTGAAAGGCACATTCAACACATCACGCGCGGCGTTCGCCGAACTCAAAAAGGCGCGCGGACAGATTCTCAATATCAGCGCGACGCTGCACTATGTCGGCACGCCTTTGCAACTGCACGTCTCGGCGGCCAAGGCGGGGGTTGATGCGTTGACACGCCAACTCGCAGTCGAGTGGGGACGCTACGGCATTCGCGTCAACGCTATCGCGCCCGGCCCGATTGAGGACACGGAAGGGATGGCGCGGCTCGTGCCAACAGAAATCAAAGAGAAACTGCGACGAAATATTCCGCTCGGTCGCTTCGGTCGGATCAAAGACATAGAGCAAGCGGCTGTCTTTCTCTGTTCAGACGCTGCGAGCTTCATCAACGGCGCAGTGCTGGTCGTTGACGGGGGGCAATGGCTGACGGCGAGCAGGTTAGTTTAAGACATTAGCGGGTTAAAAGTGGAAAAGGTGAAAGGGAAAAACTCTTCCCGCTCTTGCCCTTCCACTTTTGCTCTCTTAATCTTCAACACAATGATTGATCTACAGCCTGCATCGTTCGAGGATTTTTTGCGCGAAGCCAAGCGCGGCAACGTCGTGCCGGTGGTGCGGAGCGTGCTGGCGGATTTACAAACTCCCGTCGGGGCTTTCCTGCGCGTGGCCGATGGAGCGCGCTACGCTTTCCTGCTCGAATCAATCGAGGGCGGCGAGCGCGTCGCGCGTTATTCCTTCTTAGGCGCGAATCCTGAGATGGTCGTGCGCGGGCGCGGGGGCGACACTGTCATCGAAAGAGACGGCGAGCGGGAGACGCTGCGCGGCGTGCGCGCCATAGAGTTTGCGCGAGACTATTTTCGTGATCGAGAGCTGGCGCACCGCAGCGGCTTGTCTCCGCTCGCGGGCGGAGCGGTCGGCTATCTGGCTTACGAAGCGGCGCGCTGGTTCGAGCCGACTCTGGCAGCAAAAGGCATGAGCCGCGCTGAATCTGATGACGCCGTCTGGATGTTCTATCGGACGGTGCTGGCTTTCGACCGTGTGCGCCAGCGCATAGAGATTAACTCGGTCGTCTTAACTGAAGAGGCCACAGGGAGCCACACGCGCTTGCGCCAACTCTACGAGAAGGCGATTGCAGAGACCTGTCGAATCGAAAAGCTGCTGACAGACAACAACCCGCCGCAGATTCTGCGCGCCACGCAACAGGCGTCTGGCGCAGCACGCCAGAGTTCGTTTGAATCGAACTGGACGCGCCGGGATTTTGAAGATGCAGTGCGTCGTGCGCAGGAGCGGATCGCTGCGGGAGATTGTTATCAGGTGGTGCTCTCGCAGCGTTTCAGTAAAAAAACAGCAGCCGATCCGGTGGCGATCTATCGTGCGCTGCGTGCGACGAATCCTGCGCCGTATATGTATTTCTTCCGGCTCGGTGATGAGGCGATCATCGGCGCGTCGCCGGAGATGCTGGTGCGCTGTCGCGGGCAGCGCCTGGATTATCGTCCGATAGCCGGAACACGCAAGCGCGGTGCGACCGAAGCGGAAGACTGGCTGCTCGGTGAAGAGCTGCGCGCGGATGAAAAGGAGGTGGCCGAGCATACGATGCTGGTTGACTTGGGGCGCAACGATCTGGGGCGGGTGGCTGATTACGGCTCGGTCGAAGTGGAAGACCTGATGACCATCGAGCGCTACTCGCACGTGCAGCATCTGGTGACGAGTCTGCGCGCGCGCTTGCGTGACGGCCTTGATCGTTTCGACGCGCTGGCTTCCTGCTTTCCCGCAGGGACTGTGACGGGTGCGCCGAAGGTGCGTGCGATGGAGATGATCCGAGCGCTTGAGCCGCACGCACGCGGCATCTATGCGGGCGCGATTCTGTACCTGGATTACGCGCAGAATCTGGATTCGTGTATTGCGATTCGGACGATCCTGATGCGCGAGGGGCGCGTCTTTGTACAGGCGGGCGCAGGCGTGGTGGCCGATTCCGTGCCGGAGCGGGAATACGAGGAGACTGTCAGCAAAGCGCGTGCGCTCCTGCGCGCAATCGAGATGGCGGAGCAAGGATTATGAGAAATAATGTTGAAGTCGCAACGCTGAATGCGGAAGTAAACAGGAGCCAGGAGTCAGAATTCAGAAGTCAGAATGAAAACACTGCGCCGCTGATCTGCGGCTCTTCTTTTCTTCTGACTCCTGACTTCTGGCGCCTGCTTTTCATCGTTCATCGTTCATCGTTCATCGTTTTGGCGCGGGGTGCTGTGCTGCTGATTTGTGGCTTGGCGTTCACTGCATCTGCGCCTGCGCAGGATACTGCTCCGGCGAAAGATAATAAAACCATAGAGACGCCGAAGAAGAGCAATGCGCGCCCGGTTGACACAACAGCGCCTGAGCCGTTCGATGGCGCGTCGGTCGAGAAGATGGCAGGCCAGTGTGTCAGGTTGGAGACGGAGGCGGGTCTGATCTTGATCGAGATGCTGCCCGAAGCCGCGCCGGAAACTGTCCGCAACTTTCTCAACCTCGCCGCGACCGGCGCTTTCGAGACGACGACCTTTAGCCGCGTCGTCAAAGATTTCGTCGTGCAGGGCGGCAATCTTTCGTCAGGGCAGAAGTGGAGTTTGGCATTGGCTAAAAGAGCCGCGCGCAAGATTCCAGATGAGCCGAGCTATGTCAAGCACGTGCGTGGCATCGTTTCGATGGCAAGACCGGACGAGCCGAACAGCGCGACAACGCATTTTTTCATTCTGGTCGGCGAGGCCACGCAGCTTGACGGAAAGTTTTCCGCGTTCGGTCGAGTCACACAGGGGATGGAGGTCGTGGATGCGATCAACAAAGCTCCGGTTGAAGATGAAAAGCCTGTCCAGCCTGTACGCATCACACGCGCCGTGGTCGAGCAATGTGAGAAGAAGTGAGCAGATAGAAGTTAGAAGTTAGCGGTCATGTATCGGGTCATTGTCACTATGCGACAGCAATTCGCGGACTCCGAACACATACCATTTTCTGGCAAAAAAAAGAAGGGGAGCTTCTTGGGCAGCTCTCACTCCGGCACTGTAGTGCTCCCTATTTTCAAGCCACCAATAGTCGTTCTCGCCAGTAGCCACGGGACGCCAGCGTCCAAGGAAAAGCACTCCTTAGTTCATCCTCGAAATGAAGGTCTAGATTGCCTGGTCAACAACCTTACCGCCTCGTCTTGCCAGAGGCGCAAAGTCTGCACCTCTGGTTGTTGATTGCGGGACGGCGAGCCCCGGTCAGACCGGCGGCTCTCACAGCCGGTGTTAGATGCCCTCTCCCTGGCCGTCTATGAAGAAACTTAGCGCTCCGAGAGGTCTGCTATTGCAACAACCCCTGCTGCTCAAGCCCGCCGCAAACATCCTTCGCTGCCAGCGCCTGCTGAAGTGGGTCTATTACAACAAATTGAGTGGGGCCAAATCGAGTTCCGTCGGCAGGGTCAACGATCATCATTTTGATGAGATGCGACATCACTCCAATTTTAAGGCCGTCGCCATACCCGGGCTTAGACGTATGGATCAACTCTCGAACGTCAACAGGTTCCGCCTCTCTCGATCCCTTTATCAGTTCAGCTTCAAATTTAGGAGTCTCGACCTCCGCAATGATGTTTTTAATCAAGACCTCCAGCGCAATCGCAATGATTGCAGCTGGCAGGCCGAGGCCCTCGCCGATCGCCTCGCCGACCGCGGTGCCGATCAATCTCACTAGAATTGCTTCCGTGATCTTTACTGCCACTTCCTCTGCGATCTTCGTTGCGGCCTTGATCGCCGCTTCTTTGAGTAAGTCTTGCACCTTTTCGGCCAGAGGCAGCTTAGACCCCGGCCAGCCGTCCGGCAGATTTCCCAGCATTGATGTCATGATAGCCGCTGCTGCGGGTTGGGTGAATCCTAACTGGGTAAGCACTGTATCCATTGGCTTGCCGTCCGCGACGAGGTTGGGGAGATTGGCTTGCCAGGAAGGATCACGGCGGGCCAGGTCGGTAACTACTGCCGGCGTCAGCAATTTGTCCATCTCTAATCCTCCGTTTCGGCCTATTGACATCGGCATTGGCTCTGGCTTAAACCCCTCACTCTTTGCATTACCAGTCCCGATCAGCACCGATAGCGGAGTCTTAGGCCAGTTCTTTTTGTGTTTACACCACTGCACCAGCGTTCGCTGGGTCACCTGCTGGTTTTGCCAGCCCGCGTAATACTGAAAATATTGATAGAACGCCTGCTGTGTGGGTGTCGGGTTATCCGTCGCCAGAGCTTCCCACGCAACCTGCAACATATACGGAGCAAGTTTCCGCCTTGTGACCGGGTCACTTGCCGCATTCCTTATTACCTTAGAAATTAGCTCCTCATCTTTCGGCGACGCTTTCGCGTTAGAAATCGGATTGCACATCTCCCCCGCCCCGGTAAAACCGGGCTTACATTTGGGATAGGCCAGGGGGGCGTCCCTAGGATTGGGTTTCACCTCTTCACAATTGCCGACACCCTCCTCCTTTTCGCAGCGGGCGAGAGCAGGAGAGTTAGCAAATCGGCTATGAAAAAGCGTGTACGTCTTGCGAGTGTATGGAGGGGGCACAGACGTTGGGGCCAAAAACGTCCCCCCTGAGTAATATCGCAATAAGCGGATAGCCGCTTCCCTGACCATCGGGAGCAGTTCCTTGACCGATTTCAATGGACCATTAAGCAGAGACGGGAAGCCAGCGTCAGCGCCGATTGCTGTGGCCATGACAACACCGGATGGCAATGTCTGTGGTGGTTGGTAAGGCGTGCCAATATTGAACGCGGCCAGTACATTTATTGCATCTATATCCTGCTGGGGCAATCCGCCCTGTGCTTCTACATTCTCTCGGGCCAATCCGACTTGCGTGACTTTCGTGAATGGAAAGGCCAGGATGAGAATAGACAACAAAACTGCCGAGGCCGTGATCTTTCGTCTGACGTTCCGCATAGAACTAGCCTTCCGGTGTACACGAAGCCGTCTTTTCCGGGTGCGTCCGAAAGATTTGAAACCATTTTCGTTTTTCTGGACACTCTTTTGTGAACTCATATAGGCCCTCCCTTAGGGGAATTAATGTCTCTTTTCGGATAGACTTAGTGCTTATCCTAAAGCCTGATGCCTCCAGTGGCAGGTACCGCTTCGAGCGGGCATGGAGACTGAAATCGAGATGATTGCCTTCGTCCGCAGACGCCTCATCCAGATCATCCCGACTGAGGTTTCTGGACAAAATGCTTTGCGGATGGACGCAACCTTGGGTTCGATAGCTGCAAGGAGGGAGAAGAAGAACAGGACTGTATAGCGCGGTTGATAGTAATGGCGCGTCAATTGTTTGTCAACAATTATTCCGGCCCACGGACTCACCAAGCCCTCGTCCCGTCCAGCGCGTGCGTAAACGACTTCGAGTGCCGCGACTGAAGAAGCGTCATACTCCCTGGACCATATCGCCTCGCTTGGGACTTACAGAATCAGTATGGACTAAGAGTCAGCCCCTCGACTGTCAGACGAGTCAAGCGAGCGATTCTCTGCGAGAGACACCCGCCTCCCGCTCCTCCCGTATGGCGATTCTACGAGCGCCATCACCCGCACTCGCTTTGGCATGGTGACTTCTTCGAGAAGGTTACCCTCACTGACGAAGACCGCACGGCTATCAACTCACGCTAATGAATGATTACTCGCGCGCCTATGTCTATTGTGACCTCCTCTGCGTGAGCCGACAAGAAATGACACCATCAAAGCCATGATCGCAGCTATGCGGAAGTTTCAGACCATCCCGAAAGGCTCAGATTGATTCATTCGTCAGTCAGATGAAAGACGATTGAGACGTGATTGTTTGAGTCTCTCGGTCGCCGCTCTATTTTCTGTTGAGCCAGAAACGCTCGGCGGCGACGGTCACGGCCAGCAGGAGCGTGGTCGCGGCGGAGAGCAGACAGAACTGGCAGAAGGCGTGCAGCATGAAGGCCTGGACGATGAAGAGCCAGATTGAGAAGATGAGCATCAGTCCGACCAGAGAGAAAAGCAGCGTGCGTGCGAGTTGATTGCCGAAGATGGCTAAGGTTGCGAGACTGAAAGCGCAGAAGTAAGCGAACGCGCCGACGCCTGCGAGTGGCACGCCGAGGATTGTTGAGTAGGGGCTGTTGAGAACCTGTTCGCAGCCGCCTGTCAGAGAGCAGGGAACTATTCCGCCCGTGAAATGCTTGACCGTCAAATAGATCGTATCGGCGAGGCCGACGAGCGCGAGCAGCGCGGCAGCGATCAAGAGAGACAGGCTGCGACGAGAGACTGACGGTTGAGCAGCCGCCGAAATATTTTTGGATTGACGAGCACTCATCTATTTCTTCTTGCCGAGCATGTAATCGAGCGCCATCCGCAGTCCTTCGGGGGTCACAACTTCTGGGCGCAACTGACGGCCATTGATAAAAACAGTTGGCGTGCCGATTACTCCCATGGCGGCCCCGCGCTGACTATCTGTCGTGACACGCGCCGCCACTTCCTGACTGTCCATGTCCTTTGTGAAACGATCAATATCGAGCTTCAGCTCATTGGCATACTGAATAAAGACCGGGCGCACATCGGTGAGCGCGACCCAGTTGTTCTGATTTTGATAGAGCAGATCGTGCATCTCCCAGAAATGGCCTTGCAGAGCGGCGGCCTCTGCCGCGTGCGCGGCCTCAAAAGCATGATTATGCATCGCGAGCGGAAACTGCCGGAAGACGAAGCGTATCTGGTCGCCATACTCTTTTTCAATCGTCTGCAACTCAGGATAGAGCGCCCCGCACGGCGGGCACTGGTAATCGCCGTACTCTTCCAGCGTGACCTTCGCGTTCGCTCCTCCGCGCACATGCGGAGTATCCGGTCCGGGCGGGAGTTGTGGCAGCGGTGTGCTGGTCTGCGTGCCGGTCGGCGGTGTGGCTGATGTCGCAGGTTGAGTGAAGGGCTGCTTTGTTTGATCGGATGAGCGCCAGAGGAGCAAGCCCCCTGACAGCGCGATAATCAAGACTCCGGCAATGATGGCGAAGGGAAGGTAGCGTTTCATCTGTAACGGTTTCTCTCAGACCTCTGACAGGTTTCTGGAACAGTCTTAGTTTATACCAAGACTCGAAAGAATGATAAAACTCAGATCGGCCTCCGCACAAATTAAATCCAGGCTGGAAAAATTAGAAGCAGACGATTGCTGGCAGAACTGCGCAATGTTACATTAGAAACGCTCAATTAACTTTCGCCGAATTGCATCCGTATCAATTGAAAGATAGCTCATGAAACGCGCTCTGATTACAGGTATCACAGGACAGGACGGCTCTTATCTGGCAGAGTTGTTGCTCGACAAGGGCTATCAGGTTTTCGGTCTGGTGCGCCGCTCAAGCTCTATCACACGTCCGCGCATAGATCATCTGATTCGTCCAGCCGATGGAGCGTCGGAGAGCGACGCTAACAGACTGCAACTTCTGTACGGCGACATGAATGATAGCAGTTCTCTGGCACGCATCGTCCATGAAGTCCAACCGGACGAAGTCTATAACCTCGCAGGGCAAAGTCATGTCCGCATCAGCTTTGAGATGCCGGAGCATACTGCGGAGGTGGATGCGCTCGGCGCTTTGCGGCTGCTCGAAGCCATCCGCGAGGCGAAGCGTGAGACAAGGTTTTATCAGGCCTCAACTTCGGAGCTTTTCGGTAACAGCGACATCTCTCCGCAAAACGAGACGACCCCGTTTCGCCCGCGTTCCCCATATGCCGTCTCCAAGTTGTTTGCCTACTGGATGACTGTCAATTATCGTGAGGCCTACAACCTGTACGCCGTCAACGGCATCCTCTTTAACCATGAGTCACCTCGGCGCAGTGAGAATTTCGTGACGCGCAAGATCACGCTCGGAGCCGCTAAGATCAAATTGGGCTTGCAGGATAAGCTGACGCTCGGCAATCTGGATGCACGGCGCGATTGGGGATTTGCGCGCGATTATATGGAGGCGGCCTGGCTGATGTTGCAACAGGAGCGCGCGGATGATTATGTGGTGGCGACGGGTGAGTCACATTCCGTGCGCGAATTTTTAGCGGAAGCCTTCGGTTATCTGGACCTGGATTGGCAGCGATACGTTGAAACGGATGCGAAATATCTACGTCCGACAGAGGTCAGCACAGTCCTGGGCGACGCGGGCAAGTCGCGCCGCGTGTTTGGCTGGAAGCCGCGCACTTCATTTCGGGAATTGGTCAGAATGATGGTGGAGTCTGATCTCAAGGCGCTCAAAATCAGTCATGGAATGGGCGAGTAGGGCGTCTTGGTATTTGAGCGTTGTTTAGCTGTTGAGCGTCAGTTGACTTGGAGGCCAGGAATTAAGTTCTCCATAGAATGGCCGCGCGTCCGATAACGACTGTCCAATGCTTAATGGGATAATGAGCCGTAAGCCGCTAAGCTGTGCATCGGGCGGAGGCCAGCATTTATGTTGGCAATTTGACGGCCAGTTTGCGCGCGCAAGTGCTGGCGAAAGCCGGAAAGACGAAACTCAGCCGAACCTTGAGTGGATACGATCAGCGAGAGGTTGCGCATTACCTGGCGATGATAGATGATTCAGAGGCGCATCTTTCTGCCACACAAGGTTATACTGTACGCGGTTCGATCAATTAAATTTCAGGAGGAGAGGTTTTGGCTCTCAAAGAGACGAAAGGCCTGGCGGACGCGGACGTGACGGCGCCGCCGAGCGCCTGGTGGATTGCGTTAGCGGCGTGGGCTGTGCCTGGGGCAGGCCATTTTTTGCAGGGGCGTTGGATTCGTGGACTAATCATCAGCGGCGTAGTTGGTG
>JAVHWW010000098.1:0-26749 GCA_032159235.1 Acidobacteriota bacterium
CTCAGAGTGAACCGTTCAAGCATCAATTTGCGACCCGCACGTCCGAGGCTCTGTGCTCGCACTGGATCGCGCAACAACTGAAGAATACCATCCGCCAGATCATTGTGGTTCGCCGGTTCAACCAGGATACCGGTCTCCCCGTTTTTAACACTATCCACCATCCCTCCGACTCTGGTTGCCACCAGCGCGCATTCCATCAACAATGCCTCAATCGTCCCTCCAAGATTTTCATTCAGCGATGGCTGCACGGAAACGTCCAGCGCCCTCAAAACATTATTCACATCAGAGCGAAAGCCTGTAAAGATAATACTGTCCTGCAAACCCAGGCGCTGAACGAGTCCCTTTAATTCATCAATATATCTTTGCCCGCTTTCATCAAATGCTGAGCCAACGAACAATATCTTGGCTGTGGGGAACTCGGCAAAGATAATCGGCGCTGCTTTTATCAAATATTCATGGCCTTTGATGCCGCGCCCGTAGAGAGCACGCGGAGTCCATCCGCTGATTCGCCAGGGCGGATAAAAATAAGCCACCAGCCCAATCAGCGGAGTGTCAGCGGGCCAACCGAACTCACCTCTCAGATTCGCCGGCGTCACCTTGCCGGGATCAAAGGTCTTCTCATCCGGGCCATAATAGATCGTCGCCAGCCGATTGTCTGAGATTCCCATTTGACGGTAAAGCTGCCGCGTATATTCGCATGAAGCGATCAAGGTCGTATCCATCCAGCAAGTGAACCGATCAATCCATCTTAAGGTGTGCGCCTCCAGATGATATGGCCCGGCAATCATCGCCAGACGGACAGGCACATCGGCCAACCATGCTGCGATGCGACCACCGATCATTGAACGAAAGAGGTGAGTTTGGACAACATCGAATTTTTCTCGACGGAAGAGACGATACAAACTAAGAATTCTGAAAGGTAGAATACAGCTTCCAGCCAAACTGCTAAAACTAAGATCACAGACATGAAGAGGGATACCTTCGGAGCGGAGACTATCAACGAGGCTTCCCTGATTGCCTGAGACAATGGCTGTCACCTCAAACCCGCATTTGTCGCGCAAGTCGCGCAATTGCTCGCAGGCCCAAGACGCGCCCACAGTCGTATCTATCACGTAGCATATCTTCACCAGGAAAATTTTATCATATCGCAGAGAGACTGCTCTCTGAGGAAGCTCTTGAAGGCGTGCGAGTCGGCGCGCGTCGGGCAGTGGAATCTGACTCTGTGCCACAGGCCAGCGCGCTTTGTTGGAAGTCTTCTCTTCTCCTTCGCATCGTAAATTTTGGAACTCTTCGCCCGCCTGCGCGTAAAATCACTTAACCGAAGGTTTCATCCGTCCGGTCTAACGTCTGCTCTAACATTCTGGAGGCAAGATGATCTATCAAGCACGTACCTGCTTCGTTGCGCTCTGTTTGCTGACGCTGCCTGCGCTTCTTGTTCACGCGCAAACTCCGGCAGCCAAAGATACAAGCCCGGCAAAAACTACTTCAACGAAAAAGAGTTCAGCCTCGCGTGACGCCGTTGATCCGCTCATCGAACAGCGCCGCAACACAGTCATCTCTCTGCTCTTATCTTTAGCCGACGAAGCCAAGGGCTATCATGATGAGACCTTGCGCGCGCGCGTGCTGGCGCGGACAGCGGATGCGCTCTGGGAGAGCGAGACGGAGCGCGCACGCACGCTCTTTCATCGTGCGTGGGATGCAGCGGAAGTTGCCGACGCGAATTCCACACGCCGCATGGAGGAAGACATTAGCCAGCAAAAGAAGCTAACAGGCTCGGCGGCGATTATTTCGCCTCCTAACATTCGCAATGAAGTCATGCGGCTCGCAGCCAAACATGATCGCGCGCTCGGCGATGAGTTTCTGAAAAAGATAGCAGAGGCTAAAGACTCCGACACGGCGACCGCGCAGGATAAAGCGAATGCACAATATAACTCGCGCGAGCAACGCCTGAGATTAGCGACACAACTACTGCAAGACGGCGACATCACTCACGCGCTCTATTACGCTGACACGGCGCTCGATTCCGTTGACCCGGACGCAATCAATTTTCTCTCCGCGTTGCGCGAGAAGAATGCCACAGCCGCAGACGAGCGGTATCTCTCTCTGCTGGCACGCACGGCTGCCGATCCTGCGTCAGATGCCAACACGATTTCAGGGCTTTCATCCTATGCCTTCACACCGTTTCTCTACGTCATCTTTTCGACGGACGGTGGCGCATCACAAATGGCACAGCGTCGCTCAACCCCAGCGCCCGATCTTCCGGCGAACGTCCGCAACGCTTTCTTCAGCGTAGCCGCACAGGTTCTCTTGCGTCCGATACTTCCGCCGGGACAAGACACTACCTCGTCGGGACGTGCGGGCAAGTATCTGGTCATCAAGCGACTGCTTCCGCTTTTCGACCGTTACGCGCCGGATCGCGCGGCGGAATTGCGCGTGCAGATGGAAGCGTTGATGGCGGATGTCTCTGACCGAGATCGCACGGGCGAGAATCGCGCCGTCACCAGAGGCATCGTTCCCGAAGATGCTAACAGAGACCCGATGCGGAATATGCAGGAGCGACTCGATCATGCTGCAACTTCTGAGGAGCGCGATTCGATTTATGCTGACGTAGCTGTGGCGCTGGCGGGTTCGGGTGATGCGCGCGGGCGCGACCTCGTAGATAAAATTGACGACACGGAGTTGCGTAAGCAGACGCGCGCCTATACGGATTTTCAATACCTGAACAATGCGCTGCAAAAGAAAGACATTGAGGAAGCGACACGCCTTGCTCGCAGCGGTGAACTCACTCACACGCAGCGCGTCTGGGGTCTGACACAAGCAGCGCGGCTGCTCGTCAAGTCGGATCGCTCGCGCGCCGTTGACTTGCTTGACGAGGCGCTCGCCGAAGCACGTCGTATCGGCGGAAGCGAAGCGGAACGCCCGCGTGCGCTCTCCGCCGTCACCGCAGCCTTCGCCGACATTGACCGCAGCCGCGTCTGGGACTTACTCTCCGAAGTCGTCAAAGCCGGAAACTCCGCCGAAAATTTTACAGGCGACGACGCGCGGCTCTCATCCGGGCTGCGCTCCAAAAACATCATCATGACGAGCAATATCAACGTCCCCGATTTCGACCTGCTCGGAACTTTTAGCGCCTTAGCCAAAATGAATCTCTACCCGACCATCGAGGCCGCAAAGAATTTTACGAACGAAGTACCACGCGCCAACGCCATCCTAGCCATCGCCCGCACGGTGCTTGAAGAGAAGAAGTAGTCAGTGGTCGGTGGTCAGTTAAAAGAGATAACTCGATGTTTTTGCTTTTCAACTGACCACCGACCACTGACTACTGACCACTGACTTACGAGTAGATGTTCATCGGTCGTGTGAGGAGTTGAACGGGGTCGGCGACGTTGAGTGCTTCACGAACGTAGAAGGCTTCGCCTGCCGCCGCGCCGATGAGCGAGCCGTAGTAGCGCATCCGCCATTCGATCTGCTGTAGAAAACCTTTCTCGCTGATGCGCGTCTGCGGCTCTTCCGAATCCGCGCGATAGAACTGCGAAGCGTGCGCGCTGATGGCACGCATCTTCTCTTCGACGAAATCCGAAACATCAACGATGAATGACGGAACGATGAGCCGCGAGAAGACCGCGTGCGCCAGCGATGGCATTCGCACGGCATCCAATCCAGACTCTTCATCGTAACGTCGCATACTCGCCAGCCGCGCAGCCTCACGCACGATGCGCGCTGTCGCAGCGTGGTCTGGATGCGGGTCGTCCCAGTGTGCCGTGAAAATCACTTTCGGCTTGTGCGTGCGGATGACGCGCACCATCGCGCGGCGCGCATCTTCCGTCAGCCAGACGTGGCCGTCGGGTTGTTCGAGATTGAGCCGCACATCGAGTTTCAAAATGCGCGCGGCCTCAAGCGCTTCATCAGCGCGGCCTTCGGGCGTGCCGCGTGTGCCCATCTCGCCGCGCGTCATGTCGAGCACGCCCGTGCGATAGCCCAGCGACTTCAACTTGAGCAGCGTGCCCGAAGCTGTCAACTCCGCATCGTCCGGGTGCGAGAAGACACCCAAGGCATCAAGTTCTACGTTAGCGATATTCATTTGATCCTCAGTGAGATTTAGCCTGACGGATGCGCGTTGGTCAAGTGCGGGTTTGACCTTCGCCATTGCTGCTGATAGCCTTTCGCCCATTACAGGAAAACCAATGATGAAGCTCGTCGTTCTCGGCTCAGGCACTTCCGTTCCACACCCGCAGCGCGCTTCTACATCACACTGGCTCGAAACTGAAAACGGTTCGCTCCTGCTCGACTTGAGCGCCGCCGCCGTTCATCGCATGGCACAGGAGAATCTCGACTGGGTTGGATTAGATGCCATCTGGATCAGCCATTTTCATCTGGATCACGTCGGCGGCCTCGCTCCATTTCTCTTCGGCACGAAGCACGCTCCGCAAACGCAATCGCGTCGCAAGCTACTGACTATCTTCGGCGGGCGCGGCTTGAAGAAACTTTTCCGCGCGTTCGATGAAGCGAATAACTACAAGCTGCTGAAGCAATCATTCCCGGTTGAAATCCGCGAGGTCGCGCCGCGCGCAGAATTTGAAATCCTGCCCGGCCTGCGCGCTCAAACCTTCTCGACGCCGCACACACGCGAAAGTCTCGCACTGCGTTTGACCGATGAGCGCGACACATCGCTCGTCTATACTTCCGACACAGGCTACACGGACGCGCTCGCCAGCTTTGCCGCAGGCGTTGATCTACTGATGATGGAGTGTTCCTTCCGGCGCAACAAGCCTGTCGAGACGCATCTCGAGTTGAAGGATGCGATGCGGCTGGCGCGAGATGCTGCGCCGCGCAAAGTTCTGCTCGGCCATCTCTATCCCGAATGGGACGGCGTTGACATCGCTGCGGAAGCGAAAGAACTCTGGTCCGGCGAGACCATCGCTGCCACTGATGGCTTGCGACTGAGCATTGGCTAACATCCTGAACTCGCCTTTGCGATTGATAAGAACTCAAATCTCAAACCCTGGCAGACAGACGACGCATGAGACATTGACCGGGAGATTCTTCCTCTCCACCTGACAAAACGTCAGCCCGACTGACAAAACTTCAGCCTTAGTTGTCATCCCACACTACCAGTCAAGTTCCGACAGCACCCCTCGCTCATCAGGCTAAGCCTTAGTATTTCATCATTTGCCGGAATCCGAAAATATTTTTAGCTGTCCGGCACACATCTTGTTATGGCTTCTGCTCGGTCGAATGTGTTTCCCGGCCCAAACTTCCCGACATAAGGATGGTAACAGATGGCTCGCGTGATGATTTGTGATGACGATAAACGGATGGCTGATGAGATGGTCGAAGCTTTGCGCGCGGCCAGGCATGACGCCACGACGTGCAGTCACACGATGGATGTTCTGCGCGAAGCGAGTGAGGGTCGCTTCGATCTCATCATCTTCGGATTGGATATGCCCGGCTTCGGCGGCACCAGCGCCGTCGAGGCTGTCTCCGAGATCGCGCCGCAAGTGCCTTTGATTGGTCTGCACAAACGACCCTCCGACATTATGTGCACGCCAACGCACGCGCGTCTCGCGGCTATCCTTCCGCGTCCCGTTTCAGTTAATGCCTTCATGTGCGCCGTCGCTCTCGCTCTCGGAGTGAGAATGCGCGTTCCATCGGCGCAAGCGTTCTAACTTGCCCAACCAGTTATTCCGCGACCTGTTTCTGATAGCGGAAAATTTAAGGAGAAGAAAGATGACGAAGTTGAAGAAGAATTTTCGCGCGCTCTCGCTCGTAGCTCTCAGCCTGTTGGTTCTCGGCGGAGCAGCCGCGCTCGCACAGAGACAGTTACGTAGTGCCGCACCGAGCGGTCGCCCCGTCGTGAAGGTCTCGCTGTCCGGCACTGTGTTGCGCGAACAGACAAGACTCCCAATCGAAAAAGCCACGACCGTCAATCCGGGCGAGATACTCGACTGGACGATCACTTCCGAGAACGACGGTAATGCCGCCGCGCATGATTACAAAACCATCGGCCAGATTCCGAAAGGGACGATGCTCGTCGCAGGCAGCACGACAGCCGACGGCTCCGCGACCGTTGCGTACAGCATTGACAACGGCAAGACCTTCTCCGCGCAACCGACGATTGAAGAGAAGCAAGCGGATGGCAGCGTCAAGCAAGTGCCCGCACCTGTTTCGATGTACACGCAGATTCGCTACGAGTGGGCCGACCCTCTCACAGAAGGCGGCAAGCTCCAGGCTTCTTATAAAGTGCGCGTCAAGTAAGCGCGTCTCTCAAAACTTAACGTGCCGGACGCGCTCTCTTCTTGCAGCACTGCTTCCTCGACTCCGGCCCTACTCCCTATCCACCTTTTATTGATGAGGACTCCTGATGAAAAGCCCAGATAAAACCCACGTGCGCAATGCCACGACTACCATGCTGGCCCGCCTCTTCGTCGTGCTGGCGATCACTTGCGCTTTCTATTCGCAGGCTCTCGCCCAGACGGCTGGCGGCACGCAGATTCAAAATACTGCTTCCGCCACTTACGGCGATGGAAGCGGTGGAAGCTACAGCGCCACCTCGAACACTGTGACCGTCACTGTCTCGAATGTTTCCGGTCTGACGATCACGCCGGACGTGACCAACGGATCGAGTGATCCGACAGTCGTGCCCGGACAGAACAACGTGAGGTTCACGTTCACCGTGACCAACACGGGCAACTTCACGGACAATGTTCGCTTCAAGGCGAGCGGCGCGAGCGTTCAAATTGCGAGCGGCTCGGCGACCGTCGCGTCGGCCTTTATTGATGTCAACGGCAACGGCACTTACGAGGCCGGAACTGATATTGACATCAAAGGCAACGCGGCTGATGTCGTCTCTCCAAATGTCGCGCAGAATGCGTCGTTGAGCGTCGTCGTCTTCGTCAACATCAACGCCGGAGCGGCGGCGGGCAGCATCATTGACGTTCGACTCGGCGACACCGCAGCCGGAACGAACTTCGATAATCAGGCGGCTGACCTCTCCGCCAACGAAGTCCGCACTGAATCCGCAGCTTCTGTTAATGGCAAGCGTGAAGCGCGTGGCGACCGCAGCGCAACGGTTGATAACGACGCGCAGTTGGCGCTCTCTCTGACCGCGCCTGCTGGCCCCGTCGCGCTCGGCTCAAACATCACTTACGTCTGGCAGCTTTGCGACACAGGCTTGCGCGCAGCGACGGCTGTGACTTTGACGAATGCTCCGGCAGGCTCGAACACAGGCGTCTTCATCTTCGCGCCCGTCCCGGCAGGCACGGCTCTCGCAGCGCAGGCGTTTCCAGCCGGAACGCTCTTCTCAACTTCGCCCGTCGCCAGTAATCCCGTGACGGTCGCAACCTGGACTACCGCGCAGCCAGCCAACCCGACGCAAGTTGCCTACAACGTCGGCGCTTCGCTCGCTGCAAGTGCGTGCAGCGCGAACATCAACATGATCGTGACGATCACCACGACCGACGCGACCAACCCAATCACGAATCAGGGCACGGCCTACGCGCTCAACTCCATCAGCACGCAGATCAGCGCCACGTCGCCGCTTCGTACGACGACGCTTATCATTAGCGGCAGCGTCTTGAACGGCCCGCAAGGTCAGCCCGGTGCAGTCAACAATACCAACAACGACGACTTCACCAACAAGAGCGTCTCGACCGGTCTTGCTGGCGTCGCTCCCGGTGGCGTCACAACCGCCGCAGGAACTGTGACCTTCACGAACACCGTGCAGAACACAGGTAATGCCAACGACATTTACACGCTGACCGTCCCGACCTTCCCGGCAGGCTCGACCGTCAAAGTTACTGTTGGCGGCGTTCAGACAACTGTCATCAACAACGGTGTGGCAACGGGCAATGCTGTCTCGCCCTTGAGCATCAACTTCGGGAGCACCGCCAACTATACAGTTGACATCACGCTGCCCGCAGGTAAGACCGTGCTCACGGGCTACGACACAGTGATTCGTGCCACCTCCGGCAACACCAACACGCAGTCGAACGACACAATTGATCGCGTCTATACGGGCTTCATACAGCTCACGAAGACGGCGACCGTTGCGAACGCGACCGGCGTTGGCGCTGCAACTGATCCGGTGCCCGGCGCAGTGATTACTTACTCCATCACCTACCAGAACGTGTCGAGCACGCCTGCGGCTGGTGGCAGTGGTAATGTTTCGCTCACCGCTACTAACATCGTCATTACTGAGAATGGTAGTTCGGGGACGAACAACTGGGGCGCGAACACAATCCACGTGGTCGGCGCGACAGACTCACTCGGCGGCACGATCACGGGCGACGCACTTCTCTCAACTTCGTTGACCGACACCGTCGCTTCACTCGCCGCGCAACAGTCAGGCGTCTTCGCCTTCAAGCGCCAGATCAAGTAACGCTATCAGTGGTCAGTGATCAGTGGTCGGTGGTCAGTAAAAAGCAAAAGACTTTCGTCGCCTGTTTTTAACTGACCACTGACCACCGACCACTGACCACTTCTACCCTTATGCGCGCTTCCTCCTACAGGACACTCGTCATCATCGCTCTGCTCCTCGCGCTTGTGTTCGCAGGGACGGCGGAAGTGGTCGCGCGCGTCCTGGATGGAGAAGTACCGTCGGCGGGAGTAGTCATCAGCAATCACGCCGAAGCTATCTACACGGACGAAGCTGGGACAAGTTTCGCTACCGTCTCTCCGACCATCACCGTCACAGTTCTCGCCGTCTCCACGCTCACCGTCACGCCTGATGAAACGCAACCATCAGCGAGCGTTGGCCCGAATGAAACGTGGACGCGCATATTCCGCGTCTGCAACACGGGCAACACGCCGGACTTCTACACAATCACACGCGCCGACGTAAACGCTCCCGCTCACATCACCAATCTCTACTTCGACACGGACGCGAGCGGCACAATCACCTCCACTGACACGCTCATCACTCTTAACGCCTCTCTCTCGCCGCGCGTTCAACCCGGCGCTTGCATCAACGTCCTCGCCACGCTTGAGACTAACGACTCCGCACCGCAAAGCAACCTCACGATTCACCTCACCGCGCGCTCCAACGTCGTTGATGCCGTCAACGGTCGTGGGCTTGATGACGGCACGATCATCAACGTCGTCGGCGCAGGCCCGCGTGTGACCTCGCCTGATAATTCAAGTCTGCCTCCGTCAAAGCTCGTCAACGGCAATCCGCAGTCAGTCGTCAGTCCCGGCACACCGTTCACTTACACGATTGCTTTCCGCAACAGCGGCGATGTCACCGCGCGCAATGTTCTCGTCGCTGATGACCTGCCCGCAGAGATCGAATACATCCCTTCATCGCTGCAACTCGCGGATCGCAGCTTGACGGATGCAGACGACACGGACGAGGGAACGATTCGCAATCGTCGCGTTGAAGTTCGCTTGAGCGAGGTTGCGCCGAACCAGGTCGTCAGAATCTCTTTCAAAGCGCGGCTGATCGGAAACACGCCCGGAGGCGTCGGCGTCAACAACATCGCCGCTATCTCCGGTCAGAACGTCACGCCGACTCAGAGCACGACGGCTGTCGTCGTCGTTGATCCGTTCGGCGTCGTCTTTTCGGGTCGCGGCGGCGCTGCCGCTCCGATTGCTGGCGCGCACGTCGAGATTCTCACGGACGAAGCCGGAGCGAATCATCTACAGATTCCCGCAGGCGTCGGCTTCTCGCCGAACACCAACAACGACAACCCATATCCGACGGACGCGCAAGGCCACTTCAGCTTCGCCTTCCTGCCCGAACAGTTGGGCAGCACAAGCGCGCCCGTGCGCTACTTCATGCGCGTCACGTCGCAGGGTTACATTACACGAATGCTCCAACTGCTGGTTCACCCGACGGGCACTGGCTTCTTCGTCATGTCTGCCAGCGCGCTCGACGGTCAACCTCTCGCGGTTGCCGGAGGTTTCGCACTCGTCAACGACAGTATTCAAATCAACGATCTCGCGGCGGTCGCGCTCAACATTCCGATGTTCGAGCGTAGCGGTCTTGAAATCAATAAGACTGTTGACAAGCCGCACGCTGAAATCGGCGATGTCCTTACCTACAGAGTCGAAGTCAATAACCCGACCGCCGCGCCCGTCACGAACGTCATCGTCCGCGACACGCTGCCGGAATCTTTTCACTACGCCGAAGGCTCCGCGAGAATCAGTACGGGTAACGCGCTCGATAATCCGGTTGAGCCTGAAGTGAGCGGCAATCAATTAACTTTCCACGTCGGCGATCTGGGGCACGGCGCGACGGCGCGCATCCTCTATCGCGTTCGCATCGGAGTGAATGCTCACGAAGGCCGTCAAGAGAATCTGGCCGTTGCCTCCGGCACATTTCCGTCCGGCGAGCGCACGGAGACACAGCCCGCTCGCGCGTCCGTCACGGTCGGCGGCGGCGCGTTCTCCACGCAGCAGATACTGATGGGTCGCGTCTTCGATGACGTGAACGGCAACGGCATGTTTGACGACGGCGACAAGCCGATGGCTAATGTGCGGCTCTATCTCAACTCCGGCCAATCCGTCATCACAGATTCGCAGGGTCTCTACAGTTTCCCGTCCCTGAGCGACGGCGCGCAGGTTATCTCGCTCGATCCCGTCAGTCTTCCGCCGGGGTTTGCTTTAACGGATGGCGGCACAGTCGCCGGACGCAGTTGGACCAGACTGCTTCGCACGCCCGTCGGCGGCGGCGCATTGCTGCGCCAGAACTTCGCGCTCGTGCGAACTGGTAAAGCGCGCGATGAGTCTGCGCGCAATTCCTCGAAGACGAGCGACAAAGACGCGCCGTCGTCGCGCGCAGTCGCAGATGCCGCCGCAGTCGAAGAGATTATCAACAGCGTCGCGGGCGCAAGTAAGAAAGACACGGACTCCAGACTCCAGACTCCAGACTCCAGACTCCAAGAGCCTGTCAAAACTATCTACGGAACGCAGACGAAAACAGACGGCGCATCGGGCACAGCCGCAGCTTTAATCAACGCCGCGACGCCGAAGGCTGCGGGCAAGTACGAGATGGTTTCAACGGAAACGCTTGAGCCTGTCGCGCCGGGCGAGGTGAAGGTTCTGACGCCGACTGCGAACGCGGTGGTGATGTCGCCCGCGATGCAGTTGGAAGCGCGCGTGGCGCTGAACTGGACGGTCAAGCTCGAAGTCAACAATGAACGCATCTCCGACCAGAACATCGGCACGAGTCGCTTAGACCAAAAGAACAATATCTCGACGTTCACATTCGTCGGCATCAGTCTGCATCCCGGCCCGAATCGCGTGCGCGTTACGGCCCTCAATCCCGAAGGCGTCGCTGCTCACACCGCAGAGATGACGGTGATGGGACGCGGCCCCGCGCGCCGTCTGGAGATCGTGCCCGAAGCGAAAGAAATTCAGGCTGGCGGACGCGATACGACGATTGTTCGCGTGCGTGCCTTCGATCAGTGGAACAATCCGGCGCTTGACGATCAGGTGGCGATTGAAACTTCTGCGGGTCAACTGCTCAAAGTAAAAGATGCGGCTGACAAATTGAAAGTGGCGGACAAGTCTCAACAGGATATGCTGCGCGCAGTTCAATCTGATGGCGCAGGTGCCGCTGCCTCAAACAACTCCGATAAGAATCCTGAGCAACTCAATCAACCGCAAACACAGGCGCGCGTGCAACTCGAAAACGGTGAAGCTCTCCTGACGCTCATCGGCGCGGGCGCGCCAGGCGAGGCACAGCTTCACGCGCAGGTCGGACAAACGGAAGCGCGCTCTTCCGTGCGGATCACTCCCGAATTGCGTCCCACTATCTTAGTCGGTCTCGCGGAAATTTCGGTCGGCAAAGCCATTCCTGAAGTTGCGCTGCGCGGTGAAGATGGAAATGTTCGCAGCCATTTGAGCTTCTTCTATCAGGGACGCTTGTGGGGCGATAACATGCTGACGCTCGCTTATGACTCGCAGCGTCCGATCAATCGCACGGCTGGCCGTGATCGTCTCTTCCAGCAAGACCCGCTCGACCGTGTCTATCCGCTCTTCGGCGATTCCTCGACGCGCTTCGAGGCCGCGCAATCGAACTCGAAACTCTACGCGCGCATTGACCACAAACGCTCCTACGCGATGTTCGGCGACTACGATGCGGACATGAACGATTTAGCTTTAACTGGCTACGGGCGCAAGCTGACGGGCGTTAAAGTTCATCTCGAAAATTCCGATGGCGACTTCATCACCTTGACGGGCGCGCGTCCAGACACGGCATTTCAGCGCGATGTTTTTCCCGGCGGATCATTGAGTATCATCCAACTCTCGCACGCGGAGCTGCTGCCGGGTTCTGAAACCGTCTCACTTGAAGTGCGCGACCGTCGCAATCCTGAAATTATCTTGAGCCACGAGACGATGATCCGTTCCGTTGACTACAATCTCGATCCCGCGAGCGGACAGCTTTTCCTGCTGCGCTACATCTCGACTTTCGATTACGCGCTCAATCTAGTCCAGATCGTCGTCACCTACGAGCATCGCGCCCAAGATTTTTCGACCTCAGTTTACACAGGCCGCGCGCGAAAGAACTTCGAGAGACTCGGATTGCGTCTGGGTCTTTCGGCAGTCATGCAGCGTCAGACGGACTTCGGCACGTTCCTGCTCGGCGGTCTCGATGGCGAGAAAACTTTGCCGCATCACGGAAAATTAAATTTCGCTTACGCGCGCAGCATGGGACAGTTCATGGGCACGAGCGACTCCTTCTCACTCAATGCCGACGGGCACGATGGCGCGGCTTATCGCGTTGAGTTGACGCAGCCTCTGGGCTTCTACGAAGGTGTGATTCGCGCGCGTTACTCAGATGCGACCGCCGGATTCTTCAATCCCTTCGGCGCAACCGTCACGCCCGGCTCGCGTCATGCGGAAGTTGCTTTCGAGTTCAAGCCATTCTCGAAATCGCTCTTCCGTTTCGGCTTTATGAACGAGCGCAACCGCACGGCGACGGTTGACAACTCGCGCAACACTTTCTCCGCCGGTTGGGATCAAATCCTGAGTGACCGCCTGCGTTTTCACGTGGGCTATGACCGAAGAAGTTTTGATGACGAACAGACAGGGCACACTGTTGATTCTAATCTCGTGACGGTGAGCGCGGAGGCGAAGGTCACGGACAAGCTCGAAGTCTCCGCCAAGCGCGAGCAGAACCTGGGCGAGGCCGACCCGACTTATCCGAACCAGACGACGCTCGCGGCCACCTATCAATTAAACAACTGGACGAAATTCTTTCTCACGCAACGCCTCGCTTCCGCCGCGATCAAGCCCATCAATGATCTGACGCAAACGGGTTTCGCGTTCAGTAACACGCGCCGCGAGACTGCGTTTGGTGTTGAGTCGCGCTTCGGCAAATACACAGCCCTCTCAGGTCGCTATCAACTTGAGAACGGCATCAACGGCACGGACAGCTTCGCCGTCATCGGTCTGCAAAACCGTCTGCCCATCAACAAAGAGGTCTCGCTTGAACTCGGATTCGAGCGCGGCTTTCATCTGGCTGGCACTGAAAATAGTTTTAATAGCGCGACGCTCGGTTTCGGTTGGACGCCGACGGCAGATTTTCGCGCCAACGCGCGCTACGAGTTTCGTGATCGCGGAGGCTTGGGCCAACTCGTCGCCTTCGGCGCGGCGGGACGCATCGGCGACGGCATCACGACGATGGCGCGTTTCCAGTGGTCGCACTCAGACTTTGAAGGCCGCGCTTCATCCTCGCTCGAAGGCACGGCGGCGCTGGCGCTTCGTCCACTGAAATCCGACCGTGCGGGGCTGCTCTTCAGTTATACTCATCGCGCGCTTGAGCAACAGGGCACGAGTAATTCAGAGATGACGCGCGATCAGTTAGATTCACTTTCAACGGACGGATATTTTCAGGCGACGCGCAACCTGGAGCTTTACGCACGTTTCGCCCTGCGCTTCAACGCCAACGGCCAGGCTGACATGCCTTACGTCTCAACGCTCACTTATTTGACGCAAGGAAGAATTCAGTATCGCCTGACGCCGCGTTTCGATTGGGCAGGTGAAGCGCGTCTCCTGTTCCAGCCAGCTTCCGGCACGGAGCGTTCAGTCTATGGCACTGAACTTGGTTTCTGGGCGATGCCCGATCTACGTCTCGGCGTCGGATACAATTTCACTCTCGCGGGCGAGCCTGACGGCGCGACACTCACGCCCGCGCGTCGTGGTTTCTACTTCACCATCTCGTCGAAGCTCTCCAATCTCTTCGATCTCTTCGGGACGAGCAAGTCTGGGCTTGCGGGAAGCGGGACGGGACAGCAAAATGGTGAGCCGGAGAATCGCTGAGACGGTCGGCACTTCTGTTCAAGTGCGGAATGCTCAAGCCGAACAGCTTTGCACTGTGAAATCATGTTGAGGCCTTCGATTCCTAAACTTTTCCATTTCAGTGTGAGGGTCTTCACGCAGCGCGCGTGGATGCTGGCGCTGCTCTTTATCTGCTGCGGAGTCCAGATGGTTTACGCAGGCATCACCGTCGCCCCCGCCACCTGGAACGTCATCGGCCTCGATAGTAATAATCCGAGCATCGGGCCTGACACTTTTCAGGTGGGCGCGCGCGTCTGCAATACGGGCGGGACGGCCATCACAAATGTCGTCGGCAACTTCGTCTGGGACAGCGCAAATGCTTTCATCAATCTCAGCGGGCCGAGCACCGATACGGCCACGTCACTGGCGGCTGGCGCTTGCGTGGACTTTTATTACCAGGCCACTGTCACGCGAACTTCGCTAGCCTACGATACCGCGCGGCGTTATCACATTACTGTGAGCGCGGACAACACCGCCGCCGTCAGTACACCAACACCGCGTGAACTCTATGTCGAACATCTCATCTCACAGGGACGTAATTCGACCAACTCCATTACCGGGCCAACTACTGTTTATGTCGGACAGACCTACAACTACACTTTGAACGCTAGTACGGCCACTCAAGGATACGATCAGTTGGAAGACTTTTTGAGTCTCTCCAACGTCATCTTCCAGGTGCAATCCATCTCGACCACTTATACTGCTCCCGCAGGTGCCATCAACGATAAGTTCTATGCCGACGCTTGCGGCTGGGATAATAATCCGCTCAGTGGCAGTTATCGAAGTTGCATCGGCCCGGCGAACTACTCTGGAGGCAAGGTTGGCGGCACAGTTGTCACGACTTACACCGTCAAGATTCTCTCAACGGGGACGACGACAGCCACCGCCTTGATTCTGGATCACTCCGGCAGCAGCTATCACTACAATAGCGACTACGGCACAACCAGCATTACCATCACGGCACTTCCTTACTTTCCGAACGTCGGTCTCCTAAAATCCGTCAGCCCAGGCGGAACGCAACCGCCCAGCACCGATCTCACCTATTCAATTGCTTTTACCAACACCGGCAATGCGCCCGCCATCAGTCTTGTCATCACAGACCCGATTCCGGCGAACACCGATTTCAAAGTTGGCACAGTCACGACCAGTCTCGGCACGACAGGTCTGACCGTCACCATCGCTTACTCAAGCAACAGTGGCGCGACTTGGACTTACACGCCCGTGAGCGGCGGAGGCAGCGCGCCCGCAGGCTATGATCGCAACGTGACAAATGTTCGCTGGACATTCGGCGGCAACCTCAGCCCGACATCTCCCAACAACACCGGCAGCGTTGGTTTCACCGTCCGCATACGTTGAAGAGCAGAATTCAGAATCCAGGATGAAAGGCACGAACCGTTTTCTTCGGCTCTTCTTTTCTTCTGACTCCTGAATTCTGGATTCTGAATTCTGGATTCTGAATTCTGCTTTCCCTTGACTCTCCGCCCGTCGTTGTCATATTGTCCGTTTATTCAGAAACGACTTGTTTCGGAGTTGGCTGCTCACACGGCGCGCGACTCTTCATTGACGGCTTTTGTGGTCTCGTTTGAAAGGCGGTTCAGGATGGGCACAAAACCGATGGTCTTCCCGCTCGACGCAGACGGTCGTGTGTATGCCCTGCACAACGAGAACGATGAGCAGCTCTGCACCGGCTCGCGTGAGACTTGCTATCGTCTCTTAGCCTTGATGCTTGAAGTCAAGCGGCGCACGGAGGAGTGTCAACCGGAGGCGCCCGAACTGATTAAGACGATGGAGCAGACTCCCAAAGCTGCGAGTGCGGCGTCATCCTCATAACCGTTAGTATCGAATTTAGCATCAAGAGATCGAGAGAGCGTCCACGAACACCTTCTTCGGTCAGAACACTCTGCGCAACTTGCTGAAATTTTACGGTCAAGGCCAAGAATAGTCGCCCTCCGATTGAGCTTGTTAATCCCTCGAAGGCTTCAAGAAATCGGATGCAAATCCGAAATCTTGGACTCACAGCGCGCATCTCTTGGAAGTAACCCAGCTATACTAAAGACCTTAGCAGCCCTCCGCAGCACGGAATAATTTTTGCATAAACGATTTCATCTCGCGATTGTTTTAGGCTTTAAAGTTTAGCGAGCTCCATTATAAATCAATAGCTTCTGCGAATCTTTCCTTGAGCAGCATATGCGTTTTGTAAGACTCCTTTTAGTTCTGTTGGCGTGTACAGTTTCGGTTGCCGCGCAAAGCAGTGGCGGCAGGGGATCGAATCAACCAACACCCGCGACAGCCAACAACTCACGGGGAAACATACGCGGTAAAGTTATTTTCGAAAACGGCGCGCCGATGAATCTGGCAGTCCGAGTCAGTTTGCTGAACCCGCGCGGGACGCAGGACCTGACCGTTTCGGATAACCAGGGACAGTTTGAATTTCGTGGCCTAGTGCCCGGAGATTACACCGTCGAAGTCGAAGGCGACCAACTGAAGTTCGAGGTCAGCCGAGAAGCTGTGCATATCTTCGGAGGCGGAGCGACCACAGTCCTGATGGTCACGCTGAAGGAGAAGAAGACCGCGACTGAAAGCAAGCCCGGAGCTAATGTCGTTTCGGTTGATGAGATCGGCAAGGATGTTCCGGCCAAAGCCAGAAAAGAGTTTGAGCAGGCAAGCAAGTACGCTCACGACGACCAGACGCTGAAAGCTATTGACCATCTGAGAAAAGCTATCGCCATCTATCCCAACTTTATGATGGCTCATAACGATCTTGGAACACAGCTTCTGGAGCAAGGCAATTTAGATGAAGCGGCGACAGAATTTCGGCGCGCCATCGAGCTGGATGCGAAGGCTTTCAATCCGACTTTGAATCTGGGAATCGTTCTCGTCCGACAGCGCAAATTCGCTGAAGCTGCGGACACACTTGATAAGGCGCTCTCGCTTGAGTCCGACTCGCCGTCCGCGAAGCTCTATCTGGGAATGGCTTTGCTGAACACGAACGAGATTGAGAGAGCCGAGCGCGAACTCAAGGCCGCGTACAATCTCGGCGGCACTTCTTATTCCGTCGCACTTTTTTATCTCGGAGAGCTTTACATGAAGAAGGGTGAGCGAGCGCTTGCGCGCCAGGCATTTGAAGCTTACCTACATGACGACCCTAACGCAGTCAATTCCGCTCAAGCAAGAAAGTGGATCGGTATGCTGCAATGATAATAGCGCCGAACTGTTGGCCGCTATTCTTTCTGAACCTTTACTTTCTGAAACCAAATGTATTTTAGGAGGCATCCAAATGAGTAGTTTTAGAAAAGCGAGAGCACTGGCGTTTATTACGTCGTGTCTGATTGCTTTAATAATGATTGTGCCCCTCGTTAATGTGCGTGTCATGGCGCAGGCCACGACGGGCACTCTGAGAGGCACCGTGGCGGACGCACAGGGCGGCATCATCACTGGCGCAACCGTGACGGTGAAAAATGAGGCTACCGGCACTACATCGCCGCCAATCACGACCACCGGCGAAGGCGTTTTTGAGGCCGGCTCTCTACAGCCCGGCAAATACACCGTGACTGTCGAGGCGCCCAACTTCAAGCGCGCCGTCAGCACCGGCGTGGACGTGAAAATCGGTATCGTCAACCCGGTCGCTATTGTACTCGAAGCGGGTAGCGTGAACGAAACCGTGACGGTCGTCGCCAACACAGAAGAGATTGTGCAGCGCGATCAGTCCCAAATCTCGACGACGATTGAGGCACGTAAAATTGCGGACCTGCCCTCGAACGGCGCGGCCGGCGGTATTGATACGCTGGCGCTGCTGGCCCCCGGCGTGATCGCCAACAGAGCCGGCGGCACGAACACGAACGGCACTGGTCTGTCGGTCAACGGTAACCGCGGTCGCTCGAATAACTTTCAGATTGACGGCTCGGACAACAATGACCTGAGCGTGGCCGGTCCTGCCCTGTTCGTGGATTTCCAGGACTCCGTCCAGGAGTTTCAGGTCATCACCAACAACTTCTCGGCAGAGTACGGGCGCAATCAGGGAGCGATTGTCAACATCGTGACCAAAGGCGGCACGAACGACTATCACGGCACCGCCTTCCTGTTTCACCAAGATCAAAGAAATCTGGATAGCTTGAATAACCAGGAGAGGGCCAGCGGACAGCTATACCCGAATCGGAGTCTCTATAATGTGTTCGGCGGCACAGTCGGCGGTCCGATTACCTTGCCTCGGTTTGGCGAGGGTGGCAAGTCAACGATTAGCGGTAAGAATCGCTTCTTCTTCTTCGTTGCATATCAAGGTGTCCGCAACCCCGCGATCTCTACGGGCAGTAGTACTTCGCTCGCCATTCTGGCGTCGGAGTTTCCGCGCTTGCAGGCGACGTTTCCGGGCAATGCGGTGATCAATACCATCGCTACTTACAGCCCGTTCGCAATCACCAACCCTGCCCCGGCTGTGGTCAACACCTTCGTTACAGGCACACCCGGGCTGGCGTCAGTGAATACGAATCCGGCCACTGGATGCCCCAGAGCGATTTTGACAGGCTCTACACCGCCAGCGGGCTGCACGGGCTATACCCCGACCACGTTCCTTATCAATGGCCCTTATGACATAGTCAACCTGGGGACGGCGGCCGCTCCCCAGCTCTTCCAAGCGGCGCAGTATCAGCGCTCGGTCTCGACACCGTACACCGAAAACTATTACACCATGCGCTTCGACATCAAAGCGACCGAGCGGGACAACATCACGGTGCGCTACCTGAACCAGACGAGCGCCAGTGTTGGCGGGGCATCCTGCTGCTCCGGCGGCTTCATCGGCGACGTTCCGGCTGGCAGCAAGCACTTCGGAGGCGACTGGACGCGCACGATCTCCAGCAGGATGATCAACGAGTTTCGCGCTACATATCAGGTGATCAACGTTGAGTTCGGCGGCGGCTGCCAAACCGGAACTCCGGGCTGCATTCCCGGTCCGTCTCAGATCGGCGAAGCTCTCGCCAACATCGCCTTCCCTGTGGCGCTGGGACTTACTAAGACCGGAAGCGCCTTGGCTACCATCGGGCCGGCAACCAATCTGCCGCAGGGGCGCATCGGCAAGGTTTACCAGTATTCCGACAACCTGAGATGGTCGCGCGGGCGGCACTCGCTTCTCTTCGGTGCTGAATACAAGCACCTGACCGAGTTGTCACCGTTTCTCCCGAACTACAATGGAGCATACTCTTTCAACTCTCAGGCGCGCATCGTGAACAACGCGCCGGTATCGGTCGCCATCACTGGCGGCAATCCGCTCCTGCTTTTCCCTGAGAACGATCAGTACTACTTCGTGCAGGACGACTTCAAGCTCAGACCCAACCTGACTTTGAATCTCGGCCTGCGCTACGAGTACACGGGCCAGCCGATTAACGCATTACACGACCAATCGGTTGCGCGCGAAAGCGGCTCGAACGGATTCTACGATCCGACGCTGCCCCTGAGCGTTCGCACCGTGCCGATAACACCGACGGACAAGAACAACTTTGCGCCGCGCTTCGGCTTCGCCTACTCGCCGCATTTCTGGAAGAGATTCCTCGGCGAGGACGCGACCGTGATCCGCGGTGGATTCTCCATCGCCTACGATGCTGCGTTCTACAATATTCTCGCGAATGTTCAGAACGCCGCACCGTTCTCGGCGGCGCTGAATATCTCGTCCACATCCCTGGCATCATCCACTACCTCGCCGGCTCCGCTGCCGAACAATCCGATAGGCAGCATAGTTCGAGCCGCGGCGGCGGCCTCCGGCGTGCTGCCCCTTGGCAAGCTTGATCCGCGCTACCTGACCCAGACGATTGTCGCGAAGGATTTCCGCGCGCCCTACTCTGAGCAATGGTCGCTCGGCATCCAGCACCAGTTCGGTCGCCATCACGTCGCCGAAGTCCGCTACGTCGGCACACACGGCGTCGGGCTGTTCCAGAACATCAACGGCAACTTCTTTGTCGGGCCGCTGGTAAATGGGTTCACGGTTACGCGCAACGGCGTCACACGTACCTTCCCCAGCTTCGCAAATCTGTTACCGCCGGGCACCACCGCGCAAGTTTGCGCTGATAACCCAGCCACTCCTTTTGTTGACGAGAGTGCGTGCAACAATCGTCAACTACCGCAAGCTGGCGTCACCATCCGCGCGAACACGTCGCAGTCTATCTACCACTCGATGCAGTCGCGCTACAACGGGCGCTTCTTCAAGGACTCGGTCTCGTTGGGACTGTCTTACACGTGGAGCAAGACGATTGACGACGCGAGCGAAATCTTCGCCTTTACCGGCGGCGACATTCTTTCGGCGAGCGCGCAGAATCCGTTCTGCATCAATCGCTGCGAGCGTGGACGCTCTGGCCTTGATCGCCCACATGCGTTCTCGTCGAGCTTCATCTGGGACGTGCCCTACTTCAGAGAGCAGCGTGGGATCCTGGGGCACTTGCTCGGTGGATGGCAACTTAACGGCACGTATATCGTGACCAGCGGCGCGGCGTTCACGCCGGGACAGACTGGCAACGGCACAATCGGGTTAGGTAACACCTACCTGACTGCCGGTGATCGCCCGTTCCTGGCTAACGCGAATGCTGACCGCCGACAGGTGGGCATCACAGCGATTGACGCGCGCTTGCTCTTCTCCGGTGCGCCGCTACCGCCAGCCAACGGCTCCGGCGATCTCCTGCTCTACTCGTTGACACAGATCAACGCGACAGGTCAGTACGTCCCTGTCACGCTCAACGACGTGAAGTATGTCTTCAACGGCCCAGGTGCAACGCGGCTCTTCGGCACCCCGTTCGGCAGCGCTGGGCGCGGCATCGAGCGCGGGCCGATCTTCAATCAACTGAATCTTGGCGTGTTCAAGAACATCAAGGTTTTCGAGCGCCTGACCGTGCAACTGCGCGGTGAGGCTTTCAATGCCTTGAACCATCCGCAGCCGGGCATCGGCAGTGCGGTGACGGGTGGCACTACCGCCTTGCCCACCATCAATGTTAACAGCGCAGGTGTTCCGGGTGCAGCTTTTGGCGAGACTGCGAACCAGACATTCGCCCGTCGCGTCATCCAGGTTGGTCTGCGCATCATTTTCTAGCCTGATTTTTTCAGCTAGAAAATTCTTTGAAGGGAGAGCCGCAAACGGCTCTCCCTTTTTTTGTGAAGATTGAGTATGCTTGCGAATTGAAATCAAGCCAGCATTAAAGCTGAAACAATTGAAAGGTCGTTGCCTTATGAAGCGCTCAGTGGCTACATTCACATTTCCAGTCGTTACAAAAAAAGGCGAGGCGGAAGGCACATGCCTTCCGCCTCGCTCCACGACCATGTTGCGCGTTGTGAATTAGTCTATGAGATAAAAGTCAATGCTGCGGACTATGGTTTGCGCCTTCTTGTCCGCCAAGGGGTCTGTGACGACCAGCGTCAACACGTACCGGCCCGGTCGTGCTTTGGCGAGACTGAACTGCCCGACTTTAGCCATCTGCCCGTTCTGCACCGATCCGGGCACTGATTGCAACGGCTCCTGAAACAGAATCTTATTATCCCGGCTGATAATCAACTGCGATTGCGCCTGCGGCTTGCCGCCTTCGAGCCTCGGGTTGTAGATCACTGCGGCGTAGCGCAGGTCTAGCTTACGTGGAAGATGGCGCGTCGCATTGAGCGGCTCCGGGGTCGCCTTGTTGCCCTGCGCCAGATCAACGCCGTAGAGAAAGATGCTGCTCATGGTCAGCCGCTTCTTGGTCAGGTCAGGCACTTCCAGGTACTGCGAGACTGTGCCGAGCCGTCCCGTCTCGGTTTCGCTCACTACGGCGCGGAGCTGATAGTGGCCGGGCGGCAACTGGGCGTGGCCTGTGAAGCTGATCCCGTTAGCCAGGGCGTGCTTGTACTCTTCGGGCGAAAAACTGGCGGTCACAGTTTGACTGAAGCCGTCCTGCGACTTGCCGAGACTGTTGACGACGAAAGCCACCACGTCGAACGCGGCGTGATACTTGCCATCTGCGTCTTGCCTGAAGGCGAGGTTGTTGGCATCAATGACAAGATTGATGTCAATGTCTGCGCGATTGTCCGGCGTGAATCGGTACTGGAGCGTGCCAGCGAGATTCACATCGCGTTTGGCTAACGGCGAGATGGCCGCCTTGATGATGGTCTGCTCTTTGGTCAATTCCTTCGCTGGTGCGTCCACCGTGGCGATGTAGCCTGCGCGGTGGTACACCTTAGCGCCGGGGCGATTAACTTTGATCTCATACTTATGGAACTTACCATCGAACGGTTCGCTCGGCTTGTAAGCGAGCAGATAATAGCTGCTTCGTGCCATAATCCGTTCGAGTCCCTGACCGAAATTATCACTGTTGACGACCGACACGCCGCCCGTTATATCGGCAAGCGCTTGCAGTCCCTGATGACCGCTTATCGTGTCGAGCGCCAGATTATCGAACTCACCCATGTTCGGCGTGCGACCGAACGCGCCGCCCCTACTGTTTGAGCCGCCGAACAGGGCGCTCGTGGCTTCGTTCCCCGGATCGGTGTAGAGCGAAACGCCGCGGCTCGCCTTCAGTCCGCGAACATCCATCGTGTTGATGACCACGCCGGCACGGCTGGCCCGGTCAGTGAGTTGTCTGAGCAGATAATTGACATTGCCAAAGAAGGAGCGGCCTTCAATGATGGTTACGGGAGCGCCCCCAATCGTGACTTGATTGGGGCTGGTTTCGGCGAGCGGCAGCCCACCTGAGAGCAGCACCAGATTTTTGCGACCGGGCAGCAGCTTCATGCTGTTAATCGCCTCGCCAGCCGTCACGAGCGTAGCCAGCGCGCGAAGACCTTTGGTTGTGCCGTCTTCCGATTCATCGAGGTTAGTGTTCGCAGCGCTGACCCCTTCCGCCGGAAAGTTGGCACCCTCTGCCTCTGCGGCCTGCAACAGGTCGGTGTTGATCTGGCCTGGCGAGGTCAGGTTATTGAAGGCTGAATAAGTGTGCAGTTGCGCCGTGATCTGCGAGATAGCACGCCGCAGGATGCGTTTGTCCGAAGTGAACTGCTGCACCAGCCCGCTCCCGCCGACCACGCGCACAATCGCCACCAGATCGCCCTCGCGCATCTTGTTGTCAACGAAGTCCGTGAGCATCTTGCGGACAGTCGCTATATCCTCAAACGGAATGGTCAGGTCATCTATGACGAAGGCGAAGACGCGGTGCAGATCACGAGCCGTCAGATTACGCGACACTTCCGGCTCAACCGGGCGACCCGCCACATTAATCGTTCCTTCGGTGCGCGGCCCGGAGTCCGCGCTCACGAACTCTAAGAATTGAACATCTTGCCGTTTGCCGTTCTCATAGACTTTGAAGTCATCGAGCTTCAAATCAGGAATGATCTGATCGTTCTTATCTGTGACGACCGCATCCACCTGCACGAGTTGAGAGGTGATGCGGACAATCTCATCTTGATCGTTCTGTTGTTGCTGCGGGGGCTTCGGTTGCTGCAACCCTTGGGCGATAGCAAGAGGAACCGTTAAAAGAAGTGATAAAACGGAAGAGAGTATCTTTTTCATCTTCGTTGCTCCTTTGGAATAGGCCAAAATCGGACTGGAGAGCGGCTGGAATCACCAGAGATAATAACCGATAGGCTATCCTCCTGCAATCTGCATGGCTTGAGATTAAAGAGGCTTCAAGTTTAATTTGATTGCTGATCGCGTGTGCTGCCAGCCGAGAACTCCTGTGATAGAATTCGGCGGAGCGCGCGGCAACCTCAAATTAGTTTCAGGAGTCAGCTTCAAAATGGCGACGCCTCTGGCAGTCAATCAACTAGCTCTCGTTCCGCTTGGCGCGGGCGACCTTATTGATCGTGCGGTGCGTTTGTATCGTCGCCATTTTATGACGCTGATTCGGATCGCCGCGCCGCCCGTCATCATCAACACACTCGGCTCTTTGCTGTTTACGCTGGGAGGACTCTCCACCTGGTCGGCGGGCGGCGTAGTTCTTCTGTCGCTCCTTATGTTTCTTATTCAAGTTGGACTAAATGTGATCGTGATCGGCGGAGCATCGCGCAATCTGATCACACATCTTTTCTGGAACGAGCCGTTCTCGGCGCGCAACGCTTATCGCAATGTGCGCGCGCGCTTCGGGAGCCTGCTCGGCGCAGCCATTCTCATGGCTTTCTGGATTCTGCTTGCCATGTTCATTGCCCTGCTCGTCTGGGCATTCGTCGTCCGGCTTTTTATTTTCGGAAGTTACACTGGCGCGGAAGTCCATAGCTGGTTCGCAATGGTGTTATTGATCGTGTGGATTCTGGCCGTGACGTTTCTCGCATTCCTCCTCTTCTTCCTGATGGTCAAGTTCATCGCTTACGTGCCGCAGGTCTTGATGATCGAAGGTCGCGGAGTCTTCGATTCCGTCGGTCGCAGTTTCACGCTGGCGCGCGGCAATCTCAGACGACTGATGGCGATGGCTCTCTTTTACTGGTTCGCTACCTATTCCGCCTTGATGATCTTGATTGTTCCACTATTCTGGTATGGCTCTGCGCAAGGCATCAACATCTCGCCTAATGCAGCCGTGACCTGGCCGACGTGGTTCACCGTCGGCTACAGCGTGCTGACGCAAATCAGCGCGATCCTGATCGTGCCTGTCTTGATGCTCGGACTCTCGCTGATGTACGTGGACGAGCGCGTGAGACAGGAAGGCTACGACATCGAGTTGATGGCAGCGCGCCAACTGACGATGCCTAACTTTTATGGAACACCCAACGCGGCCTCTCAACATGCTGCCGTCAGGCAACCGTCTGCGTCTGCTGCCAACTCTTCTCAATACTATTCGCCCGGCTCAACGCTCGGCCTTCGCTGAAATCGAAATGTGAGAATCATGCTCTCTCTCTCTGCCAGCCCTCTCAACAATCGCACCGCACATGCGACGGACTCTTGTCTCACTCAACACGACGCGCGCTCACCGATGCGGCACGCTCAGCGTCTGTCGTTTGCGTTGCTGCTCGTCATGTTCGGCGTGCAGATCGCGTCGGCTAACGAGCCGGTCTCGCGTTACGAGATGCGCGTTCATCAGGCGGTCATTGAATTAACGGCTCTGGAACAATGGGCCAAAGCCGATAGCCCAAACGAACATGCGGCGCGTGTGGCGAAGACGCTCAATGATGTGCGCGATGCCGTGCCTGCGGAGGAGACGATTGAAGGGGAAGGCGGGACTGTGCGCGTCAACAATTCGTGGCTCAGGACAGAGCTTGAGGCTTACGAGAAAATGTCGCCGCGTGATCCGCATCGCGCCGAAGTGCTGGCACAAATTACGGAACGCTTGAGCGCTCTCGAAGATCGACTCAAGGAATTGAGAGAACAGAAAACAGTTGCGGGTGAACGCAAGGAGCAAGAGAAGGCGCGGCTTGAAGCGATTCAGCGCCGCGAAGAATTCCAGGAAAAACTTCCGCAGAAAAATTTCTTCGAGCGCACGTGGGAGCGTTTCAAAGAGTGGCTCAACAGTCTCTTTCCCAGCAGCAACAGGCTCGCGCCGGGACAGATGAGTTGGGCTTCGTTCATCGCCATGCTCTTCATCTTCGCGCTGGCGGCGGGAGTTCTCGCCTACGCCATCTCGAAACTCATGCCCTACCTGCAACGCCGGATGACGAAGCTCAATCTCGAACGACGCGAAGCGCGCATCGTGCTCGGCGAGCGTCTCGCGCCGGATCAGACCGCCGCAGACCTCCTGGCCGAAGCTGAAGCCTTAGCGCGGCAGGGCGAGCTTCGCGCGGCAATCCGCAAAGCCTACATCGCGCTGCTCTGTGAACTTGGCGACCGCAAAGTGATTGCGCTCGCGCAATACAAAACCAACCGCGATTACCTGCGCGCTGTGCGCGAGAAAAGAGAGCGTCCGCTTCTCGACGAGATGCAAAAGCTGACCAATAGTTTTGAGAATCACTGGTACGGCTTTCAACAAACAACTGCCGACGACTGGACAGCTTTTCGTTCAGGATATAACAAAGTGATAAGCGAAAAGTGAATAGTGAATAGTGATAAGAAAGGGCGTGCGTCTTATCACTCATCACTTATCACTCATCACTATTCACTTTTCACTTTTCACTATTCACTGCTTTTGATTAGCTCTTTTTGTTGAAAACGAGATTGACTTCCTGCGTACCGCGCGGTGATTCAATCGTGCGCTTGCAGTTCAGTGTTTTGCCGTCGTCGGCCAGTTGCCAGACTTCTGTCACTTTGATGGTGACGGCATTGCCCTGAAAGTTTAGCTCGCGTTCTGTGTGGAGAACAATCTGGCCGTCATCTTTCTTTTCGAGATAAACGGTTCCTTCACCAGCCATGCGACCCGTGAATTGAGCTTTCGACTTGCTGCCGTCAAGATTGAAAGCTATCGCATCGCCAGTTCCGAGTTTCTCAGTAAGCGTCTTGGCGTCCTGTGTGACGACCAACTGTATATCGCCCATAGCTGCCATCTGTGGCGGCAAATCTTTAGTCTTGTCCTTATCCAAAGCCCACGTGCCAGCGTAGTTGGGCAGAGCC
>JAVHWW010000047.1:0-7646 GCA_032159235.1 Acidobacteriota bacterium
GCCATCAAGATGTGCCGCTCGACCAACGGCGTGAGCCGCAAGCACGGCGAAGTCTCGCGCGCGCTCTGGCAAAGACTCTGGCCTGAGCGCACCATCGAAGAGATTCCGATCACACACATCACCAACGGCGTGCACACGCCGACGTGGGTTGCGCCGCTCATCCGCGCGCTCTACGAAAAGCATCTCGGCGACAATTGGACGGAGATGACGCACAACGCTGAAGAGTGGCGGCAGGGCATCGAGCGGATCGCGGACGAAGAGTTGTGGCGCGCGCACAGTCTGCTCAAGCAACTGCTCGTCGCGTTCATTCGCAATCGCACGTTCCAGAAACGCCTCAGCAATAACGAGAGCATGGACTACACTGAAGCCGCGCGCACCATGTTTGACCCCGATGCGTTGACTATCGGTTTCGCGCGCCGCGTCGCCGCCTATAAGCGTTGGGGCTTGCTCTTAACAGACCCGCATCGTCTGCTGCGTTTGATGAACAACGCGGAACGCCCCGTGCAGTTCGTCTTCGCTGGCAAAGCGCACCCGCAGGATCAGGGCGCGAAACTAATCCTGCAACAACTCGCGCTCTGGAAACATGATCCGCTCGTGCGCCATCGTGCGGTCTTTCTACAGGACTACGATCAGGAGATTGCGCGCCGACTCGTGCAATCCGTTGATGTCTGGATGAACGTCCCGCGCCGTCCGTTGGAAGCATCGGGCACGAGCGGCGAGAAGGTGGCGATGAACGGCGGCCTGAATCTCTCCGTGCTCGACGGTTGGTGGTTTGAAGCCTACGACGGCGCGAACGGGTTTGCTATCGGCAATGCTTATGAAGAGGCGGATGACATTGACGAAAGCGACGCCCAATCGCTCTACCGCGTGCTCGAAGAAGAGGTCGTGCCGATTTATTACGAGCGCGACGAGCGTGGACTACCGCGTCGTTGGATTCAAATGATGAAGCATTCAATTGCGATGCTCGCGCCAGCTTTCAACAGCGATAGGATGGTTGAAGAGTATGCGCGGAAGATTTACTTGTAAAACCATTGAGCCTCTCTAGGTTTTGACTTTCACTGTGCAGGCGTGATAACGTCCGCGCCGCAAGGTCGGAAAGGGAAGCGGAAAAGTTTCCCTTAGTTCTTTTCAGCAAGAAGCGTCCGGGTGCCCCGTGCTAAAAGAGCGGGGAGAATAGGGAAGCGGGTGTGAATCCCGCGCGGTCGCGCCACTGTGAAGAAATGCAAAATTAAAAATGTAAAATGAAAAGTTGAGGACGAAACCACTTTTAATTGATGTGGCTCTCCGCCTTCCTTTTACATTTTTAATTTTTAATTTTGCATTTCTAAGCCAGGAGACCTGCCCGTTGACGACATCTTTGCAGCCATTTGAGCGCCTCGCGTCAGGGTGTTCAGGCCGCCGTGTCGGGTTTTCTCCTTCTCCTTTAAGTGATGTCCCGTCGTTAGCCTGTCAACCTTTTCGCAAGGTACGCAGGAAAGCGACGGGACTTTTTTGTTTAAGCCAAACACAACCAGATTACTTTGCGCGCTGGCGTTGATCGCCTTTGCGCTCTCGCTCTCTTGCTCATCACGCCGCGAGAATGTTGCGACGACCAGCGCGACGGAAACGCGCGAGGTGACGGACGAAGCTGGACGGCACGTGCACGTGCCTGCACGCCCGCAACGCATTATCACGCTGGCGCCGAATCTGACGGAAATTGTTTACGCCGTCGGCGCGGGCGAACGTTTGGTCGGCGACACGACCTTCTGCGATTACCCGCCCGAAGCGAAGCAGGTTGCTAAAGTCGGCGACACGATGCAACCGAACATCGAACGCATCATCGCGCTCAAGCCCGATCTCGTGCTCGTCTCCACAGCCTCGCAACTCGAAGCGTTTACAAAGCAACTCGATGAGCGCGGCATCGCAGTCTTCATCACAGACCCGCACGATCTCGAAGGAGTTTTTAACTCCATCAAAACCATCGGCGACTTGCTGAACCAAAAAGAGCAGGCAGAAAAACTCGTCGCCAACTTGCGCGCTCGCGCTGCGGCAGTCGAAGACGCAGTTAAAGGTCGCGCGCCGGTGACAGTCTTCTATCAAGTCTCGCCACAGCCCCTCTGGACTGCTGGACGGAAGGCATGGATCACGGATTTGATTCGACGCGCGGGCGGACGTTCGGTGACTGGCGAAGTGGAAGGCGAGTGGATGCGCTACAGCGACGAGGCGGCGATGGCCTCTCGTCCAGAAGCGATCATCATCTCGACGAGCGATTCGATGAGCGGCGACAAGATGGCACTCGCTCCGGCTTTGCAGAAATCTCCGGCAGCGCTGAACAAGCGCGTCTATGGAATCAAGGATGCTTATCTTTCGCGTCCCGGCCCACGACTCGTTGACGGCTTGGAACAGATGGCGCACGTGCTTCATCCAGAAGCATTCAACCAGTAAGTAACGTGAGTTTGAAGTAAGAGAGTGCGGTGTTATGAATGTTGGTTGAATTGCCTCCAGCTTTAGCTGGAGGATCACAAAGCTAGAAAGAGAACGGCTTTAGCCTAAGCATTCGGCTAAAGCCGTCAATCTCTGTTCCCGATCTTGTCCACTAGCTAAAGCTAGTGGCAATTCAGATGATGATGACGATTGCCGGACAATCAAACATTGTGCGAGGCGCGCGTTCAACTTTTCGCCGCACGCTCATCATCTGCTTCGCGCTCCTCGTCGCGCTGCTCCTCATCATCGCCGTTTCATTACTGATCGGCGCGGAGCCTTTGCCGTTGAGCACATCGCTCTGTGTGTTGTTCAAAGGTGGCGGCTCGGCTTGCGGTCTGACACAGGAGCAGAGCGAGATTGTGCGCGCGATTCTGCTGGATTCACGCTTGCCACGAATCCTGCTCGCCGCGAGCGTCGGCGCGTCTCTGGCGACGGCTGGCGCGGGTTATCAGGCTCTGCTGCGAAACCCGCTCGCGGAGCCTTACCTGCTCGGCATCTCCAACGGCGCGGCGGTCGGCACGATGATCGCGCTCGTCTTCTTCGGAGCTAACGAGACAAACGAGTGGGCACGCCCTGTGATGGCCTTCGTCGGCGCTGTGACTTCGACCTTCGTGGTCTATCGTCTGGCGCGCGGACGCACCGGCACGACTCCCGAAAAACTGATCCTCGCGGGCGTCATCGTGACGACGTTCCTTTCGTCCGTCATCGTCTTTCTCACAACTCTGATGGACGCGACGCGCATTCGCTCTTTCACCTTCTGGCTGCTCGGCGATCTTTCGGGCGCAAGTTCCAGCCTGCTGATGGTGGGCCTCATCGCTGCCATCTTCGGCGCAATCGTGCTCACGCTTTATGCGCGCTCTTTGAATCTGTTGATGCTCGGCGAGCGCGATGCTTTCGATCTCGGCGTTGAAGTCGAGCGCGTGCGCTTAATCGTTTTCCTCGCGGCGAGTCTGCTGGTTGGAGCGTCGGTCGCATCATCAGGCTCTGTCGGATACGTCGGTCTCGTCGTGCCGCATCTTGTGCGGTTGTCTGTCGGGAGCGACAACCGGACTGTGATTCCTGCGGCAGCGCTCGCGGGCGCGCTCTTCGTCATCGTGGCAGACACCATCGCGCGCACCGTCATCGCGCCGCGCGAATTGCCCGTCGGCGCAATCACTGCGCTCATCGGCGCGCCGCTTTTCATCTACTTGCTGAGACGAGGTTGATAGTGCTTGAGGCGTGTGAGATCAATGTGAATTACGGCGAGCGTGTTGCTGTCGCTGATGTTTCGTTGCGCGCTGTGCCGAATGAAGTAACGGCGGTTATCGGGCCGAACGGTGCGGGGAAGTCAACTTTGCTGCGCGCATTGAACGGCGCGCTTGAGCCTTCGCATGGAGAGATTCTGTTGGACGGAAAGCCTCTGCGTTCGTTTGCGCGGCGTGCTATCGGACGGCGCGTCGCGGTGGTCGCGCAGGAAGCGGAGTTGCGATTTCCTGTGACGGTGATGGAGTTTGTGCTGGGCGGGCGTTATGCGTGGTCGAGCACGAGCGCGTGGGGCTTCGAGACTGAGCGCGATGTAGTAATCGCTCAAGAGATTTTGCGCGAAACTGAGTTGGAAGATTTCAGCGCGCGTTTGATGAGTGAGCTTTCTGGCGGCGAGCGACAACGCGCGGTGCTGGCGCGTGCGCTGGCGACCGAAGCGAGCATCCTGCTATTGGATGAGCCGACAGCAAATCTCGATCTGGCGCACCAAGCCGCGTTGCTTCAGCTTGTTCGCGCGCGTTGCGATGAGAAGGGCGCGGCGGCTGTCGTCGTCACGCACGACATCAACCTGGCTGCGGAGTTCGCTGATCGCGTGCTGCTGCTTCATAAGGGACGCACGCTCGCAACCGGTAGTCCGCAGGAAGTTCTGACGCCGGAAATCCTGCGGGAAGTTTTCGAGATTAAAGTTTTAGTGGACGCGCATCCGGTGACGGGCGCGCCACGCATCACGCCGGTGCACGAAGCGCGCCGGTAATTGAACAACACGAGCGCCGAATCAGGGAAGGCGGTGCGAAATGCAGTGGTCAGTAGTCAGTGGTCAGTGGTCAGTTAAAAGCCCAGAGTTTTAAGCTCTGTTTTTACTGACCACTGACCACTGACCACCGACCACTGTTCACTCAAAGCCGCCACTGCCCGCGCAACTGTAAGCGGCGACAACGCTCTCGATTCTTGCCACTGTTTCTTGATTGAGACGGGAAGGCGTGGAGCGTTGGCAATCTTCGATGGAAGATGAAAGCCGCGAGTCAGGAGACCTCTTCGACGCTCTTTTTCAAGCTCGTACTGCGACGGGCAGGAGAAGCTGGACATGACACATTACACAAAAGCGACAGCGCGTGCTGTCGTGCACACACAACGGGCAGGCTGCATCGCTCTGCTCATCATTCTCTTTTCACTTTCGACAAATGTCTTCGCACAGAGCGGAGCATCAATCACAGGTCGCGTCACGGACGAACACAGCGCGAGAGTTCCGGGCGCGGAGGTTCGCTTGCGCTCACGCGCAGGCATCAAGCTCTTTGCGCGCACCGACGAGCAGGGAGTTTATGGTTTCAATGGACTCGCGCCGGGCGATTACATTCTTGAAGTGGCGGCGCGCGGGTTTGCCGTGATGACTTCTGAAGAACTGCGTGTCGAGCGCGGGCAGGCTTCCAATCACGACTTCACGCTTTCTGTTGAAGCCGTGAATGAGAACGTGGTCGTCGTCGCAACGGGAACGCCGCAGCGCGCGGATGAAGTCTCGAAGGCTGTCACGGTTGTTGGAGAGCAGCAGCTTGAAGCGAAGCGCGAGTTGACTCTGCCGGAAGCTCTGCGCGGAACACCGGGCTTGCGCGTGCAGCAGCAAGGCTCTTACGGCGCGCTCACAAGCCTGCGCCTACGCGGGCTGAGAAATTTCGATACGGCGATTCTGCTTGATGGTTTGCGCGTGCGCGATGCCGGAGACATCAATGGCTCCGCCTTGCCTTTCATCACAGACATTCTTCCGGCAGACCTCGACCGCGTTGAAATCCTGCGCGGCTCCGGCTCTTCGATTTACGGCACGAACGCCATCGGCGGCGTTATCAATCTCGTGCCGAAGACGGGCGCAGGCGAACCGCGATTCGAGGCGAGCTTTGAGGGCGGAAGCCTCGCGCTCTTTCGAGAACGCTTGCAGGGATTGGGCGGAATCGGAAAACGCGCGGGCTTCAGTTTCGGTCTGACGCGCATTGACGTGCGGCACGGCGTTGACGGCAACGATCAATACGGCAACACGGGCGGCGGCGCGCGTTTTCAGTTTGACGCGACGCCTTCCATCAGCATCGCCGCAAATTTCTACGGCACGATTTCAAATGCGCGCGTCAACAACAGTCCGTTCGCGCTGCCAGCCGCGTTCACGTCCGTTGAGCAATATCCGACGGCTGTTGAAGGCGTCACGTTTCAACCGGACACGAACAACCCGGATCAGGGACGACGCAATCGCCTGCTCGTCGCCTCCGTCAGATTAACTGAGCGCGTCAACGATCTCTTCTCTTACACGGTCGCGTATCAACACGTCTCGACGCAGCGCAGAAATTACAACGGCCCGGCAGTTGATCCGCGCTTCGCCTCATTCTTTCCGTTCGGAGATTTTGAGTTCAACAGCACGAACAACGGCTCGACGGACACGCTCGACGCGCGTGCCAATTTCCAACTTGGCCGCGCGAATCTCCTGACCGCCGGAATGGAGCTTGAGGGCGAGTCGTTCTTTCAACAGAATCTTCCGTCGTTCTCGCTGCTCAATAGCACTACCGACCGTCAGCGCACGTTCGCAGTCTTCGGTCAGGATCAAATCTTTCTGCTCAATCAGCGTCTGCAAATTTCCATCGGCGTGCGCGGGCAGTTTTACAGGATACGCGCCGCAGATCGTCCCGGACTCTTGAGCAATATTGATGCGGAAAGCTCCGTCACGGGCGACGGCTCAATCGCTTACTTCATTCGCTCGACGAATACTAAACTTCGCGCGCATATCGGCAACGGCTTTCGCGCGCCCTCGCTGTTCGAGCGTTTCGGCGAGGTCGTGATTATGAATACGCCGCAAAGAATCGGAGACCCGACCTTGCGCGCGGAGCAGACCATCGGCGTTGACGGCGGCTTCGATCAGCGTCTTGTGCGGGATCGCCTGCGCTTCGGCGCGACTTACTTCTACACGCGGCTTCAGCGCGTCACTACTTTCACAGGCTTTACGACAGACCCTCTGGGATTGGGGCGCTTCAGCGGATATGTCAATCGTCCCGGCGGACTCGCGCGCGGTGTCGAAAGCTATCTCGAAGCCGCGCCGTTTCGCGGGACGGACGTGCGCGCGTTTTACACTTACACGAACAGCGACCGCTTCGTGCCGTCTCTGGGCTTGCAGCGTGAGTTCGTGATTCCGACGCATCTCTTCGGCCTCACGCTCAACCAGCGCTATCGCAGGTTGCTCATCAGCTTCGACCTGAATCGCACGGGAGCTTACATCGCGCCGGTCTTTGAAAACGATTTCCCATTCCGCACGGCGATTCTCACCTTCAAAGGCTACACGAAGGCCGATGCCTTCCTGAGTTACGAACGAGCTTTAACGGAGCGTGTGGTGATGGTTCTCTTTGGCGGAGCGGATAATCTATTCGACCAGAAGTATTTCGAGAATGGATTCCGCGCGCCGGGCATTGTGGGACGAGGCGGAGCGAGTTTCCGATTTTAGATTACGGAGGATGGATTGCGGATTTAAAAGGACGAGTCCCGCCCTTCTCAAATCCGCAATCCAAAATCCGCATTCCGCAATCGTCTTCAGTCTCCCGTCCGCGCGCCGCCGGTTCTGGTCGCTAACGCGCCGAGTAGAAAGATTACCCCAAGTGCGATGTGAATGCCGTGATCTGCCGTGCCAAGCTCAAGCGTGCCTGGGAGAACCTTCCATAAATGACCATCTGGTGTCGTCATATTAGCCATCTCGGATGAACCTTGGCTACCCATGACGAAGCCAGCTATGCCGAGCAGTAAATAGACGGCTCCAAACACCAGCGCAAAGCCGCGCGCTCCACCGAGCGAGCCGGCAAAGCCGAAGTAGAGAGCGAGGAGACCCGAAACGATATGCACAATATTGTGCGCCATGCTCAGGTGCGCGCCCAAGAGATTTTGAGCCGAAGGGACGAACCCAGCAATCCCGACCAGAATGA
>JAVHWW010000056.1:0-39476 GCA_032159235.1 Acidobacteriota bacterium
CTGGCGATAACGTGGCGATGGAGATCGAGTTGATTGCCCCGATTGCGATGGAGAAGGGACTCAGATTCGCCATCCGAGAAGGTGGGCGCACGGTTGGAGCGGGCACCGTCTCCGAAGTCGTTGAATAAAAGTTTGTCTGCTGTCCGTAGTCAGTTGTCCGTTGATGAGCAACTGACCACTGACCACTGACCACTGACCACTGACAAAATTATGCTGAACGAAAAGATCAGAATCAGACTCAAGGCTTACGATCATCGCGTGCTCGATCAGAGCACCTCCGAGATTGTCGAAACAGCGAAGCGCACGGGTGCGCGTGTCGCGGGGCCGATTCCGCTTCCCACTTTGAAAAATAAGTGGACGGTGTTGCGCTCGCCGCACGTTGATAAAAAATCGCGCGAGCAATTTGAGATCAGAACGCACAAGCGTCTGATGGATATTCTCGACCCGACGCCGCAGACGGTGGATGCGCTGATGAAGCTAGACCTTCCGGCGGGCGTTGATGTCGAGATCAAGGCGTTTGGCAGACAATAAAGCAGTGGTCAGTGGTCGGTGGTCAGTGGTCAGTGAAAAGCTTGATGAGCATTCGCTGGTTCTTTACTGACCACTGACCACTGACCACTGACCACTGAGGTAAGAGATGATTAACGGAATCATCGGTAAGAAAGTCGGAATGACGCAGCTTTTCGCTGCGGATGGCACGGTCACTCCGGTGACTGTCATTAAGGCTGGCCCCTGCGTCGTCGTGCAGAAGAAATCTTCTGCCGGGCGTGATGGCTACAACGCGGTGCAGCTTGGGCTGGTTGAAGAGAAGCCTGTGAGGCTCAAGAATGTGAACAAGCCGATGCGCGGTCACTTCGAGAAGACCGGCGGCGGTGTTCCTCCGACGCGAGTGTTGAAAGAGTTTCGCCTCGAAGATTCGGCGGACGCGACGAACGTGGGCGACAAAATTCTCGTTGACCAGTTCGCTGATGGCGATAGCATCGAAGTCATCGGGCAGTCAAAGGGACGCGGCTTCGCTGGCACAGTCAAGCGCCACAACTTTAATCGCGGCCCTGAGTCGCACGGCTCGATGAATGTGCGTGCGCCCGGTTCAATCGGGCAATCGGCCTATCCATCACGTGTCATCAAGGGCACACGCTCTTCCGGCCACATGGGCGATGAGCGCGTGACCGTGAAAGGGCTGACTGTGGCGCGCGTGGATATTGAAAACAATCTGCTGATGGTGCGCGGCGCAGTTCCCGGCGCGAACGGCAGCGTCGTAATTATTAAGAAGTCTGCAAGACAGAAGAGCAAATAGTTTTCAGTTTTCGGTTATCAGTTTTCAGGGGTTGGCGAACAGCCCTTACTGAAAACTCAAAACTGAAAACTTAAAACTGCGAACGGAGTGAGCTATGCCTACCGTTAAGGTGCGCAATCTGAAGAACGAAGAGGTCGGCGACATCGAGTTGTCGGACGTGGTGTTCGGCGCGGAGTTGAATGAATCGTTGATTCATGCCGCCGCGAAGAGTTTCATGGCGAGCGCGCGTGCGGGCACGGTCGGCACGAAGACGCGCGGCGACGTTTCCGGTTCCGGCAAGAAATTGTGGAAGCAGAAGGGGACGGGGCGCGCGCGCATCGCATCAATCCGCAGTCCTTTGTGGAAAGGCGGCGGCAATGCTCACGGCCCGCAGGCGCGCGACTGGTCTTACAACCTGCCGAAGAAGATGCGACGCGGCGCTCTGCGTTCGGCTTTGTCTGAGCGGGTGCGCGAAGGAAACGTAATTGTGCTTGAGAGCTTCACGCTCGACGAGGCGAAGACGAAAAATTTCGTGCAGTCGCTTGGCAATCTCGAACTCGAAGGCAAGACGCTGATTGTTGACTCGCTTGATAACGAGAACCTGCTGCGTGCCTCGCGCAACGTGAAGCGTGCGAAGGTTGTCAACAGCTACGGCCTGAATATTTACGATCTGCTCTATCACGAGAAGTTGGTGCTCTCGCGCGCTGCTGTTGAGGAGCTTGCGGAATTGCTCGACCCGCAATCGAAGAAGACGGGTGAACGTGTTGAAGAAAGCGCGGAAGAGAACGAAGGCGCGGCGAACGATGTAGAGCTGAATGAAGAAGCGACAGAGGAGGCGGCATAAAAGATGAGAACGGTTTGGGACATCATCAAGTCGCCCGTGATTACGGAAAAGGCTTTGGTGGCGAAGGAAGAGACGCAGGACGCAAAGCAGTTGTTGACTTTCCGCGTTGATCGCCACGCGACGAAGCCTGAAATCAAGTCGGCAGTCGAGACGATTTTCCAGGTTCAGGTTGATGCCGTGCGAACGGTCAACTACATGGGCAAGATCAAGCGGCGCGGACGCTACGAAGGCCGCAGGCCAGCGTGGAAGAAAGCCTACGTCACTTTGAAACAGGGCGAGAAGCCACTCGATTACGGCGAGTCAATTTAGTGGTCAGTGGTCGGTGGTCAGTGGTCAGTTGAAAAGCTGAACCGACTGACCACTGACCACTGACCACCGACCACTAAAGGCTATGGGTATCAAGAAACTTACACCGACATCACCGGCGCGACGTTACCAGACGTATCTGACGCGCGATGAGCTAACGGTTGGCGCAGAGCCAGAGAAGTCTTTGCTGGAGCCGAAGAAGCGCATTTCGGGTCGCAACAACGACGGGCGCATCACGATGCGTCGGCGCGGCGGCGGCCACAAGCGTCACTATCGGATCATTGATTTCAAGCGCGACAAGGCGGGGATTCCCGGTAGCGTCACACAGATTGAGTATGACCCGAACCGCTCGGCGCACATCGCGCTCGTCACGTATCTCGATGGCGAGAAGCGTTACATCATCGCTCCGACCGGCCTCGAAGTCGGCAAGACTGTGATGAGTGGGCCAGAGGCGGACATTCTGCCGGGGAACGCCTTGCCGATTCGCAACATCCCACTGGGCACACAGATTCACAACATCGAGTTGCGTCCGGGCAAAGGCGGGCAGATGGCACGTTCAGCCGGAGCCTTCGCGCAATTAGTTGCCAAGGAAGGCGATCATGCGCAGCTTCGGATGCCTTCAGGTGAGATTCGTCGTGTGCCTGTTGTCTGCATGGCGACTGTCGGACAGGTCGGCAACGTCGAGCATGAAAATGTTTCTTACGGTAAGGCCGGACGCTCACGTTGGAAAGGCATTCGCCCGCACGTGCGTGGCGTGGCGATGAATCCTGTGGATCACCCGCACGGCGGCGGTGAAGGCAAGACTTCGGGCGGACGCAATCCCGTCACGCCCTGGGGACAACCAACGCGCGGCTACAAGACGCGCAGCAACAAACGCACGCAGAAGATGATCGTGCGCGACCGGAGAGTTAAATAATAGTTTTGAATTATGAGTTTTGAATTTTGAATTAAAGGCGGTTGTTCTTCAATTCAAAATTCATCATTCAAAACTCAAAATTTTGTGAGCGGAGCGAACAAGTAATGGCACGTTCAGTTAAAAAAGGTGCGTTCGTGGATAAGAGTGTGGCGAAGGCTGTGGAGCGCATTCGCGCGGGCGCGGCGCGTCCACCGGCCATCAAGACCTGGTCGCGTCGTTCGACGATTACGCCCGACATGGTCGGGTTGACGTTCGGCGTGCATAACGGCAGACGCCATCTGCCGATCTACGTGACGGAGAATATGGTCGGCCACAAGCTCGGCGAGTTTGCGCCGACGCGCACCTTCAAAGGCCATTCGGGAACGAAGGCTGAGAAGAGTTCGAAGGTGGCGAAGTAATAGTTTTGAGTTTTGAGTTTTAAGTTTTGAGTTGAAGCGATAATTCAAAACTCAAAACTCATAATTCAAAACTGCGAACGGAGTGAGCAATGGAAGCAAGAGCGAGTGCAAAGTATCTACGCGGGTCGGCGCAGAAGGCGCGGCTGGTGATAGATATGATTCGCGGCAAGAACGTCAATCAGGCTTTGGCGATTTTGCAGTTTACGAATAAGCGTGCGACTGACGGCATCGAGAAGTGTGTGCGTTCGGCTATCGCCAATGCCAGTGAAGCGGCGGAGAAGGCTAACGTGGCGATTGACCCGGATGAGTTGTGGGTCAAGGCAGCGTTCGTTGATCGTGGGCCGACGAAGAATCGTCGTCGGATGCGTCCAGCGCCACAGGGCCGCGCCTATCGTGAGCGTCGCCACTTCTGCAATGTGACGATTCTTCTTTCAAACGACGAGAAGATCGTTGCCGCCGATGTGAAGAAAGATGGCAAGGCTGTTGAGGCCAAGCCCGCGAAGCTCGAAGAGAGCAAGAAACGCAAACGCGGCGGAGCCGTCGCAGCGCCGCGCGCCAAGCGCACCGCGCCGAAGGCTGACGGCGAAAAGAAAGAGACCAAGCGCGCCTCTCAGAAGAGTGACAGCGCAGAAGAAACTGCAGAATAGTTATGAGTTTTCAGTTTTGAGTTTTGAGTTAAAGAAGCGGGACTGCTTTTAATTCAAAACTCATAACTCAAAATTCAGAATTTGGAGAGTTAAGAGTGGGCCAAAAAGTTCATCCATACGGCTTCCGCCTCGGCTACAATAAGGATTGGCACTCGCACTGGTACGCCAAGCGACAGTTCGGCGAGTATCTCCTGGAAGATTTGAAGCTGAAGCGCGAGTTGAAGCAGAAGTTCACGGGCGCGGGCGTCTCGCATATTGATGTTGAGCGCGCGGCCAATCGCCTGAAGATCATCATCTACACGTCGCGTCCCGGCATCATCATCGGACGCAAGGGCGCCGAGATTGATAAGCTCAAGGGCGACCTCTCCGCTCGTACCGGGCGTGAGGTGCTGGTGTCGATTCAGGAGATTCATAAGCCCGAACTGAACGCGCAACTTCAAGCCGAAAAGATTGCCGTGCAGCTTGAGAAGCGCATCGCCTTTCGCCGCGCGATGCGTAAGACCGTCGAGGAGTCTATCCGCTTCGGCGCGCAGGGCATCAAGGTTAAGATTTCAGGCCGTCTGAATGGAGCCGAGATCGCGCGCAGCGAGTGGCACTTGCAGGGACAGTTGCCATTGCACACTTTGCGCGCAGACATTGATTACGGCTTGGCTGAAGCGCACACGACATTCGGCGTCATCGGCGTCAAAGTCTGGATTTACAGAGGCGAGATTCTCGATCCGAAAGCGGCAATGGCGCGTGGCACGGGCACTGACCCGATCAACGAGCCACGTGGTGGTGATGGACGCGAGCGTCGTCCACGTACACGCCGCGAGCGCGAGGGCGGACGCGACGGTGAGCGTGGCGAACGTGGGAGTGGTCGCCCGCGCGGAGATAGAGGATAAAGGGGCCGGGTGTCAGGGGACAGGGGCCGGTAATCATTTGTTTTTACCGACCCCCCACCCCCAACCCCGTGTTGAGCGGAGCGAAACACAATGTTGATGCCGAAAAAAGTTAAGCACCGGAAGCAGATGCGCGGGCGCAGGACGGGCGTGGCGCATCGCGGCGGCTCGATCAGCTTCGGTGAGTACGGGTTGAAAGCTCTGGAGCCGGCGTGGATCACGGATCGTCAAATAGAGGCCGCCCGTATTGCGATGACGCGACATATTAAGCGCGGCGGCAAAATCTGGATTCGCATGTTCCCCGATAAGCCTGTCACCAAGAAGCCTGCGGAAACACGCATGGGCAAAGGCAAGGGCGCGCCCGAATACTGGGTCGCGGTCGTGAAGCCGGGCCGCATTCTCTACGAGATTGAGGGCGTGGACGAGACGACGGCGCGCGAAGCGATGCGCCTGGCGGCACAGAAACTTCCGATCAAGACGAAGTTCGTGACGCGCGCGGATCAAGAAGGAGGCGCTATCTAAGTTATGAGTTTTGAATTATGAGTTTTGAGTTAAAAGCAAGAACTCAAAACTCAGCACTCAAAATTCAAAACTTTGTGAGCGGAGCGAACAAGAAATGGTAAAGAGACGCGAAGAAATTGAACGCCTGCGCGATACGTCGGATGAAGATTTGCATTCTGAGGCCGCACGCTTGAAAGAGTCGCTCTTTCGTCTGAACTTCAAACTGGCTTTAGGCGAAGTTGATGCGATCAAGAATATCCGGCAGGAGAAGAAGTCGCTCGCGCGGATTCAAACCGAAATCCGCGAGCGCGAGATGAAGAGCGCGTAAATGGTAGTTCGTCAGTCGTCAATAGTAAATCGTCAATAGAGATAAAGTACGATTCACGATTCACGATTCACGATTCACGAGGTAAGAGATGGCAGAAGAGAATCAGGAAAATGTGAAGCCGACGAGCGAGGATGCGAGCGTCGTTGAAGGCACGGATGCTGGCGAGACGCTGGCTCACGCAGTTGCGCCGAATGTTGATTCGCAGGCAGGCAATGCTTCAGGCACAGAGGCTGGCAAGCGTGGAAAGCGCTCGCAGAAGGTTGGCATTGTTGCTTCGGACAAGATGCAGAAGACAGTCGTCGTGCGCGTGGATCGGCTGGTGAAGCATACGAAGTATCGCCGCTATGTGCGCCGCACCTCAAAGTTCATGGCGCATGATGAAACGGGCGCAGTCATAGGCGACAAAGTACGCATCGTTGAGACCAGACCGCTCTCGGCCAGAAAACGCTGGCGCGTTGTTGAGATCGTACAGAAGGCTGAAAAATAGTTTTCAGTTCTCAGTTTTGAGTTTTCAGTAAGTGCCGTTCGCCTGCCTCTGAAAACTGAAAACCGAAAACTCAAAACTGCGAACGGAGTGAGCAAGCAATGATTCAGATGCAGACCTCTCTGGAGGTGGCAGACAATTCAGGGGCGCGGCGCGTCGAGATGATTATGCCGATTGGCGGTTCGACCGGGAAGATTGCAAGTCTTGGCGACCGCATCAAGGTCACTGTCAAGGAAGCGTCGCCGGATGGAACGATTAAGAAGGGGACGGTGCAGAACGCCGTCATCGTGCGCACGCGCAAGGAAGTGCGGCGCAAAGATGGAACGTACATCCGCTTCGACCAGAACGCGGCGGTGCTGATTAAGGACGACGGCACGCCCATCGGCACGCGCGTCTTTGGCCCGGTGGCGCGCGAGCTGCGTGACAAGAATTATATGAAGATCGTTTCGCTCGCGCCGGAGGTGATTTGAAAATGACTCAGGGAACTAAACGCGCGAAGATCAAAAAGAACGATCAGGTAGTCGTCATCGCCGGACGCGATAAGGGAAAGCGTGGTCGCGTGCTCGAAGTTTTACCGAGCCGGGGCAAGGTGAAAGTGGAAGGCGCCGGGATGATTAAGAAACATCAGCGCGCTAATCCATCGGCCAATCAAGGCGGCGGCATTATTGACAAAGAAGCCTATCTTGACATCTCGAACGTGCAACTGATTGACCCGGATTCGGGAAAGCCGACGCGCGTCAAGTATGACATTCAGGGCGATGGAACGAAGACCCGCGTGGCCGCACGGAGCGGACAGGGGTTAGAGAAATGATTGATTCATTTAGTCATTGATTCATTTAATCATTTAATCGCTTTCAATGAATCAATGATGAAATGACCAAATGAGAAAATAATCATCATGGCAGCGAGATTAAAAGAGCGATATACGAAAGAGATTGCGCCTGCGATCTCTAAGGAGTTCGGGATTACGAACCCGATGGCTGTGCCGCGTCTGGAGAAGATCGTCATCAACATGGGCATGGGCGAAGCCATCGCCAACGCCAAGATTCTCGACACGGCGGCTGACGAAGTGCGTGCCGTCACGGGCCAGAAGCCCGTCATCACGAAAGCCAAGAAATCAATCGCTTCGTTCAAGCTGCGACAGGGAATGCCCATCGGGGTGATGGTGACCCTGCGCGGCGAGAGGATGTACGAGTTTCTTGATCGTTTGGTGTCGGTTGCTCTGCCGCGCGTCAGAGATTTTCGCGGCGTCAGTCCGAAAGCGTTTGACGGGCGCGGCAACTACACGCTCGGCATCCGCGAGCAATTGATTTTTCCCGAAATTGATTTCAACAAAGTTGACAAGACGCGCGGCATGAACATCTCGATTGTCACGACCGCACGCAACGACGAACAGGCGCGCTCGCTTTTGAAGGCGTTGGGTATGCCGTTCAGACAATAAGGCAGTGGCCGGTGGTCAGTGGTCGGTGGTCAGTTAAAAACTGATTCTTACTGACCACTGACCCCTGACCACTGACCACTGAGGTTTTATGGCAAAGAAATCACTGATTGCGAAAGCGAACCGGAAACCGAAGTTCTCATCGCGTGCTTACACGCGCTGCAAGCGTTGCGGACGCCCGCGCGGCTACCTGCGCAAGTTTAATCTGTGCCGCATCTGCTTCCGCGAGTTGGCGCTGCAAGGACAGATTCCGGGCGTCGTGAAATCAAGCTGGTAATCAGTTTTCAGTTTTCAGTTTTGAGTTTTCAGAAAATCTGAAGGCCAATAACTGGAAACCGAAAACTGAAAACTGAAAACTGGAGTTTAGTAATGACTGATCCTATCGCCGATATGTTGACGCGCATTCGCAACGCCATCGCTGCGAAGCACTCGCGCGTTGATATTCCGGCCTCGAAATTGAAACTTGAGATTGCCCGCATCCTCAAAGAAGAGGGCTACATCAACAACTTCGTCGTCAAGGGCGAAGGCGTCAAGCGCACGATTCGTATCTTCCTGCGCTACGATGCGCGCGGCACCAGTTCGATCACGCACCTTGAAAGAGTGTCGCGCCCCGGAAGGCGTGTCTATATGGGCGCGACCGAGATTCCGAAAGTGCTGGGCGGCTACGGCGTCAACATCGTCTCGACTTCGCGCGGCCTGATGAGCGGCAAAACCGCCCGCCGCGAGAACATCGGCGGCGAAGTGCTGGCACAAATCTATTAGTGGTCAGTGGTCAGTGGTCAGTGGTCAGTTGAAAAGCTGAACCCAACTGACCACTGACCACTGACCACTGACCACTGAGGTTAGTTATGTCTCGCATTGGAAAGAAAGTTATCAGTATTCCGAAGGGCGTTACCGTCACGATTCACGAGCGTGAGTTGGAAGTGAAGGGCACGAAGGGCACGCTCAGGACGCCGATTCCTGAAGGCATCAGCTTCAAACAGGAAGACGGTCAATTGATGGCCGAGCGTGCGTCCGATGAGTTGGCCGCGAAGCACGGTCTGGCGCGTGCGCTCGCCAATAACGCGGTGGTCGGTGTGACGGAAGGCTTCTCGAAACAGATGGACGTGGTCGGCGTCGGCTACAAGGCCGACGTGCAGGGGAAGCGCATCGTCTTCTCGCTCGGCTACTCGCATCCGATTGATTTTCCGTTGCCCGAAGGTATCGAAGCCAAAGCCGAGCGGATGCCAGCGAAGGCCAGCATTCAACAGTATCAGACGACGCTCACGCTCTCCGGCATAGACAAACAGAAACTCGGCCAGGTCGCCGCAGAGATGCACAAGCTCCGCAAGCCTGACGCCTACAAAGGCAAAGGCGTGCGCTACGCTGATGTGCCGATCAAATTGAAACCGGGCAAGACTGGAAAATAATTTTGAGTTATGAGTTTTGAATTTTGAATTAAAAGCTGTTGGCCTTAATTCACAACTCAAAACTCAAAATTCAAAACTCAAAATTTGGATAATGAGATGGCACAGAGAAATAGAGCAGCAGTTCGCAACGCGATTCATAGTCGCATTCGTCGTAAGGTGCGCGGCTCGACGGAGCGCCCGCGTCTGGCGGTTTATCGTAGCTTGAACCATATCTACGCGCAGGTGATTGACGATGAGCGCGGGCAGACACTTGTCTCCGCTTCGACGACTGAGAAAGATTTGCGCGGCGGCACGGGCGGGAACATCGAAGCCGCACAGCGCATCGGACGCACGATTGCGGAGCGCGCGCTGGCTGCTGGAATCGGCAGCGTCGTTTTTGATCGCGGAGGCTATCTGTATCACGGTCGCGTCAAGGCTCTGACGGATGCGGCGCGCGAGGCCGGATTGAATAAAGATGAGTCTGCCCAAACTGAGGGCGGCGAGAGTAACGGGGAGCAGTAATGAGACAACCGAGACAGCGTATCACGGCACAGGGACTAGACCTGAAAGATCAGGTCATCTCGATTAACCGCGTGACCAAAGTGGTCAAGGGCGGAAAGAATATGAGCTTTGCGGCGCTCGTCGTCGTCGGCGACGAATCAGGGCACGTCGGCTTCGGCACAGGCAAGGCGCGCGAAGTGCCTCTGGCGATTAAGAAAGGCATCGAGTCGGCGAAGAAGAATCTGATTCGCGTGCCGCTCATCAATCACACGCTGCCGCACCAGTTGATCGGGAAGTACGGCGCAGGTCGTGTGATGATGAAGCCCGCTTCGGAAGGCACGGGCGTGATCGCGGGTGGCGCAGTGCGCGCCGTCATGCAGGCGGTGGGCGTGCGCGATGTGCGAACGAAAATTCTCGGTTCGGCCAACCCGCACAACGTCGTGCGCGCAACCTTCGATGGCCTGCTGAAGATGAAAGACCCGATGGAGTTGGCGCGTCTGCGCGGCAAGCAGGTGGAAGAACTGTAAAAGCAGTGAAAAGTGAATAGTGAATAGTGAAAAGTTACAAACGGCGATTCACTATTCACTATTCACTATTCACAGAGGTTTTGAAATGGCTAACGAGAAGAAAGAGCAGACGAACAACGGCGGGACGATTCGGATTCAGTATTATCGTAGTTTCATCGCTGCGCCGAAGACGCACAAGCAGATTGTCAGGAGCGTTGGTCTGACGAAATTAAATCAAGTGGTCGAGCGTCCCGATTCGCCAGCGATGCGCGGCTTCGTCGCAAAAGTGCCGCACTTGCTGAGAATTGTTGAATAACAGTTTTGAGTTTTGAGTTTTCAGTTTTCAGCAACAAGCTGTTTCGATTGGGTAACTGAAAACTCAAAACTGAAAACTCAAAACTGTGAACGGAGTGAGCAATGTCTATCGGTCTTAATAATTTACGCGCGCCGAAAGGCTCGACGCATAAAAAGAAACGTGTTGGACGCGGGCCGGGAACGGGCTTGGGCAAAACCGCCGGACGCGGTGAGAAGGGACAGAAATCGCGTTCAGGCTATTCGGCCAAAATCGGTTTTGAAGGCGGACAGATGCCCTTGCATCGTCGCCTGCCAAAACGCGGCTTCACCAATATTTTTAAGAAGGAGTGGATTGAAATCAGTCTCTCTTCGCTCGAACAACACTTTGCGGCTAATGATGAAGTGACGCCTGAGTTGCTGCACGAGCGCGGGTTGATTAAGAAGGCCAAGCGCGATGTGGTCGTGCTCGGCACGGGAGAGATTTCAAAGGCGCTGCGTATCTCGGCACACCGTTTTACGAAGAGCGCGCGTGAGAAGATCGAGAAGGCTGGCGGCGCAGCTACGGAAATCAGCAAGCAGAAGGCAGAAGGCGGTGAGTAGTAGGCAGAAGGCAGAAGGCGGCGAGCGGTCTTTGGCTGCCTTCTGCTTGCTGCCTTCTGCTTTCTGCCTTCTGCCTTCTATCTTTTGCTTTCTCTCTTGGCGAGAGCGATAATCGCAGACCGATAGTTAGCGACACTAAAGATCAAGTTTAGAGGCCATCGTATGGAAAAGTTTTTCGCCGCCGTTCGCAACATGTTTCAGGTCCAGGACCTGCGCAAACGCATCTTCTTTACTCTGGGATTGCTGGCGATCTATCGCGTCGGCGCGCACGTTACCGCGCCCGGAATAGATAAAGTGCAACTGGAAAAAGTCTGGGGCAACGTCGGTACTTCTCTGCTCGGCGTCCTGGACCTCTTCTCCGGCGGAAACTTTCGCACGATCTCGATCTTCGCGCTCGGCGTCACGCCCTACATCACTGCTTCGATCATCCTGCAATTGATGACCGTCGTCTCTCCGCAGTTGAAGAAACTACAGGAAGAGGGCGAGATGGGACGGCAGAAGATTAACCAGTGGACGCGCTATCTGACGGTCGGACTCGCCGCGATTCAGACTTTCTTCGTCGCCAACTGGTTGCAGTACAACAACGTCGCCAAAGTTCCCGGAACAAGGTTTCTGATTATGACCGCGCTGACTCTGACGACGGGCACGATCTTCGTCATGTGGCTCGGCGAACAGATTACGGAGCGCGGCGTCGGCAACGGCATCTCGCTTTTGATCTTCGCGGGCATCGTCATTGGTTTGCCGCGCGGCGTGCAACAGGTGATCGGGCGTTTGAGCGGTGGCGACGCGCTTGAAACCGTCGGCGTCATCGCGCTGGTGGTTGCGCTCGTCGCGCTGATCGCGTTTATCGTCTTCATCGAATCGGGGCGGCGCAAAGTCGCTGTCAGTTACGCGAAGCGGCACGTCGGGCGGCAGATGGTCGGCGGACAGCAGACGACCATGCCGCTCAAAGTCAACATGGCCGGTGTGATTCCTGTCATCTTCGCCTCGTCCGTGCTGTCTATGCCGCAGAGCCTGTTCTCGGCTTTTCCAGCCAGCAATCCGAACTCGACGTGGGGCAAATTCCACGACTTCTTTCAGCAGTTTCACGGCGGCGATCCGTACTACGAATTGGTCTTTATCACGCTCATTATCTTCTTCACGTTCTTTTACGTTTCCATCGTCTTCAACGTCGAGGAGGTGGCCGACAACCTGCGTAAGCACGGCGGCTTCATGCCGGGCATTCGACCGGGACGCGCGACGGCTGATTACCTGCGCACGATTCTGACGAGGCTCACGACTGTCGGCGCGATCTATCTCGCATTCATTGCTTTCGTCCCGCAGTTCATGTTGAGCGGATTCAATGTTGGACGCTTGCCGTTCATCGGCACGTGGCTGGATAACTTTGTCACCAGCACGCCGGGTCTCGGCTGGATTCCGCATGGGATGGGCTATCAATTCTACTTCGGCGGCACCAGCCTTTTGATTCTCGTCGGCGTGGCGATGGACACGGTCGCACAGATCGAAGCCCAACTCGTGATGCGCAACTACGAGGGCTTCCTCGGCGGCGGCGGTCGCTTGCGCGGACGCAGAACATAAAGAAGTGGTCAGTGGTCAGTGGTCGGTGGTCAGTTAATCTCATCACTGACCACTGACCAGTGACCACTGACCACTGACTTATGGCAAAGATCATCGTCTTGATGGGTGCGCCGGGCGCAGGGAAGGGAACGCAGTCGCGTCTGCTTCAAGAGCGCCATCAACTGCCGCATATCTCGACGGGTGATATGTTCCGTGAGTTAGCAAAAGCTGAGACGGCGCTCGCCAGAGAAGTGCGCGCCGTGCAGGCTGCGGGCAAACTCATCTCGGATGAACTGGTCATCCGCATCGTTCAGGAGCGCACGATGCGTGATGATTGTCAGAACGGCTATATTCTGGATGGTTTTCCGCGCACGACGGCGCAGGCCACGATGCTTGAAAATCTGGCGATTGAGCAGGGCAAGAAGATTTTGTCTATCTCGATTGATGTTCCGTTCGATGTGCTGGAAAAACGAATGGCGGGAAGACGGACGTGTCCCGTGTGCGGCGAAATTTATAACATCTATTTCAAGCCGCCGAAGTCAGATAACGTCTGCGATCAGCACCCGGAAACGCAACTCGACCATCGCCTGGATGACACGCCGGAAAAGGCCAGAGTTCGTCTGAAGACTTATGAGCAGCAGACGCGCCCGTTGCTCGACTATTACGAAGCATCGCAGCGTCTCCGCCGCGTTGACGGCACGCGCGACACGGAAGTGATTTACGCGGAAATCGAAAGGATAGTGATAAGTGATGAGTGATAAGTGATAAGAAAATGCTTTTGCTTATCACTTATCACTCATCACTTATCACTCGCTTATGATTATCGGAAAGTCCAGAAAAGAGTTGGAGAAGATGCGCGCTGCCGGGCAACTGGTCGGGCGCGTGCTTCAGCAATTGCGCGCGATGGTCGAGCCGGGCGTGACGACGCTTGAAGTTGATCTGGCTGCGGAGAAGATGATTCGAGATGCCGGTGCGCTGCCGACATTCAAAGGTTATCACGGCTTCCCGTACTCCATCTGCGCCTCGGTCAACGAACAGATCGTGCATGGCTTTCCGTCAAATTACAAGTTGAAGGAAGGTGACATCTTCTCGATTGATATCGGCGCGACGCTCGCGGGCTACGTCGGCGATACGGCGACGACAGTCCCTGTCGGGCGCGTCAGCGAAGAGTTGTTGGAGCTGATCCGCGTGACGGAAGAGTGTCTTGAGCGCGCTATCGAGCAGTGCCGCGAAGGGAAGCACCTGGGAGACATCGGCTGGGCTGTGCAGAGTCATGCCGAAGCTCATGGCTATACGGTCGTGCGCGAGTATGTTGGTCATGGGATTGGGCGGCGGATGCACGAAGACCCGCAGATTCCCAACTATGGGACGCCGGGCAAGGGCAGTAAGATTAAAAAGGGCTACGTCTTTGCCGTCGAGCCGATGGTTAATCTGGGCACGCAGGAGACGAAAGTTCTCAAAGACGGTTGGACAGTCGTGACGCTCGATGGCCGCCCCAGCGCGCACTGCGAGCACACGATTGCTATCACGGAAAATGGCCCGGAAGTGTTCACGCGAGTGGTTGAGGCCGAGCGCGAGCGTGTGGAAACGGTTGGCGTGTAAATCTTACGCTTGCTCGGCTTGGAAAAAGTCATTGCGCTATGTTAGAATTTGCAGTTTGCGAGTGGGATCAAATTTTAACTATAAAGGTGTATGGCGAAGGAAGAAGCGATAGAGGTGATGGCGAAGGTCCTTGAGACCTTGCCGAATGCGATGTTTCGCGTTGAGTTGGAGGATAACCAACATCAGGTGCTGGCGCACATCTCCGGCAAGATGCGCAAACACTTTATCCGCATTCTTCCGGGCGACCGCGTGCTCGTTGAGCTTTCGCCCTACGACCTCAATCGCGGTCGGATAACTTACCGCTATAAATAAGCGCCGGGTGTTAAGCTGAAAGAGGCGAGATGAAAGTACGGGCATCAGTCAAAAAAATGTGTGACAACTGCAAGGTCATCCACCGCAAAGGCGTGGTGCGCGTGATCTGCACCAATCCGAAGCATAAACAGCGACAAGGATGAAAGGAATGCGGAATGCGAATTGCGGAATGCGGATTGAGAAAGCGACAGCTCTTCTTAAATCCGAAATCCGAAATCCGAAATCCGAAATGAAAAGATTATGGCTCGTGTAGCTGGTGTTGATCTTCCGCCGAATAAGCGTGCGCAGATTGGCCTCACATACATTTACGGTATCGGACGCTCGCGTGCGACCTCGATCTTGAAAGAGGCGCAGGTCAAGGTTGATACGCGCGTTAAAGATTTGAGCGAAGATGAGCTTGGTCGCATTCGCTCCATCCTTGACACGCAGGGCGAGATCGAGGGCGATCTGCGCAAGCGCGTGCAGATGGACATCAAACGCTTGATGGACATCGGCGCGTACAGAGGTTTGCGGCATCGTCGCGGCCTCCCTGTTCGTGGACAGCGCACGCACACCAACGCGCGCACACGCAAAGGCCCGCGCCGCGCAACTATTGCGAAGAAGAAAGCACCGGGCAAGAAATAACGCAGTTTACAGTTTACAGTTTTGAGTTTTCAGCGAGAGCTGAGACACGAACTGAAAACTGTAAACTCAAAACTGAAAACTGTAAAAATGGCAAAAGCAACAGCAGGCGGAAAAAAGAAGGTCTTTCGTAAGAAAGAGAAGAAGAATATTCCCAACGGGATTGCTTACATCGCGGCGTCGTTTAATAACACGATGATCTCGATTACTGATCTTGAGGGGAATTTAATTGCGCAATCATCTTCGGGCGCGCGAGGATTTCGTGGCTCGCGCAAGGGCACTCCGTTCGCGGCGCAACAGGCGGCGTGGGAAGCTGCGAAGAAGGCGCAAGAGGCCGGAATGCAGCAGTGCGAAGTGCGCGTTAAAGGGCCTGGCGGTGGCCGCGAGTCTGCGATTCGTGCGATCAACAACGCAGGCATTCGGGTCACGACGATTCGTGACACGACGCCGATTCCGCACAATGGCTGCCGTCCGCCGAAGCGACGACGAGTTTAACTTCAGTTTACAGTTTTCGGTTTTCAGTTTTCAGAATATGATTTGGGCTGGAAACTGAAAACTCAAAACTGAAAACTGTTTTTTATTAACCTAAAGGATGAAGGGCGCTTGCAGCGTCTGTAAACTTTTCCGTCTATATAATATAGACTGGAGGCAAAAAGAGAGTGGCTAGGTATAGAGATGCGGTGTGCCGTTTGTGTCGCCGCGAAGGTGCAAAACTTTTCCTGAAGGGCGACCGTTGTTACAAGCCCTCGTGTCCGATTGAAAAGCGCGGCACGCAGCCGCCCGGACAGCACGGCAATTCGATGCGTCGCGGCAAAGCGCTCGTCGGCTACGGTCAGCAGTTGCGCGAGAAGCAGAAGGTCAAGCGTATCTACTTCATCCTCGAAGGCCAATTTCGTAACTACTTCGAGAAGGCCGCACGACAGAAGGGCATCACGGGCGAGAATCTTTTGTTCTTGCTTGAGCGCCGTCTGGACAATGCGGTCTATCGCGCTGGCTTCTCAACCTCGCGTCGTCAGGCGCGTCAGCTTGTCAATCACGGCCACATCGAAGTCAACGGGCGCAAGGTAGATATTCCTTCATTCCAAATTAAAGCGGGCGACATCATTACCGTTAAAGAGGGAAGCCGCAAGAATCCGCACATCGAAGGTGCGTGGCAAACGGCTGCCGGTCGCGGTCGTCCGTCCTGGATTGGCCCGGCTGACGGCGCAGACATGGGCGCGCGCATTATGACTTTGCCGACACGCGAAGATATTGATCGCTCGATTAACGAGCAACTGATCGTCGAGCTTTATAGCAAATAAATAGTGGTCAGTGGTCAGTGGTCAGTGGTCAGTTGAAAAGCTGATTACTTCTGACCACTGACCACTGACCACTGACCACTGACAACTGATTATGGCTATGGAACAAAATAATCTCTGGACAGGTTTTCAGATGCCGCGTCGTTTGGCGGCTGACGCCGAAACGATGACGGAGCGCTATGGACGCTTTTCCGCCCAGCCGTTTGAGCGTGGCTTCGGCACGACCGTCGGCAATAGTCTCCGGCGCGCTCTGCTCTCTTCCATCGAAGGCGCGGCGATTACTGCCGTCAAGATCGAAGGCGTCGAGCACGAGTTCTCAAGCATCAACGGCGTCGTCGAAGATGCAACGGACGTGATTCTGAATTTGAAGCAGGTGCCGTTCAAACTCCACAGCAACGAATCGAAGACGCTGACGATTACCAAGACGGGCGCGGGCGAAGTGACCTCCGCTGATCTTGAGGCCGATGCTGACGTTGAAATACTCGACCCGACTGTTCACATCGCAACGGTCGGCGAAGGCGGTAGCTTACGGATTGAGATGCGTTTGAAGCGAGGGCGCGGCTACGTTTCCGCCGACCGCAACTTCGATGAAGACCTTTCTTTAGGCTACATCCCGATTGATTCGGTTCACACGCCCGTCAAGAAGGTCAACTACACGGTCGAAGCCGCGCGTCTCGGACAGAACACGGAATTCGACAAGCTGACCATCGAAGTCTGGACGGACGGCTCCGTTAAGCCTGACGACGCCATCGGTCTCGCCGCGAAGTTAATCAAAGACCACATGTCCATCTTTATCAACTTTGAGGAAGATACGGACGACTTCGCCTACTCGAACATGGAGCGCCCGCCCTTGCCACGCAACGATCAACTTGATCGCTCTGTTGATGAGCTTGAATTGTCGGTTCGCTCTTACAACTGCCTGAAGAACGCAGACATTCGCACCATCCGCGACCTCGTGCAGCGCAGTGAGCGCGAAATGCTGGCGACCAAAAACTTCGGCAAGAAATCCCTGAACGAGATCAAAGACATTCTCAACGGAATGGGACTCGATTTCGGCATGGAGTTCGACGCGCAGGGCAATCCGATTCCCGGTACGGGCGGACGCGATGGTGCCCTTGATGATTACGAAGATATTGAAGAAGAGTAAAGCAGTGGTCAGTGGTCAGTGGTCAGTGGTCAGTTAAAAGCTGCTTTCACTCATCACTCATCACTCATCACTCATCACTAAGAAGATGAGACACCTAAAGGCACACCGAAAACTTGGACGCACGGGCGCGCATCGCATGTCTCTGCTGCGCAACCTTGCGACCTCGCTCATTAACGCGCAGGACGAGCGCATCATCACCACGCTTCCGAAAGCGAAAGAGTTGCGACCCTTTGTCGAGCGCGCCATCACGCTGTCGCGTCATGCGACGAATCTCGAAGGCGATGATCGAGACGTGCAGGCCGTTCACCTGCGTCGTCAGGCCGCGACGTTCTTCCATTCAGGCAATCGCCAGCAGAAGGTTTCGACCGGCAAACGTGGACAGGAGAGAGCGCCGCGCACGGCTGGCGTGCTGGCGCTTCGTCGTCTCTTCGATGAGCTTGGCGAGCGCTTCAAGGATCGTCCGGGCGGCTACACGCGCATCATCAAGCTGGGTCATCGTGATGGCGACAATGCGGAATTAGCGATTATCGAACTGGTTGATAATCGGCGCGAGCGTGAAGCCATTGAAAATGCTAAGAAGCGCGCGAAGGCTGCGACCACAGGCAAGAAGAAGACTGCCAAGGCCAGCAAAGAAGTTGATGAGACGAGCAGTCGTCGCGGCGGCAAGAAGGCCGATAAGACCTACGAGAAGGAAGAGACGACCAAAGCTCGCGGGCGCGGTGTTGTTCCGAGCGACGAGCAGACGGAAGACCAGCAGCCGAAGGGCGGACGCCGCGCGAAGAAAACAGAAACGACGGCTAACGAGAAAGATACAAAGTAGTGAGAGCGTAAGAATTCAATCGCGCGCGAATGATTTGAAATGATGCGCGCGAGTCGCTGGCCGCGAGCCTCAATTGACCGTCGGCGAACGCCCCACGGCACGGTTGAGGCTCTTCGCTTTGTTCAGCGCGAGGAGAGATGAGCGCGAGTTAAACTCAAACACTCCGGGAGTCGAAAAGAGGATGAACGAAGAAGGCGCAACACAACCAGCACGCGACGACCAAACGCAGCAACCACAGTCGTCAAGACAGTCTGAGCGCACAGGAGCAGCGCCGCGCGAGCGTGATCGCGGGCGACGCCGCCATCAGCAGAACCAGCCGCGTCGTCCTGAAGCGCAACTTCCGATGGACGAACTGCGCGATCTCTTCGCGCTCTTCACGGAGCATGGCCTGACGGAGTTTGAAATCGAGCGCGAAGGCTTCCGTGTTCATCTTGGACGCAATCTCGCTCCGCAAATTGTCACTCCGCCGACTGCCCATCAAGCACAGTCAACTGCCGCTCCGAACTCTGCGCCGCCAGCCAGCACAGGTGGACAGAGCGCGGCGACCACCGCCGAAGCTGCAAGCGTACAGTCCGAGCCGGCACCGACGGAAGAAGAGAGTCTGCACATCATCATCTCGCCGATTGTCGGCACTTTCTATCGCTCTCCGTCGCCGACCGCAGAGCCTTTCGTGCGTCTCGGCAGCCACGTGGATGCGGATTCAGTGGTCTGCATCATCGAGGCTATGAAGTTGATGAACGAGATTCTTGCAGAAACGAGCGGCGAGATCGCCAAGATTTATGTCGAGAACGGCCAGCCGGTCGAATACGGCCAGCCGCTATTCGGAGTCAAGAAGTGAAATTTTGAATTATGAATTTTGAGTTTTGAATTAAAAGCCTTAACTCAAAACTCAAAACTCAAAACTCAAAACTCATAATTATCTTATGCGTCAGATCAGAAAAGTCTTGATTGCCAATCGCGGTGAGATTGCATGTCGAATTATCTGGACGTGCAAGGAGATGGGCATCAGGACGGTCGCTGTGCACTCGACAGCCGACCGCGATTCGCTGCATGTTCTCTTCGCGGACGAGCATCTTTGTATCGGCCCGCCGCCTTCGGCGCAAAGCTATCTCAACATCCCTGCCATCATCAGCGCCGCCGAAATCTACAATGTTGACGCGATTCATCCGGGCTACGGCTTTCTGGCGGAGTCGTCTTACTTCGCGGAAATCTGCGAGGCGTGCAATATCAAATTCATCGGGCCGCGCGCAAACGTCATTCAAATGATGGGCGATAAGGTTGAGGCGCGCCGCGCGATGCAGGAGGCTGGCTTGCCTATCTTGCCGGGAAGCCCTGAGCCTCTCGAAACTGAAGAAGAGGCGCTTCGATTAGCGCGCGAGATTGGTTTCCCGGTGATCGTCAAAGCTGCGGCGGGCGGCGGTGGTCGCGGAATGCGGATCGTTCGTTCCGAAGAAGAGCTTGGGCCTGCGCTCGAAACGGCTTCGACCGAAGCAGCAGCCGCTTTCAAAAATGGCGATGTTTATCTTGAACGCTACATCGAACGCCCGCGCCACATAGAGATTCAAGTGCTCGCGGATGAGTACGGTGACTGCGTACATCTCGGCGAGCGCGAGTGCACGATTCAGCGTCGGCATCAAAAGTTGCTGGAGGAAGCGCCATCGCCTGTGCTCTCTCCTGAGTTGCGCGAGCGAATGGGCACGGCGGCGGTTGCGGCCTGCAAGAAGATCGGTTATTCAAACGCGGGCACTTTCGAGTTTCTCCTGGACGAAGATGACAACTTCTATTTCATGGAGATGAACACGCGCATCCAGGTCGAGCATCCCGTGACAGAGATGGTCACGCTCGCCGACATCGTGCGTAATCAAATCAGAATTGCGATGGGCGAGCCTCTCGGCTTCAAGCAGGAAGATGTCCTGATTCGCGGCCACGCCATCGAATGTCGAATCAATGCCGAAGACCCTGAGACGTTCACGCCTTCGCCCGGCTTGATTACGGCTTTCAACTTGCCGGGTGGGCCGGGCGTGCGTGTTGACACGGCTGCTTATCCGGGCTACTTCGTGCCGCCGTTTTACGATTCGATGATTGCCAAACTAATCGTCCACGCGGGCACACGAGAGTTGGCGATTGCGCGGATGCGGCGCGCGCTTGAAGCGATGGTCGTCGAGGGAATCAAGACGACGATTCCACTTCATCTGAAAATCATGGATGACCCGAAGTTTCGCGCGGGCGAGTTTTCGACGAAATTCATGGAGGAGTTCCTTAAAAAAAACGGGACGAAGAAGCAGCTTGAAATCTCTGCCGCCTCGCGTTGACGCCCCCGTGCAGCCCTTATATAATAAACGACTTTTCTACAATAGGTTTTGCTCATCTGAGCAGGAGATCAAGAGAAATGGCTTACGCAATAATCAAAACCGGCGGCAAACAGTTTCGCGTCGAAGAGGGCAAGACCGTGCGCGTGCCTTCGATCAATAAGCCTGCTGGCGAATCGGTTGAGTTGGACGTGATGATGCTCGCGGGCGATGATGGCACGAAGGTCGGCTCGGCGCTTGATGCGGGCGCGCATGTCGCGGCGACCGTCGTGGATCACGGACGCGATGACAAGATCATCGTCTTCAAGAAGAAGCGCCGCAAGCACTACAAACGCAAACAGGGCCATCGTCAGGGCTACACAACTTTGAAGATTGATTCGATAACACAGTGAATAGTGAAAAGTGAAAAGTGAAAAGTTAGAAACGGCTTTCCACTATTCACTATTCACTATTCACTTTTCACTGGAGTTTTTATGGCACACAAAAAAGGGGTCGGTTCGTCGCGTAATGGCCGCGACTCGAACTCGCAGCGATTGGGATTGAAGAAATTCGGGGGCGAGCGCGTGCTGGGTGGAAACATTCTGGCACGGCAACGCGGCACGAAGTGGAAGCCCGGCAAGAACGTCGGGCGCGGCAAAGATGATACGCTCTTCGCGTTGATTGATGGCCTCGTCAAATTTGAAGACAAAGGTCGTTCGGGGAAATTTATCAGCGTCTATCCTGAAGCCGCCGCAACTCAAGAAGCACCGGCTGCGGCTGCCGCGTAGGGAGTCAGATTAAATCTTTTTGCCTACGAATCTTTGCGACGCCCGCGCCGAGTGCTTTCACTCCTTACAGCGCAGGCGTCGCTTTCGATTTAGTGGTCGGTAGTCGGTGGTCAGTGGTCAGTTAAGAAGCTGAATCCACTGACCACCGACTACTGACCACTGACCACTGAATGTTTATTGATCGTACCAAGATTCGCGTTCAGGGCGGGCACGGCGGCAACGGCGTGACGGCCTTTCGTCGTGAAAAGTTTGTGCCGCGCGGTGGCCCGTCGGGTGGAGATGGTGGGCGCGGTGGCGATGTCTGGCTCGAAGCCAGCGAATCTTTGAATACGCTGCTGCACCTTCGTTACAACCCTGAGCACATCGCCGAGCGCGGGCGACATGGCGAAGGCTCAAACTGTTCGGGGCGCGACGGTGAAGACAAGATTGTTCGCGTTCCAATCGGCACGCAGGTCTTCGAGGCCGAGAGCGGAGTGCTGCTCAAAGATTTTACTGAAGACGGCGAACGCTGGCTCGCCGCGAAAGGTGGGCGCGGCGGTTTCGGCAACTCACACTTCGCCACCTCGACCAATCGCGCGCCGCGTTATCATCAGGAAGGAAGCGTTGGCGAAGAGCTTGAGCTACAGCTTGAGTTGAAACTGCTCGCCGATGTCGGCCTCGTCGGTTTCCCCAACGCCGGAAAGTCAACGCTCATCTCGACCATCTCCGCCGCCAAGCCGAAGATCGCGGATTATCCTTTCACGACGCTTGAGCCGCATCTGGGCGTGGTTGATCTCGGAGAGTTTCGCACCTTCGTCGTAGCGGACATCCCGGGCTTGATCGAAGGCGCGCACAAGGGCGCGGGCTTGGGCGACCGTTTTCTGCGCCATGTAGAGCGAACGAAACTATTGCTTCATCTCGTTGATGTCTCTTCGATTTCGGGGCGCGATGCGATTAGCGATTACGAAACGATCAATCGGGAATTGCAGGCTTACGATGCGCGTCTCGCCGCGCGCCCGCAGATCGTCGTTGCAACTAAGATTGATGCGCTCGACGAGCCGGAGCGTTTGGAAAGTTTGAAGCGTCAGGCACTCGCTGACCGCAGACCTTTTTATGCAATCTCTTCTGCGACGAAGCAAGGTGTTCGAGAATTGGTCAACGCTGTGTCGCGCGCATTGGATGAGCTTAACGATTTGTCGAAGCATGAGACGGACGAAATGCGCGTAGCCTCCTGATTTGAAGCTATCAGCTATCAGAAGAAGCTGACTGCTGATAGCTGATAGCTGATAGCTTCCATGAAACGCATAGCTCTTTACGGTGGGACGTTTGATCCGGTTCACATCGGCCACGTTGCTGTGGCGCAAGCTCTTTCAAAACTTTTCGCGCTCGACGAAGTTCTTTTCATTCCGGCTGCGCGCGCGCCGCACAAGCGTGTATCGTCAGTGACGCCCGCGCTCCATCGTTATGCGATGCTCGCGCTGGCGACGCAGAATGAATCGCATCTGCGCGTCTCGACTGTTGAGTTGGATGCGCCGGAGAAGCCTTACACGTTCGAGACGCTCGCGCGAATGCGAGAGATATTAGGCAGTGAAGCGCAACTCTTTTTCGTGATGGGCGCGGATTCGTGGATGGAGATTACGACGTGGCGCGAGTGGGAGCGAGTGCTCGCATTATCGAATCATATCGTCGTCGTGCGTCCGGGTTACGAGTTGAGCGCAGAGCACGTTCAGCCAGCAATCCGCGAAAGGATTGTTGACCTGCGCGACGCGGACAAAGAGTTTCCGACTCTGGGCATTGATGGAAATGACGACGCGAAAATTTACGTGACCGATGCTGTGAAGATGGACGTTTCGGCGACCATGATTCGACGGGCCGTGCGTGAGGGGAGCGATGCTGATTGGCTTGGGCTTGTCGCGCCGCCGGTCGCGGATTACATCAGAAAGTACGGACTCTATAGAGGAGTATGAAACAAGATACTTCAATCAAGGAACGGGTCTTGAACCCGGAGCAGAGCGCGAAAGCTGCGCCTGCAAAAGCGCGCGTTGGTGAAACTGAAACTGTGGACAACTGCGTCGAGCAACTGGACGAGCGCATCTGCGCGGCTCTGCGTGCGGCGAGCGATAAGAAAGCTCTGGACATCGTGGTGCTGGATTTGCGCGAAATCGCCAGCTTCACGGACTACTTCATTATCACGAGCGGCACGAATGTGCGGCAGGTGCAGGCCATCGCCGATGAAGTGGTCGAGCAGTTGAAGAAACAGGGCACACGGGCTGCGCGTGTCGAAGGCCGCAACACTGCGGAGTGGGTGCTGGTGGACTACGGCGATTTCATTCTCCATGTGTTTGAAGACAAGGCGCGCAAGTTTTACGACCTTGAGAGATTGTGGCGCGATGCTGTGCGCGTTCCTCTTCCGGCGGATGTGACGGGCGCGGAAAGTTCTTTGAGAAGCGAATCGTGATTGAGATCGTGGCGCTGTCGGATGCGATGCGCGAGGTCGTTCGCCTCGCGGAGCGTGTTGCCGCGACGGACGCCAACGTGCTTGTGACCGGCGAATCCGGCGCAGGCAAAGACGCGCTCGCCGCTTTCATTCATTCACAGTCGCCGCGTGCGGAGCGTGCGCTCGTCAAGATTGATTGCGCGGCGCTGCCGAGCGAGTTGCTGGAAGCGGAGCTTTTCGGATATGAGCGCGGCGCGTTCACGGGCGCAACCGATGCTCGTCCCGGACGCCTCGAAGGCGCGCACAAAGGCACACTCGTCTTAGACGAAATCGCGCATCTTTCGATTGATGCTCAGGCGAAACTTCTGCGCGTCATCGAAGAGCGCGAATTTGAGAGGCTCGGCGGACGACGGACGATCAAGGTTGATGCGCGACTCGTGGCGCTGACGAACGTTGATCTGGACGACGCGGTGAAGCGGCGCGCATTTCGTGAAGACCTCTTTTATCGTTTGAATGTCGTGCAACTGCGTGTGCCGCCGTTGCGCGAGCGGCGCGAGGATGTTGAAAAGCTGGCGCGCGAGTTTTTGAAAAATTACGCGATGAAGCACGGGCGCGCTGTCAATTCAATCACGCCGGAGGCGCTGGGGATTTTGAAGGCATATGAGTTTCCGGGCAACGTGCGGGAGTTGGCGAATACAATCGAGCGCGCAGTGATTGTGGCGGAAAGCTCGAAGATTCAAGCGGCGGATTTGCCGGAAGCCATGCGCGCGGCGATCTTGATCGAGATGCGTGCGAAGCAGCGACAAACGCTCGCGGAGCTTGAGGCCGATTACATCAGCGAGACGCTGGAGGCTGTCGGCGGCAACAAAACTGAGGCCGCGCGCGTGCTCGGCATCAGTCGCAAGAATCTTTACGAGAAGCTGGCGAGATACGGGAAAGGGGAAATGGGGAAAAGGCTAAAAGGTTAAAGGGAGAAGAACGTCACTTGCCGAAGCCGCGCCGTAAATCCCTTTGACCTCTTCCCCTTTTTACCATTTTCCCCTTCTATATCAAGTATGCTTTTTCGTTTGATCTGGATCGGGAAGACGAGGAATGAGCATCTGCGGGCGCTCGTGGATGATTATCTGGGACGGCTCAGGCGATTTGTGGCGTGCGAGGTCACAGAATTACGCGAGAGCGCGGCACGTGGCGCAAGCGAAGGCATCGAAGATGAGGGGAAGCGCATCATAAGCGGGCTTCGTTCAAATGCTCTCGTGATTCTGCTTGATGTTGAAGGGCGAGAGTGGAGTTCGATTGAGTTGGCGGGCGAGATTGAGAAGTGGCAGAACGGCGGAAGACGTGAGATAGCGTTCGTCATCGGCGGCCACAACGGTGTCTCGAAAGCAGTGGCTTCACGCGCTGACCTTCACTGGTCTCTTTCGCGCTTGACGCTGACGCACGAGATGGCGCGCGTCGTGCTGGCGGAGCAGCTATACAGGGCATACACGATCATTCATGGATTGCCATACCAGAAATGATGAAAAGCAGAATTCAGAAGCCAGGAGTCAGGAGCCAGAAGAAAAGAGAATCTGTCAAAGCGGGTTGCCGCCTTATCATTCTGAATTCTGGATTCTGAATTCTGTATTTAGAACCGGAGGGACTAATCGAAGAGATGGATAAAAGGAAAACCAAAGTTTATAGAGACAGGTTGCTGGGCAGGCGCGAGGGTTTGGTCGGGCAGGTCATGGAGGCGGAGCAGTACAGCCGCGAGCGTGATTCCGAAGCCACGCAAGACCCTGCGGACATGGCGGCCAACGCCTACACCAAAGAGCTATTATTTTCCATGTCGGCGAATGATCGTCGTCTGCTTGAGTTAATTGACGAAGCACTGGCGCGGATCGAAGCGGGCGGGTTCGGCGAGTGTGTGCATTGTGGCGAGCCGGTGCTGGAGAAACGGTTGGAAGCAGTGCCCTGGGCGCGGCATTGTTTGCGTTGCCAGGATTTGCAGGAACGCGGACTTTTGACCGAAGACGAAGAATAGAAGAAACTCTTTGAGCGTGAGATAATCACGGCCTTCCGGTTCGCATCACGCGACCCGGAAGGCCGTCATAGTTTTGACCTTAACAGTGTTTTGATGAAGATGGATTTCGCTGGCAAAGCCTCTGCGCTTTACGACGCGGCGCTGTCGTTGATTTACCCGCAGGACTGCGCGGTGTGTGGCGCGAGCATCGAAGCGCGTGCTGATGGAGTAGCTTGTCAGGCGTGCTGGCAAAAGACGCGCGTCTTCACGGAAGAAGATTTGATCTGCTGGAAGTGTGGTGTGCTTGCGCCGGGAGCAGTGCCGGAAGAGAAGCGACGTGAGGTGCGCTGCCGGCGTTGCGACGCGGAGCATTTCACGGCGGCGCGTGCTTGCGGCGTCTATGAAAGAGCATTGCGCGCATCCGTCCTGGCTTTGAAGCGCGAGCCGCACGTTGCGCCACGCCTGGCGCGACTCTTGTTTGAGACCGGGCAGCGCGAGCCGCTCAAGAGCGCAACGCGCATCGTGCCCGTGCCGCTTCATGCTGAACGCCTGCGCGAGCGCGGGTTTAATCAGGCGACGATGCTCGGAGACGCGCTGGCTCAATTGATGCAACTGCCGTTAGACGAATGGAGCCTTGTCCGCACGGTTCACACCGAACGTCATCGCGCAGGCATGGACGAGCGCGCACGGCGTGAGAGCGTCGAAGCAGTCTTTGAAGTGCGTCGCCCGCGTCTCATAGAAAATGAGATCATCCTGCTGATTGATGATGTGTTCACGACCGGAGCGACCGTCTCAGCGTGTGCGGCTGCACTGAAAGATGCTGGCGCGCAAGAGGTGTTTGTGCTGACGGTTGCGCGCCCCGTTGGAGGCAGTGATTCACTATAACCCCGCAAGTTGAGAGTCAGTACCGCCTGCGGTAGCGGGCGGGTCAGATCAATGCAAAATTAAAAATTAAAAATGCTAAATTTAGCGGCGGCCATCTTCACTTTTGCATTTTTAATTTTTAATTTTGCATTTTTAATTGACCACCCGCCCGCTACCGCAGGCGGTACTGACCTTCATTCTTTGCGTGCTGCTATCGCTTTGCCAATGAACGCTCCAGCGTCATTGCTGAAGGGTTTTTGAAAAGTGGACGGCCAGTTGGCTTGATCTGCGTAGAGCTTGCGGAGGTTTTCGAGAATGCCGGGATCGCCGCCCGTGAACTCTTCGATCAATTTTTGCCAACGCTCGGCGAGTTGTTGCGCCCGCTCGCTCGCGGGATCAAGGTCTTCCTTGATGGCAGCGTCCACATCCTTGAGTAAGGTTGCCCATTCACGCTGCCCGCGCTCAAGCACTTCGGGCGTGCCACGCTCGGCGAGATCAGCGAGTTGCTCTTCCGTGTAATACTGCTTCATCCATTCCATATCGTTCTGCATATTTATCACCTCGATTATTTTCCTGAACGCTTCCCAATCGGGTTCGCCCTGCGCTGCCATGACTCTCTCGGCGCGCTCAACCGCCTCGATAGCCATTAACAGATGACGCCGCTTCTCTTCAATCACCTTGCGTTGCAGGCGCAGCGTGGTCTGTAGATCAAACTCCTTGTGGTCAAGCAGTTCTTTGATTTGCTTCAACGGTAAGCCGATGAATTTCAACGTCACGATCTGCTGAAGACGCGCCAGGTCTCGCTCGCAGTAGAGACGATAACCGGACGACGTGCGGCGACTCGGCTTGAGCAGCCCGAGCCGGTCGTAATGATGAAGCGTGCGGACTGTGACGCCCGCGCGCATCGCAAATTCGCTCGCCTGATACAGATGTTCGGTCGCGTTTTTCAAGTGCTTACCGCCTTCTTCAATTATCCTAAAGCCTGACGTAACGTCAGACGCAAGCGGAAAAGCAAGGGATGAGGGATGAAAGCGTCGCTGTTATTGGTTCGCGTTTTCTTTCATCTCTCATCCCTCATCCCTCATCCCTCATCCTTTCTTCTGGCCTCTGACCTCAAGTATAGTGTACGCATGAAAACTCTTTATGACCCGATTGAGCCTTTCGATCAAGGCACGCTGGCGGTTTCACCCGTTCATACAATTTACTACGAGCAATGCGGCAATCCTGATGGTCAACCCGTCGTCTTCCTGCACGGTGGGCCGGGCGGCGGAATCGTCGAAGATTACAGGCGCTACTTTGATCCGGCTGCGTATCGCATCGTCCTCTTCGACCAGCGTGGCTCCGGCCAGAGCACACCGCACGCGAGCCTTGAAGATAACACGACGTGGCATCTTGTCTCCGACATCGAAAAGCTGCGGGAGCATCTCAGCATCGAAGGCTGGCAGGTCTTCGGCGGCTCGTGGGGCAGCACGCTCTCTCTGGCTTACGCGCAGACTCATCCAGAGCGCGTGAGGCAGTTGGTCTTGCGCGGAATCTTCCTGTGCCGTCCGAAGGAGATTCGGTGGTTCTATCAGGAGGGCGCGAACGCGATCTTCGCTGATGTATGGGAAGAGTATTTGAAAGTCATTCCCGAAGACGAGCGCGATGATATGGTGAGCGCGTACTACCGTCGGCTGACGAGTGACGATGAGCAGGTGAGACTCGAAGCCGCACGCGCTTGGAGCATCTGGGAGGGCAGCACGTCGAAACTATTTTTCGACTACAACATGATCGAGAAGTTTGCCGACCCTGAGTTTGCACTCGCCTTCGCGCGCATCGAGTGTCATTACTTTATGAACAACGCTTTCTTCGAGACGGATAATTATCTAATCGAAAACGTCGGCAAGATTCGTCACCTCCCGGCTGTCATCGTGCAGGGACGCTACGATGTCGTCTGCCCAATGATGAGCGCGTGGGAGTTGCACCGCGCGTGGCCGGAAGCAGACCTACAGATTATCCCGGATGCTGGGCATTCTGCGGCGGAGCCGGGAATTATCAGCGCGCTCGTTGACGCCACAGACCGATTTAGAGAAATGCAAAGTTAAAAATGCAAAATTAAAAATTGCGGCGATAGCCGCTCCTTACTTTTGCATTTTACATTTTTAATTTTGCATTCCTTATCGTAATATCAGAAGGCAGTATGAACGGACGAGTCTTAGTCCTGAACGCTTCTTTCGAGCCGATCAACGTGTGCACCGAGCGGCGCGCGGTAGTAATGATTTTCAAAGGTGTCGCGCGCATGGAGGAGCACAACGGGCATAAGCTCCATTCGGCGAAGCTCTCGATTCACGCGCCTTCCGTCATCCGCCTGACCGAGTACATACACATTCCGTTCGAGCGGCGCTCGCTCTCGCGTAAAAATATTCTGTTGCGCGATCATTCGACCTGCCAGTATTGCGGCAAACAGTATTCGCCTGCGGAACTCACGCTCGACCACGTTCACCCACGCTCGCGCGGCGGCGACTCGACGTGGGATAATCTGGTGGCGTGCTGCAAGCGTTGCAATCACCGCAAGGGCAATCGGACGCCGGAAGAATCCGGGATGCATCTGCTGCGTCGCCCGCGCGGATTCTCGCTCCACGTCAATCGCCAGATCATGCGCTATCTGGGACGCGCGGATGAGACGTGGCGCAAGTATCTGTTTTATGAATCAGACGCTGGAGAAGATTGATGCCGGAGTTTTCGCTCGCGCCCCTGAGAGACGCAAAGGAGTTTGCTGATGTATGGTGTAATTTTTTTAATTATCGAAAGCCCGATATTGTGGGTCTTCGTGCTGCTGGTAATCGTGCTATTGTTCGGCGGGAGTAAATTACCTCAGCTTGCGAAGGCGCTCGGACAGAGTAAACGCGCCTTTCGTGAAGGGCATGAGGAAGCCGAAGAGGAAGCGCGACGTGAAAAAGAGCAGCGCGAAAAGGCTGGTCAGATTAGTGCTGCACCTGCGCCACAATCTGCGCTTTCTGATGTTGACGATGAGAAGTTGTTTGAAGAAGCTCGTCGTCGCGCCGCATTACAACGCGCCGCCGGAACGACCAAACAAGATTAGAGATTGAGCTTTTCTGAAGACGCTAATCTAAAACTGGAGGTGACAAGCGTAAAACCTTTTCACCTCCGCTTTTCATTTTGGCTTCAATCCGCCTTGCGCCCAACAATGAGCGTGGCTTTGACCGAGAGCGAGAAATCCATATCCTGACGCTCCGCATCAATAATCCGCGCAATCTCTTTCGAGACTTGCTCCTGACTGATCTCTTCGGGCAGCGTTTCGAGCCAGCGCTTGAGCAGGAAATCCGTAATCAACGGCGCATTCAAAAAGTCTTCGCCCGATTCGTAATCAAACTCTTCAATCTGCATCCACGAGACAACGTCGTCCAATCCTTCGCGCGCCGCCATCGCTTCGAGCGCCGCAATCGTCGGCAGTTCGGTAATCAGAGTTTCAACATCGTGCTCATGATCTCCGACGCTTAAGTTGCGGAGCGCCTCCCAATAGACGGAGAAGAATTCGCCGAAGCTCGAATAAGTCGGGAGGCTCAACGCCACAGTGCCGCCGGGCGCAGCCACACGTATCATCTCGGCAATTATTTCCGGCAGCCGTTCCACCGCGACCAGCGAAGCATCGCCGACGACCAGATCAAACTGATCGTCTTCAAACGAGAGCGCCTCCAACTGCGCGCGGCTAAACTCCGGCTCGGCTCTCACCGCCATCGCTTTCGCGCGTCCAAGTTCAAGACATTCTTCGTTCTCATCTACACAGGTGAGCGTCAGTTTATGTCCTGCACGTTCAGCAAGCGCCAGCGCATGGCCGCCCGTGCCCGCCGCAACGTACAACATGCGTCCCTTCTTCGGCAACTCAACGTGTTCGTCAATCAACTCGGCGAACCTCTCGCCCCAGCCGGTCGCCACATACAGGTCTTGCAGGAAAGCTAATTCTTTATCTGATTTGTTCATCGCGCGTGAAAACAGAATTCAGGAGTCAGAATCCAGAATCCAGAATAAAAGAAAAACAAGAATCTGTCGAAGCGGGTTGCCGCCTTATTCTTCTGGATTCTGCCTTTCGTCATAATACACTTTACCTTTCAAAGATTCAGGCAAACATTGCATCTCTTCTTTTGCGTGCGGGTCGCTGTGAACGTAACGATAGCCGCTGCCGTAGCCGACGCGCTTCATCAGTGGAGTGATAGCGTTACGCAAGTGCAGAGGTACAGGCTCGCGCGCCGTCTCTGTCGCGTCTTCGGATGCCGCGAGATAGGCACGCTTGACGGCGTTTGATTTCGGCGCGTTCGCTAAATAGATAGTGGCTTGCGAAAGCGGGTAGAGAGCTTCGGGCAGACCGATGAGCCTTGTGATGTCTGCCGCCGCTGAAGCCTGAACCATTGCCTGCGGGTCTGCGAGGCCGATGTCTTCGGAAGCCAGAATGCAGAGACGGCGTGCGATGAAGACCGGATCGGCGCCGCCTTCGATCAGACGCGCCAGCCAGTAGAGCGCGGCATTGACATCTGAATTGCGTAGAGACTTGATGAGCGCGGAGGCTAGATTGTAATGCTCCTCGCCGCCTTTGTCGTAAGCGTAGTGCGCGCGCCCCAGAGCTTCGATGACGGTTTCAAGCGTGACGCGCCGCACGCCGTCCGCGTCCGGTTCAGTTGCTTCAATTGCAGCTTCGAGCGCGGCGAGAGCGACGCGCGCATCTCCGTGTGCGGAGTGAGCCAGACGCTTAATCGCTTCCTCTGAAAGCTCAGGACGGAGCGCAGCCATCCCTCGCTCTTCATCCTCAAGCGAGCGGTGCAGGATCGTTTCAACGTCCGTCTCGGTCAAAGGATTGAGAACGAGGACGCGAGTGCGAGAGAGCAGCGCGCCCGTCACTTCAAACGAAGGATTCTCAGTCGTCGCTCCGATGAGTGTCACTGTTCCGTCTTCGACGGCAGGCAGGAGCGCATCCTGCTGCGCTTTGTTGAAGCGATGAATTTCGTCTATGAAGAGCACTGTGCGTAGCCCACGCTTCCTGTTCTCGCGCGCTTCGGCAATCGCGGCGCGTGCTTCCTTGACGCCGGAGAAGACTGCCGAGAGCGCGACAAACTGAGCGCCGCTTTTCTCCGCTAGCAGACGCGCGAGAGTGGTTTTGCCTGTGCCGGGCGCTCCCCACAGAATGAGAGACGGCAGTGCGCCCGCGCCTTCGATCAGACGACGCAGGACGCGACCCTCTCCGACCAGATGACTCTGCCCGACGAACTCCGCGAGATTGCGTGGGCGCATCCTTTCAGCCAACGGCGCGGTCAGCATGTCCGGCTCAATGGTTTCTTCTTCATCAGCGAAAAGATTTTTGGTTGTCCGACGTGGCATGGCAGACTTTCTCAACACCCTTTGCTCGACTAATCAACTCGCGTGCAAGCGCTCGCTCAATTCATTAACTAGAGACTTCCGGGAAATTATGCAGAGAGCTTATCACAAACTTGTGGCGATGCGAGACGCACGAAATGTGATAAAGTAAGAGAAAATCTTGTATGGAACGTCAGCCGCGAGTTCGTCGTATAATGGGGCGAGGTTGAGGAAGGCCGACAGCAAACGTCGGCACGCTCCCTGAAGTTAAATCAGATCAAGAGGTATTGGACATGAAAGACGCGAAAAAAGCTGTGAGAGTCGTGGGCATCGTTTTACTCTGTCTGTTCGTGCTGGTCATCGGCGTGCCGCTCGTGCTGGCTGCCGCCGGTGTGACGCTCGGCATCTTCGGCTTCGTCGTTGTGCTGGCCGTCGGACTCATCAAGCTGGCGGTCGTGCTCGCCATCATCTATCTGGCACTCATCGGCATCCGCGCCCTGCTGCGATAATGGAGAGACAAACATCTTCGGGGGCGCATAACTCACGCGCCCTTCGTCCCCTCATCTTCCATCAAAATTCCTTTCGTGCTAACCTGTTAAGTAATTCGATAATTGGCCTGTCGGAGCGCTAAAAAATATTGCGACTTGAGAAAGGCAATCAGAGATGACACCGGAACAAAGATTCGACAGATTGGAGCGGATCGTCAGGTTAATGATTAAAGCGGGCTTGCGCGCGCGTCGCCAGTCGCGCGAGCAGGACGAGAAAATCAATATTCTGATTAATGGTCAGATCAAGAATGACGAGAGGTTCGCTCAACTCGCAGAATCCCAGTCTCACACAGACCGACGGCTGGATGTGTTGATTGATATTATTCGAGAAGGGCGCAACGGGAAATCCTCAACTGAGATTTAACCCATCAGGGACGCGCTTCACACATTGAACCGGAAATTAACTATATCTCCTTCCTGCATCACATACTCTTTACCTTCCAATCTCATTAAACCCTGTTCGCGTGCCGCAGCGTAAGAGCCTGCGCGAGTGAGGTCATCGTAAGAGACGACTTCGGCACGAATGAAGCCGCGTTCGATGTCTGAGTGAATGACGCCTGCGGCCTGTGGAGCGCGCGTGCCCTGCGGAATCGTCCACGCGCGCACCTCTTTTTCGCCAGCTGTCAGAAACGACATCAAGCCGAGCAGGTGATATGCGCTTTTGATGAGACGATCAACACCACTGCCCACGACGCCGAGAGCTTCGAGATAATCCTTGCGCTCATCGGGCGGCAACTCCACAAGCTCCGCTTCGAGTTGCGCGCAGATGATGATGAACTCGGCAGACTCTGTGTCCGCGATCTCTCGAACGACGCGGACGTGCGCGTTATCTTCCGGGTTCTCTGAAAGAGTCGCCTCGTCAACATTGGCCGCGTAGATGGTTTGCTTCATCGTGAGCAGAAAGAAGCCGCGTGCGACGGCGCGCTCGTCGTCTGTCAACGACACAACACGCGCGGGCTTGCCTTCTTCGAGGACGGGTTGAATCTTATCTAAAATAGTAAGCTCGGCACGCGCAACCTTGTCGCCGCTCTTAGCTACTTTCTGCGCGCGTTCGCGGCGACGTTCGACCGTTGCGAGGTCTGCCAGCGCCAACTCGATCTGAATCGTCTCGATGTCGCGCTGCGGATTGATAGAGCCTTCGATGTGAATGATGCCCTCGTCTTCAAAGCAGCGCACGACCTGCACGACCGTATCGGTCTCGCGGATGGTGGCTAGAAACTGATTGCCGAGTCCTTCGCCCTTCGACGCGCCCCGCACGAGTCCTGCGATGTCAACGAACTCGACAGTCGCCGGGATGATCGTGCTCGTTTTGACCAGCTTCGCCAGAGGTTCGAGGCGTTCATCCGGCACAGCGACGACGCCGATGTTCGGCTCGATGGTGGCAAACGGATAGTTGGCAGCGAGCGCCGCCTGCTGCGACGTGAGCGCGTTAAAGAGCGTGGACTTGCCGACGTTTGGCAGACCGACGATACCTGCGCGAAGCATTTGGATGACCCCCTCAGAATGGAACAGCGCGTTGAAGCGAAACAGCCTTTTTACACTGCGCCGCGCATCAATGTCCAGCCGCCCACAGGATGGGAGACAATCAGCGCATCTGTTTGCATGAAGTATTATAGGCGATTGCGCTTGAGTTTCGAGCAAAATGACCGCTTTTCGCACAAAGCATTGCTTTTATTGGGGTTGCGAATATGACGGTTGACTCTTCAAGAGTCATCGTTGAGTGTTCAGGACTCATCGTTGACTCTTTACCACTCAACGATGACTCTTTAGGAGTCAACGATGATTCATCAACACTCATCGTTGAGTGTTCAGCACTCAACGATGAGTCCTCAACAGTGAACGATGACTCTTCAGGACTGAACGATGAGTCCTGAACAGTCAACGATGATTGCTGAATACTCAACGATGAGTCCTGAACAGTCAACGATGATTGCTGAACACTCAAGCGTGACTCTTCAACAATCAACCATCATTCCTGAACACTCAAGCGTGAGTCTCAAAGAGTCATCGTTGAGTGTTCAGGGGTCAACAATGAGTGTTGAAGAGTCACCGTTGAGGTTCTGGGGCTTATCGTTGAGTATTTAAGTCTCTCCGTTGGGTCTTTGAGTCTCGTCGTTGATTGTTGGAGAGTCATGCTTGAGCATTCTGGAGTCATCGTCTAAGGCTCAGGCTTCGTCGTTGCGACTCAGGAGTGTCGGATAATACTCTGTAGCTCAGACTTATACGACACTTTCATCGTATAATAGTAGTTCGGCTGTTATCTCTTATGTGTGATAGGAAGATAGATTATGAAGCCTGAGGAACTAAGTGCTTTGGAATATTTTATTGCTGGCGTCCCTCCAAGAGCTATATTTGAAATGGATATCGAAGGCCTAAAAAAACTTGTGGAGTCAACAACAAATTATCAAGAAAGCCAAATTCGTGGAACTATGATTTCTGAAGTCTGTCTGATTGGACTTGCAGCTTATTTCGAGGCATATTGTAAAAACCAATTTGCAGCTATTATTAATATCTGCCCACAAACTTTAGAGACTTTTGCTACCAAACGAGACAATTTAACTATTAAGCTTAAAGACATATTAAAAATATCTGGCATGATTGATTATCGGCTAGGAAGTCTTCTCGCTGAACAATACGATTTTGGTTCTGCAAGGACAATTAACAGTCTATTCTTTGATTTATTAGGAGTAACACTTTTCTCAAGAAGTGAGACAGAAAAATATGCTGAGTTCCTTGAGGATCGTAATTTGCTCGTCCACCATGGGGGTATCTTTACACTTAAATACCGTGAGAAAGCAACACCGAAATCTTTAAGAGATCGAGTTTACTTTGATTCATTAGTGATACATAAAGATGATTTCCTCCGGTGGGCAACATTCATACATCAGTTAGTTAATAAGTTTACAGTAACCACTCACAAAGCTCTACAAGAATTTGTTAGCAGTAATGGTGTAAATCTTGAAGAGGAAACTTCTAAGGCTATCAATTTTCTTCTAATGGAATAGCTTGAATGGTCGACCACACCGCCTAGCAACTCATTCAACGGAGCGCGGATTAACTTACGTTTCATCCGCGAGGCTTGCTTTATAATCACGGTGCGCCGCGCCCCGTTAGATTCCAGCCTTACTCTTCTGTTAGCCTCTCCAATGAAGCGCGATCCCACTTTGCAAGGTCTGCGCCCGCTTCGTAGGTGCTCTGGCAAAAGTCCAGCAACGCTTCATCCGGTGAATCTGCTGCGCGCATGTCGTCGTACATAAAAAGAAACTCAGACATCTCCGTGCTGTAGAAAGCCTTTGCGGGACGTATCTGCGCTTTATCAAGTCCATCAGGCGCGGGCGCAGTGTAAGAATAGAACGCGGCCTCGACGCCGTTGCCGCCGGGCCAGAAGCCGTGACTGATGACTTCGTGCGAGTAAGCCTCGCGTGTGATGAGGTCTGCTCCTTCGCCCTTCGACGCGCCGCGCACGAGTCCGGCGATGTCCACGAACGGACACGAGTGATGCACGATCCACGAACTCACACCAAACGACACGAAGAAAACCCCAGCAGTTTCGTGTGGTTTCGTGTGAGTTCGTGGATCATGTTTTTTCCGTCTGTCCCAATGTTGTAAGTTTTGATTTAGGTATCAATGACAAAGCTCTGAATATCAACGATGAGCCTTTAGCAGACATGGGAACGCGGCTGAACTCAGATGGACGTTCGGCTTTGCCTAACGATTGACTTTTCCGTTAGGCAAAAGTAGGTTGCCCAAAGATACTTTCTCTTTTCCGCAAGACTTGTGTAGAATCAGACCCAACCCGCGAAAGGAGCATCTTCAGGCTATGAAAACTGCTCCGAGTGGAGCGGGAAGCTTTACCACATTGACTAGAGACCTGCCTCTTCAGAGGCAGATACGCTGATTGAAAGATCAGCTTTAAGAAAGGGAACAATGAGAATCAAAATCATTCTGCTGGCAACACTCTTTTTAGTGTTCAGTTCAATTGGGTTCGCTTCAAATTCTTTCACTGCGAACCCTCTGGATTGTCTCGCCGCCAATCCGGGTCAACCTCCTCAAGAGGCCTTCGCGGGGAACTATAGCGGCGAATGGACTGCCAAATTTACGAACGAATCACAAGAAGAGCACGAAGGAACGTGGAGAATTTCGATTGCTTCAGACGGTCAGATCAGAGGCGTGGAGACTGACAAAACTTCTGTCGAAAAGGGAGAGATCAGTGGTTTCATTGACGATGAAGGCTATACTAAAGTATTCGTCAAATATGCCTCTGGAAGAGTTTCAATCAAAGGCACGCTTGAACTTCACGGTAATCGTTTGACTGGAACATTGGAACAAACATGTAATAGCAGCGCCGATGTCTGCGCAAACGTTGACATCATCCTCAAACGCAATTAGAAAATCACCTCCAAAGTTGGGTTGAAATCAGGGTGTGGTAGATTGTCTGGTGGAGGGGTGACGAGTTGTCGGGCTGCGCCGCTGCGTTTTAGGTAAAGCCCGAATAGATTGGTCTGCCCAACAGAACAGGGGTGAAGAGTTCTATTAGGCAAAGCCTGTACGTTCGCACGCTTTATCAATTACCACTAGCTTCAGCTAGTGGAGAAGATCAACAAAAATTGTCCGGCTTTAGCCAAATCTTTTGGCTAAAGCCAATTTCTTTCCTGATTATTTATCCTTCAGCTAAAGTTGGAGGCAATTCAAAAAACTAAAAATACACGCACTGGTGGCAATTTACTAAAGGCAATAATATAGTTAGCTCACCTATCATTTCTCATGTACAGTAAAGCTTACAATCCCACACAAGAACCTTACTGTGGAATTAATCGTACTAGCACAACACCTAGCGAGCCTACACATCCAGTGCGGGGCGGAGTGACGAAGCGTAGAGCGCGCCGTGTGCATTTCATCCAATCGCACGCATAAGGAGGATGAGTGAAGCACAACCTTCTGTTAACCATCGTGTCTCTGCTCTCGATTCTCTTCGTCACGCTTCACCTGGCGGGCGACATTGTTTATGGATACGAGCCGGGAACGACCAGCAACCTCATAGCTGTCCCCATCGTCGTCGTCTGGCTGTACGGAACACTGTTGCTCGCCGAACGGCGCTCAGGGTACATCATTATCCTCCTCGGATCGCTCCTTTCGTTGGTCGTGCCCGTCATCCACATGCAGGGCAAGGGTGTCGGCGTCGCGAGCCGCATGGTGAATACCAGTGGACACTTCTTCTTCGTGTGGACGCTGATCGCGCTCGGCGTGACCGGGCTGTTTGGCGTCATCTTGTCGGTGCGCGGACTGTGGAGCCTGCGCCGGGTCAGCCACGGTAGTCCAACAATCAAGTGAGCCAAGTATATTAATGCCTTACTAAAGCTAGTGACAAAAGATTATAAGGTCAGGAGAACTTGGAGTTCCGTTCATCTCTCCAATGCCGAGCGATCCCACTTTGCAAGGTTCGCGCCCGCTTCGTAAGTGCTTTGCAGAAAATCCATCAAGGCCGTATCCGGTGACTCGTTCTGCCGCATGTCGTCGTACATGAAAAGAAACTCCGACATCTCCTTGCTGTAAAAAGCCTGAGCGGGACGTATCTCTGCTTTATCAAGTCCATCAGGCGCGGGCGCGGTGTAAGAATAAAACGCGGCCTCGACGCCGTTGCCGCCGGGCCAGAAGCCGTGACTGATGACTTCGTGCGAGTAAGCCTCGCGTGTGATGAGGTCTGCTCCTTCACGCTCCGGTGCGGGGCGTCCAGAGAAGCGCGTCACAGCCAGATCGAAACTGCCCCAGAAGAAATGTACGGGGCTGCATTTGCCTATGAAGCGTGAGCGAAACTCTTTGAATACTCTGTCAACCTGCACGAGTATGCGCCAGAATCGGTTGGCGTACTCAGGATCATAAGAGGCGTGCTCGTGATCTTCAGCGAAGGGAATCGGATTCGGAACTTCGTCCGGCTTGGCGTGAATCTCAACTTCGATTTGCAGTGCGCGCAAGGTCGCCATTAACTCTCTGTAAAAGTCTGCCACCGAACGCGGCACGAGCGGGATGATCTTTATCATGCCGTCGCTGGTCTTAATGACGAGTTGATGATCGAGAAAATCGAAATCAATCTCGAAGCTGCGAGCGTGGTATGGAATTGCTGTCGTCGTCAGTCCGCGCGGCGTCACGTAGAGCGGCACTTGCCACCAGTGATTGACCTTCGGGCTGAGTGTGAGCCGAATCTTCCCGACGATCTGCGTCCACATGTGCAGCGTCGCGTAGGTATCTTTCCATTCCGCCAGAGGCAAGCTCGGCCAAAGAGCATTCTCTGAAGGTGCATTCTTGGAATCAGCCATGGCGCTCTCCCTTTAACTTGTCGCGTTAGGTTTGCAACTATCCACCAGAGTTCGCGTATAATCAAGCGTCTCGATTCAGTTAGTCTTATCCAAACACACAGCTTCTCAATTTCGGAGACCAAAGAGATGAATGATCTGGCCGATGTCGCCTTGAATCTAGCCAAGCAGAGGGGCGCGTCCTACGCTGACATACGCATCGTGCGCACGCTCAACAATTTCGTTACCACACGCGAGAAGCGCGTCGAGAA
>JAVHWW010000095.1:0-12837 GCA_032159235.1 Acidobacteriota bacterium
AACATCATCCGTTGCTGGTATTCAGCCCGATCTCTTTTTGAACGGGACGCAGCGCATCAATCACGAAGCGGATGTGCTCGTCCAGCTCAACTCCAAGTTCCGCCACGCCCTGACGAATGTCGTCACGGTTCACCGTGCGCGCGAACGCTTTGTCTTTCAGCTTCTTCTTGACGGAAGAAACTTCCATGTCATCAAGACTGCGTGATGGCCTGACAAGCGCGCACGCGACAAGGAATCCGCACAACTCATCCGTCGCAAAGAGCGCACGCGCCATCGCTGTGTCGCGCGGCACACCAGTGTAAGTTGCATGTCCCATGATCGCGCGAATCATGCGGTCTGGATATCCGCGCCCGCACATAATATTCGCGCCCTTGAATGGATGCTCATCCGCCGTCGGAAACATCTCGTAGTCGAAATCATGCAGCAGCCCGACCAATCCCCACTCGTCAACATCCGCATCCGCCCCACCATAGCGCGCAGCACACGCACGCATCGCGGCCTCGACAGCCAGCGCGTGCTTTCGCAGGCTATCGCCCTTCGTATATTCGCACAGCAATTCCCAGGCGTCTTCTCTATTAGGCATAGTCAGTGGTCAGTAGTCAGTGGTCAGTGGTCAGCAAAATCAGTTTTTTTTCAACTGACCACTGACCACCGACCACTGACCACTATTTCAGTATCTCCCGCGAGATGACTAGACGTTGAATCTCGCTCGTCCCTTCGTAGATGGTTGTGACGCGCGCGTCACGGTACATGCGCTCGACCGCGTAGTCGCGCGAGTAGCCGTTGCCGCCGTGAATCTGGACGGCGTCGGCGCAGACGCGGTTTGCTGTCTCGGATGCAAAGAGCTTTGCCATCGCGGCGTAGTAACCAGAGCGTTTGTCTCCGGCATCCTTCATCGCGGCTGCGCGCAAAGTTAAAAGTCGTGCGGCGTCTGTTTCGGTCGCCATGTTAGCGAGCTTGAACTGAATCGCCTGAAACTCCGCAATCGGTTGGCCGAACGCATGACGCTCCTTCGCATACTTCGTCGCTTCATTGAGCGCGCCCTGTGCGATGCCGGTCGAGAGCGCGCCAATGCCGATACGCCCGTTGTCGAGGCTGTTAAAGGCGACACGCTTGCCATTGCCCTCGCCGCCCAGGACATTTGCAGCAGGCACGCGCACGTCCGCGAAACTCATCTCGGCTGTTTGTGAAGCGCGCTGTCCCATCTTGTGCTCGATGGCTGAAACTGTCAGTCCCGGCGTATCGCCTTCGACGATGAATGCCGTTACCTTGCTCTTATCATCTTCACGTCCGGTCACGGCCATCACGATGTACGTCTGCGCCTCGCCGCCGTTTGTGACCCACGACTTCGTGCCGTTGATAATGTAGGAGTCGCCATCACGCACGGCACGTGTTCGCAGGTTGGTCGCGTCCGAACCCGCCTGCGGCTCTGAAAGGCAGAATGCTCCGAGCGTTTCGCCCCGCGCGAGCGGCACTAGATACTTGCGCTTCTGCTCTTCTGTGCCGAAGCTCAAAATCGGATAGCAGCAGACGGAGTTTGTGACCCCGACGATCACGCAGACGGAGGCATCTGCGCGCGCGATCTCTTCGAGCGCAAGCGCGTAGGCGACCGCATCGAAGCCCGCGCCGCCCCACTCTTCAGGGATAATCATGCCGAGCAGTCCAAGCTCCGCCAGCCCCTTCAACTGTTCGCGCGGAAAACGCGACTGCTCGTCATACTCATGTGCGCGCGGAGCAATCTCGCCCGCCACAAACTCGCGCACAGACGATTGCACCATTCGCTGCTCTTCTGTCAGTTCAAAATCCACTGCTCACATGGCTCCTCTTTTGGCATGGAAACTAACACGGGAAAGAGTGCGTGACAAGGGTGCAGCAAAATCTGCGAGTCTTTAACGGCTGCGCTGCTTGCCGCTCGTTTCCCTTCTCCATTACAATGCACGCTTGAGCCAATCGTGATCTTGCCTGCGCAATGAAACCACTTCTCTTAACTGTTCTCGCGGCTTACGTGGTCGCAGCCATTCACGCGATCCTGGCGTTCGTCAACAAACGGCGCACGCTGGAGCGGATCACGCTCGGCTCACTTGCCTTCGGCTTCGTTCTGCACACGGTCTCGTTGATTACGGACTGGACAGGAGAGGGGCGTTATCCGCTCTTCGGCCTGCGCGAAACGCTCTCGTTTCTGGCATGGACACTTGTAGTGGTTTACGGACTCGTCATCTATCGCTATCGCACACAGGCTCTCGGAAGTTTTACGCTGCCGCTCGTCGCCGTCCTGACGTTCATCGCCAGCGTGACGCGCGACACTGCTGCCGCGACCACGACGGTGACAAATGTCAACGCTGCGTTTCTCTTTCCCATTCACACGACGCTGCTGGTTTTTGCTTACGCCGCATTCTTCGTCGTCTTCATCGCCAGCGTCATGTACCTGCTGCAAGAGCGCGAGTTGAAATTAAAGACCTTCAGCGCGATCTTTCATCGCCTGCCTTCGTTGACGACCATCAACGACATCGCCACGACGACGGTCGGCATCGGATGGACGCTCTTGACACTCGGCATCGTGACCGGCATGGTCTGGTCTTCAACGCGCGACAATCGCCTCTGGCACAACGACCCGAAAGAGATTTTCGCCGCGTTGACGTGGCTGCTCTATCTGCTTCTGATACTCTACAGAGCGACAGCCGGATGGCGCGGGCGCAGGGCTGCGTGGATGGGTGTCGTCGGCTTCGCGCTCGTGCTCTGTACATTTCTTGGCGCGCGTTTGCTGGGCGGTTATCATGCTTTCGGTTAAGCTATAAGTGATAGAATCCAAGAGTCAGTGGTCAGTTGCAAAAACAAAACAACTGACCACCGACCACTGACCACTGACCACTTCTTTATGTCAATCGTTCTCGTCGGACTCAATCACAAAACCGCGCCCGTCGCGGTGCGCGAACGTCTGGCTTTCACTGACGAAGCCTGCGCCGAAGGATTGCGCGCGCTCGTGGACGGCGAGATAGTGAACGAGGGCTTGATTGTTTCGACCTGCAATCGCGTCGAAGTAATTACCGCTACTGTCGGCGAGCGGATGACGGAAGGCAGAGAACGCATCACGGATTTTCTGAGCAGTTCACGATGCGTTGCTCACGAAGATTTCCGCAGTCATCTCTATAGCCACGCCGACGACGCAGCCGTGCGCCATATCTTTCGCGTCGCCTCTTCACTCGATTCGATGGTGGTCGGCGAACCGCAGGTGCTCGGACAGGTGCGCCACGCTTATTCCTTAGCGGTCTCGGCAGGCACAGCCGGGCGCGTCCTGAATCGCCTCGTCCATCAAACTTTTCGCGTCGCCAAGCGCATTCGTACCGAGACGGGCATCGCCGCTTCTGCCGTCTCAATCAGCTATATGGCGGTTGAACTCGGACGCAAGATTTTCGGCAATCTCAGAGGCCGCACTGTCCTGCTCGTCGGCGCGGGTGAGATGGCCGAACTCTCCGCAAGGCATCTTATCAGCGCGGGAGCAACGCGCGTCCTCGTTACCAATCGAACGAATGAAACAGCGCAGGAGCTTGCCTTACAATTCGGCGGCGAAGCAGTTGAGTTCTCTCGGCTCTCCGCGCATCTGGCGGAAGCAGACATCGTTATCTGCTCGACGGGCGCAAGCGAATATGTCATCACGCCCGCAATCGCGCGCGAAGCACTCGAACTGCGCCGCAACCGTCCGGCCTTCTTCATAGACATCTCCGTTCCGCGCAACATTGATCCGGCGGTCGGCCTGATTCCCAATCTCTTCATCTTCGACATAGACGATCTCGAATCCGTTATTGCCTCGAACATCCGCGAGCGCGAGCGTGAAGCTGCGCGTGCTGAACTGATCGTCGAATCTGAAGTGATGCAGTTTCAACAGGCCTTGCGCACGCTCGACATCGGCCCGACGCTCGGCGCGCTCCGACAGAAGTTACAGGAGATCGCACGCGATGAGTTGACTCGTCAACGCCAGCGTCTCGGAGAGTTGACGCCCGAACAGGAGCGCGCCATCGAAGCTCTCCTGCTCGCAACCGTCAACAAGATTTCCCATCCCATCATTCGTCGTCTGAAAAATTCCTACGACGCGGGCGAAAGTGAGGACGTGCAAACCTGGCGCGACATTTTCGGACTCGAAACGGGGGACGGGGATCAGGGATCGGGGGACGGCTAAAGACTGCAAATGTCCATCGCGCTCATTTGTCTTTTATCTACTCTCCGGCCACTGGCCCCTGACACCCAACCCCTATTCTGATGAAAGACCATCTCATAATCGGCTCGCGCGGCTCAAAGCTCGCGCTCTGGCAGGCTGAGTGGACGAGGGCGCGTCTCACAGAGTTTCACCCGCTCGTGCAAGTCTCCATCGAGATTATCAAAACATCCGGTGACGTGCAGAAAGATGCGCCGCTTGCGGTCATCGGCGGCCAAGGAGTCTTCACTAAAGAGCTTGAAGAGGCTTTGCTTGAGAGGCGAATTGATCTTGCTGTTCACTCATTGAAAGATTTACCGACGACGCTTCCAACGGGACTCCTGATTGCCGCGATCACCGAACGCGAAGATACACGCGATGCGCTCGTCCTGCGCGCAGGTCTGACGATTGAGCGACCCTCAATCAAATCTCTGCCGCAAGGTTCGATAGTCGGCACGTCCAGCCTGCGCCGCCTCTCGCAGTTGAAACACTTGCGGCCTGATCTCATCATCAAGGATTTACGCGGCAATGTTGACACGCGGCTGCGCAAGCTCGATGCGGGCGAGTACGATGCTGTGATTCTGGCGGCGGCAGGTTTGCGTCGTCTCGGACTCGCGCATCGCATCAGCGCGCCGCTTGCGATTGAAGAGATGCTGCCCGCCGTCGGACAGGGCGCGCTCGGCATTGAGACTCGGAGCGATGATGAAGAGACGCAGAAACTTCTCGCGCCGCTCAATCACGCGCAGACACGCGCCGCCTGCACGGCTGAACGCTCGTTGCTGCGCGCGCTCGGCGGCGGCTGTCAATTGCCAATCGCGGGACACGCCGTCGTGAATGATGAACAGTTGCGATTGTTCGGACTGGTTGCAGAACCTTCTGGACAGACAATCGTCAGAGACTTTCTTTCAGGCACATCGTCGAGTGCAGAGCAATTAGGAGCGGAGCTTGCCGCTCGATTGCTTAAAGGCGGCGCGGAATTATTGTTGGGTGAAATCAAACTGTAGTGGCAGGGCTTGTCCCTGCCTGCCGCACATAATCATGAATGCGGGCAGGGACAAGCCCTGCCCCTACAATTTTGTTTATGTCAGACACATCAGAAACACCTCTGGCCGGGCGCACAATCGTCATCACACGCGCGCGGGCGCAGGCTGCGGAGTTTGCCGCAGAGCTTGAGCGATTGGGAGCGCGTGTCGTCAATTGTCCGACCATCGAAATCGTCGAACCGGAGAGCTACGCGCTGCTTGACGAAGCTATCGAGAATCTGTACGGCTACGAATGGCTAATCTTCACGAGCGTCAACGGCGTGGATCACTTCATGCGGCGCATGGAGGTGCTCGGCCACGACGTGAGCGAGTTGGACGAGTTGCGTGTCTGCGCCATCGGCGAAGCGACGGCGGTGCGTTTGCGTGAAGAGCGCGTGCACGTTGATGTTGTGCCCGAACAGTTCAAAGCTGAAGGCGTCTATGCCGCGATTGAAAGTTACGTCGGCGGGCGCGAGAAATTAAACCGCGTTAATTTCCTCATCCCTCGCGCGGCTGTCGCGCGTGATTATTTGCCGGAGGCACTCGAAGATGCGGGCGCACGTGCCGATGTCGTTCCAGCTTATCGCACCGTCCGGCCACACACGCAGGAGCGCGGTCGCGTCGAAGCGCTACTTGCGGGCGGCGCAGTTGATTGCATCACGTTTACAAGCTCTTCGACAGTCACAAACTTTGCTCAACTCTTCGACACGACAGACTTGCACCAACTGCTCGCGGGCGTCGCGGTCGCCTGCATCGGCGACATCACCGCCGCGACCGCCGCCGAGTACGGCCTCCGCACAAATATTCTGCCAATCGAATACACCATTCCTGCGCTGACACAAGCAATCGCCGCTTACTATTCAAAGAGAGGTTAGAGGTCAGAGGCTAGAGGTTAGTTTGTCCTTCTACTAACCTCTAACCTCTAGCCTCTAACCTCTGACCTCTGCTCTCTGTGCTAAACTTCTCTTCGTGGCGAAGGGACGAGTGCTCATCGTTGATGATGAAGAGGCGGCGCGCGAGAGTTTGCGCGAGTTGCTGGCGGCTGAAGGCTATGAGACTCAGGCCGAAGAGGACGGTCTGGCAGGACTCAAGCGCGTCAAAGAGTTTCTGCCGTCGGTCGTCCTCACCGACGTGTTGATGCCGCGGATGGACGGCTTTGAACTCCTGCGCGAGATTCGCTCGCTTTATCCCGAAACGGCTGTCATCCTGCTCACCGGACACGGCTCCGTCGAGATGGCTCTGCGCGCCATTCAGGAAGAGGGCGCGTACCATTATTTCGAGAAGCCGATTGACATGAAGAAGCTGCGCCTCGTCGTCGAGCGTGCCGTCGAATATTCGGAAGCGCGGCGCGAGAACGAGGCGCTGCGTCGTCAACTGAGAGATCGCGGGGCGTTCGGCGAGATGGTCGGCGATTCCGCCTCGATGCGGCAGATTTATCACTTGATCGAGCAGGTCGCGCCCTCTTCCGCTTCCGTCCTTATCACCGGCGAATCAGGCACCGGCAAAGAACTCATCGCGCGCACGATTCACAATCTCAGCCCGCGCAAGAGCGCGCAGTTCGTTGCTATCAATTGCTCCGCGATTCCTGAGACGCTGATGGAAAGCGAGCTATTCGGACATGAGAAGGGCGCATTCACGGGCGCGGCGGCGCGGCGTCAGGGATGTTTTGAGCTAGCCAACGGCGGGACGCTCCTGCTCGACGAGATCGCGGAGATGCCGACGCTGCTGCAAGCGAAACTTTTGCGCGTGCTTGAAGAGCGCTCGGTGCGGCGTCTCGGCAGCACGCAGGAGATTCCGATTGATGTGCGTTTGCTCGCGGCCACGAACAAGAATCCGCAGGAGGCCGTCACGGATGGCGCGCTGCGTGAAGACTTGCTCTATCGCCTCAACGTCATCACGATTGAGTTACCACCGCTTCGTGAGCGCAAAGACGACCTGCCGCTTCTGGCTCAACATCTCGTCACACAGTTGGCCGAAAAGCACAAGCGTCCGGCGCGATCACTAACTCCGGCGGCGCTCCAAGTCCTGCAATCTCATTCCTGGCCCGGCAACGTCCGCGAACTACGCAACACGATTGAGCGCGCCGTCATCATCTGCTCCAGCGAGGAGATTCATCGCCATCATCTCGCGCCTTATCCTTTTGACCAGCGCGCACGTGTTCGCAGCGAAGATACTCTGTCGCTGCCCGTCGGCACGCCCATTGAAGAGGTCGAGCGGCAAATGATTATGCTAACGCTACAAAAGACCGACAACAACAAGACGCGCGCCGCAGAGCTTCTCGGCATCAGTCTCAAAACTCTACACAACAAACTTCGCCTCTACCGCGAGCGCGGGCAGCTTCCGATTGCGGATTGAAAAGATGAGCCGAGAGTTTTCCAAATCCGCAATCCGCAATCCGCAATCCGAAATCGGCACGTCTGTCATTCTCTTTTTCGTTGACGGTCTCGGGATCGGCTTGCGCGGGCCGCAGAATCCGCTTGACGGATTGACTGAAGCAGCGCCGCTCGCAGTCTTTCAAGATGAGGAGCCGGAGATTATTTTCGACGGCAGGCTGGTGAGAACTGATGCGCGGCTGGGTATTGATGGCAGGCCACAGAGCGCATCCGGGCAGACGACAATTCTAACGGGCGTTAATGCTCCCGCCGCGCTCGGTTATCACAAACAGGGATTTCCGAACGAGGCTTTGCGCGAAATCATCAAGGAGCATTCCATCTTTCTTCAACTCAAACGCGCGGGCGTCACACCAAACACTTTCGCCAATGCGTACACACCCGGATTTTTTGAGGGACGCCCGCGCTGGGTCTCCGCAACGACTGCGGCGGTCGAAGCTGCCGGAATGAGCTTCCGCAATCTCGACGATCTACAGGCCGGACGCGCGGTCTTTCAGGACTACACCAACGCGATGCTGATCGAACGCGGCTTTCCCGTCTCTGTGCGCACACCTGAGCAGGCCGCCGATACTCTCGCCGCGATTGCTCGTGAACACCGCTTCACACTCTACGAATATTTCATCACGGATAAAACAGGTCATGCTCAGGACATGGCAGCCGCCCGCGTCATTCTCGTCAATCTCGCACGCTTTGTGCGGCATCTGCTTTCGCAACTTGACCTCGCGCGGACAACTCTCCTGCTCACGAGCGATCACGGCAATATCGAAGACCTCTCGTCGCGCAATCACACGCTCAACTACGTGCCGACGCTCATTTGGGGCGAGCACAAAGAGCAGATTGCACGGCGCGTACAGAGCCTCGCTGACATCACGCCCGCTATCGTCGAAGCTCTGACGGGAAAGGCAGCTACAGATTGATGGACAGCCCTGACAATCTCGCTTCGACTGAGAATCAGCCTCATCCTTCTGCGCCAGGAAGCGCGAACAGGCAGCGAGACATCAATGACAAACGCGAGATTTTCGGCTGGGTGATGTACGACTGGGCGAACTCCGCCTTTTACACGACCGTGGTCGGTGCGCTCTTTGGCCCTTATTTAACTTCGCTCGCGCAGGCAGCCGTTGGCGAGAATGGCACGATTCTCAATCTGGGCTTTCTCGGTTCTGTGACTGCCAAGTCGCTCTCTACTCTCACCGTCGCTGTCGCGGTCTTCTCGCAGGTTTTCCTGTTGCCGATTCTAGGAGCCATCGCTGATTACTCGCACCTGAAAAAACGGCTGATGATAATCTTTTGTTACATCGGAGTCGCCGCTAACTGCTTGCTGTTCTTTGTCTCAGGCAATCTCTATCTCATGGGCAGCCTGCTCTTCATCATCTCCAATCTCGGCTTCGGCGGCTCAATCGTTCTTTACAACGCTTATCTGCCTGAGATAACGACTGAAGACCAGCGTGACAAGATATCGAGTCGCGGCTTTGCGATTGGCTACTTAGGTGGCGGCTTGTTGTTAGCTCTCAACTTCCTCTTCGTCATCATCGCGCCGAAAATCGGAGTCTCGAAGGGGATGGCTGTGCGTCTCTCGCTGCTCTCTGCGGGCGTGTGGTGGGGCGGCTTTGCAGTTATCACCTTCCGACGCCTGAAGACTCGTGCGCCCGCTCAACCTCTGCCGCCAGGCCAAACCTATTTTAGAGTCGGCATCGCTCAACTCGCACGCACCTTCCGCGAGTTGGGTCGCTTGCGCTACACGCTCAAGTATCTGATCGCCTATCTCTTCTACAACGACGGCATTCAAACTGTGATCGGCGCGGCATCAGTCTTTCTGGCTCAGGAACTATTCGTCGCGCACGGGCAGGAAGCGCCGGAATCTTTTTTACTCAGCATCTATCTGATGGTTCAATTCGTTGCCTTCGGCGGCGCGCTCCTATTTGAAAGAATAGCTGCGTGGGTCGGAACGAAGAAGGCGATTTTGGTGTCGCTTGTGATCTGGGCGGGGATTGTCATTTACGCTTACGGCTTTCTACAGACGACGACGCAAGCGTGGGCGATGGGCGCGGTGATTGCTATCGTCCTCGGCGGTTCGCAAGCACTCTCGCGCTCGCTCTTTTCGAGGATGATTCCAAAGGGGCGTGAATCATCTTTCTTCGGTCTCTATGAAGTTTCTGAGCGCGGAACTTCGTGGATGGGGCCGCTCGTCTTCAGCATCGTCGTCGCGCATACAGGCTCTTATCGTCAGGCGCTGCTCTCGCTCATCTTCTTTTTCGTCGTCGGGATGTTGATTCTCTTTTTCACAGATACCGATAGGGCTATTCACGAAGCGGGAAATTTTCTGCCGGAAGAAGCGGAAAAACAGAAGGTAGAAGGCGGTGGGCAGTAGGCAGTTTATGTTTCCTATTCGTTAGCTTGCTGCTTTTCGCTTGCTTCCCTCTGCGGCGCGTTCGAGGCAGGCGTGGGAGCAGTATGAAGTATTAGAAGCGCGTAGCTTGAGCGCGCGTCCCGCAGGAGTCCATGTTCCGCACGCACTACACCGTACAAGTCGCTCGCCTGCTGTTCCTCTTTGAGTCGAAGACGCGGCGGGTTCGTTTCTGGTCATTCGGTGGACTCCGCGTGCGACGCCGAACATCTGTCGCGCCATCCGTATGAACGGGCGCAGGCGAAGATAAAGCAGGAAGAAGATAACGGCGAAGATGCCGAAGATGACTAACTGTCTCAAAACTCGCTCCTGAGATACGTGATTGCTTTGCTACAAACTGTTCTCGCTGGTAGTAGCAGAGCTTCAAGCGAAGTGTAACAAATCGAAATATAAAAGGCGACGCGCCGCTTCAAGTTGGATGAGCGGCGCGTCCGGGTTAAAGACGATATTTAATGTTGTGTGATTAATCCTCGCCGGAGGAGCGGTCAGGTGGAACGTAAGGCACATCGCCTTCACGACGACGCGGCAAAGGGTCTGTGGTGCGGCGGCGCGGCCCCGTAGTGTCTGTGCGACGGTCAATCGTGCCCGGCGGCAGCCGCTTGCCTTTGATAGCTTCTTCTAAGATGCGTGTGATCTCTTGCGACAGCGTCCGGTGCTCCGACCTGGCACGCTGTTGCAGAGCCTCTTTGAGTTGATTGGGCACATAAGCCCCGATGAAAACCCCTTTGCGGTTCGCCATCTTCCCGTGTCGCCTTTCCGTTAGAAATCAGGGATGGAAAATCCAGCTTGCTTCGCGTGAGTCTGTTTCTATCTCGGTGCCGTGCAATTTGAGAGCGGGTCTGTAAGCCGAATTCTGTGCTTCGCAAAACCTGCGAAGCGGCGATCATTCATCTAGCCCAACCGTCGCCGGTTGGATCGAGCGACCTACCCGGAGGTCGTAGCATGTTCTTTGAAAGAACACGCATCGGGCGGGCAGCCCTGTTTGACGCCTCCCTATTTGGTCTTGCACTGCGAGGAGTTTGCCTGGCCGCACGTGTTACCACACGCGCCGGTGCGCTCTTACTTTAAGGCTTCGGATGCTCGCCGCTTGCCCGCACCGTTTCACCCATCACCCGCCGTCATCTCTTGCGACCCTTGAGCCGCACGACTAGCTGGCTGGTCTGTTTTCTGTTGCACTTGTCGTCATCCGGCAAGGGCGTTCAGCAACTTAATGCCAATCGTTTCTCACTCGGACGCCCAGCCGTTAGCTGGCTCGCTGCCCTGTAGTGTTCGGACTTTCCTCTCCTTCGCTTGATAGCGAAGCAGCAACCGCCCGACCCGCTCTCATGCAAGGCTCGTGGATTATAGCAAACCATTGTTCAAACCGTACAGCACAAAAACTAACATTGTGTTTACATTGTCAGGCACTGCTAAAAGTGTCGAAAGCTATTGCTGGAAAGAATTATTCAGGCAGCAGCGAAGAGGAGTTAGCCGAAGTATTTGATGCCGACGCGCAAATTGTGGAGAGTTGAAGTAGGCAGCGAGAGCGCAAGCAACATGGACATCGCTCCATGCGAGAGGGCAAGTGCGAGCAGATTCGGGGCGCGCTGATAGACGTAAGCCCAGATGAGTCCGCCTGCGAAGGTGGCTGCACAGAGCCAGGGATTTGGCAGATGAAGCAGCGCGAAGATGAGAGCGACGAGGAGAATGCTCGGCCAGCCACGCCGAAAAAGAATTTGCGCTCGTCGGTTGATGAAGCCCTGTAGGACGTACTGCTGCATCAATCCCCAGAGCGGCAGCCACAGCGCATATTCCAAAATATTCTCTCTGCCGAAGCGCAGGCTCTTCATCGTCAAACCGATGCCGATGAGCGCGACTGCGGCAACGAGCATCGGCAGGATCAGCAATCTCGACGCACGACCTAAATTATCTAAACGCCATCCAATCTCTCGCGCCGACTCTCGACGCGCGCGGTGCGAGAGCAGAATCAACGCGAAAGCGAGTCCGATAGGAACGGCTGCGACCAGCTTGCTATTATCTGCGAAAGGTAACACCACCCACTCGGCAATCAGGAATGATGAGACGACGGACACAATCTCCCACGCGGCGAGCGACTTTTCGCTCGTTGTAATGTGCCCGTCAGCTTCGTTCATTTCAGACGATGGTTCTATTTTCTCTTTCACCTTTGTGCCTGCGAGACCGCGTTGGCGTCCTTCACATCGCTGGCGCCAACACTGAACACGAGAGGCTTGCCAATCAGTTGCAACGTGCGGCGCGTCGCTTCGCCGCTTGCGTGCACGGCATAGACACGCGCTTCATGTTGACCTGCCGGAAGAGACGGAGTATCGAAGACGAATCCGTGCCGCTCGTCTTCGGCACGACCCGCAGCTTTGACATCTGGCCGCGCGACATCTGCTCTGAGATTACCCGCGAACTGCCCGTCAATGTAGAGTTGAACCTCGACGCGCGCTTGCGGCGCTGATTGGTTGACGACCCAGCCGGCGATGTGCTGCGTATCTGCTATGTCGAGCACGCCGTGAAAGACGGGAGCGAACGCCGTCAGGTAGAAACCGATGGCGAGCGCGCCGACGAACAATAATTCGATGATGGACTTGACGATCAGATAGTTCGTCAAACGCACGCGCGCTGTGGGACTGGCAATCGTCTCCATACTTTTCCGCTCACCTATAGCCATTTGCAAGGATGTACAACGAAGAAATTTTCACCGCAGAGGACGCGGAATAATGCAAAATGCAAAATTAAAAATGCAAAAGTGAAGATGAAGAGCTGGCTTCTCGTTATCTTCCATTTTGCATTTTACCTTTTTAATTTTGCATTCTCTTGCGTCCTCTG
>JAVHWW010000007.1:0-33474 GCA_032159235.1 Acidobacteriota bacterium
TTCTCGAAGAGAAGGGCATTGGTCGCCCTTCGACCTACGCGGCGATTATGACGACGATCATTGACCGCGAGTATGTCGAGAAGCACGAGGGACGTTTTCATCCGACGGCGCTCGGCACGACGGTCAACGATCTCTTGGTCGCCAGCTTCAATGATCTCTTCAACGAGTCGTACACGGCGCGTATGGAACAGGAGTTGGACGAGATTGAGGAAGGCAAGTTGAAGTGGACGGCTGCGCTGCACGAGTTCTACGAGAAGTTTGCGAAGGACTTGAAGAATGCCGAAAGTACGATGCGCGCGGCGAAGCAGCAGGCGATTCCGACCGACGAGATTTGCGAGAACTGCGGCGCGCCGATGGTCATCAAGTTCGGACGCTTCGGACAGTTTCTGGCCTGCTCGAATTACCCGGAGTGCCGCACGACGCGCGAGGTCAGCAAGCCTGCGAGCGCAACCGAAGGCGATGGCGCAAACGCCGCTTCATCTTCAACGACGAAGGCTAGTCAGGCGCAAGCAAGCGGCACAGATGGGGAGGAAGCAGAAGAGTGTGAATTGTGTGGCAAGCCGATGGCGCTCAAGCGCGGGCGCTTCGGACAGTTTCTTGGCTGCACGGGCTACCCGGAATGCCGCAACATACGCAAGATTGCGAAGAGCGGCGCGGTTGCTCCTGCGCCAGTTCCGCTCGACGAGAAATGTCCGGTTGACGGCGCGCAATTGGTCTTGAGACACGGACGCTTCGGCGAGTTCGTCTCCTGCTCAAACTATCCGAAGTGCAGTTACATCAAACGCGAGACGACGGGTGTCGCCTGCCCGCGCGCCGGATGCAAGGGCGAGATCGTCGTCAAGAAATCGAAGCGCGGCAAAGCATTTTACGGTTGCTCGGAGTATCCGAAGTGCGATGTCGTTTTCTGGGACAAGCCCGTTGCCGAACATTGCCCGAAGTGTAACGCGCCGTTTCTGCTTGAGAAAACGACGAAGAAGGAAGGCACTGTGCGCTACTGTGCGAAGGAAGGTTGCGACTATCGCGCGGCGATACTAGCTACACCGCCTGCGCAGGTAACAGGTAGTGAGCGGCGCGTAGCAAGGTAAATGCAAAATTAAAAATGTAAAATGCAAAATGGAAGATGAGAGTTTCACCCCTCGTCCTCCATTTTGCATTTTACATTTTTAATTTTGCATTCTTCAGAACTTGCGTTGTTGGTTGTTCGCCTCCATGACGTACTTCGTCCAGTAGAGCCGCAGTTTGTCGCGGTGCGTCTGACGATAGGAGTTGTAATCTTGAACGATGCCTTTGTCGGGTCGTGTGAAGAAAATATATGCTTCGATCAGCCCGTCGTTGTAAAGGCTGATGAGATTCATTAAAGAATCGTTGAGCGACTTGACCTTGCCGGATTTCAAATCGCGCTGGGCAATTTCAGCCACCGTGCTCAACGCCGCCGCCTCTTCCTTCAAACTGTGGCGATACTCTTTCTCGTTCGGATACTCTTTAGCGAAATTGGTTTTGCCCCACGTGGCGCGCGTCAGGTCATAGAAAGTCCAGTAGTAATCCGGTGAGTTCGGATCAAAGGTCTTCGGATCAATCGTGATGGTCGTTTGTCCTTTGTCGGTTGACGAGCCGATTTTCGACGCGGGCTGCTCTATCTTCGGGTGCGCCATGTTGGTCTGAGTATTCTCAGCCCACTGCGTCAGTCCGCCGTAGCCTCTGCGATTGCCCGGTTCGGCGATGATCGCTTCGATAAACTTGTCGCGCGCCTCATCCTTCTTGTCCTGTGCCATCAACGCATCGCCCCAGTAGCGATGCGCCGTCTCGATATTTTCATTGATGGCGATAGCTCGCTTAAACCACTCGCCGGCACTATTCAATAGCGCGTTTTTCTGGGCCGGGTCGGTCGTGTTGTAACCCTTCTTAAATTGCACGTCGCCAGCGAACACCGCCGCGTAGTACAACTTCGGATCAAACTTGAGCGCACGCTCGTAGGCTGCTAATGCCTTGTCCATCTCGCCGCGCGCAAACGCCGCCTCTCCTTCGCGCATCGCCGCATCAGCTTCCTTCAGATTAGAAAAAGGAAGACCGACGACATCTCCGGCTGCCAGATTTTCGAGCGTGATCTGTAAGAGAGAGCTGTTATCGCCGAGTTCCTGAGCGTGCAGCAGCGTGAGGCGTGCCCTCTCGCGCACCCTTGCGCGCTCGTTCGGGTCTTTGATGGTGGCTGTTGAAGCGGTAAGTGAAAAGCCCAAAGCCTCAAGCACTCCAACATCGGAAGGATTAGACTTCGACAGTTTTTCCAAGAGCGGGAGCGCGTCAATGAAATTGCTCTGGTTGTAAAGCTGCATGGCCCGCTCGCGCTCTGCCTGATAGTCTGCATTGTCTTGCGCCAGCGCGGTCGTTTGCATTGAGAGCATCAGGACGAGTAAGAGTGTCGCACAAAGTCCTGCGAAAGAATTGCGTCGAGAAGTGAGAGCTTGTTTAGACATTGGAATATCCTTCAAGTCGTTAATTAGAGAAGCAGAGCCGGGAAGATCATCGGCAGTCTATGACCGGATACAGATTGTGTCAACGCGATAGCACAGGCTCTCTCACTCTGCGAGAAATCGGTCGAGCAAGTCGCCTGATTTTAAGCATTCTTCTCTTCCGTGTAGAGAATGTCCGCAGCCATCTCGTCGGGCACGCGCGTCCAGCCGTCGGGCGTGTGCTTGAAGTGTTCGGTTGAAGATGGAACGAAGACTGCGCGTTCGGATTGCCACGAAAGGCGCTCGACGCCGATGAAGGGACGCTTGATGCGGAGCACGTTGAAGGAGTTGGTCTCGCCGCGCCCGCGTGTCGAGGTGGCTGTTCCGGCGGAGACGATGAGCGCGCTGTGGCCTGCGATCTTGTAGCGCGCGGAACTCTCTCCGGTGTGGCTGACGTGCAGGTGTCCGGCGAGCAACACGTCAGCGCCGCATCTGGCAATCGCTTCCATCGCAAGTTGCGCGCGACCGACCAGGTCATCGTTGTGGCCTTCCGGCAAATCGAAGGGATGATGCGTCACGATAATCTTCGTCATCTCTGCGGAAAAAGCGCAGAGCCGCTCGTTGATCGTGGCGATCTGCTCCTCGTTGATGCGCCCGTCTTTGATCGTCAACGAGCGCGCGGTGTTTAGCCCTAGCACGGCGACCTCTTCATCAGAATAGAAAGGCGCGAGATCGTCCGTGATGTAACGCTTGTACTTGTCGAGCGGTTGAGCGAAACGCTTGTAAACATTGTGCAGCGGCACGTCGTGATTGCCGGGCACGATAATCTGCGGCGACGGCAGCCGGTCTAGAAACTCACGCGCATCCTTGAACTGCTGGCTCCGCGCACGCTGCGTCAAATCACCTGAGATGACGACGACATCCGGCTTGATCTCCCAAGCGGTCGCCACCAGAGGCTCAAGCACGGAATAATCCACGCGACCAAAATGAAGATCGGAAAGATGAACGAGAGTACGCATAAAACTTCAGTGAAAAGTGAAAAGTGAAAAGTGAATAGTTAAAAACAGCTCTTCACTATTCACTATTCACTATTCACTTTTCACTGCCTTTCGCTACAAGCACGCGCAAAGCGCCGGGACGCACGCGGTAGTGAAGAGGCGTTTTCATGACGGTCACTTCACCATCGGTGGCGACGCGCAGGCGATTGCGGCGCGTCTCAATCCAGATTTCTTTGGAGCACATAGCGTCAAAGTCCTGTTCGTCGCGCAGCCCGCCGAAGAGGGCGCGCAAGGCCAGACGCAGCAGTCCCATGCGACCCGTGCGATGTGCGACGTAGAGACTCAGTTGGCCTGCGTCCAGGCAGGAACGCGCGCCGATGTTAAAGCTCTCCATCTCGTATTCGTTGTTGCCGATGAAGACGAAGGGCGTGTGGCGAATGAGCCGTTGGTCGTCCGTGCTCAAGCGCACATTGAGAAAAGGGTAACGCTTCAGCATGGTCAGCGCCGCCCACACAAACGCAGGCCACTTGCCGCGACCCAGTTGCTGTTGCTGCTTCTCACGCTGCCTGACGATGCTCGGATAAAGTCCCAGACTCGAATTGTTAAGAAACACTCGACCGTTGACTTCGCCCACATCAACCTTCGCCTCGCGTCCTTCCAGACAGACTCGCGCCGCGCTCTCGATGTCGAGCGGGATGTGCAAATCTTTGGCAAAGTGATTGAGTGTGCCGAGCGGGAGTACGCCGAGCGTGCGATCTGTGTCAAGCAGGATGGAAGCGACGGCGTTGATTGTCCCGTCGCCACCTCCGGCAATAATCGGCTGGCAGTTCTCTTTAACGGCGCGTTGCGCCAATGCAACTATTTCCGCGCCGCTCTCGGCCAGAGAGATGCGCGCCTCGACGCCGGCGGATGCAAAAAAATCTGACAGACGGTCGCGCGCCTCTTTTTTATCGTTCGTGCCCGAAGAGGCGTTGATGATGACGGCAGGACGCAAAGCTGGACGTGGAGACACAGGGACACGGCGACGCGGCGAAAAGGAAAGAGAGGTCTCATCAGTAATTCTTCTCGCCGCGTCCCCGCGTCTCCGTATCTCCGCGTCGCTCTTCATTAGCGATCAAGATCGAGGACTGAATCGTTGCCGCTTCTTCCCGCATCACGTTCGGATGATTGAGAGCCGTAGCCACGATTCTCGCTCGTCCCATAGGATGAGCCACGCGCGCCGGACGCGGAAGATGCGGATGCGCCGGCGGCCTGTGTGTTCGTTCTGTGCGCGTCTCCTCCGGCCTGCGTTGTCTGTGCGCCCGGCGTCCGTTGTCCCTGCGCCTGTTTGTTTGAGAGATCAACGCCGAAGAGTTCTTTGACCTTATTAAAGAGCGCGGGCAGGACGACCTGATGCGCAGTCGTGGAGAGTTGTTCGATAAAACGCTCTCCGAGCGAACCCACTTCCGCTTGCAGGCGGTCGTAAGCCGAGGTCTCTTTGAAACGCTCAAACAGTCCGGGCTTTTTGTCCTCCGGTTCTTCCTCCTGCGGCGCAACGCTGTACTTGTAAGAGCCGCCGTGCGCTGAACCGTCAGTACTACTACTACGGCTCGCGCCTTCAGTTTCAGACGAAGGTCTGCCGCGCTCATCCTGCGAAGTTTGAGACGGGCTATCCGTGATCGGTTGCGCTGCGTAAGAGTGGCCGTGAAAAGCTGTGTGACGCAACACCTCGTCGTCTTCATACTTCACAGGCCGCGCGCCCGTTCGCGCATAGACATCGCTCTCTTCGGATGAAGGGTAATCGCCGCGATCACTGCCGCTGCCTTTGAACTTGCCAGCCACTCCGTAGCCGACGAGAAAACCAACCGAGAGCGCGCCGACGCTGAAGGCGACGGGATTCTTGCGAAAGTGATGACGCCAGTCGAGCGCATCCGAGACGCTCTCTTTCACTGAGTAGTATTGGTTTGTCACGGTCTCTTTAATCTCCGTTACGGTTTGCGTGATAGACTCGCGCGCTTCTTCCATCCGGCGCTGAAGCTCTTCCTTGCTAGGCTCATCGCCGTCGTCGCTGTCGCCTGAAGCACGCGCTTGTCCTAGAGTTCCTTCTTCAGCCATTCTTTATCCTTTCTGAGTTCACTAACGCTGCGGTTCGGAACGATGTCCTGCTTCGCCAGACGATTCTTCGCCGTGATGATGAAGATGCCGCCAATCAGCAGGTAGAAGACGCCGGTGATTGCGAAACCGAGCGCAACCCTGAGAAACTGATTCAACGTCTCCGGCAGCAGCCATGTCACAAGCAACGCGACCGCCACGTTCAGGATCGCAAAGCCGACTGCCGCGATGACTCCACCAATCGCGATTGTGATCGCGCCGCGAACGTAAGCGTTGACATCCTCTTTGATCTCAACCTTCAATAAACTGATTTTCGTGTCCAGCAGCGTCGTCACGCCGTCGCTCAAACGCCCGAACAGCGCAGGCAGACTTTCAACATCCGTCTGCGCCTCAGCATTTCTGGCGGGCGCGGCTGCCGTGCTCTTCTCTAAATCGGCCATCGCTCCTCCCTTCAAATAAGTTATGAGTTATGAGTTTTAAGTTTTGAGTTAAAAGTAAAAATACTCATAACTCAAAACTCATAACTGCCTTTATGATCTTCTGCTGCCGCGAATCAAGAGGCCGAGGACGAGTCCAGCCGCCGCTGAGATGAGAATCGCCTGACCCGGATTCTCGCGCGCGTAGTCCTTCGCCTGATTGGCGACCTCTTTGATGTCTGTGTTCTTGAGGTCGGAAAGTTTGTCGCCGATGGCAGACACCTTGTCGGTCACATAGTCTTTAGCGGACGATGCGGCTTCGGCGATCTTCGCGCCGTAACCTTTATCTTCTGCCGCCGCCGTCGCTGCGCCTGTGCCGCCGCCGGTGCTTTGCGTGCCGGTGGGCGTCAGACTCTGATTGCTGCTCGTGCTGCCGGTTGTTCCGGTGTTGGACGCGCCTCCTGTGTTGGAGCCGCCGCCCTGTCCTTGATTGAATCCACCTGGAGTTCTGTTCTCTGACATCTCATCTTCTCCTTAAAAGTATTTCATCCGCACGCGGGCCGGATGAGGGGTACGAGAGAGTGTTATCTAATGGTTCGCTCCCGTTGCAACTGAGCAAACAACGTGCCGACACCTCGCGCGCGTGCGCGGGGCGGACTGTCAGCGAAGTCTTGCGCCGTAAAAAACGGACGCGCCGTCCACACACACCTCACAGGCGCGGGCGTTCAATGCTTCAATCTCGTTGCGAAAAGGTACGTGATACTGTAGCGCAAAGGTCGGGAACAGTACAGTCATCAGCCGTCAGCTGTCAGCCGTCAGTCGGAGGCAGACTGCTTCGGACAGTTTGGCTGATAGCTGACGGCTGATGGCTTTTTTGAAACTTGACTTCGTTTGTCGAAGATGGTAAGTAAGTACTTACTTTCAAGCAGCCCAGGACAGAAACGAATTAACTTTTGAGCAAACAAATCACCTCTGCAAGCAATGACCCACGCGCGCTCGTCGGCGGGCGGATGGCGGGCGAAGACCGTCGCCTCCAAATCCTGAATGTCGCCGTGCGCCTCTTTTCACAGCGCGGCTTTCGCGGCACGACCACCAAAGAGATCGCGCACGCGGCGGGCATCTCTGAGGCGATGGTCTTTCGCCACTTCGCCACCAAAGAAGAACTCTACGCCGCCATCCTCGATCACAAATCCTGCGCCATCGGTCTGGAAGACCCGTGCGCGATAGTGGCCGATTCGGTCGCGCGCAAGGATGACCGCGCCGTCTTTGAAACTCTGGCTTACACAGCCTTGCAGCAGCACGAGAACGACACGGAGTTCATGCGACTCCTGCTCCACTCCGCGCTCGAAGGCCATCAACTCGCGCAGATGTTCTGGGACAGAAACGTGCTGCGGATGTACGAATTTTTAAGCGCCTACATTCTTGATCGCCAGCGCGACGGCGCGTTTCGTCAGATTGAGCCGACCGTCGTGGTGCGCGCCTTCATCGGCATGATTATTCATCATTCGCTCAACAATAATTTATGGGATCAGTCGCGCCACCTGCTCAACATCTCGAACGAGCGTGCCGCGCGCGACTTCACAGAGATTTTACTGAAAGGCATCACACACCTCGCGCCGCAAGTTAAAACGAACAAACGCGCTGGGATTCGCGTTTCTAAGAAAAAGAAGAAGCTGACGAAATGATCTCCCGTTTTATGACATTCAAGATTTTATCTCTCTCGCTTGTCCTGGCAGCGTTGAGCCTCTTGGCTCTCGCGTGCGGCGGCTCAAGCGCACAGTCAAATACGAAACAGTCGAACACTGCGCAGATGCCTGCGATGGTTGACGTGACGACCGCGCCCGCCATCACGCGCGACTTGCCGCGCTTTCTGGAAGCGACGGGCAGTCTGACACCGGAAGAGCAGACGGATGTTGCTCCGGCAGTCGGCGGCAAAGTCGTCTCGGTCGGAGTTGATCTCGGCAGCTATGTTGAGAAAGGCGCGGTGCTCGTGCGGCTTGATGACAGAGACGCGCGCATCCGTCTCGATCAGGCCAACGCGCAGGTCGTGCAGGCTGAAGCGGCGGTGCGTCAGGCTGAAGCGAAAATCGGTCTGCGTGCGGGACAGAAATTTGATCCAGAGCGCGTCGCGGATGTCGGCGCGGCACGTGTGACGTTGGAACTTGCGAATGTGCAACTGCGCCGCTCCGAGCGTCTGGTCGAGACGGGCGACATCTCGCGCTCGGCTTACGATCAACAGAAAGCGCAGCGCGATCAGTTGCAGCAACAGTACGAAGTAGCCTTGGAGCAGGCACGACAAAACTATGCGGCAGTCGAGACCGCACGCGCTGCCGTCACTTCTGCCAAAACGCAGATTGCACAGGCGCGCAAAGCCATCGCCGATGCGGTCGTCATAGCACCCATTAGCGGCTACGTCTCTGATCGTCCTGCTGACGTGGGCGAGTACATGACGACCTCCTCGAAGATTGCGACCATCGTTCGCACGAATCCGTTGCGTGTGAACATAGACGTGCCGGAGCAAATGCTCACGTCCATTCGAGAGGGGCAGAGCGTGTCTCTCAGCGTCAGCGCCTATCCTGATCGCAACTTCAGCGGCTACGTGCATCACATCGCGCCGAGTGTGACGCCGAACTCGCGCACGATGACGGTCGAAGCGCAGATTGAGAATAAAGACGGCCTTTTGAAGCCCGGACAGTTTGCCACCGTTCGCGTTCTACAACCGCAGACAACACCGGCGTTGCTTGTGCCAGCGCGTTCCGTTCGCACGGAATCGGGATCGAGCTACTTGTTCGTTATCAAGAATGGCCGCGCCGAAAAGCGCATCGTCCAACTCGGACAGACGGACGGTGACCTCGTCGAAATTAAAAGCGGCCTCGCAAATGATGAACAGGTTGCCACAAGCAACGCAGAACTATTGAGCGACGGCTCGCCCGTCAGACAGTAAATAAAGTGGTCAGTGGTCAGTGGCCGGTGGTCAGTTAAAAGCTGATCTAACTGACCACCCGCCACTGACCACTGACCACTGAATTATGCAAAAGCTTGCTGAAATCTGTGTGCGCCGTCCGGTCTTTGCGACGATGTTGATTTTGTCGCTGACGGTGGTCGGTATCTTCTCTTTCAAGTCGCTGGGCGTTGATCTGTTTCCGAAGATTGATTTGCCGACGATCACTGTCACGGTCGTTAATCAAGGCTCGTCGCCGCAGGAGATTGAAACCGAAATCACGGACAAGATAGAGGGCGCGGTCAACACCATCAGTGGCATTGACGAGTTGCGCTCGACATCCGTTGAAGGCGTCTCGCAGGTCTTCATCACGTTTCTCTTAGACAAGGACGCGAACATCGCTGCGCAGGAAGTGCGCGACAAGGTTGATCTGGTTGTGCCGGATTTGCCGGAGACAGCCGAGAAGCCTGTCGTTCAGAAACTCGATACGGATGCCGCGCCCGTTCTTCGCATCGCCGTCTCCGCGCCGCGCAACCTGCGCGAAGTCACGGACATTGCCGACAAGCAGATCAAGCAGCGCGTCGAATCCATCAACGGCGTCGGACAGGTTGAAATCGTGGGGGGCCGCCAGCGCGAGATTGAAGTCTGGGTTGATCCCGACAAACTGCGCGCTTACAACGTGCCGGTCGCGGAAGTTGCCGCCGCCGTGCGCGCACAGAACATGGAAGTTCCGGGCGGGCGCGTGAACGAAGGCCGCCGCGAGTTGACGGTGCGCACGATGGGACGCATCGTTGATCCGGCGAGCTTCAACGATCTGGTCGTCGCCACGCGCGGCGCATATCAGGTTAAGGTCAGCGACATCGGCTACACGGAAGACAGCGCTGAGGAACAACGCACGCAGGCGCTCCTCAACGGCCAGCCCGCCGTCACGCTCATCGTCTCGAAACAGTCTGGACAGAACACTGTGGCGGTTGCAGACGCCATCAAAGAGCGTCTCGCAGAGATCATGCCGACGCTGCCGCCCGGATTCAAGACGGAAATCGTTGGCGATCAATCCATCTTCATCAAAGCCTCGCTCGATTCAATCGAGAAGCATTTGATCGAAGGCGGACTCCTCGCGGCCATCGTCGTCTTCATCTTCCTGTGGAGTTTTCGCTCGACCTTTATCGCCGCCATTGCGATTCCGACTTCGATCATCGCCACTTTCGGCCTGATGGCCGCGATGGGATTCACGCTCAATCAGATCACGATGCTCGCTCTGACGCTGATGGTTGGCATCGTCATTGACGACGCGATTGTCGTTTTAGAAAACATCTTTCGCTTCGTCGAAGAAAAAGGCGTGCCGCCATTTCAGGCCGCGATTCAGGGCACGAAAGAGATTGGCCTCGCGGTGATGGCGACGACGCTCTCTCTGCTCGCAGTCTTTCTGCCCGTCGGATTCATGGGCGGCATCGTCGGGCGCTTCATGTCTTCATTCGGCCTGACAGCATCGTTCGCTATCGCCGTCTCGCTCCTCGTCTCGTTCACGCTGACGCCGATGCTGGCCGCGCGTTTAATCAAACGCAAAGGCGATCCGCTTCCAGCCGGAACGGGCAGCGAACCTTCCGAAGTGGACGCGCCCGTTGCGCTCTCCGACGAATCGCGCGTTGTCGCCGGGGAACAAGATGACTCGGACGCGGAGACGCGGAGACGCGGAGACGCGGCGATAGTTTCTGAAGAGACGAAGAAACAAACGGTGGCGTCTGCCGGTCATAGCTCGAAAGAGTCGCGCTTCTATCGTCCGATAGATCGCACGTATAAGTGGATGCTCGAATGGTCAATGGCACATCGCTGGGTCGTCGTCGGCCTGTGCCTGCTCGTCATCATCAGCATCGTGCCGCTCTTCAAATTCGTTGGAAAGAATTTCCTGCCGGTGGACGATCAATCGGAGTTTGAAGTCAGCGTGCGCGCGCCCGAAGGCTCGACGCTGCCTGCGACCTCTGCCACGGTCGAAAAGATTGCGGCGGAGTTACGACAGATGCCCGGCGTTGAAGCCACCTTGACGACCATCGGTGGCGGACAGCAGCAACTCGTCAACAGCGCGTCCATCTACATCAAGCTCGCGCCGATTAACGAGCGCACGGAGACGCAGGAGAAATTGATGGTGCGCGCCCGCAACCTGCTGAAAAACTATCCGCCGGAATTGCGCACGAGCGTGCAGCCTGTCGCGGCCATTTCGGGCGGCGGCTTCCGCAACGCGGACATTCAATACGTCATCGGTGGCCCAGACCTTCAGAAGCTGACGCAATATTCCGAAGAGTTGCTCGCCAAGATGAAGACGATCCCTGACGTGGTTGACGCCGACTCTACCTTGATTACAGGCAAGCCGGAACTGCGCGTCCAGATTGATCGTGCACGCGCGGGCGATCTTGGCGTGCGCGTCGGCGACATCGCGCAGGCTCTGAACACGCTCGTCGCCGGACAGAAAGTTTCGACCTTCAACGCGGGCACGGATCAATACGATGTGCGTGTGCGCGCTATCAGTGAATCACGCGCGAGCGTGGAAGGCTTGAAGCAGATGATCGTGCCTTCGGCGAAGATCGGTTGGGTCACACTCGACAATCTGGTTCACGTTGATGAGGGTGCGGGGCCTTCAGCGATTGATCGTCTCAATCGTCAGCGTCAGGTGACACTGCTTGCCAACGTCAGGCCGGGCGGCTCGCAGGCGGACGTGATTGCACGGATGAACGAGTTTGTGAAAGAACTGAAGGTCGAGAGCAATTACAAAACGGGCTTGGCCGGACGCTCGAAAGAGTTGGGGCGCGCGGGCTACTATTTCATGCTTGCCTTTCTGCTCTCGTTCATCTTCATGTACATGGTGCTGGCGGCGCAGTTCGAGTCGTTCATCCACCCGATCACCATCCTGTTGACGCTGCCGCTCGCCATCCCATTCGGCATCGTCTCATTGCTGATTACGGGACAGACCGTCAACATCTTTTCCGGTCTCGGCCTGCTGCTGCTCTTCGGCGTCGTCAAGAAGAACGCCATCTTGCAGATTGACCACACGAACGGATTGCGCGCTCAGGGCATGAGCCGCTACGACGCAATCATTCAAGCGAACCGCGACCGCCTGCGTCCCATCTTGATGACGACGACGGCGCTCGTCGCGGGCATGATGCCGCTCGTGCTCTCGTCCGGGCCAGGCTCAGGAACGAACCGTTCCATCGGCGTGTTGGTGGTCGGCGGGCAATCGCTCTGCCTGTTGCTGACATTATTGGCCGTGCCGGTCTTCTACTCGCTTTTTGATGATTTGAGCAGAGTACGTCTGTTGAGTCGCAGCGCAGCGCGCGTTCGCGGCGTACTTGCTTGGGCAAGGCGCAAGACTGCATCGGCGACTGCTTCGCTCTTCAGTCTGCTATCAAGACATTGAGACCGCGTTATCAAACTGTAGGGGCAGGGAATGAGCCGTTGCCCCTACAAATAAAAATTGAACTTCTTATGAATCGTCGCAACATTAATTCAGCAATGATGACTTTAGCTCTCGCGCTCCTCTTCTGCGCGTCAGGCAGAGAAGCGCGGGTGTTTGCTCAGTCGCAAACACAGCAGAGCGGCGCGCCTGTGACTTCAATTCCGACGACAGACAGCTTGCCGTCAGGCAATCAGACAGCGCCTGTCGTGAGAGAGCAGCCGCAACCAACGCCGGAGCCGACTCCAACGCAGCCAACGACACAGCCGACGACAGCGCAGCCCACACAACCGCTGCCCGATCAAACAATCGCGCCTCTTTCGTCTCCATCTCCGGCACCATCGCCGCAAAGCGCGCCGACGCTTGCTCCGACCATGACGGAGAATCTCCCGGCAGTTCCGGCCATCGCTCCCAACTATCGCGCGTCTGGCGCACCTCTGCCTGAAATCGGGCGCGTCGGCGTTGACATGACGGATCAACGCACGCTCACGCTGCGCGAAGCACTGGAGATGGCGCTCTCGAATAACAAGGACATCGAAGTCTCGCGCCAGAACGTGCGCGCGGCGGAGTTTGATCTCCTCGGCGCACGCGGCGCTTATGATCCGCGTTTCAGTTCATCCACTTATTACGAGCGCACCGTGACGCCATCAGCAAGTTTTCTGAGCGGTAGCGCAAGCGGCGCGGTGACGCAGAGCGACATCACGGGCACGGCACGCTTTGAAGGTCTCGCGCCGAAGTTTGGCGGAAGCTATCGTGCGGATTTATCGGCGATTCGTTTGACGACCGACAATCAATTCGCCGCGCTCAATCCGCAGTTTCCGACCGCGCTTACTTTTAACTACACGCAGCCGCTTCTCAGAGGCTTCCATTTCGACAGCAGCCGTCGCCAGATTGAAGTCGCCAAGAAGAATCTCAGCCTGACGGACGCGCAGTTTCGCCAGCGCACGATTGAGACGATCACGCAGGTCGAGCGCGCCTACTGGGATTTGGTCTTCGCGCTGCGCAACTTGCAGATTCAGCGCGACGCCGTGAAGGATGCGCGCACGCAGCTTGAACACAACAAGCGGATGGTTGATGAAGGGATGCTCGCACCGATTGATGTGGTCGCAGCCGAAGCGCAGGTCGCGGGCTACGAGCAGAGCGTCTATAGCGCGCTCGAAGATGTCGGGCGCACGGAAAACAACCTCAAGAGTTTAATCGCAGAGAATCGGCAGTCGCCATTCTGGAACGTCTCCATCATTCCGACTGATTCAGTTGATCTCACGCCGCCGCCCGTTGATCTGACCGATGCGATGAGTACCGCGATGGAGAATCGCCCGGAGCTTCAACAGGCGACCGTCACGCGCGAGATCAACGAGATAGATCAACGCTTCTTTCGAGAGCAGACCAAACCGCAGCTTGACCTGGTTGGCAGCTACGGCGTCGTCGGTCTCTCTGGAAATGTCAACAGCGATATTTCGGGTAATCCTCTAACAGCCGCGACAGCGCAATTGCGCGCGCGCATCAATCAGCTTTCGCAACTCAACGGCTTGGCTGTCTTGCCTGAGCCTCCGCCAACCGCTATTCAAGACAACTTTATCGGCGGCTTCGGACAATCATTCTTTAACCTGACTGCAAATCGTTATCAGAACTTTCGCGTCGGCGTGCAGTTAAATCTCCCAATCAGAAACCGCACGGCGGAAGCGCAGCTTGGGCGCTCGCTCGTTCAGGGCAAACAGATTGCGACCGAGCGCGAGCAGTTGGAACAGTTGATTCAGGTGGATGTGCGCAACGCCCTGCAATCGGTTCGCACTACGCAATCGCGCCTGCGTGCGGCGGCTGTTGCACGTTCCGCCAGCGAGCAGCAGTACACGAGCGAGCAACGTAAATTTGATGTCGGACAATCAACGCTCTTCCTCGTGCTTGAACGCCAGACGGCATTAACCACCGCGCGCGGGCAGGAACTGCGCGCCCAGACCGATTTGAACAAAGCCATCGCCGAGTTGCAGCGCGCGACCGGCAATGCGCTACAGGCAAATAATGTGGTGGTGAACGCGAGATGAACTGCGACGCGGAGACACGGAGACGCGGGGACGCGGCGAAAAAAAAGAGTTGACGCAGTATCATTTCCTTTTCGCCGCGTCGCCGCGTCGCCCGCTCCCCGCGTCCCGTCCTGCTTTTCCGTCGCATGTGTGCGCTCTGAAGTCTCCCGTGCAGCAGCACCATGCGGCGCGGAAGGTGGTGAGTTTTTTAGGGGCGAAAACTCACCGCCTTCTTTATTGTGGCCTGAGCCTGAAACTGAACATTCGCTGGTCAGGCTTCGGTAGCGAAACTCGATGAGCCAGCGCCCGTTTCATATTCGCGGAGCTTGCGGTAGAGCGTGCGCGCGGAGATGCCTAAAATGGCGGCGGTGCGCTCGCGGTTGCCGCCCGTTTCCGAGAGCACGCGCATGATGTGTTGTCGTTCCAATTCGTCGAGCGTCACAGGTGGAGATTGAGAGTCGGATATGACCATTTGGCTCTCACTAGCCCCTAACCCCTGATCCACATCCCCCGACAACATTAGTTGTCCGACTTCAATCGTATCGGTGGTGGAGAGCGCGGCGGCGCGTTCGAGACAGTTGCGTAGCTCGCGGATGTTGCCGGGCCAGGAGAAGGTTTCAAGACGCTGGCGCGCATCCTCAGAGAGCGTGAGCGCGGGACGATTGAAGCGCTGGCGAAATTGGGTGAAGAAGTATTCGATGAGCGCCGGGATGTCTGCGGGACGCTCGCGTAGCGGCAGAATGTGCAGCGAGACGACGTTGAGGCGATAGAAGAGGTCTGCGCGAAAGCGACCCTCGCGTACTTCTCTTTGCAGGTGACGATTGGTCGCGGCGATCACGCGCACGTCAACCGTCTGATCTTTAGTTGAGCCGACGCGACGAAAGCGGCCCTGCTCTAAAAAGTGTAAGAGCTTGACCTGAACTGAGAGCGGCATCTCGCCGACTTCATCCAGAAAAAGAGTCGAGCCGTCGGCGGCTTCAATCAACCCGCGCTTCAACGTGCTGGCGCCGGTGAACGCGCCTTTCTCGTGGCCGAAGAATTCAGATTCAAATAATGATTCGGGCAGCGCGCCGCAGTTGACGGTGATGAGCGGCGAATCGGCGCGTGCGCTTCGGGCGTGGATGAAACGCGCGAGCACGTCTTTGCCCGTCCCGGACTCGCCGGTGACGATGACGGTCGAATCGAGCCGGGCGGCTGTCTCCGCCAATTCGACGACGCCGCGCATCATGGCGCTCTGATAAATGATCGTGGGCGCTTCATCTTCGTTGACTGTCGGTTGACGCACGACCGAGCGCAAGCTGGCGTTCTGTTTGACGAGCCTGCGTTTCTCGTCGGCCTTGCGAATGACGGCTTCCATCTCATCGAGCGTCGCGGGCTTCGTCAGATAATCGTAAGCGCCGAGCCGCATGGCTTCGATCCCGGTCGAGAGCGACGTGTCGGCTGTGAGCATGATGACTTCGGGCGCGTCCTCGATCCGTCTGATCTGGCGCAGCGCGTCGAGACCGGAGATGCCGCCCATATTGATGTCGAGCAGCATCACGTCGCAATCAATTTCGCGCAATGACTTCAAAGCCTCTTCGCCGCTCTCGACGGGAGTCGCTTCGATGTTCAAATCGTTAAGCTGGTCGGCCACCACATCACGAAACATCTTGTTGTCATCAACGACCAGCACACGAATCTTACGGCTCATGCTTTATTTCCTTTGCGCTTGGGAGTAAGCCTAAAAAATCACCACAGAGACACAGAGAGGAGTTATGAATGATGAGTTTTGAGTTTTGAATTAAGAGCATCAGGCTTGTCTTTAATTCAAAATTCAAAACTCATCATTCATCATTACTCCGGCGCGCGGCGCGGAATCCACAAACGAAAACGGCTGCCCGCGCCCTGCTTCGATTCGACTGTCAGCGCGCCGCCGAGAGCCTCTGCCAGAGTGTATGAGATGGCGAGGCCGAGACCGGAGCCTTGGCCCTGATCCTTCGTCGTGAAGAAAGGGTCGAAGATACGCACCAGCATTTCGGGTGCGATGCCTGCGCCTGTGTCCGCGACCTCGATGGCGACGCGCTCGCCCACGCGATGCGTCGAGACCGTCACCTCTCCGCTTCCGTCGAGAGCATCGAGCGCATTGCTCATCAAATTATCGAGCACCTGCCGCATCATCCCCGCATCGGTCGCAACTTCGCCGACCTCCGGGTCTAAATTAACTTTCACTTTCACACCTTCAGATTGAATGCGGTCTTCCATCAACCGCGCGCACTGCGCCGCCATCTCGTTAATGTCGCACGTCGTGCGATGCGGGCGACGCTGACGCGAAAGATCGAGCAGCCCGCGCGTAATCTCTTTGCAGCGCAGCGCCTGACGCACGATCTCTTCGAGATAGAAAGACCAGTCGCGGCTCCCCTCCGGCAGCGCAGAGACGGCGGCAGCCTTGCGGACGTTGCGCAGCGTGGCTTCGGCGCAGGTGGTGATGGTGGCGAGTGGATTGTTGATCTCATGCGCGACACCGGCGGCAAGTTGTCCGACTGTGGCAAGGCGGCGCGAGCGCGCGAGTTGCTCCTGCATCGCTGAAAGCTCCGTCACGTCGCTCCAGGTAACGATGCTGCCGGGCTGTTCGCCCAACTCATCGAGCGGCGCGACCGCGACCAGATAGCGTCTTCCATCTTCGGCCTGCAATTCAAAAGACGAGGCTGCGCCGGTGCGCTGTCCCATGTGGTAGGCGGCGGCGCGCTCGCCGAACAATCGTGCGAAAGCGTCCGCACTGGTCAATCCGACGGCTTCCGATGGCTGCATCAACATCATCTCCGCCGCGTGCGCGTTGCAACGAACGATTCGCATCTGCTGATCGTGGACGATGATCCCGTCGGGGATGGCATCGAAAGTTCGTTCCCAGATTTTCTTGGCCGCCTCGACCGTTTCAAAGAGCCGCGCGTGATCGAGCGCGAGCGCCGCCATCTCTGAGAGACCTTCGAGCAGTTTCTCCTCTTCGACGGTGAAATGATGCTCGGAGCGATAGCCGACGACGAGCGCGCCCAATGTTTCACCGCGCGCCCGAAGCGGCATGATCGCCAGATCGCGCACCCCTTCAGGGCTGTGCAGCGGAAAGTCGCTCGCCGGAAACTCGTCGCGCACGCCGATGCCTTTAATAATCGTCAACTCGTTTGCGGCGGCAACTCGCTCAAAGATATTTCCACGAAACGGTGTCGAGCTGTCGGGCTTTCCAGCAACGCTCAAATGAAAACCGCTCGTCGCTTTCCACGTCACGGTCTTCTCGGCGAGTGAGAAACCGGCGATACTCGTCGTGTCCGCACGGATGATGCGTCGCACCGTGTCAGCTATCGTCCGCAGTGTCGTCGCGCTTTCGGTCGGAGCTACGTCTTCACGTCTCATCTCCAGACCTGACGGCACGGTCTCATCGGCGACGGGCGCGCTGGCTTTTGCAGACTTATCCGTTTGATCTGTCATCGTCCGACACGGTTACTGCTCTGCGCCTGAAGCATCAAGGCGGAAGTTGAGTTAGTCTTGCTGGCCTGCGATTGAAAATCTCCAATCACAAATCAAAACCTGAAGGGCTAGTTCTACAAGGTCGGGAAGTTCTTGAGCTACGCTTGAAGAGTGCGACCCCGCGCAGCTTGTACCAATCTTCATACGCGGAAAGAGGTCGGGAGTCAAGGCAAAATGCAAAATTAAAAAATGCAAAAGGAAAGCGGAGAACCACATCAATTCAAAGTAGCTCTCCGCCTCACTTTTGCATTTTACATCTTTAATTTTGCATTAACTGTTCCTGGGAGCGACATCGCGCACCGCTTCCGACACTCCATCCGCGTACTTCTTAAAATTCTCGTTGAAGCGTCGAGCCAGATCGCGCGCCTTCTCGTCGTAGGCCGTCTGATCCTTCCAGGTGTTGCGCGGGATGAGAACTTCCGGCGGAACGTCTGGACAGGAGACGGGAATGTTGAGACCGAAGATCGGATCGGGTTTCGTTTCGACATCGGCGAGCGAACCACTGAGGATCGCGCGAATCATGGCGCGCGTGTAACTGATCTTCATGCGCTGGCCTTCGCCGTAAGGGCCACCAGACCAGCCCGTGTTGACGAGCCAGCAGTTGGATTTATGCTCGGACATCTTCTTGCCGAGCAAGTCCGCATAGACGCCCGGATGAAGCACCATGAAGGGCGCGCCGAAGCAGGTTGAGAAGGTCGCTTCGGGTTCTTTGACGCCTCTTTCCGTTCCGGCGACCTTCGCCGTGTAGCCGGAAAGGAAGTGATACATCGCTTGCTCCGGCGTCAGACGCGAGACGGGCGGCAACACGCCGAAGGCATCAGCCGTCAGCATGATGATGTTCTGCGGATGTCCGGCGTAACCTTCCGGCATGATGTTCGGAATGGATTCTAACGGATAAGCGGCGCGCGTGTTCTCCGTCTTCGAGGCATCATCTAAATCGAGCGCACGTGTTTCCGCATCATAGACGACGTTTTCTAAAACCGTTCCGAACATGCGCGTCGTGCGATAGATGTCCGGCTCGGCTTCCGCAGAGAGCTTGATGACTTTGGCGTAGCAGCCGCCCTCGAAATTGAAGACGCCATCATCAGACCAGCCGTGCTCGTCGTCGCCGATGAGCTTGCGCTCAGGATCGGCTGAGAGCGTCGTCTTGCCCGTGCCGGAAAGTCCGAAGAAGATCGCCACATCCCCTTTGTCGCCGACGTTCGCGGAGCAGTGCATACTCATCACGCCGCGCTGCGGCAGCAGGTAGTTGAGAATCGTGAAGACGCTCTTCTTCGTCTCGCCCGCATAAGATGTGCCGCCGATGAGGACGAGGCGTTGAGTGAAATCCATCAGGATGAAAGTCTGTGAGCGTGTGCGGTCGCGTTCCGGCTCGGCGCGGAATGTTGGAATGTTGATGATGGTGAACTCGGGTGTGTGATCGGTTTGCGCGCCTGCGTCGTCGTTGATGAACATCGTGCGCGCAAACAATGAATGCCAGGCCAACTCCGTGATGATGCGGATGGGAAGACGATAGCGCGGGTCTGCTCCGGTGTAAGTGTCCTGCACGAAAAGATCGAGTCCTTTCGTGTGAGCCATCATGCGCTCCTTCAGCGCGTTAAATTTCTCCGGCGAGAACTCTTTGTTGACTTCGCCCCAGAAGACCTGATCTTCGCTCGCAGGGTCACGCACGATAGCTTTGTCTTTAGCCGCGCGCCCCGTATGCTCGCCCGTGTCAACGATCAGCGCGCCGTGATCCGAAAAGATGCCTTCGTTGCGGCGTGCGATCTCTTCATAGAGTTCAGGCGTGTTGAGATTCCAATAGACGTTGGCGGCTTCACTGATGCCGTAGTTGTCGAGTCCGTAGCTCGAATGTCTGCGTCCATGCTCCTGTGTGACTTTCTGTGTCCGAAGTGAAGTCATAACTCGCTCCCATTAAAGTAGTGAATAGTGAATAGTGAAAAGTGAATAGTGGAAAGCTGTTTTCACTTTTCACTATTCACTATTCACTATTCACTGTTCTCTGCTGCGGCGCGACGCTCGTGCGCCAACTCGCGGAGCGCTGTGGTTAAATCACGCGCGGCTCTTTCCAGGCGGTCGGCGCAGGCTTCGAGTTCATCTATCTCGGAGGTGGCGTGCACGGCGACAGCCGCGCGCGCGCTTTCAATCTGCGAGGTCAGACGCTCTGCCGCCGTGTTGGTTTCCTGCTCGGCGCGCGTCATTTGTATTGGTGACATGTTGGTTCTTATACTGACAAAATATTAGGACAGGCGCAAGGCGCAAAAAAACTCCCGCGTCTCGGTTAATCTCAACGAGCGGCAGCCTTCAGTGAAAGCAGACGCGCCGTTCAAACTCGATTTCAGCATTAGGGAGAAGTAATGTCTTACATCACGGCGGCGCAGGAATCAAGTATGAAAGAGATGTGATGAGGACAATTTGTATGACTGAAGGTGAAATTTTAGCCTTATGAACCAGCGCCGTCAGTGATGGTGAATTTAATGTCGCTACTGCTTTCGGCCAGCTTCTGATCCGCGCTGTTGTAAGCCTCGACCTGCCAACGGTACGTGCCTTTTGGTAACGGCTTATCTATCGCAAAGGAAGTTCCATCAACACGCTCGTTGACATACGGCGAGGTCACGCTGAAGTCGTCAGGGTAGATACTAAACTTGTAATAAGCTGCATCCGGGTATGAATCCCACTTGAGTTCCAGTTTCTGCGCGCTGACCTTCGCGCCCGCTTTCGGGTTGAGCACTTTCAGGTCATCCTTGAAGAGATTGGTCGGCCTGATGAAGAGCGTCTTATCCGCCACGACTTCGTATTTGGTCGCGCTCAGTCCACCGATACCAGCCGCCGCAAAGATATACAAGTCTGTCTCAAAGACACGAGCTTCCAATCCTTCATAAACTTTCGGCGGGACGTTCGCAATCACATACACGCCGTCCTTGTCGGTGCGCGCCGTGTAGGTTTTCCCGCCGCAACCGCTCACGTACTGGCTGAACTGTTCACACAACTTGACTTCAATATTCTCAACCGGCTTGCCGTTGTACAGGACTTTCCCCTGCACGTTACCGGTTCCGGGCGCGGGCTTAACTTTCTCAACCCCGCCTTCGGTGCTGCCGCCTTTCGTGTCGTCAGACGACGAGGCGTTAGTCTGACTAGCAGATGTGTTCGTTGAGCCTGTTGATTGCGAGTTCTTATTGCAACTCACGAGCGAGATTGCTGTGATGATGCAGATGCAAGCGATCAGCCACTTCCTGTTTATCATTGATGCGCGTCCTTCTTCATAGTCATGTCATTGCCGATAGAGTTTTGCCCGCCCGCTCCGAGCCACCTCAAAGAAATCACGCAAGATTGATGAGAAGCCTTCAATCGGGCAGTCCGCACTAATGACTTATTCGGCTTGCCTTACACTGCAAGCGGTGCTTTTTCTTTCTGCGTTTTATAGGAGATTCTTTGCTCTGCGACTCTCTTCTGTATTTCCAACGCTCGCTCGTAAATTTTGCGAAAATTGTTGTCGCATTCCTGCTCAATTTCAAGCCGCGCTTGCCGCACTTCTTTCACTATCGGGTCTTCCCACATAATTCTAAACCTCCATCAATTCTTCCGGCGTGCAAACTATTGGCGTGTGGACTCCAAGTCGGGCGTTAATTTCTCGCAACGTCTTTTGAACGCGCCCGCTTGCGATGTGCCTGCAATTCCACGACAGAACGTAATCCATTTTGTGCCAGGCGGCAACCGCTAAATGGAAAGCATCAATTCTCGCTTTTTCGGGAATCTGCAACGCCGCAAAATATGCCCGCGCCAAATCTTCAACTTGCTCATTGACTTCAAGCAAGGTGAAATCGGCAATCTCAGCAAGTCGTTTTTGAGCATACAGCACATCTCCGCGTGATGCTTCGTCAATCACAAACGCAGAAACGCAGCACTCAACTTGCGGGCGCACACCCGTCCATCATTCGGTCGTAATCTGTTGATGAGCCGCAATAATCAAATCACGACTTGGTTTAGCGGTCAGATAGCTGATAATCGTGGTTTCGATATAAACGGACGGTTTCACTCAGCAAGTGTAGCAAAAACAATTAACGTCTCCAATTTCGCTGGTGATGAATTACCACGAAAAGCCTTAACCACGCTTTCGCTCACACCATCCTCGCTCGTTGCCTGCATCAATGCTTTTATCATATATTGCTCCACACTCAAGTTAATAATTTCAGATCACCAGACGAAAGGCGCAAATTGTCATCATGCCTGAGAGCGTTCCTATCACAGTCGCACACGGCGACGGCATCGGCCCCGAAATCATGCAGGCCACGCTGCACATCCTGAAAGAGGCTGGCGCGCGAATTGAAATCGAGACCATCGAGATCGGCGAGAAGGTTTATCTCGCCGGAAACACGGCGGGCATTGAGCCGAGCGCGTGGGAGTCTCTACGCCGCACCAAAGTTTTCCTGAAAGCTCCGATCACGACTCCGCAGGGCGGCGGCTTCAAGAGCTTGAACGTCACCGTGCGTAAGACGCTTGGGCTGTACGCCAACGTGCGCCCGTGCGTCTCCTATCATCCGTTCGTCAAGACGAAGCATCCGAACATGGATGTGGTCATCGTGCGCGAGAACGAGGAAGACCTCTACGCTGGCATCGAGCATCGTCAGACCGAACAGGTCGTGCAGTGTTTGAAACTCATCTCGCGTCCCGGTTCGGAGAAGATCGTGCGCTACGCTTTCGAGTACGCGCGCCGCAACAATCGCAAGAAGGTCACATGCTTCACGAAAGACAACATCATGAAGCTGACCGACGGACTCTTTCACAAAGTCTTCGACGAGATTGCAGCCGAGTACACGGATATTGAGAACGAGCACTGGATCGTTGACATCGGCGCGGCCAAACTCGCAGACACGCCCAATGCCTTCGATGTCATCGTGATGCCGAATCTCTACGGCGATGTGTTGTCGGATGTCGCGGCGCAGATCGCAGGCTCAGTGGGCTTGGCAGGCTCCGCGAACATCGGCGAGAACGTGGCGATGTTCGAGGCGATTCACGGCTCTGCGCCGCGACGCGCGGGACAAAATCTGGCGAATCCGACGGGCTTGCTCTTAGGCGCGGTGATGATGCTCGTGCACATCAACCAGACGGACGTTGCCGAGCGCGTACATAACGCATGGCTGCGAACTATCGAAGACGGCGTTCACACTTATGACATTTACGCGGACAACGTGAGCCGCGAGAAGGTCGGAACGAAAGAGTTTGCGGAGGCTGTCGTTGCGCGTCTTGGGCAGACGCCGCAGACGCTCAAGACCATCAGCTACAAGGCAGAGAGCGGCGAGGCTCAGACGCGCAGTCCTGCCGCGAAAGAGAGGCCGCGCGCAAAGAAAGAGATTGTCGGTGTGGATGTCTTTCTTGATTGGATCGAGGGCTTGCCGGATCAGTTGGGCGAGGCGCTCAAGCCACTCTCCGGCGATCATCTCAAGCTGGTGATGATTAGCAATCGCGGCGTCAAGGTCTATCCCGGCGGGATGCCTGAAACTTTCTGCACGGATCACTGGCGCTGCCGCTTCATGTCGAGCGAGAGCGGCGGCGCGATCACACACGAGCAGATCATCGCTCTCTTGCAGAGAATCAACGACGCCGGTTACGACTTTATCAAGACCGAGCACCTCTGCAACTTCGACGGCCAGCCCGGTTACTCGCTCGGTCAGGGACAATGAGGAAAGGCAGGAGACAGAATTCAGGAGTCAGGAGTCAGAAGAAAAGAAAATCAGAAGAGAATGGCTTCCACCTTATATTCTGGCTTCTGAATTCTGTCTCCTGAATTCTGCCTTTACAGTTTAAGGAGAACAAGACAATGAGTGAGAACGAAAAACAAAGCGAAGCGACAAGTGATGAAAAACAGACGGACGAACTCAGCCCTTCTGAGAAACTCGAAGACGTAACGCCGACAGGCTCTCTGATTCCCGGCGCGCAGAATCCAGAGAGCAAAGAGATTAAGAAGGAAATCAATCCGAACACGGAATGAAAGAACAGAATTCAGGAGTCAGAATTCAGAAGCCAGAATACTAAGGCTGAAACCGCTTCGACAGATTCTGATTTTCTTCTGACTCCTGAATTCTGGATTCTGGATTCTGCATTGAACGAGAATGGAAGAGAACATGGAATCATCTAACAATGCTGGTTCAGCAGCGCAACCTCTCGTGGCGGTCTTGATGGGCAGCACTTCCGATTGGGAGACGATGCAGCACGCCGATGAGACGTTGACGCGCTTCGGTGTGCCGCATGAGTGCCGCGTGCTCTCGGCGCATCGCACGCCCGCGCAGTCTGCGGAGTTTGCCGCGAATGCTGAAGAGCGCGGGCTGGAAGTGATTATCGCTGGCGCGGGCGGCGCGGCGCACCTGGCCGGTGTGCTCGCCGCGCAGACGTTGCTGCCGGTGCTCGGCGTGCCGATGGAAAGCAAGGCGCTCAAGGGCTTGGACAGCTTGCTTTCAATCGTGCAGATGCCTGCGGGCATTCCCGTCGGCACGCTCGCTATCGGCAAGGCTGGCGCGACCAACGCCGCGCTCTTTGCCATCGCCATTCTTGCCAACAGTCGGCCTGAGTTGCGTGAGAAGCTGCGCGAGTTTCGCAGAGAGCAGGAACAAAAGGTGCTGGCTGCGACGTTGCCGTAAAAAGTGACGCGGAAAGCGACGCGGAGAGTGGGAGACGCGGAGACGCGGCGAGAAAAAGAATTACCGACGAGACCATTCTTTTCTTTTCGCCGCGTCTCCGTGTCGCCGTGTCCCCGCGTCGCTCTCGCCCTTCTGCACGATTTTGCTTGGAAAACTCCCAAACTTGGCGCAGAATGTCCATGCGCGCAAGTAGTCCTTAATCAGGTGCCTGCCTTGTCTGACAGCCTTCGTGCTGTCGTCGTGAGATGTTTCACCTCTTCAGCTTGCGTCGAGGAAGCCCAGAGCCATGATCGGCCAGACCGTCTCTCATTACCGGATTCTCGACAAGCTCGGCGAGGGCGGAATGGGCGTGGTCTATTCGGCTGAGGATACGCACCTGGGACGCCACGTCGCCATCAAGTTTCTTTCCGCCGCGACATCGGACGCACATCACTTCAAAGCGCGTTTCCTCCGTGAAGCGCGTGCCGCCTCGCAGTTGAGCCACCCACACATCGCCACTATTTACGATTACGGCGAGACGGCTGAGGGTTCTCCTTTCATCGTCATGGAGCAGGTCAAAGGGAAACCTTTAGATGAACTCCTGCACGAAGGCGAACTCACACTCGCGCGCGCCATAGAAATTATAGAGGACGTGGCGTCCGCGCTCGGCGAAGCTCACACGCACGGCATTGTGCATCGTGACATCAAGCCGTCGAACGTCTTTATCAACGAGCGCGGGCAGGTCAAGGTGTTGGACTTCGGACTCGCCAAGCTGTTGCACGAGGAACACACACAGACTAGCCCGGATGCGCGCACCCTGCTTGCGACCCACACGCGCAGCGACATTGTCGTCGGCACACCGCTCTATCTGTCTCCTGAACAGGCGACGAGCGCGCCCGTTGACGGACGCTCCGATCTGTTCGCGCTCGGCGCGTTGCTGTACGAGTGCATCACCGGACGCCCGGCCTTCTCCGGCGCCAGCGTGATCGAGATCGGCGCGCAGATCATCCACGTTGACCCTCCGCCGCCCTCGACGATCAATCCACGCATTCCCCCAGAGCTTGACCGCATCACCATGAAAGCTCTGGCAAAGAAGCCGGAGGCGCGCTATCAATCCGCACAGGAGATGTTGGACGACTTGCGCGAGGTCTATGCGACTGTCAGCAACGATTCGCAACGCATCAAGCGCCTGAGGGATGATCCGCATCGCACTGAAGAAGATCGCCCACGCCGGACGAATCGTTCGAGCGCGATGATGACGCTGACAGAAGGCTTGCGTCGTCCGCGTGTTTCACTGGGCTTCGTCATCGTCGCAGTTCTAGCGACGGGAATTGCGCTCTGGGCCGTCATCTACTGGTGGCGTCCCGGCCCACACAAAGTCTCTGCCGATGCTCAAAGCTGGTATGACAGAGGCATGGAGGCGTTGCATCGCGGAGAGTATTACCAGGCGAGCAAGGCGCTTAATAAAGCCATTGAGAGTGATGATAAGTATGCGTTGGCACACGCGCATTTGGCGGAAGCGTTAATCGAAATGGGCTACACCGACAACGCTAAAGATGAGATGTTGCGGGTCTCGACCTTAGTTCCCGACCGCTCCGTGCTGGCGCGAAGCGACGCCCTCAATCTCGAAGCCATCAATGCGCTCGTCTCAGACGATTTCATCCGTGCCATCAAAGCCGACACTGAGTTGGTCGCTGGCGCGCCGAATGATGCACATGCTGATGTTGATTTGGGGCGCGCTTACGAAAAGAATGGAGAGACTCTCAAAGCGATTGACGCTTACGTGCAGGCCACGAATCACGATCCGCAGAACGCGCTCGCTTACCTGCGCGTCGGCGTGCTCTACGGGCGGCAACAGAACGTGGCCTCGGCTCTCGCGTCCTTCCAGAAAGCGGAAGCCATCTACGAGCCGTCGGGCAGCGTTGAAGGGCAGACCAGTGTTCGCTACGAGCGTGGACAATTGTTGATTAACGCGGGCAAGTTGGACGAGGCCGGTACGGATTTGCAGCAGGCTTTGAGTCTGGCATCTGCGAGCGGTAACGACGCGCAGAGAATCTCCGTGCTTTTGCAATTGAGTCGCCTGGCTTACACGCAGGGCGCAACGGGGAAGGCACAGGAGTATGCCAACGAGGCGATCAACTTCGCACAGCAGCGGGGCCTCGACGACCCGATTGCCTTCGGTCTCAAAAATCTCGGCTACACTTTTTTCATCAACGGTAATTACGACGAAGCCGAGAGGAACTACAATCGCGCGCTGGAGTTTGCCCGGCGAAACAAATCCAGACTGCGTGAAGCTGAAGTTCTACAAAATCTCGCCATGCTTTATATCCAGCAATTGAGAACGGATGATGGGTTGACCTATGCGCAGAAGGCGCTCGAATTTTTCCAGCAGGGCGGCTATCGCTCGAACATCCACACCTGTCTGACGTTGATCGGACGCGCTAATCGGCGCAAGGGCGACTACGACATGGCGCTGCAAATCTTTCAACAGACCTTGCAACTAGCCGAAGCGTCCGGCTATCAGCCGCAAATAGCTTTCTCGCAGGGCGAGATTGCGACCGTGCTCGCAGAGCAGGAGCGGTACCCGGAAGCGCTCGACCGTTATAATCAGAGTTACGAGATCAACAAGAATCAGAACGACCATCTGGGCATGGCCTACAAGTTGATGGATCGCGGCAACGTGCTCTGGAGACTGGGAAGCTACGATGAAGCACGCGCGTCGCTCACACAGGCTTACGACCTGGCAAATCAGCCTGACAATAGCATCAAGCCCGTTCTCGCCGAAGTCACTTTGCGATTCGCCGAAATCGCGCTGAGCGAACGCCGCTTTCCCGAAGCCGGAACGAAGAGCCAGCAGGCGCTCGATCTAGCCGGGACACACTATGAAGGAATCCCCGTGCAGGCGAAATCAACGCTCGGGCTGTCGCTCTCCTTCTCCAACTCTGTGAGTGAGGGCAAGAAAAATTGCGAGGAAGCCGTCGGGATGGCGACGCGCGCAGGCGATGCGGCGTTGATCTCAAGAGCTAAACTCGCGCTCTCAGAAGCACAACTTGCCAGCAACGACGCGCAAGGCGCGTTGACCACTGCGCTCGAAGCCCAAAGTAGATTCCAGCGCGCCGGACAACTCGAATCCGAGTGGCGCGCGTGGGTTGTGGCTGCGCGTGCCAGCCGTCTCAAACATGACGAGCGCGCAGCCTCCGAACAACTGGCACGCGCTGCGGATGTTCTCTCGCAATTTCATCAAAGATTGGGAGATGAACTCTTCAGTGCTTATCTAGCCAGACCGGACATCCAGATTTCGCACAAACAACTCGGCGGAGAAATACCAGCCGCCGACAACCAAACCAGAAAGGAGAAAATAAAATGATGGAAGGAACAGAAAATACCGGCGATCAACCACCGCCGGGTGCTACTGAAGGCGATCAGCCGCCTCCGGGCGAACAAGATGATACCGAGGGTTATGGAGAAGACAGCGCAGAGGAAGCTGATGGCCCGCCTCCGGGCGATCAACCGCCTCCGGGCTAGTCAACAATCAATGAGAGAGTCGTGAGACAGAATTGCTTTACGGTTCGCGGTTCTCTTTAACTATTCCCCGGCGAGCGATTCAGTGAAAGTGCGAAGCGCCGAATGGTTCGCTGCTTTTCCTCACGGCGCGGACGATCATTATTGACTGTCCACGCCGTGTTGATTTTTGTAGATGGCAACGTAGCGTGCGAATTCGCGCGCGGCATCTTCGCTCTGTCCCTCGTCATCTCTCAGGAGGGCTTTCTTACTGCGACGTTCGCTGAAGGCGGCGGCGGTCATGTTGGCGAGCCACCAGAACGCGCCACGCGCGCCGAAGTGTTCGCGCACACGCTGGAAGATGCGCGGATAGAGCTTGGCCGTGCGGCTCAATAATCGCTTGAGCGCGTTGAAGCTCAGGCGGTCTTGAAACAACTCGCGCCGGACTCTCTCATCCAGACTATGCAGCGCGGCCATCACGGCGTTGAGCGTTTCGTTGACGGTCGCCGGCGCGCTCTTCGGCGTTGGGCGCAGGAATTCCGCGAGGCCCGACATCTGCGCGACGCGCGGCTCTTCCGAGTTGATTTCAGAAAGCGATGCAGCGTCGAGCAAGTCCGCACGAAGCGCGAGGTCTGTCAGGTGCGTCAATCTGGCAAGGGTTCGCACGTGTGAGCCAATGCCGCCGAAGGTGAGCGGGCTTGATAACCCGGCAGCCTCGCCGACCAACAGCACATGATCTTCTGTCGTGCGCTTCCGGCGCGAGCGTAAACTGCGTTGGTGAAAGGCAGGCGCATAGCCGAAGACGGGCTTCATCACACGCCACTGCGCGCCCGCGCGTTTGTAGCCTGGAAGCTGCTCGAAATAACGTTCGAAGAGTGCGAGCAAAGATTTATCGGCAGGTGAATCCACCGCATCGTAAAAGAAGAGATAGGTCGCGTACTCGTCTCGCTCGCGGCTGCCCGCGAAGCCTTCCCAGATCAACTGCCGGTGATCGCGCACGTCTTCCTTGCTCACTAAAATTTCGCCGACATTGAAATCAACCTGATCCGGTTGATTGCCGCGCGACAATCCGCGCGAGACCGTCCCAACTGTCGGGCAAATGTGCGTGATCGCGCGCCCGTCATTCAACTGCCGCGCGACTCTTGAGTTCGTGGCGGTCGCATCAACGAAGAGCCGCGCGCTGAATAAACTTCGCTTCTTCGTCCGCACGTCTTCAACCTCGACTGTCACGCGCTCAGGCTGAACGTAGCAACGCACAAACCGCAAACCGCTCAGCAACGCGGAGCCTGTTTCGCTCGCCTCAAGTTTCGCAGCCGCGAGCGCGAGTAATTTATGAGCATCAGCAGCGACATCGAGCACGCCGTCCATCCAGAGCGGCGGAGCTTTGACACGCGATGCTGCATCGTAAAATTTGACGAAGCTCGAACGATAGCGATTGGAAATCGCAGATTGAACCTCGTCTCTCGTGAAGAGCCGTGCGCGCTCGAACCCGCGCAACTCGTCATCCGAAATATTCCAGTCGCGCTCTGCGCTTCCCACCACCTCAGCATCAAAGACCAGCACGCGCCGCTTGTAACACGAACTCATGACCGCCGCGTGCAGCAAGCCCAGCGCACCACCCGCGTAGATAATCTCAAACTCGCCCTCAACAGAAAGATTCGCAGGCGGCGCACCGCGCACAATCGCTTCCTGCGCCTTGCCGTCACGCTCCATCGCCTGCTGCCAACCCACATCCTGCTGCCAGATGCGATCAAGCCATGCCTCACGATTGGCGAGCGCGCCGAAATGCGTCACCGTCAACGGATAACGCTTGCGATATTCGGAGAGATCAGGCGCACCGCGCGGTCTCTTGAATTTCATCGAAGCAGCGACCATAAAGAAAAAGCGCCAGACGTGCCGAAGACTCAAATCCCGGCACGCGGGCATGGCGAATCAAAAACAAAAGAGAGCAACTGTGCTTTGGCGTGAGTGTAACTGAAAGGCGCGGGAAGAGTCCAGAAAGGCAGGGATGAGGGATGAGGGATGAAAGGAGAGAAGGCAGAAAGCAGAAGGCAGCACAGAGCAGAGGCCCACCGCCTACTGCCTACCGCCTACTGCCTTCTGCCTTCCAGCTTTGCTTCATCCTCATCCCTCCGCCCTCATCCCTGCTTTTTCAGACTCTTCTGCGTGTGATTAGCCCGATGATGGCGACGAAGATTGTTGCGCCAATGATAGACCAGATGATAGGAAACTTCGTGTCGCCGATTTGCAACGTGTAGAGTTCGGGCAGAGCGAATTTACGCGCGAGCCACAGGCCGATGATCGCGCCGATGAAGCCGAGCGCGATGGAGACGAGACAGCCGCCACGCGAGTAACCGCTAATGGCCTGTCCCAGCGCGCCGCACAATCCGGCGACGACAAGCAAAATCAGTAAATCAATCCAGGTCATACCAAAAGGCATCAGAAAACCTCCAGCTAAAGACGAAATTTAGAATTCAGAATACAGCAATCAGAAGAAAAGAAAAACAGAATCCGTCGAAGCGGTCGCCGCTTTGTTATTCTGGATTCTGACTTCTGGATTCTGAATTCTGCTTTCCCATGTTGCACGACGGCGCGTTCGTGCCGCTGGCTGCCTGATTAGCATCCATCCCGCAGTTCCATTGAGCAGCCCCGCCGAAATCCGTCGCGTCCGTATATTCAAACTCACCTTGATTGCTGTTCGTGTCCTTCGTCTCAATCACATCATGCCCGATCTTCACACGATAGTATTTCGTCTTGGCCTTGATCGTATCACGCACGCGCCAGGTCGTGTTGTTACGGACGACGACGGGCGATGTTTGATCCATGCCCATCACGTAGTCAGCCGCAAACTCGCCGATTCCGGCGACCTTCAAAGAGTTCTTCCGGTCATCGTAAGTTTGCTCGACGGCTGCATAGCGCACGTCCTTCGCAATCTCACCAGCTTTCGCTTCCGCCTCATTCGCCGGGACGCGATCAATCACGCGCGCCGCGATGATTGCGAGAGCCTCGCGCTGTCGTGCGTCTGCGCGCTCGTCTATGAAGATGAAACGCCCGCTCTTCATGTCCGCCGAGCCGAAGTGCAGATCGTCGAGCGGCGTGTCGCCGTAGTTTCCTTTGCGAATGTGATAGGAGTAGAACGGGTAGCAGTAAGAATGCGGCGACGGCCCCTGACCGAAGTTGCACGAGCAGGGAACAGCGCACGTGCAAGTCTCCGAGATCGCGCCCGCAATCTTCCACGACTTCGCCGCGTTCGCAATGACAGGCTGCGCTTCATTCGATGAAGTCGCCGCCGCGTTCTGCGCTCCACTCTTATTGACATGCGCCGTCCTCTGCTTTGCGATGAAGTAAGCTGCCGCGCCGAGCGCGCACGCAGCAAACAAGACCGCCAGCAGGATGATAACGAAACGCCTGCGAGGTTTCTCATCAGAGCGTGTATCGTCGGCGTAAATTTCCTTCGTACTCAAAATTGCTCCCGATAGTTTAGACCCCATATCTACAGGGGCGATATTTAGTTCTAATCTTTTTGAGTTTCATACCCTTTGGCCGAACCATGTTTGTCGTAGAGGGATAAAGGTCATTTGATAAGAGCCATAGTTCCATTGCATGATCTTTACGATTACCACCGTAAAGCATGACAATTCTTTTAGCGTCTATCCCACGATTAGAAATCAAATAATCTCTTGCTGCGATAGCCCAAGCCTGTGCTTCAATGATCTGATAGCGATGGCTTCCGAAAGATACGATGTATGATTGCAGTGTCGGCTCAGTTTGCAAGGCAATCGCATAGTTATCAAGACGAGCCATCATGTCTTCACAATTAAACCCCGCGAACTCGTCATACTTTCGTGAAGGCTCAATCTGCTTAGATTGTGCAGACGAAATGATTGCGGTCATTAACAAACACAGGACAGTAGTCACTAAATGTAGTCTTCGCATATTTATTTTACCGATAGCAGCAGCTTAGATGGTTTTTATTTGCTAACCTTTCTTAGTCTCGCGCGAAATCCTCTATCGAGCAAGTGCCGCCAACTATCTATTAACATCCATCCGCACGACCTCGCCGCCTTTCATCACAAAGTTCAAGTGTTCCAGCTTCGTGATGTCGCGCATCGGGTCGCCTGCGACGGCAACAATGTCTGCGTACTTTCCGGCTTCAATCGCGCCCATGTCGTCGGGTCTCTCCAAGAGGTCTGCGGCGACAATCGTCGCGGATTGAATCGCCTGCATCGGCGTCATGCCGTAGCTCACCATGTAGTTGAACTCTTTGGCAGCGTTCTCAGTCCAGGGGAAAGCGCCCGCGTCCGTGCCGAAGACTATCTTCACGCCTTTGCGCAAGGCGACGCCGAAAATCTTGGCTTCGAGGTCGCGCATCGTCAGATAGATCGGACGACCGTCTGCGGCGCGTCCTTCCGCGACATAGACGCCCGTGTAAATCGTCGGACACCAGTACGTGCCCTGCCGCACCATTCGATCAAGCAGTTCTTCATTCAACCCGTAACCGTGCTCGACGGAATCAACGCCTGCCTTGAGCGCCGCATCAATGCCTTCAATTCCCATCGCGTGTGACGCAACACGATGACCAAGACGATGCGCCTCGTCAACCAAAGCCTTCGCTTCTTCGTCCGTGAAATTGACCCAACTGTGAAGCGCGCCGTCTTTCATGTAGTAACGACGATCCGCGTAGAACTTGATCCAGTCCGCGCCGTACTTGACCTGCTCGCGCACGGCACGGCGGATGTTGTCCGCACCGTCAACGGTCTGCACGCCTTCGGGCATCTTCAATTCCCACGAATAGCCCAGGAGCGGATACGTGCCAGTGGTCGAAAATGCGCGCGTCGAGACGAACATGCGCGGCCCTTGAATGACGCCGCGATTGATCGCCGTCTTGACATCAACGTCCGCGTACATCGCGCCTTCTGTTTCGAGATCGCGTAGCGCCGTGAAGCCGTTCATCAAAGCTGCTTTCGCTGCGACGGTTGCGCGAATGGTGCGATACGGAATGGATTCTTTGAGTAACTGCTCGTCGTAATCTGCGGCTGTCACGTCGCCTTGCAGGAGGATGTGCACGTGGCAGTCGGAGAAGCCGGGCATCACCGTCTCGTTCGAGAGGTCAAGCACGCGCGCCGAAGACGGAGCGCGCCCGCGCACGTCAGCCCACGCGCCGACCGATTTAATGCGTTCGCCCTCAATCAGGATACCCTGATTCTCGACGACGCGCCCGGCGCGCACGTCCACCAATCGCCCGGCGTGGATGAGAACGACCACGTTCGTTGCGCGCGTCTGCGCCATCAGCAAGCTCTGGCAGAGCGCGAGGATGACCAGCATGGAGACGAGAAGTTTTTTCATTGAGAGTCCTTTCGGTTGCAGGGAAAAAATGGTAGTGGTTCAGTTTGAAATCTAAGAGAGCATTCTCCGAGACTGACTCACCGCAGAGGCGCAGAGGACGCGGAGATGACGCCGAGAAAAGCATCCACTCTCTGCGCCTGCTCTGCGCTCTCTGCG
>JAVHWW010000120.1:0-2727 GCA_032159235.1 Acidobacteriota bacterium
TGGCGGCCGGCTTCTTCAAGTGGCAGGACTCCTCGGTCCGTGAGGCCGACCTGGCCGGGATCGAATCGGTGCAAGCCGCGCGGGATGCCACGGTGGCGATGCTGTCCTACAAGCCGGACACCGTCGATAAGCAACTTGGGGCTGCGCGTGACCTGCTCACCGGGCCGTTCCGAGATTCTTACGCGTCACTGACCAACGATGTCGTCATTCCTGGTGCAAAGCAGAAGCAGATCTCGGCCACCGCGTCGGTCGCGGCTGCTGCGCCGATTTCAGCCGACCTTAGTCACGCCGAAGCGCTCGTCCTGGTCAATCAGACGATCGTCGTGGGTGGCGCGGCTCCCACGGAGTCGACCTCCAGCGTCAAAGTCGGCCTGACGAAGGTGGACGGGCACTGGCTCATCAGCAGTTTCGATCCGACGTGACCGTTCAGGACGACGTCCCGGCGACGCACGACACCGTCCAGCGTGGTGGGCGCCGCCGATCGCGAGGCAGGCGACCCGACACGGCATCGATAGAACCTGCCACCGAATCGACTCCGAGTGCAACGGTTTCCGCGTCGACGGATGCGGGCGGCCGGACGACGCCAGTGCGTACCCCCAAAGCCGCCGTCGTCGTCGCGCGTGCGCTCCGTGAGCAGATCGTGACGGGCAGACTCAAACCCGGGGACCACCTTCCCCACGAAGTGGACCTCATGCAGCAGTTCGTCGTTAGCCGCGCCACATTGCGTGAAGCCGTTCGCCTCTTGGAGTCCGAGCGCCTGATCGAGGTCAGACGCGGCACACGCACGGGAGCGCTCATCACAATGCCGGGTGCGGACACGGTGGCCCGTCCCGCGGGCTTCCTTTTGCAAGTCTCCGGCGCGACACTCGCCGACGTCTTCGCCGCACGGTCGGGTATTGAACTTGCAGCCGTGAGTCTTCTGGCCAGGAATCGCTCGACTGCGGCCATTGTGGAGCTGGAAGCCATTGTCGCCGAAGGGCTTCCGACCGCATGGGGAGACAACACGGCACAACTCGCGGTTGCCGAGTTTCACCGCCGCCTCGTCGAACTGTCGGGAAACGTGACCCTCGGCATCATTGCGGCGACGCTGTTCGAACTCACGGAGCGCTGTATGCGATCGCCTCGCGGCCGAATCCACATGAATTGGACGGAGTTCGACGCTCTCCTCGGCGTGTATCGCCAACTACTGATCTACGTCCGCGCGGGTGACGGCACCGGTGCCGAAGCGTTCTGGCAAGGTCACCTCGACGGAGCAATCAAAGCGATGCCTCAACACTTGGCCCAGTTGAAGATACGAGACATAATCGACTAAGCAACGATACGCGGTTGGGCCGTCCGTCACGGCGGCTAGATCAAGGATTCGCCCCGGCGGTGCAGTCTGTCCCAGAGCACTTCGCGGGTGCTCGCGAAGTTGTGCATGTGTGCCATTCGCTCGACGACGCAGAGGCTCAGTTGCTGTGCGCCGTGGTACGACGCGGGTTCGGTCCACGGGTCCGGACAGACGTCGCGCTCGCCAACGCCGATAAAGACGGGAACGTCTATAGCGGCCGCTTCTTCCGCGACTACACCGGGGGCGAGCATGGCCGCTGCGGCAGGCGGCATCGTCGCACTGCCCCACGCCGGCACGCTTTCGGTCCGGAACGGGTAACCGCCACGCAGGTCTTCTTGGTAGATGTCCGGGTCAACGTCGTCGTAATGGAAGCTCCATGCGAAAACTTTGACATCGCCGACCTCGGCGGCCTCACTTCTCAGTGCGTCATCGTCTGTACGTCCCCGCTCAACGGGGCTGACCCTAACGCCACCTTCGGGGCTGGCAAGCACCGTATGGGACGTGCTGTAACCCAGCACCGCCAATGCATCGAACGTCCGGTGGGCTGCCTGAGCGACGATCGACACGCAGCCACCCATGGACTGACCAACACCGATGACATATGGACTCTGAACCGGCGCAACAGCGTCTGCCGATAGCGTGCCGGAGCGCAACATCGACACGATCCGCTGGGTCGCCGCCGAATTCGCCACTGCCAGGACCTCGAAAGTCAACACCGTCGGATCCGGGAGCGAACTGTCACCAACCCCCAAGTGATCGACCGCGACGAACGTCCATCCCCGCCGAGCGTGAAACTCGGCCTGGCTGTAGCCGCCAGGCCACTGAATATCCCAATAGCCCCGCGAGTATCCGCCGCCGGGAAAGCCCACAGCCACAACTGGCTTCTCGGCGGCGATGCTCGGAGCAACGACGGTCGCCGCGATCTCCGCGTCCGGTATTCCTACCGCCCCCGATACGTCGATGCGGAGGTCATGTCGGGTCAACATGGAATCGCCGTCTCAGCTGACCAAGCCGTTGCTTCATTCACCGTCCTGCGTCCATCGCGTCTCCTACTGCGCCACATGACTTTGACAGGCAAACGACTTTACGCGTAAGGATGCTAGGGCCACGGACCGGGTGGTGCGCTGTCGGCATCAGCCCCCGGCGGGGGAGTGGCGGTGCTGGCGACCGGGCGAGGACGCCCGGATCACCGCCTTCCCTCACGACGTCGAGCTGATTCATCCGATGAATCTCACGCGGCGCATCGACATGCTGACATGAGCCACGCTGAACGGTTGAGAGACGGGACGACCCACCCCGACCGCCAGTTGTCGGCAGTTACAGCGCGCCGAAATGCATTGGAGCACCATACGATAATCGAAACACAGTAGATATTGATGGATAATAGAGATTATCCA
>JAVHWW010000012.1:0-34994 GCA_032159235.1 Acidobacteriota bacterium
AAGAGCGAGATGTGGTCTGGAGCATTGACGATCTTTTGCAGACGCAATGCCGTGGGGTCAGCAAGCAGTGTTTTCATGCCGCGCTTATAGCAGCCGATTCTTGCTTCACCAAATGCGCCTCAGAGCCGATTCCATCTGGAAACATAACCACAGCCTGTTGTGTTGGTCGATAAACTGTTAAAGTCTGAATCTGAATTTGACCTTACAGACAGTGATCCCTGTCAATACCTGTCTGACACCACAAACCTGTGTCCGGCAGAGTATTGATTCCACAAAAGTTCTTTTGTGGAATAACGGACGAGAGAAGGGCGTCTGATTCCGGCAATTACGTTATCCTACATTTGTAAAGGCGCGAACGGAGGGTGAATGGTCGAAAGGCTAAGAAGTCGGCGGGTCGTAGCGGAGGCCGCGGGCGTCGTCGCCCTCGTGCTCATCCTCGGTCTCCAGTTGGCCTTGACCGTGCGGCAGGAGTCGCAGACCTGGGACGAGGCCGACCACATCTTCGCGGGCTATATGTCCTGGAAGCAAGCCGACTTCGGTCTCAACCCCGAGCACCCGCCTTTAGTGAAACTGCTCGCGACGGCCCCGCTCCTGTCGATGTCGCTCAAAGTCCCCGAGTTGCAGAACCGCGACTTCAAGACTGAGGCGTTCCTCGACGGTAAGGATTTCCTCTACCGTAACGACGCCGACGCGATACTCTTTCGCACACGCATGGCGGCGGCCACGCTGACGCTGCTGCTGGCGCTGCTCGTCTTCGCGGCGACGCGTGAGATGTTCGGGACGGGCGCAGGACTGGTCGCCCTCGCGCTTCTCACCTTCGAGCCGAACCTGCTGGCCCATGGCGCGTTCGTCACGACCGACGCGGGCATCTCATGTTTCATGTTCGCGACCATCTACGCCTTCTACCGCTACGTGAAGGCCCCTTCCTGGTGGCGATTGTTATTCGTCGGGCTGGCGGCGGGACTCGCCCTCGCGACTAAACACTCAGGCATCTTCCTCTTCCCGATTTTGTTCCTGCTGGCGGCCTGCGAAGTCGTGCGCCAGCGCCTCGCCGCCCGGAGGAATGACGAGGCCGCGACAGGGGAGGTTGCGGCGAAGGCGGGCAAGCGCGCGCTGAGGCTTGCCGCCTCGCTCGTCGCCGTCACCGTCGTCGCACTGGTAGTGTTGTGGGCATTCTACGGGTTCCGCTATCAGGCACGCCCCGCGGGGTTGCAGTTGAACCCGCCGCTCGCGGTGTACGCTGGCTGGCTGAAGCCCCACGAGGCTTGGGCCATTTCTACCATGGCACGTCTGCACATTCTGCCGGAGTCGTATCTTTATGGTCTGACCGACGTTCGTCTAGCGGCGAACTTTTACACCAGCTACCTACTGGGAAGGATATATCCACACGGCGTGTGGTTCTACTTCCCCGTCGCCTTCGTCATCAAGTCAACAGTCCCATTTCTCGCGCTGTTCCTGCTGGCAGTCGTAGCCGTCGCCACGCGCCGCCTTGACCGCTGGCGCGAAGTCCTGTTCCTGACCGTCCCGCCTGCCTTCTACTTACTGGTGTCTATGAGCGCCGGGATGAACATCGGTGTGCGCCACATCCTGCCACTCTACGGCTTCATTTCGGCGCTCATCGGCGGCGGTGCCTGGGCTTTCATAAGTCGGAACCGGAAGTGGGCCTACGCAGTCGTGGCGCTCCTCGTCTTCCACGCTGTCTCTTCCGCGCTGACGTTCCCGCACTACATCGCCTACTCGAACGAGTTGTGGGGCGGGCCTTCGAACACGTACAGACTCCTGAGCGATTCCAACGCGGACTGGGGCGAACAGCTCAAGTGGACGAAGAAGTATTTGGACGAGCGCGGCGTGAAGGACTGCTGGTTCGTCTACTTCGCCGAGGGCGTGGCGGAGCCGAGTTACTACGGCATACCTTGTAAGCCTCTGCCGACCGTCGACAGCCTCGGGCTCAACGAGAGGAGCGACGCCCCGGCCTCGATAGACGGGACTGTGCTGGTGAGCGCGAGCGACCTCTCGGGCTTCGAGTTCGGCCCCGGCCCGCTGAACCCCTACGAGCAGTTCAAGCAGCTAAAACCGACAGCCGTGATCGGGCACGAAGTCTTCGTCTTCGACGGCCACTTCGACATCCCGCTCGCGTCGGCGCTGAGCCGCGTGCAGAAGTCCCAGAACCTTCTCGCCGCCGGGCAGTCCGAGCAGGCGCTCGCGGAGGCACAGGCGGCGGTGGCTCTCGCGCCCGAATCGGTGCAAACGCGGATGATGTTGGGGGATGTCCTAGCGGCAACGGGGCGGGCTGATGAGGCCCGCGCCGAATATGAGAAGGCACTGTCGCTGGCGAAAACGATTGAGCCGGAATTTCAAGTGCGTTCCGTCCCGGACATCGAGCGGAAGCTGGCCGGACAATAGGAGTGTGTGCCATTCGTTGAGGCTGGCCGCAACTGTCGGACAGTAGATTCTGCAAGGCCAAGTCTCGACCTTTATAGATAAACTCCGTCGTTTTGCTCTTTCCGCCCGCAGGCGATCAACCAGCCCAAGTACCACGAGTCTCAGTACCAATCGAGGCAGCCCGTCCTGTTCGACCCGCGGTGGCTTCGCGACCCAGTGGAAGGCGAAGCGCCGCAGCCGCGCTTGTTGAAGCGTGTTGCCGCCGGAGGCCGTCAACTGAAGCTCCACTTAGGGACGGAGTTGGTTAATAAGCAATGTCTTTTAATCCGCTAAAACCCCAAATTCCCCTGATTGAAAATCAGAGATTGCCTGCCGCAATTCGTCCTCCGTGTTCATCAGGAATGGTCCGTAGGATGCAATCGGTTCGTCAATCGGCTCACCGCTCATCACTAACAAGATGCTGTCTGCCTCCGCCTTGATGAAAATTGCTTCGCCATCGTTTTTGAACAGAATAAAGTTATCAGTATGCGCAGTGGCGGTTTCGTTAATAGTCACCTGCCCTTCAATCATCAGAATGCCGGTTGGATAATTTTCAGGCAGGTCTATTGTCAGTGAAGTGCCTTTTTTCACTTTCGCATTATACAGGTGAATGGGAGTAAACGTAGATGCCGCGCCTTTCACCCCGTTAAAGTCGCCGGCAATTACTTCGACCGAACCGCCGTCGGGCATGTCGTACCTACCCATCTGCTCATTGGTTATCGCCTGATACTTGGGCTTCGTCATTTTGTCTTTTGCCGGAAGGTTGACCCAAAGCTGAACCATCTGAAACAAACCGCCTTGCCGATTGAATTGCTCTTCGTGATATTCCTTGTGCAGAATTCCTGATCCGGCAGTCATCCATTGCACATCGCCTTCGCCGATCACGCCGCCCCCGCCCGTGCTGTCGTGATGCGCGATTCTCCCGTGATAAGCAATCGTCACGGTTTCAAAACCGCGATGCGGATGCGGACCGACACCCAGAAGATTGGTGCTTGGCGGAAAATGATACTTGGAATTGTAATCCAACAGATAAAACGGGCTCATTCTGTTTTCGCCCAAAGTTTGATTTGGAAAAAACCCGTGAACTCTGAAACCGTTACCAACCCAATGTGTCGGCGGCGGCGTAAAAATCCGCTCCACGGATTTTGTTTTCGTAGCTTTGTTTTTAGACATATCAAAATCTCTCCTTTCCGGTTCCTTGCCGAGCGCGGCAGCAAAACCTCCAGCACAAAGGAAAATTTAATTCAGAGGGAAGCGCAGCTCTGCGCCAGTTTGTTCCGCCGCCATATACGCGGCGTACCCGTTCCGCCCGTAAGGCTGGCCGCGAGAAGAGCTGCAATAGTCAACATTCGGCGAAACTTCCTTCTCATTGCGAAATCTCGGTACGCGGTTTCGACAAGCATGCCGGTGCTGCGCTCAATGCTGCGCGCATAGGCCGTCACCGACCAGGTGCTAACCGCGAGAGTGCGCGGACTGGACTTGCCCGGTTTGCGTGGAAGCAATCGCCGCTTGCAATGGAATGGGATTATTGTATTCGCGCCAGTGGCTGATACGTCCGTCGGAGACGCGAAACAAGATGATGTACTTTTGCCGGTATTGATACCCGCTTTTGACTACCACACCTTGCCCATCCAATTCAGCGAAGACCAGGTCCGGTTCGCCGCCGGGATAGATCCGAATATTGTGAAGATCCCAGCCGGTAAACATGCCGTGCTCTTTGCCGAGAAACTGTTCCAGAAATTCGACGACGGTAGCTTTTCCTTCAACGCGGTTAGGTAAGCCCGGCAAGGAAAGAAAGGGCATTTCGAAAACAATGTCTTCCGCCAAGACATCGGCCATTCCTTGAACATCCTGTTTTGCTTCCGCTTCCAGAAATCTGCTGACTATTTCTTTGCCATTCATTTCAAGTTCCTCCTATCCATTGTTGTTGTGGAGATCATCGCGGATTTTCGAGTCCGAAGACTTTTTGCGTCCCCAACATTACAAACAGGGCCTCGTCAGTTGATACGCGGACGAAGCCCTCTTTGTATCGCCCGTTAAAACGCACCACCCGCACTGTCAGGATGTTTACGCCTCGGCCTTTGAGTTCCGGGCTGCGGCTTCTTTGATAATGTCTGCGACGGCCTGAGGGTTAGACACGTAGATGGCGTGGCTGCCTGCAACCTCTTTGACAGTCGAACCGGCGCGTTGCGACATAAATTTTTGCGCCGGCGGCGGTATCATCTTGTCTTCAGTTACGACCAAGTACCAGCTCGGCTTAGTTTTCCACGCAGGTGTGCTCACGGCTGCATTGACAGCGTCCAATCCCCAGGGCACCTGGGAGTGCGCCATGAACTCGGCTTTTTCGGGCGCTACATCCCCGGCGAATGATTCCGCGAATTTCGCGCTATCAAGCATGAGAAAGCCGTCAACCGGGGGGAGGATCGGCGGCACGGGAGCACCGGGCGCTGGATTGGCGATCAACGTTCCGACTGATTCCCCCGCATCTGGGGCGAAAGCCGTGATGTAGACGAGAGCGTCAACGTTTGGATGGTTACCGGCTTCGGTAATCACGATTCCTCCATATGAATGACCTACCAGAACTGCAGGTCCGTCCTGGGCATCGAGCACTGCTCGCGTCGCTGCGACGTCGCCGGTTAGTGATATGGTTGGATTCTGAACAACGCTGACGTTGTAGCCGTCACGCTTAAGTATTTTGTAGACGTCTTCCCAGCCAGAGCCGTCGACAAAACCGCCATGAACGAGAACGACATTCCTGGTGACCTCACTTGAAATTTGAACCATGATTTTTCTCCTTTACAGAAAGTGTTTTGAGTAACTCGAAGAAGTTAACCCACCAGCATAAATCTACCGGTCAGGAAAACTCAATTCAGAGGGAAGCGCGGATCATCAAATCCCCTTCCCTCTACTGCTATCTCTGCGACTATTTCCCCTGCCAGATTCCCTAAGGTCGTCGGCTTGTCGGCATCCTGATTACCGATCTTCGCCACTTGCTGCGCTCTGCCGTAGCTTTCAATCAACAGTTTGTAGTTGGGCATCCTGGAAGCATGAATTTCGGCAAATTGTTGCGCTTCGGGACGCGCCCAGGTTTGCTGCAATTCGGAAACAAGCGCAATCACATCCGTCGGAATCACGCCCGCTTGCGTCAAACGCGCCAATACAATGTCTTTGGAGAACGCGCTCCACGAACCCGAAGCATACATCAACGCATACACTTTATACCCGTCCGCTGCAGCGCTGATAGCTGGAAACGCCAAGCAGACATTTGACAGCGTTGCCGCCATCACTAATGTTCTCCGCCTCGTCGCTTCGACCGCCTGAACAAATTCGGGAGTGTCCCAAGCGTTGATTTGACCTTTACGCGGCACATAAATCGCTTCGGGAAGATTCTCGCCGATTTCGGGAATCAGGGGTCCGTTCGGACCGTCAGGCGCGGAAGCCGTGGTAATCACTGGCAGATTCAGAAGTCTCGCCAACTTCGCCAATGCGACGACATTTCCACGCAGTTCTTCCGGTTCCAAATCCTTGACGGTCTGGAACAGCCCGCTTTGATGATCAATCAATAGAATAATCGTATCATCCGGGTCAATCATGGCGCTGTGCCTTTTGTATTTTTCGTTTGCCATGCGTTTCTCTCCTTATCTGAAGTAAGTTGCCTGACAGGTGGCAATATAGGTGAAACTTTCTGATCGCGCTTGAAGACAGCGTGGATTTTGCCTTTAGATAAGCTTGATTTTGCTTTTACGAAGCGGCTACGATGCTGGCCGTAGGTTTGCACTGCGATCTGGAGCGACTAGGTTGCTGTATCTTTTCGATGATTTTGCGCTTGACTGCAGTCGCCGCGAACTCCGTCGCGGTAGCGAATTGATTTCTGTCGAACCGCAGGTCTTCGACCTGTTGGCATACCTTATTCAAAATCGCCATCGAGTCGTCAGCAAAGACGATCTGGTTGAGGCGGTCTGGGAGGGACGCATCGTTTCTGATGCGACCCTGAGCAGCCGCGTGAATGCTGCTCGCAACGCTCTCCACGACAGTGGCGAGGAACAGCGCCTCATTCGCACCATGATCCGCAAAGGCTTTCGGTTCGTCGGTACCGTGCGCGAGGAAGGTGCTGCGGCAATGGTGCTGAGGGAACCAGAGGTTGAGTTGCGCTTACCTGATCGGCCTTCGATTGCGGTGCTGCCGTTCGTCAACATGAGCGGCGACAAGGACCAGGACTACTTTGCCGACGGCATGGTTGAGGACATCATCACCAGCCTCTCGCGGATCAAATGGCTGTTTGTCATAGCTCGTAATTCGAGCTTCGTCTACAAGGACCGCGCTGTGGATGTGAAGGAGGTTGGCCGCGACCTGGGTGTTCGCTATCTCCTCGAAGGCAGTGTGCGGAAGGTGGCGAACCGGGTCCGGATTACAGGTCAACTCGTCGACGCAGAAGACGGCCACCATCTGTGGGCCGACAAGTATGACCGCGACCTAAATGACGTGTTCGCGCTGCAGGACGAAATTACCATTAACGTGGTATCCGCCATCGAGCCTAACCTACGTCAGGCCGAGATCGAACGCGTTAAGCGCAAGCGTCCAGACAATCTCGGCGCCTACGATCTAATGCTTCGCGCTCTGCCAGACGTCTACACGTGTATGCCGGAAGGTGCAGCTCAGGCTTTGCCACTGCTTGAGCGAGCGCTAGAGATCGAACCTAGCTACGCCGTCGCCCACGGTTTTTCCGCCTGGGCTCACGAAATCATTTATATGCGCGGTGGTATGCATGAGGAGAATTTTGAGAAATCGATCCGGCATGCCTATGCGGCGATCGAACACGGGTCGAACGATGCTATGGCGCTGGCGCTCGGCGGTTTTAGCATTGGCATGGTCGCACATGACCACAAGCTTGCCGACGAAGCATTCGATCGAGCTCTGTCTCTCAGCGCATCGTGTTCCTTTGTCTACACTTTCGGGTGTGTGCCCGTGTTGTACGGCGGAGATGCGGAGCGGACGATTGATTGGGGAGAGCGAGCCATCCGCTTCAGCCCCTTCGATACGATGAACTACATCCCTCGAGGAATGATCGGACTCGCTTATTTCCTGCTCGGCCGACATGAAGAAGCCCTCGTGCCACTTCGGCGGGCGTTACAACTGAACCCCGGTTTCAGCTTCTTGCATGGGTGGCTCGCGGGATCGCTCGCAAAGCTAGGTAGGATGGACGAAGCAAAGACCTCAGCAGCAAAAATGTTGGCGCTTGAGCCCAGCTTCAGCATCAGCCGCTGGTGTTCTGCTGTAGGCCTCGCGCCTCATATGAGGGATGCTCTGACGGATGGCTTAAGATTAGCAGGCCTACCCGAATAGCGGCTTCATCCTGTCTCTCAGCTACTTAAGAACCCAACCAACCTTCCGCTTGCTGTAGCCACTTTCAAATAGCTACTTATGCTGTTGCCGCAACTCCTTGAACAGCTTTTGCGGCCGTACGGATTACATCGATCACCCGCTCCGGTTGGGAGAGCATCGGGACGTGGCTGCTGTCGATCTCATAGGTGGTGGCGCCCATGCGCTTGGCGAAGAAGCGCTCCAGGTCAGGATGAACCGTCTGGTCTTTCTTGCCGACAATGTACCAGCTCGGCTTCGACTTCCAGGCGGTTCCACCGGCCTTCGCGTTGAACAGGTCGGGTTGGGGCACGCCCTGCGTCGCCCAAACGAGCTTCTGCTCCTGCTCCGAAAGGTCTCCGCAGAAATACTTGGTGCCCTCGGGACGCAGCCAGATACGTCCGTCCACGACTTCGATGTGGGAGAAGACTTCGGTCTTCGGGAAGTTGGACTGCTGCGTTTGAGAAGTCTCATCGGCATCGGGAGCGAGCGCGCAGATATAAACCAGCCCGACAACCCGATCGTCGGTTCCAGCGCCGGTAATTACGCTTCCGCCGTAAGAGTGACCGACGAGAATGATTGGGCCGCTGACCCGTCCCATCGTTGCCTTGACTAATGCGATGTCCTCCGCCGTTGTGTTGAGCCCATACTGCGCTGCAATACACTCATACCCTTCTGCCTGAAGGGGAACAATCAGCTTGCTGAAGCACGAGCCGTCTGCCCAGAGCCCGTGACAGAAGACGATGCCAGGTTTTGCGGTGTGCTCGCCGTTCTTTGATTCCATTGCGTACCTCTCCCTTATTTAAGTTATGCGTTGCCATCGTCCGATCAGTAGTGTCGAACGCATAGACCCTGCGCTTTTTCAACATGGTAGATCGAGGGACTAACAGGTTCTTGTAGAATCCGGCCCGATTTGTAATTTCCAATCCGATGAAACAAAAAACTGCGGTGTCGTGTCGTGCGCGGTTACTTCGACCGGCGGTTCATCGATGGCTGTCAATATTCGGGCTTGAGACTATTGGTTATCGATGCCCGCCCCATCCTGATTGAACCGCCGCCAACGTGAAGGAGTCGTGTGCTCGATCCGGTTAAAGGTCCGCGTGAAGGATGCCTGGTCGTAAAAACCAGATTGCAATGCGATCTCGACGAGAGGCTTATCGCTACGGGCGAGCAAGTGTTTCGCATGATCCATCCGGAGCTGGATCAAGTACTGATGGACGGACGTCCCAAAACTTTGACGGAAGCGGCGGGCGAAGTGACTTGCGGATAGCGAGCACGCGATTGCCAATTCGTTGACAGAGATATTTCCCTCAAGACTTGCACGCAGCATTTCCTCGGTACGGAGTTCTTGCCACGCCTCCAGGCCTTGTCGTTGACTGGTGGCGAACTTCGGCGTACCGCAATGCTGCTGCAAGGTGTGGGCGCCGAGAACCATCGCGATGTGGTCTAGCGCCAACCGATCGAGAGGCTCTCCGTGTCTGACAGGCGCGAGAATGCTCCTGGTCATTTGGGCCACGACCAGGTCTTCGATGAAGAATGCTTCTTGCAGGTGAAATGAGGACGATACACCGTTGTCTAGTGCAATCCTCGCGAGCAATTCCTTGGAGAAGTAATAGTGCAAATAATCGAATGGGCCACGAACCCACATTTCCACCGGACAATTCAAATCGATATATGTCGTCGCGAACGGGATCGCGCGTGTGACTCCAACCTCGCGTCCGTCGTATCGTGCTTTCCATTGTCCGACCGCTGATGGCGTAAGCGAGACACAAATGAGGACGGCGTCATCCGCGCGGTACTCTGGGGCCTTCTCTATCTCGCGCGGGCCTGAGCGGAGCCGCGTCACCGCAAACTCAGGCTTTTGTTCCTGACCTAACACTCTGCAGTCGTAGGCAGGCGCACTAAACACGTCGGCCAATGATGAGCCAAACATCAGCGGGTCCGACTTGGCAAGACGCACCCCGGAGGCTCCAGCTTGACGATTGACGGAAACCTGTTTCAAACCCGATCTGCATCTCCTTCGCTAATCACGCTTCTTGATGGCTGGCCCGCCCTAGTAAGGTACGCCTTTACAAGTCCGCTCGCTAGATGCTAAGTCCGTCTCGGTGCTGGTTCACGTTGGACTTCAATCTTGTCGATCTCTCAGGACTTGAAGATTAGTGTCGGTGCTCACTCTCGGTTGGTAATCCAGCGACGATTCACTCAGATTTGCCTTCAGCATTGTCGCGCACATTTGCATAGCCCAGCGCCGCCAACTCACGGCCAGCGTTCTCGGAAGCATGTCAAGTAGGTGATGCGCAGTAAACCACTATATCGGCACTCTTGTTTGGGATCAATTTCATCGCATCCGAAGTAACCCGATCCGGCGGCAGGTTGATCGCGCCCGGCAAGTGCGCGTGGTGATAAGCAGTCGCCGGAAGAGTCTCGACAAAGAAAAGGTCATCCTTACGATCCATCTTCTGTTTAAGTTCGTCTCTGCTGATTGTGTTTGTCATCATCACTCCTGATCCGGAGAGAGCAACTCCAACTCACCCGGAGCATTAACGCGCCTTCAGTGCGCGAGAGGGTTAGTACGCCAGTTTGCCGATGGCACTTGTTTACTCGAAACCGCCTCAATTACCGAAACTCATCATCCTTCAGGGCATTGACTCCTGTTTTCAGCCCATCATATATGACACCGCCGTTGCAACGCCAACGGCTTTTCAACACAGAACCCGACGCAACATCAGTGTGTGTCGAGTGCTGATTCAGAGAGGACTACTAACTCGATAACAAACACCGCGGCCGAGCGCTAACGGCATTGGTGGGCGAACCCAATGGCTTGCGGATCGCCGTCGCAAGGCCGCCTGCTTGCGCCACTTTGACAGCAATCACCCCGTATTAGATGATGGGTATTCGAGTATCGGTATTGGGGCAAGCCGCACCAACAGTAAGAACAGGAGGGTATTGTGAAGACTCTATTCAATAGCGCTTTGATAATTGTCGCCGTCACCTCTTTGGTCTACGCACAGGAAGGACAAGTGCGGTTGTCACCATCGGAGATCGATGCAATCGCAACTGTTAACGCGGGAGCCGGGACATCGGGTGTGAGCGGAATCAAAACTCGCACCGTCAAGGGTGACGCCACAAAAACCGGAATCTATACAATCCAGTTGACCATTCCCGCAAATGTCAGGATACAGGCTCACACCCACCCCGATGACCGCGTGGCAACTGTCATCTCTGGAACATGGTACATCGGCTACGGCGCGACGTTTGACGAGACAAAGTTAAAGGCCTTGACCGCCGGAAGCTTCTATACCGAGCCGCCGGGTGTCGCACATTTCGCGAAGACGGGTAACGAACCGGTCGTGCTTCAGATCACCGGTAACGGACCAAGTGGGACAGAATATGTTGAGGCCGCCGCTGGAAGTGTTGCGGCAAAACCAAACTACGACTCACTTTTCGCGAACGTAAATGGTGTTCGCCTTCATTACCTCAGGTCCGGCACCGGCAAGACACCGCTGGTGCTGATCCACGGCTTCGGTGACGATGCCCGTATGTGGCTTCCTCTCTTCGCCGACTTTGGTAAAGACTACACAATAATTGCTCCTGATTTGCGTGGCTTGGGCCAATCGTCCAGAGAGAAAACCGGCTATGACAAAAAAACTGCCGCCGTCGATATCCATGAGCTGGTTACGAGCCTCGGGTACAAAGATATCTATCTCGTCGGGCACGACATCGGGATGATGGTTGCCTATGCTTATGCCGCGCAGTTTCCCTCCGAAGTCAAAAAGCTCGCCCTGCTGGATGCGCCGATTCCGGGCGTCGGCGACATTTGGGAGAAGATATACACAACTCCAGCACTTTGGCATTTTCATTTCGTGAACAGTCCAATTGCGCTTGAATTGGTGAACGGTCGCGAGCGGATCTTTCTCGAGCACGTCTGGCAGTCATTCGGCGGTGACCTGTCGAAATTCCGTGAGGAGGAAAAACGGATGTACGCGCAGAGCTATGGTCAGCCTGGAGTAATGCGCGATGCGTTCGAGTATTTCAAAGCGTTCGAGCCAACGGACGCCGCAGACAACCGTAATTTCGCTAAAACCAAGCTGCCCATGCCCCTGCTGGTAATTGAAGGTGAAAAAGGAATGAATGGCCTGCTGGCCATTCAGGCTGCGTTGATATCGGACCACGTCAAGGCGATCAAATTTCCTTCAGGTCATTGGCTGATGGAAGAGAAACCGGCCGAGACATCTGCAGCTTTGAAGGACTTTTTTGGTAATTGATCGTTGCCACATTATCTCGCTTTGTCACTCGTTACTAATAGTCAGCCGATGGAATCGAGATTCGCGATTTTTTCGGAAGGAAGTTCCAGCGTTGCTGCCGTGAGATTCTCACGAAGATGTTCGACTGACGATGTGCCGGGTATCAACAGGATGTTGGGCGAGCGCTGAAGAAGCCAAGCGAGATCTGAAACTGCCGCCAAGCTTTTTATCTTGAGTCATCGCTTGTTTCCTCGATCTACAAGTCTAGCAAATTCGCTAATGCGTTACGTGCGAAATCAAAGTTTCGTCGTCGAGGATCTTTCAAAACAGGTATATGTATCCCTCTCATAGAAGGGTGCAGGCCTCATTGAAGGCCAGCCGCGGCCCTCTTGGGAAAAGCTTCGATTCATCGCCATAGCCAAGGTTGCATAAGAAATTCGACTTGACGTGGCCCGCCGGAAAAAACTCCTCTTCAAAGCCTTCGCGCTCTTCGCCCGCGCCGAAGAATTCCTCGTCCAATTTTGCGTTATCAAAACCTGACATCGGGCCGCAATCGAGACCAAGAGCGCGCGCCGCGATGATCAGGTAGGCACCCTGAAGAGAAGAGTTGCGTCTAGCGGTCTCTTCGACGAGCTGCGGATTCTGTGCAAACAGATCACGCATGCCGGGCGCGTGAGGGAACAGTTTCGGCAGTTTTTCAAAAAACAGCAGATCGTAGGCGATGATCGCCGTCACCGGCGCCGTCATCGTCTTCTCTACGTTTCCTGGGGCCAACGCAGGCCGAAGACGCTCTTTCGCTTCTGGGGTGCGCAGAAAGACAACTCGCCCAGGGCTACCGTTGGCACTGGTCGGCCCCCATTTCATCAAGTCATACAATTCCCGAAGGATCTCATCGCTGACAGGTTTATCGAGCCAGCCGCCGGGCGTTCGGGCCTCGCGGAATATTTGATTCAGTGCCTCATCCGGTAACGTGCTTTTCATCGTTCCTCTCCTCGACATCAGGTCCGTCTTCAATTCGCATCAACATCATCAAGTACCGCTTCAACGTCGATCGTGATATCGATTTCATTGCCCACGACAATCCCGCCACGGTCCATTGCGTCCTGCCAACTAACCCCGAAGTCATGGCGATTGATGCGTGCGATAGCGAGAAAACCCGCGCGCGTCTTCGGTCCTTTGTCGACTCCATCTTCCCACCAGGGTGTCTCCCATTGTCCTAAGTAGCTAATGTTCAAGATGGCGTTGCTGGTAACGCCGCGAATTGTCAGATCGCCGGTGACAGCGAAGTCGTGCTCACCTTTGACCTCAACGTGATTGCCCGTGAAAGTGATCTCGGGATGGTGCTCGACGTCAAGAAAATCTGCGCTGCGTAGATGATCGTCCCGTTGTTCCACTCCGGTCCAGATTCCATGGGCATCAATCCGTACTTCGACCGAGGACTTGCTCGGATCTTCAGGATCGAATTCAAGCGTGCCCTGAATATTTTTGAAGTGTCCACGGACATAGGTCACCATCATGTGACGGGCGCGAAACCCGGCGGCCGTGTGACCCGGTTCAAAAGTCCATTTAGCCATCATTCACTCTCCCTTAAGTACGTTGCGCGAATATCCCAGAGAAGTATTGCCGCTTGCCGTAGAAAACAATCAACCACAGGACTGTTACCACCGCCGCCGGTGCTGCTCCGCTCGGATTCAGGAACACGTGATAACAAAGGATGTTCACGATGACTGGTCCAAGCAGCACCAGCGCCAAGGGCACGAACCGGTTCACGATTAATAACGCGCCGCCTACGACTTGTAGCGCCGCAATCACCCAGTAGTAGTGAGAAGCGAAAAGCGCGCCCATGAACTGTCCCGCCAGCCCTGTAGGCATCGGCCCCATGCTCAGAAAATTCAAAAAACCATTGAGGCCAAACACAACAAAGATTAGCCCCAGTAAAATGCGTGCAATCAAGGTTACGATTTTCATTTCGCGTTTCCTTTCGATAGTTTCAAAACCTTACCAATTTCAGTGTCATGCGCCGTCAGTGGCGTTGAGCTATTTGGGAAAATTCTCCTCAGCCCACGTCGAAAACCGGGTTGGTTCCCGGCCCGCCACTTTGTTTGCGAGAGCAATTTGATTGGACAAATCCGAGCCCAGATAAGTATGCGCCTCCCAGTAACTGAGCATCTCGGCAATTTCGTTTGCTCCGGGGAAGAAACCAGCGAAGGTTTCCTTTGAGACCTGTGTGTATGAAAAGTTATGCCCTTGTCGATTTAGGTTCTCAACGATTTTATTAAAGCTCATGAAATCGCCAACAAGTGGCAGATACTGACCATTGCCCGCCTCATCCGGGTGTGCGAATGCGCCGGCCACGATGTTGCCGAGTTCGTTGATGTCGCCCATGTGAATGACCCGCAGAGTCGGATCAAGAGGAAGAGCCCAGCCCATAGATCCGTCCCCTTGCTTTTGCGGAGCCATAGTGCCCAGAAGGTTCTGGTAGTAAAAAGGCGGAATGACGAATGAGTAATTCTCGAACTCGGCTTCCTTAACTATCCGATCAATTTTGGCCTTGCCGGTAAAGTGTGGAACCTTGAACTTGTCGCCGCTGATCGCTTCTACATTGGGCAGCGTGGACCAGATAAAGTGTTTGACGCCGGCATCCTTGGCAACGCGTATCGCAGCCGTTGCCTGCGTCACCTCGTCAGTGCCTCCGTGTGCCCAAAAATTGGTGACCAGGAAGACTCCATGCGCCCCTTCAAATGCAACTTTGAGCGTCTCCGGCTTGTCTAAATCTGCGGCGACGACTTCCTCTGCGATTTCTCGATATTTGTCTGAATTGCGAGTCAGTGCGCGCACCTTGAATTGTCCGCGGGCTTGCAGGGCACGTACGACTCCCCCTCCCTGCTGTCCCGTTGCGCCGATCACGGCGATTAGTTTCTTATTGTTGGATAACACTTTTCCACTCCCTTTCCTCTTCAATCATTCATGAGCCAATCACGCCCATTCGGCCCCGACGGTAATCCTCAAACGCCTGATGGATTTCTGCCTCTGTGTTCATCACGAACGGTCCGTAACGCGCGATCGGTTCATTCAACGGCGCACCAGGAATCCACCACCTTCCAAAGTCTCGATACTGTTGACGATTCCCGCGACCGTCCGTCCTTCACTTGTTTTTGTCTCTTCAGTTCGCAATGCTTCTTTCACCATCGACATAAATCTCACCTCTCTAAAACTTGTATTTGTTTCGAATCACGCAGCGTCCTCTTCGCGCTGCGTTGCGGCCTTGTAACCGATCTTTTTCAACAGGCTGATAAGGGTCTTGCGTTCCGCTTTTGTCAGGGACGCAGTCGCAAGCTTTTCCATGTCGCCAGCATGCTCTCCATAAATGCGAGTGATTAGCTTCCTGCCTTCCAACGTTAAGTGAACGATCCTCGCCCGACGATCCGTGCCGTGCGCGCGCCGCTCAACCAGTCCCCTCTTTTCCAGGCGGTCAACTGCCACCGTAATCGAACCGCTGGTCAACCGTATCTTTTTGCCGATTTCGTTAACCGGAAGCGGTCCTTTGTGGAGCAAGGCTTCGAGTACCGCGAAGTCGCTACCGCACATCTCCAAATCACTTATGCTCTTTTCCGCGTAGGACTCAACCGCCCTCGCCGCCTTCCACAAAACGAGGAATAAGTGAACGCCGCTCCCGCCCGACAATGACTCAAGTTTGGCCATCTTGCTTTTCCCCTCCAACATGCGCCTTTTCCTGTTCTCTTGATATCAAGATACATTAGCTGGAGATATATGACAAGCGGCTGAGCAGGAACTCTTGATTTTGTCTATTGGCAAGTAACTGAGCGAAGATGGGGTTCGAATCTAAAGCTGCGCAGTAGGCCGAACAACTATCTCGTTCACATCGACATCCGCTGGCTGCTCGATCGCGAAAGCGCGTTATCAAACATGAGCGGGATAATATATAGTTAGGCGTTGCTACGTGCTCACTGAAATGGAACACAAAGGGTAGTGTTGCGAGAATTAATTTGAGGCGCGAAAGTTCTTCGAGTGCGTTTCACTACGCAGCAATCTGAAACAGCGAAGCGACAAATTTCGGTTGCTCTTGTGCATCACTCCTAGCTAATCTTTTGATCTGTCCCTTGCGTATCATATTCACAGCTTCAATGCCTTCGAGTATTCGTTCCGCTGTGTGGAACTTCTTGAAGCACTGTGAAGCGCGCACCTTCTTTTTGACGAACCTGTGGTCCTGCTCAATGATGTTATTGAGGTATTTTATACGGCGCAGCGCGCAGTCCTTCGGTAATATCTTTTCGTCTTGCGATGAAGTGAACGCCTCGGTGTAAGCTGCGTTCTTATCGACAGAGATGGAGTACGGAAGCCTTCGATGATCCGCTCTCATCATCTTCCGAAAGAAGCGTTTTGCCGCAGAAACGTCGCGCTTTGCAGAAAGCATGAACTCGATTGTATTTCCTTCTTTGTCGACCGCGCGGTAGAGATATTTGCATGACTGTCCAACCTTGATATAAGTCTCGTCGACTCGATAGGAAGTGCCACTCATCTTCAAATGTGGACGGATGCGCTTGTTGATTTCAGGTGCATATCTCTGAACCCAGCGAAACAGAGTTGTATGATCCACATTGAGTCCACGCTCGCTCATCAACTCTTTGATGTCGCGGTAAGATAGTTGATAGCGACAGTACCACCGGACGCATAAGAGAATAATCGTCGGCTCGAAGTGCCGCCATTTAAAAGGTGAGGGATTGTGTGTCATGGGTCAGTCCTTGATCGATGAATGAGTTGATGGAGCACGGTGAGTATATCTCAAAACCAATTGCTGCAACACAGCCTCTGGGGAAGCCCCCCTCATTCTGCGATCCTAAACTCTGACGATCTCACACGGTAGGCTCCCGCAGGGACGCTCATCCGGTACGTGGAATGCTATCGCATATCAGCGTTGACCCTGCACACTCACGCTTAGCGATGGACTCTCTGGAACTGAAGGCTCAAAGTTGAGCCGCGCTTACGATACTCTCACAGTGCGTTTCTCTCAATGTTTTGAAATTCAAGGTGTAAATCTGTGGATTATCTTCTATAATAAATTTATCCCCCTTCTTTCGTTTAACCTGATCGGTCTGTGAGGGTATCTTCGAGATGACTTTCGCACTCTTTAAGTGTCAATAAAGCCTAATGTCCAATAACAATGTAATTACTGAAAAGTCTCCCGAAGTTTTAGACGCAGTGGAGAAGTTGCGCAGACGCGAAGAGGACTTAGCCGACTTTATCGAGAATGCTCCTGTAGGTCTCCACTGGGTTGGTGCGGACGGCACTATCTTATGGGCTAATCAGGCTGAACTCGATTTGCTCGGCTACACACGCGAAGAGTACATCGGACACCACATCGCTGAATTTCATGCCGATGAGAGTGTCATTGGCGACATCCTCGCCAGATTAACAAGGAATGAGACGCTGCATGATTACGAGGCGCGTTTGCGCTGCAAGGATGGCTCTCACAGGCATGTCATGATTAGCTCAAACGTGCGGCGGGACGGGGAGAAATTCGTCCACACGCGCTGTTTCACACGCGACATCACCGAGCGCAAGCGGTCTGAGATCAATCTGTTTCAGATGGCCGCGATCATTGAAAGCTCTGATGACGCAATCATTAGTAAAAAGTTAGACAGCACGATCCTCAGTTGGAATCCGGGTGCCGAGCGACTCTTCGGCTACACGCCCGAAGAGGCTATCGGCCAGTCGATCACAATGCTGATACCGCCTGACCAGCCTAACGAGGAGCCGCAAATTATCGAGCGGATCAAACGCGGAGAACGCATCGAGCACTATGAGACTGTTCGCATTCGGAAAGACGGCAAGCCCGTTGACATCTCACTAACCGTCTCGCCGGTGAAGGACGCCTCAGGGACTATCGTTGGCGCTTCAAAGATCGCCCGTGACATTTCCGCACACAAACGTGCCGTTGAAGCACAAAGATTCCTGACCGACGCCAGCAGAGAGATAGCATCTTCACTGGATTACGAGACGACGTTGAAGAGCGTCGCGCGCATGGCTGTTCCGGCACTCGCCGATTGGTGTACGGTTGATATTGTAGAAGAAGACGGGCATCTCAAACGATTGGCCGTCGAACACTTTGATCCAACCAAAGTTGAGTGGGCAAATGAATTACAGAAGCGTTATCCTGATGACACGAATGCTCCGCAGGGTGTTCACAATGTGCTCCGCACCGGTAAGTCCGAGTTGTATCCTGAAATACCGGATTCATTATTAGTCGCAGGGGCCAAGGATGCGGAGCACCTCCGTCTCTTGCGTGGTATTGGCTTTTCCTCTGCCATCGTGACCCCGCTTGTCGCGCATGGTCGCACGCTTGGCGCGATCTGCTTCATCACAGCCGAGTCGGATCGTCACTACACAACTGAAGATGTGGCACTCGCTGAAAACCTCGCATCAAGCGCCGCGATTGCGATTGATAATTCCAGACTGTATCGGAGCGCTCAGAACGCCAACCGCTTGAAGGATGAATTCATCGCCACGCTTTCTCACGAACTACGTACACCCCTGACGGCAATCCTGGGGTGGGCGCATCTGTTGCGCTCAGGTAGTCTTGAGGCATCAACTGCTGCAAGTGCGCTTGAAACAATCGAGCGCAATGCGCGGCTTCAGGCACAACTCGTTGATGATCTGCTCGACGTGTCAAGGATCATCACCGGCAAGCTGCGCCTGGACGTGAGGGCTGTTGACCCTGCATCGTTCATTGAATCGGCCATTGAGTCACTACGCCCCGCCGCCGAGGCCAAAGAGGTACGGATTCAGAAGGTGATGGACACAGGCTTGCTATCCGTCGCGGCTGATCCGGCTCGCCTCCAACAAGTGGTCTGGAATCTGCTCTCCAACGCCGTCAAATTCACTCCCAAAGGCGGGCGTGTGCAGGTGCGTTTAGAGCGCATCAACTCGCACCTTGAGATTGCTGTCAGCGATACCGGAGCCGGAATCAGTCCGGAGTTTTTGCCATTCGTCTTCGAGCGGTTCCGCCAGGCTGACCAGCAGACGACCCGACAGCACAGCGGACTTGGCTTGGGACTGGCAATCGTGCGCCACCTGGTAGAGTTGCACGGAGGAACAGTACATGCTGAGAGCGGAGGCAAAGGGCAGGGGGCAACGTTCGTTGTCAAGCTTCCGATAGTTCCCGTCTATCAGAAGAATAATCAGGAGGAGCGGGTTCACCCAGCAGCCAGAAATACGCTTCCTTTCTTTGATTGCCCCGAACGATTAGACCACTTGAAGGTGCTGGTGGTTGATGATGAGTCTGATACGCGTGAATTACTCAGATTTGGCATTAGCCAGTGTGGTGCGGAAGTGGTGACGGCAGGTTCAGCTCAAGAGGCGCTTGAAGCGATTGCAAAGGACTGCCCTAATCTTTTAATCAGTGACATCGGGATGCCAGGCGAGGATGGATATGAGTTAATCAGGAAAGTGAGAGCGCTGCCCGCAGAAAACGCGAGGAAGATACCGGCCATTGCCTTGACTGCGTATGCCAGAACAGAAGATCGCCTGCGGGCGATCAGAGCAGGCTACCAGATGCATATCCCAAAGCCAGTCGAGTTAGCCGAGTTAGTGGCCGTCATAGCAAGCCTCGTGCAACGAAGTGATAAGTTTGACTGAACTGTTGAGTCTCCCAAGCAAGAAAAAGGTTAACGATAGCGTTGAATATTTGAATGGGACAAAATAACTGACCTGCCAACCGTTTACCCGAAGAACAAGAGCATCGCATCAAAGTTCTTTCTGAGCGCAACCCGACCTTGAGTTCTTACGAAGTCAGCGCATCGCTCGCGCCCGACTCGCCAAACTCTCGAACCATCCAGCGCGTCCGCAAGCGACTTCAATTGCCGCGTTTGAGAAAGCGCAACACGCCATCATTCAAATCGCACCGCTTCACAGTTGACGAAAAGAAACTCATTAGGAAAACAGTTGAGATGAAACTCTACCTTGGTCCATACCGCCTCGCCTGGGACTTACAGAATCAATATGGACTGCGAATCAGCCCTTCAACCGTCAGGCGAGTAAAGCGAGCTATTATGAATGAAAGACATCCACCTCCTGCAGCACCTATCTGGCGCTTCTACGAACGCAATCACCCGCATTCGCTCTGGCACGGCGACTTCTTCGAGAAAGTAAGGCTCACCGATGAAGATAGAACGGCTTATCAACTCACGCTGATGGATGACTACTCGCGCGCCTATGTCTATTGTGATCTGCTACGAGAGCCGACAATGAATGACACCATCCGCGCCATGATCGCAGCTATGCGGAAATATCAAACTATTCCTAAAGGCATAGTCTTCGACAACGGCTCACCGTTTAAGGGCTATCTGCTCTCCGCCTTTTGCTCCAACCTAGGCATCAGGCTAATCCATTCGTCGGTCAGGCATCCGCAGACCAACGGCAAATTAGAAAGGGCGTTCAGGGATGATCGTCGGGAATACTACGACCAATTCAACGAGTGGATATTTGATGAGTTACGCCAAGGACTCCCAGAATACGTCCGCTACCGGAATGAAGTGCGCGGCCACTATGCGCTTGAGGGAAAGCCTTCTACTACTCGATTGCAGAATCAGAACTGGTTTGCTTTGCCTTCAGTGCTCGATAGTTTGGAGAGCTACGCGCGCCATCCGCTCGGCTCGACCAAGGTTGATTGGAATTGCTGTATCAGAGTGTTAGGCAGGAATGGTTATATCCCTAAGCTGCGTTATGGACAGAGGGTATCTTTGACTGAAACGCTGGACGGACTTGAAGGAGAAACCGAAGATGGCAGGGTCTATCTGTTGAGGAACTATCGAAAGTATAGACGACCAAGTTGGCTCCGCGATGAACTGCCGTTCTGCTTCAATTTCGAGGAATATAGCGAGGGTCATTGTCCGCGAATTGCTGTCGCATAGTGACAATGACCCTGACATGTTCCCCGATCTGAATACCAGCCGATAGATTAGAATCTCCCAACCTCCAAAGGAGATTCGAAGATGAAACAGTCAAAGTTCAGCGAAGAGCAGATCATCTCAATCCTGCGTCAAGCAGAAAAGGGTGAGCAGACCATTGGTGCGGTCTGTCGCGCGCATTCAATTTCAGAGAATACCTTCTACAAATGGCGACAGAAGTATGGCGGCATGGAGGTCGCCGACGCCAGACGCCTGCGCGAGTTGGAAGATAGTCTATGGACATCACCCGATCTATTCGACCGGGACGAGCGGCGATAACCAGATATTATTGAAACAGCTTCTGCCCATCTTGAGCGGGCGTGCAGACATCTACCTGACAGGCCATCAGCACAATCTGCAACATCTCAAGCCTGTAGATGGAATTCACTTTTTCATCGTCGGTGGCGGCGGGCAAAAGCTGGATAAGGTAACGCCCGGCTCGCGTGCCTTTTTCGCCGCGAAGGACTATGGTTTCGCCGTGCTGGAGGCTGAGACCACGCGGCTCGGAATCAGAATCATCAACGCGGACGGAAAACAGCTTTACGAATACACGTTGACGAAATGAGTTCCAGTGTAGTTAGTATTCCTTTCTAGCATTCTTGTGCCCTCAGTCCGACTGGGAAAAGAAATCAGAGCCATGCGCAAACCCAGAGTCAAGATTTGCTGTATCGGCAGCCTCGAAGAAGCCTGGATGGCGATAGAGCATGGCGCAGACGCTCTTGGATTGGTCTCGGAAATGCCGAGTGGACCTGGCGTGATCTCAGAAGATTTGATTGCACTGATTGCCTCTAGCGTGCCGCCCGCCATCTCCTCTTTTCTGCTTACATGCAAGCAGGACGCCCGTTCTATCATCGCACAGCAGCGACGCACAGGCGTCAACACTATTCAATTCTGTGACCGCCTGGCGACTGGAAGCTATCAAGATTTGCGCGAAGGACTGCCGGGCATCGCGTTCGTGCAAGTGATCCACGTCAACGGGCCTGAATCAGTTGATGAAGCTATCCAGATCGCGCCTTTCGTCAACGGGATTCTCCTGGATTCCGGCAATCAGACTCTTCCCATCAAAGAGCTGGGAGGCACAGGGCGCACGCACGATTGGAGTCTGAGTAGAAAGATACGTGAGTCTGTAGATGTGCCAATCTTTCTGGCTGGCGGCTTGAATCCGAATAATATCGCCGAGGCTATCAGGCAGGTCAGGCCGTTTGGGGTGGATGCGTGCAGTGGGTTGAGGACGGATGGAAGACTGGATGAATCTAAGCTCTCAAACTTTTTCGAGATGATCGCAGACACTTGATTGAATGCCCGAATAATCCAGCACGCCCGTTTGCATGGTCATCTTCCACCCGTCTTCGACCTTCGCATAGACCTTGCAGACTCGCCCCTTCCAGTGGTTCTCACTCCCCTCTCTATCAATCCACAGAGTATCTATATCCACAACCGCAAACGCTCCGTCGCCCTCACGGGAAACGACGATCTTCTTAATCTCTCGCTGGTTGTGAATGAGACGGTGGGTCTCAAACAGTTCCTCCCAGCCGCGCTTCCATCTTTGATAATCGTAACGCCCCCATTCCATCACCCAGTCCATCGGGTCGTGGGACGCAGGCGTTCTGGGCCAGGGCCAGACCATATCCGTGTGAAAGACGGTCATCAGAAGGTCAACGTCCTGTGTGTTCCAGGCTTGCGTCTCCCGATTGACGATCTCTTCGATCTCGCTTTCGATGTCAGTAATCTCCTCTGTCATCCTATCGCAACCAGAGCCTCACAGGATTTCCACCCATGAGGCTCTGTCGCATTCATTCGGAAGGCTACGTTTAGAACAGGAATTTCACAGCCAACTGAGCTTGTCGCGGATCGCCGACTCCCTGACGCAAGAAGCCGTCGAAGTTGAAGAGGCCGGGCGTGGAGAGCGGGTTCACGTTGTTATTGTTGTTGAAGGTATTGAACAGCTCAAAAGTCGGAATCAATTCATACCTTTCCCTGAGTTTGAAGGGGCGGGCCAGTCGCCAGTCAAAAGAGAAATACTGGTTGTCCTTGCGCAACGAGTTGCGGTTGGTCGCAGTTCGCACGGCGGGCGTGATCGGTTGCGCCGAGCGTGCCTGAATGCGCGGGTTGAACTGTAAGCCCCATGGCAGTTCCGCGTACATGTAGAAGTTGAAGCGGTGTCGAATGTCTCTGTCCGAGAGAGCATAGTCCAACTGTAGATTGTTGATGTCGAAGGAGCGATCTGTGAACGGATCACGCTCATTGGAATCGTCGTCCCTGTCTTTGGAGAGCACGTAGTTGCCCTCGAATTGATAGTGTCTGCTGAGTCGCTTCCTGACGCCGACGGTGAAGCCGTTGTAGAGCGACTTGCCGACGGAGCTGGTCACGAAGACATCACCGAGTTGAGGGAATAATCCCGTGCGCGCGTAATTCAAGAAACGTGTCAGGTGCACGCCTTTCGAGTGAGTGAAATCGAAGTACAGCGAGACATCCTTGGCGATCTGCTGCTCGAACTGTGCGTTCGCGGTATAGATTCTGGGATTAGCGTAGTCACGGCTAAAGACACGCACGGAAGCGCCGAACGGAATCGTGCCGATGGGCGCTGAGGGGACGGTATTGGGCCAGGTCGGCGGTTGCGTCGAAGCGCCGAAACAGGTGAAAGCGAAAGTCGAGGCACAGGTGACGCCGAACTGTTGTGCGCCATTGGTAGTGATTGATCCAACCTGCGACAACATGTTCTGCCGCGCATAGTAGATGCCATAACTGCCACGCAAAACGGAGGTGCCCTTCTTCGAGATATCCCAGGCAAAGCCGACGCGCGGCTGAAACTCTTTGGTCTGACTGTGCAGCGTGCCGTCAGACGGGAATCTTGGATTGCTGAGGAGCGAGCCGTAGGCCGTCTGTGCCGGTGGAATCACGGGCTGGGGAAATATTTGCGCCTCCCAGCGCAGGCCATAATTGAGTGTCAAGTTGGACCGCACCTGCCACTTGTCCTGCGCAAAGAGCGCATAGTCTTGATTCGTGATCGTTGATTTACCGGGCGGCGGGACTCCCGCGATGCCGGTGGGTGTTCCGTCCTGCAAATAAAGGAGCAGTGGCCCACCGACAGTGTTTCCTGCCGGACAAGCCTGTGCGGGAAGAGTAATCCAGGTCACAACTCCGGTCGCCGAGATACACTCCTGGGTTCTTGGCCCGAAACCATTGGGGGCCGTCGGTGATGCGTACCGCAGGAAGCCAGCCACACTATCGAAAATATATCGTCCGGTGAAGAATCCGCGAAAGGTCTGATCGTTAAGCGTGTGAATCCATTCGCCGCCGACCTTAATCGTGTGCCGTCCTGAAACGATGGACAGGTTGTCTTTCAACTGTGTGCGCCAGATCAACTCATCAACCGTTGGTTGGAGAAAGAATGGATTCCCGAAACGGAACGTCGTGGCGAAGCCCATCGCCGTATCAGCCGGGACGCTTGAAGTAATCGCAGAGCGTGGCCGCAACTCGCGCGAGTAGGTGAAGTGCGCTTCATTGACTTTCGTCGGCGAGAGCGTGCTGAAGAGGTTGAAGTTGAGCACATGAATCTTCGACGGGCCTTCGATGCCGTTGGCCGAGTTGCCGTAAGTGGCAACGTCAAACGTCTGGTTCGTGTTTCTGGAGTAATCGAAGTTGTAAGAGACGGCGAGTTTGTTGTTCCGGTTGAGATTCCAGTCGAGTTTGCCGAGGAGCGCCGAATTGCGAATCGGACGCTTGACGGGCAAGCCTTCTTCCTGACTCCGCGTCGCCCGGAAGAAATTAATCAGCGCCAGACGCTGGCAGTCTGTGTTGCTGTTAATCAATGCTTCGTCAGCCAGAATCGTCGGCGTGGTCACAGGACAAGGCGTGCTACCGTTTTGCACGCTCAGGTTCGGGCGCGTCAAATTCTCGAAAATCTGCTCAAAGGCTCCGAAGAAGAAGACCTTATCCTGTTTGATCGGCCCGCCGACAGTTCCGCCGAACTGTTCACGATGAAAATCTGTGAGCGGTTGGCCGTCGGAGGTATTAGAGGCGAGCGCGCGAAGGCGTTGAAAGTAGAAGGCGCTGCCGTGAAACTCGTTGGTCCCGCTCTTCGTGATGACGTTGACAACACCGCCGGCGGTGCGCCCGAACTCGGCTGACGCGCCTGTTGCCACAACCTGAAATTCCTGCACGGCTTCGAGAGTAATATCAATGGCCGCACGCTGTCCTCCGGCCTGCTCGCCGAAGAAGCCGTTGTTATAATCGCCGCCGTCGAGACTGATATTGTTGAAGACGCCGCGCTGTCCGGCGAAGTTGATCTCATCGCCGTCAGGCCCCTGAGTGATGCTCACTCCGGGTGTTAAAGTCAGCAGGTCTTCAAACTTCCTGCCGAGGACGGGAAGATTGCCCACAGCCTTTTCATCCAAGGTCGTGCTCGATTCCGTCTTGATTGTATCAACAACCGGGATGGAGTTGATGGTGACGCTCTCTGCCACCTGAGAGACTTTCATGCTCAAATTAAGAGGAACCGTCTCACCAACCGTCAGCGGGAAATTCTCCTGAATGAGTGACGCGAAGCCTTGCTTGGAGACTGTCACGGTGTAGTGGCCTGGCGGCAACTGTAAAGCCACAAATCGTCCGTCCGCATCTGTCGTCAAGGTCTTGACCAGATTGGTTTCCAGATTCTTGATTTCGACTCTCGCCTCCGGCACAACCGCTCCGGCTTGATCCGTCACCGTACCCTGAATAGTTCCAGCGGTGATTTGCGTTTGCGCACGCACGCCTGACGCTCCGGCCAGCGTGATGAGCAAAAAGAGACCACACCCTTCAATCAAAGCTGAAACATTCCGAAGCAAGTTGCTACGCATAATCTTCTCCTCTGATTCTCAAGAAAGGTTTGAAGGAAGAATTACAACTTCCGCTTGATCTTTACAACTTGGAGTAATAGACCGACGAGGTGGCACATCTTAAGTATAGTTCGATGGCTCTGTCAACGACTTTATCAAGATGCGTTTTAATATTGAAGGTCGCAGTGCTTGCCGCAAGGCAGATTGTCGAATCAGGTTCATGAAACCAAGGCGGAGCGCGGGTTAGAAATGTAGCCTTCCAATCGTTCAAAATACCGACCGACATGCAGGCCGTCCATCAGAGCGTGATGCACCTCGACCGAGACGGGCATCTTAATACGATTGCAATCTGCGCGGTACTTACCGAACGAGATTTTAGGAACAGAATTCTGTCGTTTCGAGTCGCGCGCATGGGAAATGCTGGTGAATGAGACCCATGGGATCACGGAGTGATAAATGAGATCGTCTTGTTCGTCGCGCGCATCAAGGCTTGGCACTTCAACACGTGCGCTTTCTATAGTCGCTTTGGCGCTGCTGTGGAAGGCCTCGAAATCTTCCGTATAGTCGAAGTAAACGAACGTGAAGCTTTCGTCGGCTAGTAAAAGGGTCGCTCCCGCGTGGATGCGGTCGTGGATGAGTACACGGTCGCCGCGCAGTCGGTAGCGGAACGGCTCGACATCGTTGGCCGATTTGATCGAGAGAAAGTGATAGGTGATAAAGGAGGATAAATTCTGAGCGCGCGTGAAGTCCAGGAGGGGCGAGATATCAACCTCGGCGCAGATGTTAAAGAACGGATCATCGTAGCCCTTGAAGAACTGGAACAGGCGGCGACGGTGCCAAGTCTCAGTGTCTAAATACCTAGCCATAGGACATGCAATACCGCTCAGAGGGTTCGACTATTCATTCACAGACTACGCGCACTATCTGAAAAGCCGTGATCGCCGTAATTGAAACTCTTGTGCAGCCAAAGCTTTAATAGTAGCAGATTCTTCGAATAGAAGTCTGGCAAAATCCTGGCAAAATATTTCTTGCAGGCAAGCGTAAAAAGTTATCACGAGCAAAGCAAGCGCGTGTCGCCGTCATTGATACGCTGGCCCAGCTTGACCCGATCAATCTTCGCCAACCGCTTGAACAGAAACTGACGACGAAAGCTATCCATAATGCGGTCTTCGATGCCGTGCGACTCGAACGCCATTTTCAGATCAACACCGCGCCGATTCATGACACTCTGGTAGCCGCACGACGCAACGGTGAGAAGCGATACTCACTCAAGTCACAAGTCGAGAAACATCTGGGCTTCCGACTCGATAAAAGCGGGCAACAAAGCGATTGGAGTATGCGTCCACTCGATCCGAAACAACTCTCGTATGCTGCTCTGGACGCTGTCGCGACCTTGCTGCTGTATGAGCATCAGATACAGCGTGGAGTACAAGGGGAGTATCGGTTAAGAGCTGAGATTGAGAACAAACAGGCAGCCTTGCCTCTGAGCGCTTCCCTTTCAGATGCGGGTCAGATTGAGAAACGCATTCCCGCAGATGAGCAGTCATCAGCAGGTGCGAATTTATCCGCCACTGCACTCGCCTTGCTGGGAATCATTACCGAATTGCCATCTCGTTATTATCCGGAGCAATTGGCGGTCTGTGTCGGAGATGAGCGAGTCGGACTCACCGGCTGGATCATTGATCAGATCTTAGGCCAGGATGCGGACGTGGATGAATCGTCAGCGAAGATCCATCTGGCAGCTTTATGCCAGCGTGGGTTGGTCAGAATCACGCCGACCCGCAGACTGGAAGCGAATGAATCGGGGAGAGACATCTGGCAACAATCCAAGCCGGTCTCAGTCTCCGACTAAAATCGCACAGCCATGATAAGCTCTGCATGAGTCACTTCCTGTTCATTATTGGTTTGATCACCAAGATAACGATGGATGACCTTGACGAGGATGGCAAGCTCTCCTCATCGCTCAACTCATCTCTGACATGTCGATCAGCCGGGAAGTTCAGTTATTGATAAGTATCAAGAAATTCGTAGCGGCCACGATGAGCGTCAGGAGCCGCGCGGAGTGTCGTGTCGAGGTGCATCACTTGATAACCGCTTCGTCTATCGTAGCTCGGCCAGCGCGGGAGACTTGCGCCGTTCGGGTTTCCCGTTTTGGCGAAGTTAGTCCAGTAAGTCATTATCTCGTCCGACAGTTTCCAGTCTTCCGGCTGCAAGGGCACTTTCAGAGAGGAGAGCGTGCCGAAGACGTATTCGATCTCGCCAGCGTGCCGCGCGCCGATTTCTCTGGCAGTGACGGCAACTCCATTAATCTTCAGATCGGGCGCAACGGGCGGAGCTTTATCGAAAGAGTAACGAAAGACGGTTGAGCCTCCGGTCTGGCTCTGCATCTCGATCCATTTCCACGTCGCATAGCCGATGAACAGGTCGCTGGCGAGTGCTGCCGCAGACTCAAGCGCCTCCGCATCCGAATTTGCCGCGTACAACTTCAGAAGTGTATCGGCGCTCTCGCCGAACCGCGTTCGCGCCTGTGCGGAAAAGCTGCTGACGGTCGGTTTATCTTTCGCCAGCACGACGCCAGCCCTCGCTTCATCAGCGTTCCATCCGGCGAGAAGTGGAACATGTGCCTGCTTTCCTTCCGCATAGATTGAATAGACATCTCGCGGCAACATGCGCCCGTCAATGTTCGGCGCAAACCTGAACGCCTGACCTTTCAATGCGGCCTGCAAAACTTCGTCTGCGGACTTGGCGCGCAAGTCGGCGATTGCTTTTGCGCCCATACCTTCGACGAACTTCACGCCAGCCAGTTCGCTCTCGGCAAGCGGCTTGGCGACGAGCGTTCCGTCTCTGGCGGTAAAGAAAGCTCCGCTCTCGCCGATGGCGCGCTGGAATAACCCTTGCGCTAAAGGCGAAGCCATCAACGCGCTGACGGAGAATGAACCCGCCGACTCACCGAAGATCGTGACCTTGCGGGGATCGCCACCGAAGGCCGCGATATTTTTCTTCACCCATTCGAGCGCTGCGACCTGATCCAACAGTCCATAGTTCCCGGACGCGCCCGCTTCTTTCGTCAGTTCAGGATGAGAGAGAAAACCGAAGACGCCGAGGCGATAGTTGAAGCTGACGACGACGACCCCCTTCTTCGCAAGGTTCTCCCCATCCTGACGCGGCTCCGAAGCTGAACCCGCCTGAAACCCGCCGCCATAAATCCAGACCATCACGGGTAAACGCTCTTTGCCAGATGTCGCAGGCGTCCAGACATTCAGCGACAGGCAGTCTTCGCTCATCTCATCGCGGAAGACCATGTCCTGGAAGATGCGTCCCTGCATACAACGCGCTCCGAATTCAGTTGCTTTACGAACCCCTGTCCAGGGCGCGACCGCGCGCGGCGCTTGCCAGCGCAAGTCGCCAACGGGCGGGGCAGCGAAAGGGATTCCCTTGAAAATTCTGATGTGAGAATCTGCGCTCGTTGTTCCTTCGATCAATCCGGCGTCAATGCGGACTTGTGCAGTTGCCAAGACTCCAGCAGCAAACAACAGCGTCAACCCGAACATTCCCTTCTCAAGCAAGCGCGGCCTTCGACGTTCATTCATTCTCTTTCTCCGCCAATTGATTCAGAGGTTTTTAGTCTGCACTTCAGAACACGAGCGTCTGAATAGAATATAGCAGGGCGGCCAAGAAACCACGACGTTCTTTTTCATTATCGATAACATTAACACAAACGCGCGCCGGACGTTCTTCAAACGAAGGGCGCGATCAATTTCAGGCAGACAGGTGACGGCACTTCCGCGACATTGCCGGTCGGTTGGAGCTTGCCCGTCTGCGCGTCGCGGCGAAAGATGACGATGGTGTCCGAGTTCTGATTCGCCACCAGCAGGAAGTTCCCGGTCGGGTCAATCGCAAAGTTACGCGGCGTCTTCCCTCCGGTCGGAGTGTGCGCGATGAAACTCAACCTGCTGCTCGCAGCGTCAACGCCGAAGGCTGCGATGCTGTCGTGACCACGATTGGAGCAGTAGAGAAACTTTCCATCGGGAGAGAGATGGATGTCTGCGCCCGTGTTCTGGCCTTTGAAATCTTCCGGGAGCGCGCTGATGCTTGGTAACTCTTTGAGTGTGCCTTGCGCTGAATCGTGAGCGAAGGCTGTGACCGTCGAGTTGAGTTCGTTCATCACGTAGGCGTATTTGCCGCCGGGATGAAAAGTTAAGTGGCGCGGCCCGGCACCGGCTGTGACCTGCACCCAGGGCTGTTCATTCGGGGTTAGCTTTCCTGCCTGCGAGTCAAAGCGATAGATCATAATCCGGTCTGTTCCGAGATCGCAGGCATAGACATGTCGTCCGCTTTGGTCGGGCAAGATGCAGTGTGCGTGCGGGCCTTCCTGTCGCTCTTTGTTCACGCCCGAACCCTGATCCTGCTTCATGTCCGCTGCCTCTCCCAGACTTCCATCGCTCCGCACAGGAAAGACAGAGACATTTCCTCCGACGTAGTTTGCAACCAGCACGAACTTCTCGGATTTATCCAACGACACATAACAGGGTGAGCCGCCGAGCGAAGGCTGTTGATTTAAGAATCGCAACGCGCCCGTCTGCTGATCTACAGCGAATGCGCTAATCGCACCGCTCTTGCGACCGGCGAATTCATCCACCTCGTTGACGGCATAAAGGTATCGTCGCCGAGCGTCGAGAGCCAGGTACGAAGGATTCACAACATCTTTCGTCGTCCCCACCTGACTCAACGCGCCCGACGAGAGATCAAGGCGATAGAGATAAATCCCTTCGCTGTTGCCTGATGTATAAGTGCCCACGTAAACGAGCAATTGACGAGACTCGCGCCGTTGCGACGAATATGCGCGAGAAGACCTGGCGAGAGTCAATCCGAACGCGCCCAGACCGAGCGTCTTCAGAAAATCACGGCGGGTTGTAGTTTCACTTAACATCCAAGTGCCCCTTGCGAAAGAAAATTATTTCGGCGCGAGATGGTGCTCACTCCACGACATTAGCAAACGACTGGCGACAGACAGACTTCCCGGAAGCGATGCGATAATATAAGGTTCGTTCTTCTCATCAGCAAGTCACGGGTAAAGAGTTTCGATTCCGGCCCTTCTGCAATAAGCCGTTGAAGCGTGTGAATCGCACACGACTACGCCTGAGAGAAACGCGCAGATGCTTTCAAAGAAAGCCACAGAGCATAACGCATCCGACAGCAAGGTTGCAGAGCGTGCCCGCAGGCGCATCACACGCCGCCTCATGCCGTTCCTGATCTGTCTGTTCATGGTTGCGTTCCTCGACCGGGTCAACGTTGGATATGCCGCGTTGGAGATGAGCAAAGACCTGAACTTCAACACAGAAGTCCTCGGGTTCGGCGCGGGCATTTTCTTCGTTGGTTATTTTATTTTGGAGATCCCCGGCACGCTCATAGTCGAGAACTGGAGCGCACGTCTGTGGCTCGCACGCATCATCATTTCGTGGGGCTTGCTGGCTGCTCTCACGGGTTTCATCCAAACGCCGACGCAATTCTACATCGCACGTTTTGTTCTGGGCGCGGCTGAAGCAGGATTCTTTCCGGGTGTCATCGTTTATCTCAGCCACTGGTTTCGCCAACGGGACAGAGCCAAGGCCGTAGCGATGTTCATGGCCGCCATTCCCGTCTCGAACATCTTCGGCGCTCCGCTCTCAGGTTTAATTCTCGGCGTTCACTGGTTCGGGTTGGCGGGCTGGCGCTGGGTCTTCATTTTAGAAGGCGTGCCCGCGTTGATTTTCGGCGTTGCCACAATCTTTTATCTGACCGACTGGCCGCACGAAGCACGCTGGCTCACCAGCGAAGAGCGCGAGTGGATTACCAGTGAATTGGAGCAGGAGCAGCGTGCGCTCCAGGAGGAGCGCGCTTTCAGCGTGTGGGAAGCCATGAGGCATCGGAATGTAGTGCTCTTGGCGCTCGCTTATTTCTGCTCGGTCACGAGTGCCTACGGATTCAACTTCTGGCTGCCAACAATCCTCAAGGGACTTTCGGGATTTTCCAACCTGCTGGTGACGGGTGTCGCCGCTCTGCCTTACTGTGCCGGGCTCGCGGCAATGCTGATAGTCGGATGGAATTCAGATCGAACGGGCGAACGCCAATGGCATACTGCGATCTCGTTGCTCGCGGTCAGTCTCGGTCTGCTGTTGAGCGCAGTGATGAATCAGAGAGTTGGGCTGGCCGTCGCTATGTTCTGTCTGGCGGGGGCGGGGCTGTACAGCTACTTGCCGGGCTTCTGGGCGCTGCCGACAACATTCCTCACAGCCTCAGCAGCAGCCGCCGCCATCGGCCTCATCAACTCCTTTGGCAATCTGGGCGGATTCGTCGGCCCTTACGTGGTCGGATATTTGAACGAGAGCATGGGTTCTTTTTACGCCGGGATTGTCTATCTCTCCTGCTCCGCTCTCGCCTCGGCCTGCTTGATTCTGAGCGTTCGACAATCTTCGCCAGTCACAAAGAAGTGAGGGACGAACGCCCGCCTGAAAACTCTTTAGATCACCATTTGCTAAGCACTCACGCAAAAGGATTTATACTGCTTTGAATCACAGCCCTACCACGCTAAAAATATTAAATGCTGTAGGAATCTCTGAGAACACCAGTATTCAGAGGAACGATTCAGGCGAGACATGAAAGAACTGTCCCAACTCTGGGTAAAACGCAACAAACGGAGAAAATGTCTCATAGGCATTTCGCTAAATGCTAAGAGACCAGCCTTTAGCAGAAATTTTCACCTCCCAAAATTTGCCCCTCAAAATAGGGTGTTTGATGGGAGATAATAAATCGTCCTAAATCATTGGAAACTTTATCCCTTCCGAAAAAAGCTATGAAACAAAAGTGACGTTTGTTGGGAATTACCCAGCCTTGCTCCTTGGCGCACTTGGTGGCGAACGGTCGTTTCGATCAACGCTTCATCTCTGGCGAGGAAGCGCCGCAGCCTCAGACGGCTTCTGATCTGCGCCATGTGTTCGACGCGCGTCGGTTGGCGTTACGGATAGATCAAGGTTGGCGGAAAAGGAAGATGGAGCTGTTTACAGAGATGCGCGATGAGATTAGTTGAGATGGCCGATAAGTCTTTGGGGAACCGACCCGTGAGCCGCACGCCGCCCAAGAGGAGCGCGAACCCGAGGCGGTTCTGCGTGCCGCGCCATTGAAAGATGAGGCGGCGGTCCGCTTCCGGAAAGGTGAAGAAGCGAAAAAGTTCGGCGCGCGTCAGATCGGCATGAATATTCTCGCAACCGACACGAAACAGAGACGGGACACTGGTAACCGGAGCGGGGACCGGGGCAGCAAAAGTTAGGGGCATACGCTAAGCTAGCATAAGAGATTCTCTTAGCGTATGTTTTTTCAAAAATAGCCCCGGAACCCCTCCTACTGTCAAGAACGAAATGTCCTTTATCATTATTCCTTAGCGAGATTCGTGTCATCCTTCTGTTCGCGCTCGTTGCTGAACGTCTTCACGAAACTTGGCTGAACTCACCACACGCCAGCCATCACTTTAGTGTCAAGCCTTCTCATGGCACCAACGGCGTGCGTTTCATTCTCTGTGCAACTTTGCTTGAATGCTTATCAGTCTTGACTGTGATCCGCTGCACATAGACGCGAGTCGTCGCGGCATTCTCATGATCCAATGCCTCCTGCGTCTCGTGGAAACTCCCGTAATTGGATGTATCCCGCAACAGAGCGTTCATGTCAGCACCGCCTGCGGTGAGAGTGGTTTCCACGCTTGCCCAGCTATCAAACTTTCGTCCTGCGGCTGAACCGCTTAGAGCCGACCTTTCAGACTTTCGGCGCGGTCCTGTCTGGCGCTTTGGCCGCCACGAGCACGCCGGAGTGTGACCACTTGGTTGACTCTTTACCCGTGATGCTCGCCCAGCATGGACATTCTTATCGAGCGCGGGTCGGGCGCGAAGTGGCCGATATTGGATATTGTGCTGCCAAGAAGACGCGCTTTCATGGGGTACGCCTGCACTGCATCGCACAGCGACGGACTTGCCGCTTGCCGCTACCCCAGCAAGTGTGGCTCTGTGCAGCTTCGCATCATGACTCGAAAGCCTTTATCGAACAGCAACCGGAGTTACCATCCACCGAACTCTTTGGCGATTTAGCTTATCCGACGCCGGAGATCATCTCTCACTTGAAAGAGCAGCAAACAAGGCTGGTTGCGCCACAGAAAAAGCTGAAAGGCAAAGAACTAACCAAGGACGAGAACTATTACAATCAATTGGTGCGCCGCATCCGCCAACCCATTGAAAGTCTCTTCAACTGGATACAGGAGAAAACTGGGATTCAAAGAGCGAGCAAAGTGCGTTCAACTGACGCGCTGATGATTCATTGTTGGGGAAAGCTGGCAGTCGCTTTCTTTCTCCTCGTTTTCAACTACTGATTCGCATAACAGTGTTTCTAATTGGCTCAAGGATTTGATTAATGAGACGAAAAAGCCGGTCGTGCTGGTCGGGATGCCCCATGCCGAGATCATCTTGCAGGCCAACCCGCAACTGGAAAGAAGATTCTCCATGCGGGAAAGTTTGGATTCTTTCCGTTGGGACACATCTGCCGGAAAAAGAGAGTTCAAATCATTCCTCAAATTTTTAGACCGTCGCTTACCATTCCCCAAAAGCTCTAATCTGAGCGACCACGAAACAGCTTTCCGCATCTACTGCGCCACCAATGGCTTCATTGGCTATCTGATGAAACTCGTCCGCCGGGCCGCGATATTAGCAATTGATAGAAAGGCAGAATGTTTGAATCCAGAGCTACTGGCCGAGTCTTATGACGAGAGGTTGTCTTCGCGCGCGCCAAGGCGAGCGAACCCCTTCATCATTGAGTTCGAGAAACTTGAGATCGAACCTTTGGCACAAGTTGAGTTCATCAGCAGGAAAACCAACCACCGCTCGAAAGCCATTACTATCAATCAAAGCGCTGCAAGCGTACTGGCGCGGAAGAAGAAGAGCTAATGGGAGCGCGAGTCAAAAAGAATTCCGCCAGCAATTCACCGAGATTATTAAGAACGCCATTACCACGGGCGGATGAAAGCTTAATGGGATATATACTAAGAGGCTGTTTGAAAATTGACTGCCAGCCCGTCCAGTTAGGTATGTTTGAGTTATGCCTAACAAAAAATACCCTTCTGATCTGACTGACAGTCAATGGGAGCATATCAAAGAGTTGCTGCCCAAAGC
>JAVHWW010000117.1:0-3049 GCA_032159235.1 Acidobacteriota bacterium
TGGCTCACAGCGATCTTCATCGAACCGCCTGCGCCATCAGAGCGAGGCTTCACAGCGGAACTCGTCTACTTGCCGCCCACGCAGCAGAGCTGTCCTCAGTACTCCAGACCCAAACCTCGTTCACGCATCTTCAGCGTGATGAACGCTCGTGGGCTCGATCTCTCACCCGGGGACAAGTTTCAAGTTGTTGATAGTCGGAGACTTGGCTGCAGGTGAGTCCGACGTGTGCGCCCGAAATGGGAGGATTTGGGGGGCGAGAGGACTTCGCAGACCCTTGCAGCATATGCGGGTGGTATTCATAGAGGAGCGCGCGAAGCGTGAGCTGCTCAAGGAGTTTCTTGAAAAAGATTCTCTCCCATTTTCTGCCTGGACGCGCTACAGCCTTCGTTGACGACGCGGTCGTTCCGTATGCCCTCGGCTAAGGGGTTACCGGATCGCCTGCGCGAACTCCTCGATCGCAGCATGGGAATGAGTGGACTCGCCCATGGCCTCGATGAGGCCCAGGGCCAGCGTCAGGTGTTGCGCACCAGCCTGCAACGTCTGGACGGCCTCCTCCGCGGTCTTCACGCTCGCGGCTAGGATTTCGGTGCTCGATCCCCGCAACACTCTCGCCATCCCCGCAACCACGGCCAACCCGTCACCGGTCAACCGGGTCAGCCGGTTGACGTAGGGCAGGACGAAATCCGCACCGACCGCCGCCGCCAGCACGGCCTGAGCCGGTGTGAACACCGCCGTGATGCCGATCGGCCCGATGCCGTCGCGTCGCAGTCGTACGGCCATCGCGAGGTTTTCCACAGTGCACGGGATTTTGATCCCGACCCGGCCGGGACGGACCGTGTGGATGTCGTGGGCCTCCTTCTCCCGTCCCGCGACGTCGTCGGCGGTCACCTGGTAGAAGACGACCCCAGGTCCGCGGTCGCACAACTCCGCCAGCGTCACTACCGGCGGCTCGACCGCCGCGGCCATCAGCTTCGGGTTGGTGGTCACGCCGGCCACGAAGCCCAGGTCCGTCGCCGCCGCCGCGTCGCTGGCCCGCGCGCTGTCCAGATATAACAAATGGATCACCTCTGTTCTCGGTGGGAAGGCACGGGCACCGGTTCCCCGTCGCTGAGCCTGCGGCCGAGCTGCCCGCCGGGATGGCATCGGGCGAAGTCACGGTCGGTGAAGCCGCGCGCCCGCATCAGGCACAGCGCCAGCGCGTTGCCCAGGCTCTGGGCCACGGCCGTGCTGCAGCTCGGAACCAGGTTGAATGGGTCCGCCTCGCTGGCGACCCGACCGTCGAAGACGATGTCGGCCTGCTCTGCCAGCGGGGTCGAGAGCTTGCCGACGATCGCGATCGTGGGCGAGTTCCAGCTACGCAGGAGTGGCAGCAGGTGGACCAGCTCGGCCGTGGCCCCGCTGTTGGAGATGAGGATCGTCGGATCGCCGGGCACATAGACGCCGAGGTCGCCATGGACGGCCTCGGTCGCGTGCAGGAAGACCGCGGGGGTGCCGGTACTGCACAAGGTGGCAGCCAGACGCCTGCCGACGTGTCCCGACTTGCCGATTCCGGTGACGACGACCTTCCCGGGATGCCGGCGGATCACTTCGACCGCACGGTGCAGCTCGTCAGCCACGCGGTTGGCGGCGGCGCGGATCGCCTGCGACTCCGCCAGCATGACCGTCCGGGCACAGTCCACCAGCGACGACTCCGCGTCGGAGTCGGCCTCAGACCATGAGGTGAAGCCGGCCTGGGCGACGACCGCCGAAGCGACCAGCGTGTCCACCTCGGGATCGGACTCATCGGTGAAGATAAACTCCTGCAGGTTCGTGGAGAACTCGCGGGCCTTGTGCGCAGCGTGGCGCGACAGCCACTGCAGCACCGAGATCCCCGATGCGGGATCCCGCTCGCACAGCAAGCGCAGCGCCGATACGGACAGGCTGCGCGCGACCACATCGGTGTCCGCATAAGCACTGGCGGAGCGGGGGCTGTCGTCGAGCACGCTGAACTCCCCGCACACGTCACCCGCCCGCAGGTAGGACACCACACCGTCCGAAGAGGAGTCCGGCCGCTCGACCTCGATGCGCACCTCACCGGAGGTGATGACATAACAGGTGTCGCCTGGGTCACCCTCACGCATGAGGTAGGCCCCTTGGGAGAAGTGCGCGGTCTCCAGGTACGGCTCGAGCGCGGTCATCTCAAGCCCGTCAAAACCCTTCCCCACGGCGCCAATGGTCATGAGCGCTCCTCTTATGCCCCTGGTCGATAAACACCGCGGGAAGTGTCGCTTTTCACGAACGAGCCTGGTGCTCACTGAGCACCTCGACAGTCTCCAGATCAAGTGCACGCGGCGCTACTGATGCGTCTTGAGGTCTCCTTCAGACCAGCGGTCCACGCGCTTGTTGATCGCATACCGAAGCCACATCATGCCCCGATCCGGCCCGCGCCCGCGTCCTTCGCGATCGCCTTGAGCGTGACGTCCGGACCGTCCTGCGAGAGTGTCCGGACGGCGACCTCCAGGAGCCGGTCGCGATTGCGCCGCGTCGGCGCGCAGCGGCCGAGCGGGTGCCATCGCGTCTTCTGGGGAATCAGCCGGAGGATCCTCCGGTTATCCGGGAAACCGGGGGATGCCTCCGATTGCAGCTTACCGAGACGGGACATGTCATGACCGATCGCATCACCACACCGTTCAACGCTGAGTCGACTGCCGCCGAGGTGATCGCCGGCATCGACCTCACTGACCGCCGGGTCATCGTTACCGGCGGCGCGTCCGGCATCGGCGTGGAAACGGCGCGCGCCCTGGCCAGCGCCGGCGCCGAGGTGACCCTCGCCGTCCGCAACGTCGCGGCCGGCGAGCGCGCCGCCGCCGGCATCATCGACAGCATCGGCAACAAGCAAGTGCTCGTCGCTCCACTCGATTTGGCCGACCAAGCATCGGTCGGGGCATTCGTCGCCGGATGGGACGGCCCGCTGCACATCCTGGTCAACAACGCCGGCATTATGGCCTCGCCGCTGATGCGCACGGCGCAGGGTTGGGAGATGCAGTTCGCCACGAATCACCTCGGCCAC
>JAVHWW010000031.1:0-100110 GCA_032159235.1 Acidobacteriota bacterium
CGCAGAGAGCGCAGAGCAGGCGCAGAGAGTGGATGCTTTTCTCGGCGTCATCTCCGCGTCCTCTGCGCCTCTGCGGTGAGTCAGTCTCGGAGAATGCTCTCTTAGATTTCAAACTGAACCACTACCGGACGCTGCTCTGATGGGGTAGCGCCTGTCTTATTTGTGGTAAAGTAACCGCTCGATGCTTGATCAATCAACGCCGATGCAGTCGTTTCCTTTCAGTGCCAGGCTTAAGCTGCGGTCAGTCATCAGTGTTGCAGCGCCGCGCGGTGCGCTGATAGCCGCCGGTGCTCTCATCTGTTTCTTATCGCTGCCGGTCTGCGCTCAGCAGGCTGATTCTCAGGCGCCGCCGGTTGTGGTGCAGCCCGGTGCGCCGGGCCAGCCAACCCGAACACTGCCGCCATCAACGAGGGCGACACTGCCGCCCCGTTCGCCGAAGGATGTGGAGTTCATGCAGGGGATGATCATGCACCACGCGCAAGCGGTTGAGATGACGGCGCTCATCGAGTCGCATACGGCGAACAAGAATCTCCGCCTTCTCGGAGCGCGCATCAGCAAATCACAGTCGGACGAAATAAATTTTATGAAGCGGTGGCTCGAATCAAGGGGAGAGCCGGTATCAGTGCCGATGCCGAAAATGTCAGGCATGGATATGCAAGTCATGGATATGCAAGACATGGACATGTCGAAACATCAGATGCTCATGCCCGGAATGCTGACCCCAAAGCAGATGGACGCCTTGAGAAAAGCAAAGGGCGCGCAGTTCGATCATCTGTTTTTGACCGGAATGATTCAGCACCACAACGGTGCGTTGATTATGGTAAAAGATTTGTTCGATACGGCAGGCGCGGGGCAGGACGCCGAACTGTTCAATTTCGCAACGGACGTTGACAGTGGTCAACGCGCTGAGATTAGAATTATGCAAACCATGTTGGGTGAAAAACCTGTAGAGGAGAAACGATGAGTCGAGTACACACGATTGCTTTCCGTTTACTAACAGCTTCCCTTGTTTTGTGCTCGTGCTTTGCAGCCAGAACGCTGGCACAAACGACCTCGCCGTCGCCGCAGCCTTCGCCCACGAAGACGCCGGAAGCCAAACCTGCCAACCAGGACGGTGGGAATCCGTTTGCTCTTCAATCGGCGCCGCCGCTACCGGCTGGCATGACCGGTTCTGATGCCAACGACCCGCGCGCCAAACTGTCGCCGGGAATGTACGACGCGGGTGAAGCGGCGATGGGCATCAAGCACCTCCTATTGCTCAAGAAGCCGGAGGCGTTTCAACTCGGCTCTGACGATCCTGATAATCCGAAAGTTAACAAGACATTGAGTACGGTACTCGGCGTAGCTGACCCATCGAAGATGCCAAAGCCGATGAAGTTGGTGTTTGCTGGGCTTGGCTTTGCGAACTCAGACCTTGCGTTCCAGGGCAACCACCTGTTTCTGGGAAACTTTTATGGCGTCAACATCTATGACATCTCCGATCCGGCGACGACCAGATTGTTGACTTCGTTAGTGTGTCCGGGCGGGCAGGGCGACGTGTCCGTTTACAAGAACCTGCTCTTTATGTCGGTGGAGATGCCGAACGGTCGCCTGGATTGCGGCGCCCAGGGTTTTCCGCCCAATCCTCCACCACCCGCTGGACAAGAGAACCAGCCGCGTCTGCCGGCAGCGCAAAAGGATCGTTTCCGCGGAGTAAGGATTTTCGACATCACCGACATCAGGAATCCGAAGCAGGTGGCGGCGGTGCAAACCTGTCGCGGCTCGCACACGCATACTCTGGTCGTTGATCCGAATGATAAGAACAACGTCTATATCTACGTCTCTGGAACATCTTTTGTCCGTCAAAGCGAAGAACTGGCCGGGTGCTCTGGTGAGACGCCGGACAAAGACCCCAATACCGCGCTCTTTCGCATTGACGTGATTAAAGTGCCATTGGCGGCGCCGCAAACTGCTCAGGTAGTGTCGAGTCCTCGAGTGTTTATGGATCCAAGGACGAATGCTCTGAACGGCCTGAATAACGGCGGCACACACGGCAAGAATGGATTGGACAAACCGTCCGACACCAACCAGTGCCACGATATTACCGTCTATTCAGCAATCGGACTCGCGGCAGGCGCGTGCTCTGGAAATGGAATTCTGCTGGACATCAAAGACCCGGTCCATCCAAAGCGCATTGACGCGGTCAACGATCCGAACTATTCGTACTGGCACTCGGCCTCGTTTTCCAATGACGGGAAAAAAGTCGTGTTCACAGATGAGTGGGGCGGCGGACTGGGTGCGCGCTGTCGCGCGAACGATCCGAACAAATGGGGCGCCGATGCGGTTTTCCGCTTGACGAATAACAAGCTGAGCTTCGCCAGCTACTACAAATTGCCGGCTGCGCAAGGTGACAGCGAGAACTGTGTCGCGCACAACGGCTCGCTCATTCCTGTTCCCGGTCGTGACATAGAGGTCCAAGCTTGGTATCAGGGCGGCATCTCCATCATGGACTTCACTGACGCGGATCATCCGGTTGAGATTGCCTACTTCGACCGGGGGCCGATTGATCCAAAGATGCTCGTGCTCGGCGGCGACTGGTCTGCTTACTGGTACAACGGCCACATCTATGCGTCAGAGATCGCGCGCGGCCTGGACATCTTTGAGCTGACGCCGACGCCGAACCTGACGCAGAACGAGATTGACGCCGCGAAAGCGGTTCGGGTGGCTGAATTGAATGTGCAGAACCAGGAGAAAATTGAGTGGCCCCGACAGTTAGTCGTAGCGCAAGCGTACCTCGATCAGTTGGAGCGTTCGCAAGCTCTGCCCTCTGACCAAATCGCAGCCCTGCGGCAGGCGATTCAAAGAGCAGAGAGTTCACACCTGAATCAAAGAGAACTCGGAAAACTCAAAAGCCTCGCGCCGTCGCTGGAGAAGAGCGCCAGCCTGACGAAGAGCGCGGCAGACTCAGCCCGATTGCAAGCCTTGGCTGAAATCCTGAAGCGACCCGCCCTTTGATCTTACGGAGCGCGAACTCAGGTGCTGTTAGCTTTGCCCATAAAGTCAAAATCGGTACTTGATATTGAGTTATAGAACGAACACTCATCCCACATCTTGGGGATGTGGCCGACTTTATGGGCAAAGCCGGTCGTCCTCTTGACTTGAGAGTGTTCGACGGCGCGGATGAAGATGATGTGCGTAGAATTATCTTTCTTGAGGTCAAAACCGGAAACTTTTCACTCAGCCCAAGACCAAAACAAATAAAAGATTATAGCCGTTGGCGATTGAGTGTATCCTCGCTGCTGGGAGCGCAGGCATCTTGCCTGCCAGCGTGCTTGCACGCTCACGTCGTTCGCGCTCACGCGCTCAGGCAGGCAGGGTTGCCTGCGCTCCCAGCTACACGCTGGTTGCAATTCGCTATAGTTGAAAGTCCTAACATGGAGACAGCACCTCTTCAGTTACGTTGACTTTGATTTTCACGGAATGGTTAATATCGCCAAACCTCCTTGCGATGAAGCGATCATCCGCTCGAAAGCCGCTTCCGCCCCTTGTCGCAAATCCGCCGGACGATGGATTCTGGCAGCGACGATCTTAGGCTCCAGCATGGCCTTCATTGACAGCACGGTGGTCAATGTCGCCTTGCCCGCGTTGCAGAAGAGCCTGGGCGCGACTGTCGCCGACGTGCAGTGGGTCGTCGAGGCTTACGCGCTTTTTCTCGCCGCGCTCCTGCTGGTCGCCGGCGCACTGGGCGATCTCTACGGGCGTCGGCTCATCTTTGCCGCAGGCGTCGCAGTCTTCGCTCTCGCCTCCGCAGGTTGCGGGCTGGCGCAGAACGTCGGTCAACTGATCGTTGCGCGCGGAGTGCAGGGAGTAGGCGCGGCGCTGCTCGTGCCGGGGAGTCTGGCGATCATCAGCGCATCGTTTAGCGAAGAAGATCGCGGGCAGGCCATCGGGACGTGGTCGGGCTTTAGCGCTATCACCGCCGCCATCGGGCCGGTCATCGGCGGCTGGTTAATCGAGCACGTCTCATGGCGCGCAGTCTTCTTCATCAATCTCCCGTTAGCGATCATCGTCATCGCGCTCGTCTTCTGGCGCGTGCCGGAGAGCCGTGAGGCGAATAGAGCGCGCGGCCTTGATTGGCTTGGCGCTTGCCTCACGACCATGGGATTGGGCGCTCTCGTTTATGGTCTGATCGAAGCCCCAGCTTTAGGATTCGGCCACCAAGCGATTCTCGCAGCACTCGCAGGAGGCGCGCTTGCCCTCCTCTCATTCTTCGTGGTCGAGGCGCGCACGCGAAACCCGATGGTGCCACTCACGCTCTTCCGCTCAAAAAATTTCAGCGGGGCGAACCTGCTGACGCTGCTTCTGTACGCCGCGTTGGGGGCGACGCTCTTCTTCCTGCCGTTGAATCTGATACAGGTGCAGGGCTACTCAGCGACCGAAGCCGGGGCCGCACTGCTGCCCTTCATCCTGATTATGTTCCTGCTCTCGCGTTGGTCTGGCGGGCTGGTGAAGCGCTACGGAGCGAAGCTGCCTCTGGTGACGGGGCCGTTCATTGCCGCACTTGGGTTCGTCATGTTGTCGCTGCCCGGCGTCGGAGGAAGATACTGGACGACGTTCTTTCCAGCGATAGTCGTGCTCGGTCTCGGCATGGCTGTGAGCGTCGCGCCACTGACGACGACGGTGATGAATGCCGTCAAGGGAGATCATGCGGGCATCGCTTCGGGAATCAACAATGCCATCTCGCGCACCGCCGGACTCTTGGCCGTCGCGGTCTTCGGCATCCTGATGGCGCACGCCTTCGCCGCCAACTTCGAGCGGCGACTGGCGACGCTTGACTTGCCGTCCGAGGTGCAGACGCAACTCGAAAACGGGCGCGGCAGTCTGGCGGGCATGAAAGTGCCGGACGTGGTGAGCGGCGAGACGCAAGCTGCGATTAAACAGGCCATCAATGAATCGTTCGTCGCCGGCTTCCGTCTCATCACGTACATCAGCGCCGGACTCGCCTGCTTGAGCGCGCTCGCTGCCTGGGCTTTGATTGAAGGCCGTGCGAGACAATTGGCGAAGCCGGATGACGCAAGCGGACAGCAAGCGCGATTATAGCGAGTTGCAAATGAGTGCGACCTGTTGAGAGTTCAGCCTTCAGGCTGCGGAGGCCAGCACGCTCTCTGCGTGAACTCTGAACGCAGGTCTCATCACCCGGCGAGCCAGCCCGCCAAATTACGCACATATAACTTGATGTCTTCGAGTTTCTCCGGCTCTCTCTTGATCTGATCGCCGGGCGGCTCCGCGAGAAAACTCGGGCAGCCCATCGAAGTGTCCCAGTTGTAGTCAACAAAGTGATGAAAGCTCGACTCTGCAACGGCACGTCCGAGCGTGTTGCCGTGTCTATCATCCGCGCTCTCGAATGCGACCATCAGGTTGAAGGAGCGGCCTGTCACTTGACTCCCGCCTGTTGCGATCACGCGCGCATGAGTTTCGCCTTCGGGGACGCCGACACCTCCTTCGTGCGGATGCGCAGGGAAGTATTCGATCATCCCTGAAGGCGTGTGAGAGTTATGCAGAAGTTCGTGAACCGGCTCGACCGGAGTGATTCTTTGATAGTCGCCGTTACTGCCTGAATGATAGTTCGGCCACGAGATCGTTGTAGTGTCCTGATCGTCGCGCTCGTGTCTTGATGCGTCGGGGTCTTGCTGCTTGGAGTGGAAGAAGTGCGCACGGCCAACGCCGCCCAGAGTGCAGAGCGACGATCCCAAATCCTGATGATCGCGCGTCGCCAGAATCCCGCCGCCTCTTTGCCTGAAGCGTGTGACGCCCTGACAGTCAGCCACACTTAGCCCGTCGCCGTTGTCAACTGCGAAAAGCCACAACTCATCGAAATCTGTGGCGTCGAGTCGGCTCAGAACTTCATCGTCACCATCAGTGTTTGTCTCACGATTGCGCGCAGTGACCTCGCAGAGGGCACGCCCTTCCTCGTCCCTGAGTGAACTTAAATACTCACCGAGCAGTGAAAACCTGCCGATGTTCCAATCGTCTTCAATCAGTGGGATGGTTGTCTGCAATAAAATGCGAATCGGTCTTTTCATCAGATCACCGTGCCGAATCAAAATATTGTCCGCTTGGATTCGCTCTCTTGATAGCACACTGCGAACCACAATGACAGCATGACGAGGCTGCGGCGGATGCCGCTATCGCTGGAGAAGCGATGCCATAGCGTCCTTCAAAAGCAGTCTCTCTTCTCGCACTCAGCTATTCTACGCGCACGCGGTCACTCTGTCCGCGACCAAAGGTCTCCGGTTCATACATCTCTTCGGCCTTCGCAGGTGGGACGACAAATAGTCCCGGCGTCGTCGCTCGTGCAAAATAGGTGTAAACATGCTCACCTTCCCAGAGCAGCGAGGTGAATGCTTCGACTCGTTCATCGCGCAGGTTTTGATGCTCGTACCAGGTGCCGCGCCAGTCCCAATAGAAGTCAGAGATTCCGCGCCCACCGCGATAGAGACCGGCTTCAGTTGATTCGTCAGGGAGTCTCTCTGTCACAGCGAGTTCCGGGTTAAGAGCTTCGAGTCCGGCGGGGAGCGGGTCAACCAGCGCCACGTGATAGCGCCGCGCGGGATTAGAGATCGTCACGCGCACGCGCACGCGCGCCCCGGCTTTGATATGCCACGTGCCGTCCGCATCTCGCCGCACGTCTGAAGGATCGTCAATCGCTTCATACCTGCGCTCGACCTTGAAGCCATAATCTGCCGCCGCGAGTTTCAAGTTTGAAGGAGCATACCGCGTGCCGATGCGGAAGTAGAGTCTTCCAGCGCCTTCTTTGCCGATGGTCAGATTGGTTGGAGCGTTCGCGGTGCGTTCGACGAGCGCGGACATCGGGAGATTAAGTTGTTGACGATCAATCGAACGTCCTTTGAAAGTCTGCTCTCCGGCGAAGCCTTCACCGAGCCAGACGCGCGCGACGAAATCCGGCGTCGTCTTCTCGTAGGTATTGAAGTAGCGGTCGAGCGCGAGCAGGATGAAGACGTTCTCCTGCGTGTTCATCCAGTGCCCGCGCGTGCGTCCACTCAGAAGCCCGCGCACGAGTTTCGGAATGAGATCGCTCTGCGGTTGGTCAGTGATGAGCGCATCGAGCAGGATGCCATCGGCGCGGCGGTCTGATTGGAGAACAGTGTATGCGCCATCGCTGTAGGAGTCTGCGAAGTGCGCCGCGCCTGCGGTTTCGGTGACGCGGTTGTTCAGGTGATGACGGATAGCAGTGATTTGTGCTGACGATGCTGCGTCGCCTGAAAGCACAGGCAAGAGCCAGCCGAGAGATTCGAGCGAGAGTTTCTCAACGCCGCCCGCATCCGCGATGAGTTTGCGCGCCGCCGCAGCGTCTCGATCTTTCATCAGGGCGCGAACATAAAGCGCGTAGGCTTGAATCGCGCGTCTTGATTCGACGCTGTATTCGGCTGGAATCTTCTTTTCGATCTGCCGCAGATAATCCAGCGACTTCTTCAACATCTCTTCGGGCACAGCGAAGCCTTTGCCTTGCGCTCGCACGAGAGCATGAGCAACGTGGACGGAGACGAAGGGGAAGGAGCGTTCGCTGCGTTGCCAGAAGTCGAAGCCGCCGTCTTCGTTCTGTAAACCTTGCAGGCGTTTGATGTCGGTCGTAACGGAATCGCGCATGGCTTCGGGCGAAGGAAGGTCTTTCACTTTGAAGGCTGTGAGCACATCCTTGAGCGCGGAGATAGCGATGATGCGCGAAGAGATTTGTTCGCTGCACTCGTAAGGATAGTTGACGAGGTAGATGACGGCATCGGTCAGTTCCTGTAGCTGTGTCGAAGCGGTCGTGACTTCGAGGCCGCCGAAAGATTTGATGGCGTCGGCTGGTGCTTTCACAGGTTGCGCGATGCTGCCGTCGTCAATCACGCCGTAGGTCGCAAAGGCTTCGGTGGTGGCGGGCGTATAGACGGGCAGCGAAATTTCTGCGGCGTCTGTTTTATTGCCGGAGGCGGTTGCAACTTGAAAGCGTGCTGTGCCGGGTTTGACCGCCGCGATGGGGAAGCGGACTTCGACGCGGTCATTCGCCGGAACGACGACACGCCGACCAGCGCCTTCTGTTAAGTCAGCGTTGGTCGCGCGGACTGCGACAGATGCGGTCATCGCTTCGTCAGTCTGATTTTGCAGGATGATGGGAAGTTCCGCTGTGTCGCCGTAGTTGAGGAAGCGCGGAGCGCTGGGACGCACCATGAGTTGCTTGCGTGCGGTGATGACAGATTCTCCGAAGCCTGCGAGTCTGCCGCCCGCGACGGAGATCGCCGCCACGTGATAGCGCGTCAGATTGTCTGGCAGCTTAATCTTTACCTGCGCGTGGCCGTGAGCATCGGTCGGCAGCGAAGCGACGAAGACTGCGAGCGCATTGAAATTCTTTCGCAGTTCAATCGGCGATGCATCTTCGGAAACCACAGTCGTAGATAATTGCGCCGATGAAGCATTTACCATCACCATGGCATACATCCCGCGACCATTAAGAGGTAAGTCCATCACTTGTCTTGAGGTGATTGTCGTACTGTAATCAACACCATTGTTGCCTCTTCCACCACCTGCACCGCCGCCGCCGTCTGATGGATTACCGCTGCCAAAAGCAACTACTTCATCAGGATCAACAAGCAAGACATTCTCTCGCAAGTGATAGTCGCTCACGTCAGCATCGCGCTCAGGATAAAAAACGCCGAGTGGGTCGCCGAGTCTGTAATTCGTGAGCGCAAGCACAGACTCGTCAACGACGACAACAGCCGTGTCCGTGCCCTCGACGCTGCGCCCCTGTGCATCTTTGACCTCAACATCCACGAGCGTCTCCGCGCCGGGTTCAAGCACCTTGTCGCGTGGTGTGGCTGTGACCGTCAGGCGGCGCGACGCGGGCGGTATCTCCAGATTGATTTCGCCGGAAGCGAACGCCGGACGCTTCGGCAAATCTGCGCGCGCCTTGCCATCATTATCCACGCGCGTCTCCGTTCCGACCAGATCAACCTGCGCGTGCACGTTCGGCGTCATCGCTTCTTCAACGGGGACGCGCAGGGTGTAAGAACTCTCCGTCATCGTGAAGCGTTCAGTGCGAAGGATGCCCGAACGACGTAGCGTCAGGACGCCTTCAGCCGGAGCGAACGGAGACTGCACGAGAATCAACGCCACGTCGCCGCCCGCGTAAGTCTTACGATCTGGGATGAGTTCGACTTCCTCCTTTTTAATCTCTCGCTGAGGCGGCAACTTTCCACCCGCAGCCCACAACGACAATTCGCTCTCGTTCACGCGCTCACGCTCGTCGCGCACCTCAGCTGTCAGGCGATACGCGCCGCCCTCTTTCGTCGGAAAGCGAGCGTGCACGGCATCCGCGCCGCTCTTGACGGTCTGCTCCTGCGCGTCCGTCTCTTTCTGATTCCACTCGCCTTTTTCGTAAACGTAATCGAGCCGCACGAGTCGAAATTTAATCTCACGGTTGGCGACTGCTTTGCCGTCGAGGTCTGTGACGATAGCCGCGATGTCGAATGCCTCGCCCTTCTGCACGAAGGTGCGCGCAGACTTCAAGCCGACGTAAACATCCGCCGGATGCACAAGCAACTGCGTTACGGCTGCGAGCGTTTGACGATTCACATCCTGCACGCGCGCTTCCGCCGTCACGCTCGACGGGCGCGGCGGATTCACACTGTCGAAATCTATCTTCAACGTGTGATGGCCTGTCGCATCGGTCTTTCCTTTGAAGGTCTGTTCGTTTGATTTACTATCATCACTCTCATCACGCCACCATGCGTAGAACTTGCCGAACGTGTAATCGTCGCGGTTGGGCGGCGTGTAGCTCGTCGGCTTGGATGTGACCGTCCAGTTGACTTCCGTATCGGCCAGCGCGCCGCCCGTGTAGTAAGTGGCGTTGACTGTTGCGGTCGCGCTCGAACCGACGAAGTGAGGCGCTTCCGAAGTCTGCGCCGTAACCTCGAATTCAGGACGACGGAATTCCTGTACTTGAAATTGATGCGTGTACTCGCCGCCATCTTTGGCGAGTTTGAATTCCAGACTCGCGCTGCCGAGATTCATCGTCGCGGGAAGTTGCAACTTGAGATTGAAACCGGAGAGCGCGTTGAGCTTGACGCTGCCCTTTGTAATCTCGTTGTCCTGCGAGTCTTTCAAAACGTAGTTGACTGTTTCGCCAGCCTTCGCAAACAACTCCGTATCGCCCGTTGGCGTTAAGTTGATTTGGCGAATCCAGCCTTTGACGTTGACCTCTTCGCCGGGACGATAGAGCTTGCGATCATCGAAGACGTACCAACTGAGCGATTCGTGATCGTCAATATGCCGCCAAAGGTTCGTACTCTCATTACCATAGACTGATTGCGGGAGAATCGCTGCGTCATCGCCACGCCGCGCGATGAGTAGCCCCTGCTGCGACGAGCGTATCTCCGAGGGAGCTTTGAGAGCGAAATGTGCCAACCCTTGAGCATCAGTCTTCGCTATGCTCTCGTCTGGCATCACTGTTATCTCAACATTAGCGAGCGGGCTTCCGTCTTTGAGCGAGTTAGCCCAAGCGACGAGGCTGCCTTTATCCGTGAACGCATCCAAGCCGATGTTAGTCGCCTGCACCCAAGCCTCGATGCGTCCGTTAGGACGATAAGCATAGACGGTCGCTGTTTTGTCCTTTTCTTCCACCGGCTCGACCTGTACGAGCACCTGCCCGAAGCCATTGGTCAGAGCAGGCGAGAGATCAATCGCCGTCTCTATCGCTTCGTCCGGCTGGCTTTTAATGTCAATGATTTTGTCCAGGACGAGCGTGCCCGGCGGCTGCGGCGGCGCTTTCTCTTTCAGATACTGAACCGCCGCGATATAGCCGCGATACTTTTGCCAGTCTTCGGGCGCGACTTTGTAGAGACGCACTCGCAGTTGATGATGATTGACGCTATAGACATTGAAAGTGCGCCGCGACGCCGGATCAAGCACGGTGAATCCTTCGCCGGGAGCAGAAAGCATCGGGCCGGAGGTCTTGACGTTGAAGGTCAGTTGATTGTTGCCCGTGAGCGTCTGTCCGAAGTTGTCTTTGATGGATGGGTCGAGCGTGACTTTGTAAGTCGTGTTGCTGCGCTTGACGCCTTCGATGTTGAGCGTGTTGCCGTAGGCATTGATTTTTACGTCAGGGATTTGCGGCGTGATTGTGACCTTCGCTGCCGGAAGGCTTCCGGGATCAAGTTGATTGCTGAATGTAATGCCGAATTTGTCGAAGGGCGAGCAGCTTTTCTGATAACCGCACTGTGTGTCGGTGACGCGCAGTAAGCCGTAGGTTCTGAAAGTTATACTTTGCTCTGTGGTCGTCACGCGCGAGCCTTCGACGGACGGCGTGCCGGGCGGAATGACGACTTGAATTTCCGTGTCTGCCGGAAGCACATCTTTCGTCGAGCCGTTTGCATCAACAGCGCGGAGAGCGAGCCAGCGTCCATCCTGCGATTGCTTGACAAGCTCTTTGAGCGTCTCGTTGGCGGCAATCTCTTCAGGCGTGGCAAGACGCAGGCGCGTGCCGCTCGCGGCGTGTCGAAGACTAATGCCTGCGAGGACACGGGCGGCGTCAATTCGTTGATCGAACTCAAAAAACATTAGCGCATCGCGCGGCTGGCTCTGGCCTCTCGGATAAGCGCTTTTGAGCGTCGGCGGCGGCGTGGCGAAGTTGAAGGTTTTAGTTTCGGGCAGCGCATTGCCGAGCGCGGATTTTGTTCCGGCGGGGATGGTGACGGTGTAGTTGGTCGCCATCGGCAGCCTGCCGCCTTCCGCATCGGGCTGAAAGATGAGTGTCTGTGTGCCTAGCCAGCGCCACTTGCCTTTCGGTTGCGGCGTGAGTGTGACGGGAACATTCGCGGCGACCTCCTCTTGTGAAGAGACCGCGATCATTGGTTGAGAAAATGTGATGCTCAACGCGGGAGCTAAAGCGACCTCGCCATCCGGCGCGTAGCGTAAGACTTCGAGCGGGGCAGTGGTCTTTGACAGAGCCGGTGGAGCGTTGGGCGTTGGTAGTGCAAACGCGGCCTGAATAGTTTCGCCTGCGCGTGGCGGCGGCAATGAGCCTTCACGGAGTTTGAAATCCTGTACATCGCTTGCTTCCGGCTTGAGGTTCGGCAATCGCGCGAGCAGCTTTTGCGTCTCTTTTTCGGATAGCTGTGACGCTGTCACAACGATGCCGGGTTTCGGCTTTTCGACTTTTGCAGAGCCTTCGCTCAGACGAAAATGAAGACCCTCATCCGATGAATCGTCAATGCTCTCTTGATTGACAGGCTGTGGTGTGACACGCGCGGGAGTTGATGGAAGGAGCGTCAGAATCAACGACAGCATCAACAATCGCGTGAGCGTCTGTCTTAGTCTCATCAGGTTAGCCGCCTTTGTCTAAAACAAATTGAATTAAAGAATCAGTCGCTGTCTTTTAGTGCTTAGGGATGTGGAGACTTCAAGGCTTAACGCGCTTAGTCGTTACTTTCAAATTCCGTTAAATAGATAAGCCTTGTCGGACTGATGCAGGTAGTCGTGGAGTTAGTTGTCTTGAGAAGTTGAGGGGAATTAAAAAACTCGTTGCGTGATTTGCTTTCGGAGATGCTTGGTGAGGAAGCTCTGATTATTTGCCGCTACTTCCGAGGCTCGTACCGGGAAAATAGTGGCCGAGAATCTGGCGGTAAGTTAAACCACGACGAGCCAGCGCGTGCGCGCCTTCCTGACAAAGACCGAGACCGTGACCGAAGCCTGTGCCGCGAAACACAAAGTTCGCTCCGGCGCGCACGACCTCGAAGCGCGAACTCTTTATCACGTTCCATCCCAGCGCCCGACCCACGATCATCTTAAAATCCCAACCTCTGACGACGCGGCTTGTCTCTCCTTCGAGCGTGAGGAACTCAACGCGACCCGTTCGATCCCGGCTGGTAATGGTAATGTTTTCAAGCCGCGCTCCAACATCGCTCTGCGGATCGCCCTGCAAAACCTTCGACAGTTTCTCTGCCGGGATTACGTTGACCCATTCGTGCGCCGCCGCGCCGACGCAGTATTCGTCAGTCACTCCACCGAGATAGCTCGGCGCAGGCACGCCCCACAAGGTTTCCATGTTGGCGGTCATGCCGCCGCAGGCCGCGTGAAAATAAGCGTCTGCAATCTGTCCTTCTTCATCCAGCAAGGTCTCGCCCGCAGTCTCATCAACAGCGCGCTTTAAGAGATTTTTGAAGCGGGCATGGTTGCGCTCATTCGTGAGTGTGAAGAGATAACGCTGACAGTGCGTCGTGTCACAGAAGTCGTAGCCTTCGTTCGCGTGGCGCTGCAAATTATGAAGCGCGAACGTGCGGCTGACGACAGCCAACGCCTTGAGTGCCTCGATCTCATCCTCAATGCTGCCTTCAGCCGAGACCACGCCCAGCACGTACTCCTCAAGAGCAACATCCCGCGTGATATTCCGGCTTGTCAGATGAAGACGAACAGAGGTGCTGGAAAGATGGCCGGGCGCGTTAGCGGGCAGACGATTTTCACTGGTGCGTTTTTCATCTTCGACGACACCGCGACGCTTCGCATACTCTTCAAAAATTGAACGCGCCACACCAGCGCAATCGGCTCCGTGAGAATGTTTGAGGAAAACCAGGACGGCCAGCCTGATGTTATCGGGGTTTGGGATTCCTGCCGAATCGCGTTCGCTGGCGAAGCCTATGAACCACCCTTGCGAGTGATAGTCGTTCATCATCGCGGAAGTTCCGGTCTTGCCGAACACATCAACAGGCAACGTAGCGAGTCCTGCGCTCGCAGCCGTGCCGTATTTGACCGCGCCCTTCATTCCTTCAATGAGCAGCGCACGATGTTCCGGCGCGATTGTCAAATGGGCGCGCTCCTTTATTTGAACCTCGCGTTGGTTGATTTGCTGTGGGACAAAGAGGTGTCCGCCATTCACGAGTGCGGTGTAAGCCATGATTAACTGAATGGGCGTGACCATCAGTTGCTTGCTTTCGCCGAGCGCATTACTCACACGCCACTCGCCCTGCGGCAGACTGCCTGTCGCCTCTGCGGGCGTTCCCTTGACGCCGGTCTGAGAGCCGAAGCCGAACGATGAGAGAGTTTCGTCGAACGTGTTCGTCTCAAGCCGCTCGCCCACTTTGCCGAAGAAATAGTTGCAGGAATAGGCCAGCGCTTGCGCGAGATTAAAAGCGCTGTCTGTCTTCTGGTGTGGGCAGGAGATCGAGAGGTCTTTGTAAGTGTAGCGCGTGTGACATAGTTGTCGTGTGCGGTCGTCAATCAGATGAAGACGCAGAGCCGCAAGAGCCGTGAAAGGTTTGATCGCGGAGCCGGGCGCGTAGCTTTCCGTGAAGGCCGCTTGCGGATTAACGACAGCACGCAACCGACCCGTTTGAGCGTCCATTACGATGATTGTCCCATCGTCTGAACCTAACTTTTCACGAGCTACACGCTCCAGCGCAGCATCTATTTCATCATCACTGCTGCCCGTGCCCGTTTGCCGATAGCTCTGATCCTCCAACTTCGTGTGCGAGAAGGAAGCCCACACGATGGCAACGCAGGCAGATATGAGAAAGAGAATAACAAGCGTCTTGTGTGAGCGTAACCGGAGAAAGAATGTCAGGATCATCTTGCATCGTCTGATTAACATGACGGCGATTATTGTTTGTCCCCGGCAATCCAGAAAGGCGTGACCTACCTTCTTCAAGGCTAGCGAGCCGCACCGCCAAACTGTGGTCATCCACATTGCGCAGTCGCGTGTAGCACCTCCTGACCACCCGCCTTAACTGCACCTGCGCGCTGTCTGTCGTCACGTATCCGCCGGAATCCATCGCAGCAGATAATGAGTCGAGTTAAGGGCAGCAGACTTTTTAATCAAACAGCTTCTAACAGAACCGATGCCCATCAAGCGCATCTTCAAAAGCATCATCCGGCAAGCGAACACACGGCGCTTGTCGTCAATGTTACGCGCGCATCCTAAACTACTCCTTTGCTTCGTGGGATTGTGCTTGCTCTCTGTTTTATCAGGCGCTCTCTGGGTTAGAGATCAAGCCGAGCGAGGGCTGGCGCAGGAACGTGCGCGGCTCAGTCGTCAGGAGTTCATTCCTTTTGAAAAGACTGCGCGCTCGCCTCTCTCTCGCCCTGAAATCAAGTTCTTGCAGAATACTGAAAATACGCGGGCCATTGTCCGCTTTCAGGATTCATACTTCGCAGCAACCGACGGCGGCCTCGTTCAATTCGCACCCGAAGGAAACAGCTTGCGCCACTACACCGTGCTCGATGGACTTTCGGAAAGCGACTTGACATCTTTAGAGGTCTTCAACTCAAAGTTGTTCATCGGGACTCAAACGCAGGGGCTACTCTCTTTCGACGGCGAGCGTTTCGAGAGCTATCGCTGGCTGGATCGTGAACCGCAGACTATCACTTCACTGCTCGCAGACAATGGCCGGCTCCTGATCGGGACATTCAATGGTGGACTGATCGAATTCGACGGGCGACGCTTCACCGAACTGAAAGCTGGAGCAGAGCACGCGCGCCTACGTCGAGTCAATTGTCTGAGCAAATATGGCTCACACCTTTACGTCGGGACGTTTGACGATGGTCTCTGGCTGCTCGACGCCGGACGCTGGCTGCATTTTCAAGTGGCTGACGGTCTGGCTTCAAACCGCGTCGTCGGCGTCGTCGAGAGCGGCGAGAATGTTTTTGTGGCAACGGATTTCGGAATCGCCTCAACCACGTCTGCCAGCCTTCTGAGCGAGAACACGACTCAACAGAGACGCTTTCGCTCGCTCGCCACGCTGCCGTCACTCACAAGCTTGATTAGCTACGACGGCCTCCTTCTCTTCAGTAAAGATGACGGAGAGATTCTGGCGCTCGACAAAGAAGCAGCCGCGCGCACGCCTGCGCTGATGAGAAGTCTCGCATGGCTGAAGCCCAATGATCTTTCGGGCAGTCACTTGACGATAGTTGACGACAAGCTCTGGCTACTGAGTAATCGCGGCATCTGGCAAACGCAGGAAGATGCGCGCACTCAAACACGCGCCGCAATCTCACTAACGCCTTTCAGCAAGATGAACGACAGCCCGACGCTTGCAAGCAATGTCGTTTCTGCGCTCGCGCTCGACCGGGACGGAAAACTCTGGGCCGGAAATTTTCGGCGCGGGATAGATGTTTTCACCAGCGAAGGAAAAAAGATTACTCATCTCGAATCCGAGTCTATTCGTGAAATCAACTTCTTACTTCCAGAAACACAAGCCTCTGTGCTGGCTGCTACCTCACAGGGCATCGTGCGCTTCGATGGTCTGTTTCGCAGCACGAGGATGACGAAAGCTGACGGACTGCCCGGCAACTCGGTGATGAATCTGGCGCTTGATGAAAGCGTGAACTCATCCGGGACGAAACCTCCGCACACGAACGACTTTGTCCTGGCGACTAATCGTGGACTTTCGTTTGGTCAATCCGGCAAGTGGCGAACTCTCACGACTGTGCAGGGGCTTCCGTCAGATCAGATTTACGCCACGCTCTTCTTCAAACGCTCGCTCTTCGTCGGAACACTCGGCGGGCTGGCACAGGTTGAATCAAACAGAGTCGTGCGCGTCTTCAAAGATTCCAACTCAAAGCTCACGCACAACTGGGTGACAGCCCTGTGCGCCGCAGGTGAGCGTCTCTTCATCGGAACTTACGGCGGCGGCGTCTTCGAGTTGTCAGCGTCGAACGATCTCTACAGCTTTTCTGAGGAGACAGGCGCGGCGGTCGTCAACCCCAACGCGATGTGGAGCGATGGCGAGATGCTTTTCGTTGGCACGCTCGACGGCGCGTGGGTCTTTGACCTTCATTTACAAAAGTGGACGCACCTTGTAGATGAGTTGCCATCGAAAATTGTATTGAGCATTACGGGCGATGAAAAGAGTGTCTATTTCGGAACGACGAATGGCATTGCGCGAGTGGAGAAAAGTTACTTGACCAGAATGTGAATTTGAGGAAGAGCAGAGTCATGGAAGTGCTTCTGAAGCGAAACACACGAAAAGATTCAGCGACTCACCGCAGAGACGCAGAGAGCGCAGAGATTACGCAGAGAAAAGCGTTCTCTCTGCGCTCCCTCCGCGTCCTCTGCGTCTCTGCGGTGAAGACTCTGAATAACCTGCTGCTTCGATGTCTCAATCTCCTGCGCTTGGCGTTAGCTCTTTTGCTCATACTCGCAATGTGTCTTCCTTTGCGTCCCAGCCGCGCGCAGTCCGGCGCGCTCATCCCCTCGACGAAAGAGAAGCCGGACTCAAGCATCCTCTCTTTACAGGTGATGAACGTGGACGTGCTCATAGATAACCAGCACGCGACCGTGCGTGTCCTGCAAATTTACGACAATCACACCGCGCAGACACTCGAAGGCAAATATCTATTCGCCCTGCCGCCCGATGCGTCCGTTGCAGACTTCGCCGTCTGGGACAACGACGTTCGTATTCCCGGCGTGATGATGGAGAAGCGCAGAGCCAATGCCATCTATGGCGAGATTAAGCAGAAGACAATTGATCCGGGCTTGCTTCAACAGGACGATGAACACGAAGGCCAATCGGCTTTCTCCGCCAAAGTTTTTCCAATTAACCCTTACGGCACGAAGCGCGTGGAGATGGGATACACGGAGGTGCTCCCGGTCGAGAGCCTCACCTCGCATTTCACTTTTCCATTGAAACCATCTTTCGGTGACCCGCAGCACGTCGGAGAGTTCAACCTGCACGTTCATATACTCGGCGATTATCCAATCTCAGTTTCGGATTCAAGCCAAACTGCTTATCCGTTGCAGGTTCTGAAATCACAATCAAACGAGTTCGAGGCGGAGTTCGATGCGCGCGAGATCAATCTCACGAAGGACTTTTCTTTCGATTACAGAATCAACGCGCCGCAGAGCACTCTCTCATTCATCGCCTATCGCGCGCCTGAGCGGATTTCAGCTTACGACCTGCGCGATCCTGCGCTTGCGGCGCGCAACGCGGACGGCTATTTTGAAGCGCGTGCCATCTTTAACGAGCAGGGAAACTCATCGTCAAGCGAAACGACGCAAACTGCTGCGACAAATGAAAGTCAGACTCAGCCGCGCAACCTCATCCTGCTTCTTGACACGTCGCTTTCCATGTACGGCGAAAAGCTCACGCGCGCCGTTGAAGCGGTGGACTATTTTCTGCATAGCCTCACACCGCAGGATCATTTCAATCTCATCCTCTTTAATGAAGATGCTGACTTCTTCTCGCCCGCGCCCGTTGAGGCGACACCGGAGCGTGTGGAGCAGGCGCTTTCTTTCATCAGGAGCTACTCGCTTGGCGGCGGGACTGATCTGAGGCATGTCCTTGAGAAAGCTCTCGACGCCACACAGTCTTTCCCGTCCGGCGAGCGAAACATCATCCTCATCTCCGATGCCAACCCGACGCTCGGCACCACCAGCCTGAAACAAATCGCGCGCCTTTTTGACGGGGAAAAGAACAAACAGGACGAAGCAACACGCACGCGCCTTTTCGCCTTCGCCCTCGGCAGCGATGCTAACGACGCGCTGCTCGAAGAACTGGCGAAGAAGACTCACGGCTATTTTGCTCACGCGCGTGAGACCGAAGACATCTCCGCCATGCTCAGGATTTTCTTTAGCAAGGCCAGTCAGCAGGGAATTGAAAACCTGAAACTCACGACCTCCGAACCCGCAAACTTTTATCAAGTCTATGCGACGGGCGAGACGAGCTTTGACGGCTCAAGCCTGGCCTTCGTCGGGCGTTACAAAAAGAGCGAAGCGCAGGCGACATTGAATTTATCCGGGCAGTACGGAACAGGCACGATCAATCTTTCGCGCACCGTGCAGCTTCCAGAATTTGATGACACACATCAACACTTGCCGCGCCTGTGGGCACGCGCGCGTGTCGAAGCGTTGCTACAGGAGATGAACTTGAACGGCGAGCGTGAAGATGCAATCGCTGAAATCATTCGCCTCTCACAAAAATACAAATTCGTCACTCCGTACACGGCCTTTCTCGCCGCGCCGCGCGCACTCCTGCGCCCGCGTCTGATACAGCCGGGCGATCCTGTGATTCGCGTCAAGACCGATCCGGCGATCACGTCTGTCTTCGCCGTGCTCCCTGACGGCGAAACATTGCCGCTCAAATTTCTGCAATCGGAAGGCGTGTGGGAGACCAGATTCTTTGCGCCCGCGTGGATGCCTGACGGCACGTATCGCTGCCGCTTGTTAATGACCGACGAGAGCGGCAACGGCTATCAGGAAGAGAAGAGTTTTGTCGTGGACAGTCACGCACCAAGACTGAAAGTGCGGCTCGCGTCCGCGACAGTGCGCGCGGGCGACGAAATTCAGTTGCGCGTGGACGCAGACAGTGACACGAGTCGCTTAATCGCAAAATTTTACGGCGCGCGGCCTGCGGAGCTTCATTGGTCAGCGCAGGAAAAGACAAATACCGGTCGGCTCAGAGTGCCCGCAGGTCTCGCGGCTGGGCCGTACACGCTGACGGTCACAGCCGAAGACTTCGCGCACAATCAATCCACGACGGAAGTGCGCGTCGAAGTGATCGGACGATGAAATGGATGTACGCGCCTTGAGAGTGCATGAGTGAATGATTAAGCGATGAGCAAGCTGAAACTGACAAGACGGCGATTGTTCGCGGTGCTGGCTATCATCTGCGTCTGTTTTGCTTGTGCTCTGATCGCGCAACGATTCGCTGTGTCTGCGAAAGTAGGTGCTGCAACCAGGCGCGTGATGAACGAAAAGGAAGCGGCCATTGAGTCGGCGTCGTTTGCCCGGACTGAATTTTTCGGCGCGCAGGCGCTAGTTCCGTATCCGACGGCTGAAGCGCGCAATCGCTTGGCAGACTTACTGAATAAATATCCAAACGAGCCGCAAGTCGTTCTCAAACTTTCACAGTTGGATGAAAAGCTGGGCCGCTTCGAGGAAGCGGAAAAAGAGTTGCAGTCCTATGTTGAGCTTCAGCCGGATAAGCCGGCAGCTTTAACAGACCTCGCATCTTTCTTTGACAGGCGCGCAGAGTTTGAGAAAGAGGCTGAGACAGTAGAACGTATGCTCGCCGTCGCTCCACCTGAACGGCAAGCGCAAATCTTCGCGCGGCTCATCGAACTGGCGCGAGTTCATGGTCTTGAGAATTACCTTGCGCCGGAGTTTTATCAGAAATATATCGCGCAAGGTGTAGCCGTCTTTGAAATCGTCGAGCAGCTTCTGGACAAGCTGGTTGAAGAGAAGAACTACCCGGCAGCTCTCAAAATCTTGCGGCAATACAAGGATCGTTTTCCTGAGCGACAGAGTTTCCTGCTTGAAAAGGAGGTCTCAATTCTCGTGGCGATGAAAAGGGGAAAGGAAGCCGAGAGCGTTTATCAAAAGGCTTTCGATCCTTTCTGGTCGCAAAGTGCGTCGCACGAGTTTTACGGCTTCCTCAGCGATCAAGACCGCTTGCGCGCCTACGGCCATGAACTCACGGAAGCCTTTCATCGCAACCCTGCTGATTTCAACACAGCCGTGCGCCTCATTCATTACCGGAATTACAAAAGCGAACAATCGCCGCGCATCATCACTCAGCTTGAGCAGGCACGCGCCGCACGCAAAATCAGTTGGCAGCCTGAAGAGCTGGTCACCATCGCGCGCATTCTGATCGCGGACGGTGATGCAGATACCGCGTCGCGTTTCCTCTACACGCTCTACGTGCAGAATGAACTGAAACCCGGCAGTCCTCTGCGTGAGAAAGTTCTTTACCAACTGTTCGAGCTATTAGCTGACGCAGGCGACGAACGGCTCGCGCTCACGCGCGGCGACCTGAAGTTTTATCAGGACATCGCTACCTCCGACCCGCATCCGGGGATGCTCGGCGGTGTTCTCTCGCTCATCCTTTCCGATACCGACCCGGTCTCCGCGTTGAAAGATAAAGAGCAGAGTGCGGTCAAGTATTTCAATCGCGCCGCAGCTTACCGCATCTTCACGGCTTACAAGCAGGAGTATCCAACCTCGCCGGAGTTGGCGCAGATGTACCTGGACATCGTGCGCCTTTACGCGGCGACCAGAGCGCCGCAAGTCGCTTCAGAAACTCTCGCCGAGTTTGAAAAGAGATACGCGGACGCGCCACATTACGCCGGAGTCGCTTTGAAACTCGCCGATTGCTACATCGCGCTCGGTCAGCATGAAGATGAGCGCGCAGTCTATCAGCGCATCATAGATTACTTAGGCAAGAGGCGTCGGCCAGGCAGTCATTTGATGCCCGCTCTCGACCAGACGCCAACGAACCACGAAGGTGGCGCGCACGAGACGGCTCTGAACATCTATTCAGAGCTGACTGAGATTACACCTTCAACAGCGTCGTATCCGCCCCCGTCAAATCGAGGCATTGACATCCCGGACGAGAATACAGAGGGCGAATCCGCTAGGAGCGATAATTATTCAAGAAGTCATTACACGGATTATCTGACTACGGCGACATTCAAATCTCAAAGCAAATCCGAGAAGGCGTTAGACGGCGATGATGTCACATACGCCTCCGTTCTTGAACGCTATGTTGCTTCGCTCGCCGGAGAGAAACGTAACGATGCGATTCTGTCCCTTTACGCGAACGAGGTGAAGAAGTACCCGGACGAGCAGGGGCTTTACGAGCAGATGCTCGAATGGCTGGGTCAAACCAATCTGCTTGAAGAGCAACTGAAGGTTTACAAAGAAGCGCTGGCAAAATTTCCAACCACAGTTTGGCGCGACCGCCTCGCGCGCTGGTTTCTACGCCGCGAGCGCAAAACTGAATTCGAGAAGTTTTCGCGCGAGTTGATGGAACAATTAAGCGATCCTGAGATTCAGGATTATCTTAATCACTTCGTCGCCTCAAACGCGAACGCTTCCGCTTCCGACTTCGATGCGCAGCTTTATCTAGGTCTCTACACGCTGGCACACGAGCGCTTTCCGCATAATCTGGATTTCGTGCAGGGCTTATTAAAATTCTACAGCGCGCACGAGCGTTGGACGGAGTGGCGGAACTTGATGGCCGAATACTACTTCGAGTCGCGCGAGATCAGAGACCAATTCCTCTCGCACCTGGCGAGCCGCAATGAACTGCGCGCATATCTGGAGAAAGCGCGCGAGCGCTGCAAAGTTCAAGCGCAGGACGACGGCGCGCGTGTGCTCGACACGCTGCCATATAAACTTTTCCGCGCCGATGCCGCCGCGCATCTTTCAAACTACGAAGAGGCGATTGATGCTTACAGGGAGTTGAATCGTCTCTACCCGAACACGCCTGAGTTCTCAGAACGCCTGATCGCATTCACACGCTCGCTCGGTGAACGTAATCCGAAGTTTTTGGAAGAAGCTGCCGCCGTCTCGCATGAGATGGCCGAGTCGTTTCCCGCATCTGCCGAATACCGCACGCGCGCCGGAGAGATTCAGGCGGAGTTGGGCGACTACGACCGCGCGCGTGGCGAGTGGGAACAGTTAATCCAGACGGGCAAGGGCGTGCCCGACACTTATCTTGAAACCGCGACTGTTTACTGGGACTACTTTCAGTACGACGACGCGCTGCGCACGATTGAGAAGTTGCGCGAGCAGTTGCACGATCCACGTCTTTACGCTTTTCAAGATGGCGCGATTCTTGAAGCCGAACACAAGATGCCGGAAGCGCTCGCCGAGTATGTCAAGGCGCTGGATTTTTATCTTTCAGACAATGAAGAGGTGATGGAGAGTGACAGGGCGAAGCGGCGTCTGGTCAAACTCTACAAGCGAGCGGGGCTTCCGTCGCAGTTGCAACTCGCCTTCAAGCGTGAGCGCGTCGCTCGCCAGGATAGCGCGTCCCTCGTCCTCGATTACGCCGATCTACTGAGCGATGCAGGCGACAAGGCGCGTGCCGCTTCGCTTCTCAAACAGGAGATTGCCCGAAGCCGTTCGCGTGAGTTTCTTGACCACGCGCGCAACATTCTCAAGAGAGATGAGGATCAAGGTGTAAGCCAACTCGCGCTCAAGCGTCTGGTGGCAGTCATCGCAACACCGCGTTTCAGTATCTCGTATCGTCTGCAACTCGCCGCAGACGCCGAGCGTCATGGCCGACGCACAGAGGCAGAGGCAGCGCTTCACGATCTGGTGCAAAAGTTCCCGACCAATTATGGAGTTCTGAATGAAGCGGAAAATTTTTACTGGCGGCTGGGTCTGCGTGAGGACTCGCTGAATCTTCTCAACGGAGCCATGCGCGCGGGCAACGGAAAATTCTATTACATCTTCGGTCGCAAGCTGGCTGCGCGGCTCATGCTCATGAATCAGTTGCCTGCCGCCGAGCAGATACTCGCCGAGTTACATACGAAAGATAAACTCAACACGGAAGTCTTTCACGAACTGGCGCGCATTTACGTGCGGACTTCAAACACGGAAGCTCTCAAACGCGCCTTTCAAGAGATGCTCGCAGCTATCAATGAGCAAGACCTTGATCGCAAAGAACTGCACGCGCAGGTTGCTGCGCTTCGCCAGCAGATGATTGATGCTTTGACACGGCTCAAGGATTACAGCGCGGCCATCGAGCAGCACATCGAGATCATCAACACGGATGCCGAAGACGAAGAGAACGTAGATGCGGCGATTGACTATGCAAGGCGCTACGGCGGCGCGGACACGCTCCTTGCTTACTACCAGCGCACTTCGCATGAGGCGTACAAGAACTATCGTTGGAATGTTGTGCTGGCACGCATCTACGAGGCTAAGAATGATCTGCCAAACGCCGCGCAAAATTACAAAGCAGCCATCGGTAATCAACCTGAGATGGCAGAACTCTACGACGCGCTCGCCGAAATCTACACCCGCATGAAGAGTTACGACGCTGCTCTTGAGGCCCTCAATCACGCTGCCGAGTTGACGAACGATGATCCGCAGGATGTCAGGCGAATAGTTGAAGTTCTGGAAAAGGCTGGAAGACACCGCGAAGCGGAAGCAGAGCGGCGGAAACTCCCCGCAACGGCAGCGCCAAAGATAGAGACCGCCAGCGATGGATTCGCGGAAGCTGCGCGATTGCGCTCAACCGAAAAATCGAAAGCGATAGAGACTTATCGCCAGGCATTCAACGCTCTTCTCGCAGACCCTTTCTCTCATCCATTGAAGGCTGCTGAGATTACAGGCTACGTCCAGACCGTGCGCGATGAGGAAAGGTTGGATCAAATCACAGCACGGCTCTGGCAGCTTCGTGACAAGTTGATTGAGGAAGCAGACCGCAAAGATTCGACGCGCGCGGGACAGGCGCGTGATTCGTTGAAGGTGCTCAACGGAGCGTTGCCGGAGGCCGTCGGCGGGATTGCTTCGCAGAAAGCGACAGGCGATGAGTTGTCCGCATTGTTCAACGATTTCAATCGTCGCATCGAAGCTGCTCTACAGAGTAACGACGCGCACGAGACCCTTGCGCTGTTACAGAACCTGAGCCATCGCTCCGGCTTCGGCATTCTGGAAGAGAAAATCCTCACCGCGCAAAAGGACACAGCCTCTCGCCTCGGCAACCACGACCTTTATCAACAGCGACTGCAAGGGCTGGTTGAATTCTACACAGCACGGGGAGATTACCGGCGCGTTATTGATTTGATGGAAGCTGAGAAAGCGCGTGCCGTTGATGGCAACGGCCTCGAATACTTCCTGCGTATGATTGCTGATAATGCGCGCACAGTTGGTGACAAAGAAAAAGAGTTGCAGGCTTTAAGAGAGAACTATCGCAGGCTCACAGGAATCTTCAGGCTGACGGGAAATCCTATGCAGCAAGTGAGCGGTGCTGATGAGATGGCGGAGCGTTACCTCGTAGCGCTTTATGAAAACGGAGACAAGGGAAAGCAGGAGCTTCGTGAGTTGACGCAAACTGTCTCGCCCTCTCAGCTTCAACTTATCAATTTCCTGCTCGCTAAAGGAGAAAGAGAATTGGCTTATGAAGCGATTGAGCACGCGTCTTTCTCCGCAGCCTGGAAACTCTCGCGTCATGCCGGAGTGAGCCTGGCACTGAAAGATTATCATCCGCAGAGTGAAGCCTACTTCTCAGACGCCTTACAACTGAAATCAATCGGCGAACTCATCGCGCAGAAGCCGGTGGCTGCAAAACAACTCATCGGTGACGACTGGTTTCATCTGACGCAATCTTACGGAGAGTGGCTCTACCTTTCGCAAAAAGATGATGCGGGTGAGAGAAGTCGTCGGCTCTTGCCGGCGATGATTGAAAACAGACCTCACGACGGAAGCGAGCAGGCGCGGCTCGGTCAATGGTATTTGGAGCATAAGGATTATAGACACGCTTCGGAGCATTTGGAGTTGGCGCTTGAAATGAATAGCGGGGACGACAAGACGCGCGCCGCGCTTGGCTCGGCGGCATATCTTTCAGGCGATCAGGGCAGAGCGATCAATCTCTGGTCGGAGATTATCAAGGGCGACCAGCCGGAGTTAGAGGATTGCAAACTTTATCTCACGACGCTTCGCGCACACGGGCTGGCAGCAGAGGCCAGGGAAAAGCTATTCAAGATTGTAGCCGGACAAGTCTCGCAGGTCGGCGATGATGAAAGCGACTCCAAGAATTCCAATTACGGTGGTGAGGAGCGACGAAAGAAAGTTGAAAATTTGAAAGGTCTGATTCGCGCGCTGGCCGACTCGTTCAGAGAAGGTGGTGATGAAGCGAGCGCGGATGAACCGCTCTCGCCACAGGCAGAAAACGCGCGTGCCCGATTTTTCTACAGATTGAGCGAGGCTGTGCGGGGCAACAAACTACTGCCGGAGATGTTGATTAAAGAATCTCTCATCGGTGAGAGTCAGCGAGCGCCATTCTATGAACTGCTGATTAAGCGTAGCGCTCCGTTGAGCAGTTATGAACGCGACTACGAATATACCGCGCAACTCTCCAATACCTGGAATGCTGAAGAGGCTGAAGAGGCGCTCGATCAGGAAACCAGCTATCAAACCTCCGAGCCGCCGAGCGCACGCATACGAAGGCAGAAAGAGTATCTGGATTATTTAATCGCCCGCCATCAAACGGCGACCGCGCGCCGCATCATTAACGAGGTTGAGACTGAAATCAGTCGTCGTTATGCTCGTCCCGCGTGGCTGCGTTTGATGAGCCTGCGCCTTGACATGCTTGATGGGCGGGACATGAATGCTTTGTTCACCGGACTCCGCCGCTTTGTCGGGATTGAAGGCTCATCAAATTCTTCAACCATCAATGCGCCGGGCATGGAGCGCCTTAACATGGCCGTCTCAATGCTCAGAGATGCGGGTCGCAGCCACGAAGCCGATCAATTGCTCGAAGCAGCTTATACCAGAGAGATTGCGCTTGAGCATTACAGCGCGCCTGTCTTTGTTGGCCTGGCGCATCTGGCCTTCAGTAAAGGTGACAGAGCACTCGGACTCAAAATGCTCGAAATGATGGTCGCGCTCTCCGATGACGAGACGCGAAGCGCGGCGGCGGCTGAACTAGCCTCGTTGCCTGGCATCAAAATTTATGCTGTGGATCGCGCGAAGCAGGACGGCGATGAGATGGAGAATACGCTCGACCGCAAAGAGTCTCTACGGCTCACGGCGGAAACTGCCTCGTCCTTTGCGGAGTTTGACGCGGCACTGAATTATCGCCAGCAGTTATTGGCTCTCTCCCCGGAAGACGAAACGAATCGCATAGAGTTGGTGCGCCTTCTGGCTGAAAAGAAGAGTGACGAAGAGGCCATCAATCAACTGGCGCAGATTATCGGCGACCGCACAGTATCAAGGCGCGCGCGCTGGCAGGCAGTCTGGCTCGCTTCCGAAGTCATCGGCGCGAAAGATGATCTGTGGGCGATGCTGAAAGAGCGCGTGCACGCCATCAACGCGGGTGATGCTGAGATGCTGGCGGCGCTAGATGCGCTCTCATTATCACACACAGGGCATACGGATGAAGCCATCAAACTTATCGCCACGATGGAAGCGAAAGACCCCAATCCTTATCTGATCTTCTTCCGTGCATTACTTGAAAAAAGAGAAAGAAACGCGGACGCGCTGGCCGCCTTCATCCGCACGACCATCGCGGGTAAGGATGCAAAAGTCAGCGACGCTTTCCCGCTCGAAGAGAATCCGATCCGACAGATGATTCGCTTCTATGCTCTCGATGAAGAGCCTCGCGCAGCTCTCCTGGTCTCTGAACTTGATCCGAGTTTGAAAGAAGGCGGCGGCACAGCGCGCGATGAGAATGTTGATTCTGCCAGCGGCAGTGAGCAAAGCGTTCGGGTCAATTCGGATGCGAGTCTGACGAAGGATGTCCCGCGCTATTTGACTCTGCGGGAGCGCGTCGGGGAGCGCGAGGCTCAATCTCGCACTGAACTACTGCATCTGCTTTCAGAGGCTGCCGAAAAGATTGGAGACCTGAGCCGCGCAATCGAATTCGAGCGAGCAAGGCTGAAACTGCTGACGGCCTCCTCCGAGCATCAATCATCGGAGGCGCGCATCAATCAGTTGCTTTCACGCCGGAAAGAGAACTCGCGGCGAGAGGTTGTGAGCTATCGCGTAGATCAGAATCTGATTGCCGGCGTTAAATAGGAGAGGTCTCATGCGTCACTGGAAATGGCGATTGAAGAGATTTGCCGAAGAGAAATGAAACACAAAAGCGGGCGCAAACTTTAAGCGCGTCTGGACTTTTGAAAGGCTGAAGAGATGAGTGCATGGAAGGCTTACCATAGATTATGGCGGCGACATCTTTTGCTGCTCGCTAGCGTCGTGCTTCTCGCGTGCGTGATGCTGATTGCTTACGCTAATTCGTCAAAAAAATCTGTCAGCCCTTATGCTCTGGTCGCAGACGTTCCGCGCGGCGCGCTCGTTTACGCGCAGTTCAGCGACCTGCCCGCGCTCATCAAGCGTTGGGATGAATCGAAGCTCAAAGAGCAATATCTGGCGAGCACCAATTTCCAGCAGTTTCAAAGTCGCCACCTCGCACTGAAATTGATTGAGCGTTGGCAGGAGTTCAGCGATGCCGTTGGCTTTCCGCTCGACGCACTGACGGTCGGCGAAGCGTCGGAGAACGAAGCAGCGCTGGCGGTCTATGACTTCGGGCGTCTGGAGATGGTCTTCGTCGCACCACTCAGCGAAGAGAAGGTAGCGGCGACGAAGTTTTTTCAGAGCATGGATCAGTTTGAAGAGACGAAATTGCCGGACGGGACTGTCTATTACAGCCGAGACGTGGCGGCTGAGGGCGGGCGGCGACAGCAGAAGTTTGCTTTTGCGTCTCTGCACGGACGGATTGTTCTCGCAACGAGCGAGCAGCTACTGTTACGCACGCTCTCCAACATTAACAACAAATCTAATCACGACCGCCTCAGCGATGACCCGTCGTTCAAGAACCTGAGCGAGGAAGCCAGGCCACACTTCCTGACTGTCTGGATGGATCAGACGAAGCTCAATAACGATTGGTATTTCAAACACTACTGGCTCATGCGGAACATTGAGCAGTTGAAAAACATCCGCGCTTGCTTGCTCGACCTTGAATTGCAGGATGGAAAGTGGATTGAGCACAGGGATTTCCTGTTGTCCGGGCAGGCCACTGAAAAAAGTTCTGTCATTCCTTCTCTGGCCGCGCAACGAATCCTCTCGTTCGTTCCAGACGACGCGCCATATATTAAGGTGCGCGCTCTGGATGAAGCGGCGTCGGCAGCCACTATCGTTCGTGATACTTTCATGGATCGTCAGTCGAAGGAAGGTCAGAGCCGAAGAGAGCGAAGTTGGAACTGGCAGTCATATGATAATTCAGACTTTTATCCTGACGGCGCGGCGGAAGAGTGGGGCGACGATAGCTATCATTCGCTTGATCCCAGATTTGATTCTCTGATTGATGACCCGGTGGACGCAAAAGTCGAAGATGAGGATGAAGCGGCTCACGCGAGTTTAAGACAAGAGACTGAACGACGAGCTATCGAAAACTTGCTGGACACGCTCTCTCCCGCCAGACCGGTTTATGCCGCCACGATTGAGAGCTTACAGGAATTTAACGGGCCGCTCTTTGCGGAGTTTAGAAGAGGAGCAGTCATCACCTTGCAATCACCCAATGATTTCCATCTGCCAGCTTTTGAAAGCGCCGTCAACGATCTGGCGGAGAGTCGCTTGATGATAGCCGGGTCGCACGCGAGGTTGGGTTGGACTGATGCCTCTTGCGGTGCTGAACGGTGCAGGGAACTCAAATTGCCGATGCTGGGATGGGGAATGTCTTACGCTCTCAGAGGGTCTGACCTGATTCTGGCAAACAGCTCTGAGATGCTGCAAGCAATGCTCAAGGGCGGCAATCCTTCGCGCTCTTTTGATCCAAAATCTTCTTTAGCAGTTCATGATCTGACGGTCATCCGACTCAACCAGCGAGCGCAGGCTTTTGATTCGTTGATGCAGAAGTTGGACGCTCCGCGCGTCAAAGCCTACTGGGCAGAGCGGCAAAAGGGAGTGCAGGGTAATGAAGTTGCTCCTTCACAGGAGTTCTTTTCGGGCAATATCAGTAGCTTATTGGATGTCGCTTCTCCGGTGCAGGAAATCAGGATCAAGAGAAACTTGCAACCCGGTCGTTTACGTGAAGAGGTCGAATTCATCTTCAAGTAAATCTTTATGCGGCTGGTGGAAAGGCTGACGTGATTCAGAAACTTGATTTCACTTGACGCTTACGTCGAAGAACTGATTGATACCATAAAGCTAAACCGGCTTTCCGGTTCTTCGTGCTCACTTCTTGTCAGATGCCTTCGCTTATCATTGATCCCTTGAGGATAAAGATTTTCTCCAGAGAATCCGGGCGATGTCTCCACCCTTAATCAAATCGCTACAGGCATGGCGTAGCGCTCGGCTAGATTTGCTACAATGGTTGTCAACTCGGCAGGCTCGACCGGCTTTGGAATGTGCATCTGGTAACCAGCCGAGAGCGCTCGCATCCGGTCTTCGACTCCGGCGTAGGCCGTTAATGCCGCTGCTGGAATTCTCCCGCCGCGCTCCTTTGGTAACTGGCGTACTTTCTCGATCAGCGTATAGCCGTCCATCAACGGCATCCCGATGTCCGAGACCAGCACGTCGAACCGTCCGCGCTCCATCTCTGCCAGCGCTTCACCGGCTGACCCGACAGCGACCACGTCAGCACCGCGCCCCGTCAACACCACGGCGATAAGTTCGCGCGCGTCCGGTTCATCGTCAACGACGAGTACCCGAAGATCATTAAGCGATGGCTGCCAGGCAGTCAAGGGATTACTCCCGATCAGAGGGCGCGTCATCGCTCCGGCGCTCAGTTCTTGATGGACGCTCAATAGTGGAAGGATGACCTTGAAGGTTGTGCCCGCACCTTCACCCGGACTCTCAGCCGTCACCATCCCGCCGTGCATCTCAACCAATTGGCGGACGATGGCGAGACCAAGACCAAGCCCGCCGTGCCTGCGTGTGCTAGACGAGTCGGACTGGCGAAAGCGCTCGAAGATGTGGGGCAGAAACTCCGGGGCGATGCCTTGACCCGTGTCGCTGATGGTCATCTCGACGTGGGAGGCGATGCGCTCCAGCCGCACACGCACGCGCCCGCCTTCGGGTGTGAACTTGATCGCGTTGGTTAAGAGATTCCAGATAATTTGTTGGAGCCGGTCGGGGTCGCCTAGCACCTGGATTGCGGATTTCGGATTGCGGATTGCGGATTCACCGGAACACTTAATTTGATCCGCCGGGCGCAGGCTGGAGGAGGAGTCTGCCCCCTCTTCAATCCGCAATCCGCAATCCGAAATCCGCAATTGAATGCTTCTGGCCTCTGTCGCCGGGCGCACGCCATCAACGACCGTCTCGATTATCGCCGCGAGTTCGACGGGTCGCACGTCGAGGCGGAGTTTACCCGTGATGATGCGCGAGATGTCGAGCAGATCGTCAATGAGCTGATTTTGCGCGCGGGCGTTGCGGACGATGATCTCAAGAGCACGCTTTGATGCTTCGGCGTCGAGCTTGCCGTCGGTGAGCAGTTGCGACCAGCCGAGAATCGAGGTCAGTGGATTACGCAGTTCATGTGACAAGGTGGCGAGAAATTCATCCTTGATGCCGTTAGCCACATCAGCCTCCGCGTGTGCCGCCTGCTCGCTTTCCAAAAGCAGCCCACGCTCTGCCTCCGCTCGCTTGCGGTCAGTGATGTTGCGGATGTTGCATTGAATAACTTGATGATCGCCTTCTTCATAGACGTTGCTGACAAACTCCACTTCGCGGAGCTTTCCCTCTATGGTTTGGAGCGGCAAATCTTCATAGCGAAGATAGCCTGTCTCCTGCAACTCCCGAAACGCAGTCTGGCTCGCCTCCTTATCACTGAAAAGACCGATTTCCCAAAGCTCCCTGCCTAGAAATTCGTCGCGTGAGTAGCCCAACAACTCCGTCATAAATGGATTCACGTCGGTGATTTTAAGAGTGTCTGCATTAAGAATGAGTATCCCGTCTCGCGCAGCCTCGAAGAGCCGCCGGTAACGGATTTCCGAAGTCCGCAGCCCTTCTTGCATCGGCTTGGGCTGAGGATTGTTGTGGGCCGCATCGGGCAGGATGGCGAGCGGCTGGTTTTCAACCTGCATCACTCGTTTTGTAGATAGCACGGGGGAACTCCTTAGGTTTAATCAAATCATGAAAGACGACAGACAGCACAGGAAGAGGATGATGAGTCCAATCCCGGTGGCGAGAGCTGAATGAAAAAGAGCTAACGCTCTATGAGTAACACAAGCGAGGTGCGGCTGTCCGTGCGATAGCACACATACTTGTGAAAATAAGGAAACGACGAGATGAGGCTCTCAACCGAGCAAGCGGTCGTACTCGTCCTTGACCACCTTGTAACATTCGCAGACGGTCGCTTCTAAACCGCGCCGGTCAAGGATATTGATGTGACCGCGCGCGTAGGAGATCAGCCCACTTTCTTGCAGGCGATGAGCGGCGAGCGTGACGCCTTCTCTGCGCACACCCAGCATGTTGGCGATCAACTCCTGTGTCATCACCAACTCATCCGAGTTCAAACGGTCGTGGCTCAGGAGTAACCAGCGGCAGAGTTGCTGCTCTATCGTGTGCAGGCGATTGCAGACGGCGGTCTGTGACATCTGGGTCATCAGCGCCTGCGTGTAGCGCAAGAGCAAGCGTTGAAACGTGCCGCCCCGCGCAAACTCATCTTGCAGCACCTTCGACTTCATTCTGAGAGCCTTTCCGGCGCTCTGCACGACAGCCCGATTGGGGACAGTATTGCCTCCCATAAAGAGCGCAATGCCAACCAAGCCATCGTTACCCGCCACTCCCATTTCGGCGGACGAGCCATTTTCCATCGTGTAGAGCAGAGAGATGATGGCAGTGGTCGGAAAATAGATGAAGCGCATCTGCCCGCCGGACTCATAGACGACCTCGCCAAGCGCAAAGGAGGTGTGTTTCAGATGAGGCGCGAGGCGCTTATACTCCTCTCCGGGAAGCATGGCGAGCAGCCGATTCCCCTCTCGCTCATGTGGTCTTTGGGACATGGCACATGACTCCTTTCTCAGCAAGCTTTCTGAAGAGTTCAAATTGCGCGAGAGACATCTGAATTCTGGTCTCTCTCAAACGAAAGATCAGATCATCCGCCGGGAACAATCGTCAGCAAAAGGCTGCGGCAGAATTATACGCCCTATATGTGTGTTAGCGCACGGATGGCAGGCTCTTTCGAGTGATATACGCCCGCAAGATGTATGTTGGATAGCAGGGAGTAGGAGATTGAGCAATGGAACACAAGCCACGAAAAGGAGGCGGGCAGATTGCCAGCGGAGAAGGTGATCGTAATGCTGGTCGGCGAATTGCGACAACTGAAAGAGCAAAGCACAGAGGCAACGCACAGCTTCTGTGTTAATTCCACTTCTCTATGATGTTGTGGGTTTCTTCTACGTCCTCAACTATCAGAAGAGCCAGACCAGATTCATCCTCTCGATTCATCATCTGCCATTTTTCAGTCCGCAGGAGACTTAACCACACCGACTAGCTTGATCGCTTTCGCCAGGCCGAATGATTGGAGCGCGCAGATGCCCCACCAGTTAATGTCTATCTCGTACCAGGCGAGGCCATGACGTGCGGCTGTCGGATGCGCATGATGATTATTGTGCCAGCCCTCACCAAAGGTCAGCAGCGCGACCCACCAATTATTCCTGGAATCATCGCGGGTGTCGAAACGGCGACTGCCCCACATGTGCGTCGCAGAGTTGACCAACCAGGTCGCGTGCAGATTAAAGGTGACGCGGAAGAAGACGCCCCACATCAGATACGGCCAACCGCCGAGCGCGAGCAGCGCCACTCCGAGGATGACTAACGGCAGCCAGTAAAATCGGTTGAGCCAGAGATGGAATCTGTCATGCGCCAGATCGGGAGCATAGTGCGCCATCGTCGCCTGATCGTAGTTTTGCGCAGGGCCTCTCAAAATCCATCCTATATGCGCCCACCATCCGCCATCACGCGGGCTGTGTGGATCGCCGGGCGCGTCCGTGTGCGCGTGATGGATGCGATGCGTCACGACCCAGTTAATCACGCCGCTTTCAAGTGCGAGCGTGCCGCAGACGGTTAGAATATATTCGACTAACTTGGGCGTCTTGAAGCCGCGATGCGTCAAGAGACGATGAAAGCCCATGCCGACGCCTAAGCTCGCGGAAATCCACCAGAGCAGGATGGTCACAAAGAGCGCCTGCCAACTCCACATGAAGAGCGCTGCCACAGCGCCCAGATGAAAGAGCACCATGAACACAGCCGTATCCCAGTTAATATGCTTCGCCCGATCTTTCATCATTGCCTCGCCGCGCATCTAAAACTCCTTAATCTTCCTGGGTGACGTATGTGAATTATCGCCAGACTCAATCCCGATGTTGAGAAGGGATTTGTCTAAAGAACAGCTAAAGTAGGTAGATCACTCGAAAGAGTATCCATCCGCGCGCGTGGATAACCAGCAAAATGATCTATCTGCTTCCCTCTCTCCTCAGACGTTGATTGCGCAACCAACGTCACACAACACGTCTGATTGCATGGTAGATGACTAAGAGCAAGACCGCGCCACCTACGGCGATGAGCAAACTCGTGATGTTCAATCCTGTGACGCCCTCGCCGATTTTAAGTAAGTTCTTCGTCACATATCCACCAGCGATGGCACCGATGATGCCCAAGAGGATGTCGCGAATCAGACCCTCTCCGGTCTTATTAACAATCTTGCTCGCGATGAAGCCAGCCACCAGACCCAGGATGATCCAGGTGATGAAATGCATCCCCGTTCCCCCCAGACCGCTATCATCTGCTAGAACTAAAGCTATTCCTGTTGTAAGTAACATCTCTTTCTTCTCCTTGAAGTTTGAATTTGATTCCAGCTTAAAAAAGCTGTCACAACGATTTTACAAATACATCTTTGACCTCTCCGCTCATCAGCCGTCTCTTGCAAACAAGAGACGGCACGAGAAGGAGGTTGCGGTCCCGATCTCGATAGTCGAAAGGGGGTTATCTAAAGAAGGACTAAGATAATACTATCACTGGAAGAACGGATGGTCTGTGCGACAACACACATAGCGGAAGATAGGGGAAGGAATGAAAAGGTTTGCTATGTGTGTTGGCACACAGACGGTGTGGGTCAGTCTGGAATACAGTTACTGCACCTGTTCTTTCAGAATTCATCTCTCGACATCAGGACTTGCCCGAAGACTCCTTGTGCCGTCTGCTGGTTTCACTACGGACGACAGGCAAGGAGCAAACTCGATGCACAGAAACTCTCGACCGCCGCCAATCCAGAATCAACTTCTTGCCGCCCTGCCGGACAAAGAATACAAGCGACTGCTTCCTCATCTGGAATCCGTTTCTTTGTCTTTTATGGAGGTTCTTTATGAGAGCGGAGAGCCGATCACACACATCTACTTCCCCAACGACGGACTCATCTCACTGTTAATCGTCATGGAAGATGAAACGCCCAGAGAAGTCGGACTCATCGGTAACGAAGGAATGTTAGGCACCGCAGTGGTCCTGGGAATGAAGACGACACCGATCCGTGCCCTCATCCAGATGCCCGGCAGCGCCGTGCGGATGAAGGCGCAGGCGCTCAGAGAAGAACTCAAGCCCGGCGGTCGGCTTCAGAGCGTGCTGCAACGCTACACGCACGCACTCTTTACTCAGGTCTCGCAATCGGCGGCCTGCACCGGCTCGCACGAGTTAAAGCCACGACTCGCGCGCTGGTTGATGATGACGCATGATCGTGCGCCGGGCGATGAGTTTGTGATGAAACACGAGTTCATGGCGATGATGCTCGGTGTGACACGCTCAATGGTGACGAGGGTTGCCGGTAGTCTCCAAAATGAGAAGATGATTCGTTATACCCGTGGGCAGGTGACCATCCTTGACCGAAGCAGGTTGGAGGCGACTGCCTGCGAGTGCTACGGAGCAGTCAAAGCAGAGTACGCTCGTAGCACTGCAAAAAGCAGCATCAATACGGCTTCAGGATGACGATAAAAAACGATTGGGAGGTTGTCGTTTAATACTTGACCAATCGTTCCAGAATGTGCCATGATACCGCATGAAGGATAACGAGTAGATGGCGCGGCACAAAGAGTTTGACAGGGACGAGGCACTCCAGAAGGCGATGGAGGTCTTCTGGTCGCGCGGCTATGAGGCCGCGTCCATCCAGGATTTAGTCGAACACATGGGTATCAACCGCCAGAGTCTCTATGACACCTTCGGAGATAAGCACGCGCTTTATCTCGCGGCGCTCGACCATTATCGTGAGGTCGAGGGCGGAAAGATGTTCGAGTTGCTGGCGAGACAAGGTTCGGTGAAGAGGGCGTTGCGTCAATTATTCGGCGGGGTCGTCGAGTGCGCGGTCGGCGGCGGGCAGCGGCGCGGGTGCTTGATGGGTAATGCGATGTCGGAGATGGCCGGTCGTTGCCCCAAGACCGCAGACAAGGCGTGCGGCCAAATAGCGGCGGTGGAGGAAGCTCTGTACCGCGCGTTACTGCGTGGGCGGAAGGCGGGTGAGATTAAGAACGAACTCAACCTCCGCGCGGTCGCCCGCTACCTCTACAGTAGCTTGCAGGGTCTGCAAGTGATGGCGAAGGCGACACGGGATCGCAAGCTACTCGCAGACATCGTCAAGGTGACGCTCTCGGTGCTTGATTAAAATTTTTACCACATTTTGGAACGGGCGTTCCAAAAGGCTACAACACGGCCTCGCGGGATTTCACCAATGGTGGATGGAGGTTCAAAAATGAATCTCACACCGAGCGCAACGAAAATCGTTGCATGAAGGAGAGTTAAAAATGAAAAAGTTAGAAGGCAAAGTGGCTGTCGTCACGGGCGGAAATTCCGGCATCGGACGAGCGACCGCCAAGGAGTTCAGTGAACAGGGGGCACGGGTCGTCATCTCAGGGCGCGACCAGCAAACGCTTGATGAAGCGAAGCGTGAGATCGGCGGCGATGTGCTAACTGTTCAGGCTGATGTATCCGACTTGGCAGGTATTGACAAATTATTCGCCGCCGTGAAAGAGAAATTCGGCAAGGTGGATGTGCTGTTCGTCAACGCCGGAGTCGGCAAGTTTGTGCCGCTCGAAGCGGTGACCGAAGAGTTCTTCGACGAGATCATGGACATTAACTTCAAGGGCGCGTACTTCACGATCCAGAAAGCGCTGCCGTTCTTGAATGACAACGCTTCCATCATCCTTAATACGTCCATCAACGCCCACATCGGGATGCCGAACTCAAGCGTTTATGCGGCGAGCAAGGCGGCGCTCCTCACGCTGGCGCGTACACTCTCATCGGAACTCGTGGGACGAGGCATCCGCGTCAACGCCGTCAGCCCCGGCCCCATCACTACGCCGATCTTCAATCGGATGGGGTTGCCGCCCGAACAACTCCAACAGCTCGCCGAGGGCATTCAGGGTCAGGTGCCGATGAAGAGGTTTGGCACGCCTGAAGAGATCGCCAGGACGGTGCTCTTCCTCGCTAGTTCGGATTCCTCGTTCCTGCTGGGGACAGAGATCATCGCCGACGGCGGGATGAGTCAATTATGAAGGCTCGTTAGTCTAAGGTTCAGGCAGACGAAGTCATGAGCGAAGCGATAAACATGAGCGAAAAAGGAGCAAATGCGATGAGTGAATTTGTCAGAGAAGTGAACGATGCGAGCTTTGAGCGAGACGTGCTCGAAGTGAGCGAGCCGGTGCTGGTGGACTTCTGGGCGGAGTGGTGCGCGCCGTGCCGGATGATCGCACCCGTTGTCGAGGCGGTGGCGGAGAAGTATGCCGCCAGCGCGCGCGTCGTTAAATTAAATGTTGATGAGAGTCCAGGCGTCTCGCAGCGTTATGGCATCAAGGGGATTCCGACGCTGATTCTCTTCAAGGGTGGCAAAGAGGGAGAGCGCATCGTCGGCGCGACCTCGAAGGAATCAATCGCGCGCTTGATCGAAAAGCATCTCGCGGTCGCGGCTTGAATGTAAACAAGAAGAGGTTCATCACAGGAGGAGCAGAAATGAAAATCGGAATTATCGGAGCGGGGAACATCGGCGCTACGTCAGCGCGGCTCTTCGTGCGTGCCGGGCACGAAGTCGCGTTGAGCAATTCGCGCGGCGCGGAAACTTTGCGTGAGTTGGCGGCTGAACTTGGCGAGAAAGCACAGGCGACGACGATTGAAGAGGCGGCGAAGTTTGGCGATGTCGTGCTTGTCGCCATTCCTTTCGGCAAATATAAGACGCTTCCCGCCGCAGCCTTCTACGGCAAAGTCGTCATTGATGCCGGGAACTACTACCCGCAGCGCGACGGGCAGATCAATGAACTCGACACAGGCGAGACGACTTCGAGCGAACTGATGTCTGCACACTTGCACGGCGCGCGGCTCGTCAAGGCGTTCAACACCATCTACTACGAACACCTCGCCCAACTAGGAGACACTAAGCTGCCGCTCGAAGAACGTCGCGCGATTTTCATCGCAGGCGACGATACAGGTGCGAAAGAGATTGTGGCGAAGCTGATCGAAGAGATCGGGTTTGCGGCAGTGGACACAGGATTCCTGCGCGAAGGCGGGAGACGCCAGCAGCCGGGCACGCCACTCTACAACCGCGAAATCACTGCGAAGCAAGCCGCAGCCATAAATATCGAATGACTAGCCTGAGTAGCTCAGGCAGGTCTCGAATTGCAAATCGGATGGTTGAAGCTATGAAATATGAGGTTGAATTCTTAACCGGCGCAGACGTTGAAGAAGATGACGGGCGGGTCACTGTCAATCCAGACGTTGATGTGGAACTGTTGGATTCCTATTCGCGCGCCGTCATCAATGCAGCGGAGAAGGTCAGCCCGTCAGTCGTGTACATTGAAGTCCATCATCAGACGAAAGGCGTGCCAGGGAGTGGGTCGCGCTCGCAAGGACGGGAGAATCGAGGGAGCGGCTCAGGCTTCGTCTTTACACCTGATGGCTTCATCCTGACCAACAGCCATGTCGTGCACGGCGCAACGAAGATCGAAGTGACGCTGCCGGACGGTGGCACGTCTCTGGCGGATTTAATCGGAGACGACCCGGATACAGACCTCGCCGTCATCAGAATCAACGCGCACAATCTGGTGCCGGTCTCTCTGGGCGAGGCGCAAAAGGTACGAGTCGGCCAGTTGGTCATTGCCATCGGCAACCCTTACGGTTTTCAGTACACGGTGACGGCAGGCGTGGTGAGCGCGCTGGGTCGCTCGTTGCGCGCGCAATCGGGTCGGCTGATGGACGATGTGATTCAGACGGACGCCGCTCTCAATCCTGGTAATTCCGGCGGCCCGCTCGTTAATTCGAGAGGAGAAGTCATCGGCGTCAATACGGCGATGATCTTGCCCGCGCAGGGAATCTGTTTTGCCACTTCGATTGATACGGCGAAGTTCGTCGCCAGTCGTCTGATCCGCGACGGAAAGGTCAGCCGCAGCTACATCGGTCTGGCCGGACAGAACGTCCCTCTCCCGCGACGCATCGTGCGTTTCTATCACTTGGCGGTCGAGAGTGGAATCATGATTGTTTCTTACGAGGGAGACAGTCCGGCTCGAAAGGCCGGACTGCTCGAAGGCGACATCATCATCGGATTCGACGATCATCCGGTTGCGGGCATTGATGATCTACATAAGCTGCTCACAGAAGAGCGCATCGGACGAACATCCACCATCAACGTGATCCGGCGCACAGAGCGACTGACGTTTGAAATCGTTCCCGGCGTGTCTCAGGCCAGGTCAAGCAATTAAAGACTAGCCGGAAAGAAAGTGTGGTGATGGAAACAGTCCTCCAGGATGATCCGCGAATTGAAGTTAATGAGAGCCAGCAGATCGCGCCTACCATTTTCTACGCGGCTTGACTGATTATTGTTTAGCTTGAGTGGCGAGTTGTTTCACACGCTTTCTCCACTCGTGTGGCAGCAGGGTCTTGAGTTGTGGCAGCTCAGAGGCCGCGATAATCAATTCTTTCACACTGGGGATGATGGGGAATTCCAAAGCGGCCTTCGGCTTCGCCGCCTGCTCAAGCAGAGAGAGCCGCGCATCTCGCCATTCGGCGGACGGTGCGACGCCTCTGGTCAGGAAGGATAAGGCTTCTAAACCCGCTGCTCCGATCTCCGATAAATCTTTGGCGAGCGGCCTTGCTTCACGAAGAGATGGCGACCCATCCATCATTGCTTCCAACTCCGGGCCAGCGCTGCGCCACTCGGTCAGCATGTTCTGGATTTCCTGTGAGCGCAACTCAAAGCGCGGAGCGTCTGACAGCAGGCCGTCAACCAGCGAGGTAAACCTGCGCGCCGCCTCGCTATCAGGACGCGCCACGTCCACCAGGCCAGTCAACGGAGCGAGCATCGTTTGCGGGCGCTGCTGATAGCGTCTGTATTCCTTGACCGGCTCGACGACCGCAACGAGCGTCTGAAGCGCTCTCACATCCTTGCCCTGCGCCAGCCGACGGAGCATCATCAGTTGATTCTTCTCGTGCGTGAGGCCAAGCTCTTCGAGTTGCACGCTGATGATACTCAACCGGCGGTACATGTCTTCAACGTCCGTCACCTCGCGCGGAGACCACAATCTTTCGGCGATGGCGGCAGTGCGCGGCCAGATACGCGAATCAATCGTTTCGGGTGTGACCCACTCGCCCCACATCGTCGCTTCTCCTCCGAGAATGTGCGCGGCTTCGCTGGCCTTGAGTCCGCTGTCGGCTGGAAGGGGATCGTTAAGATAGTGTTCGGAGGCCGGGAAGATGAGGTCTATGTAATAACCGTGCGAGAGAATGCCGTCGTAACCTTTCCGCGCAGCTTCGGCGAGAGCTTTCTGTCCACGCCACGACTGGATGACAATATCTTTCGGAAGATCAGGCTGAAAGATTTCATCCCAACCCATCATCCGCTTGCCATGCTTTTTGAGAATCTGTAGCAGACGTTGATTGAAGTAGGTCTGAAGCGCGCGGTTGTCTTTGATCCCTTTCTTCTTCATGAAGGCTTGAATCTGCGGATTGCGGTCCCACTGCTTGCCTTCATTTTCGTCGCCGCCGATGTGCATGTAAGCGTCTGGAAAGAGCGCAGCCATCTCGCCTAAGAATTGATCCAGAAATTGATAAACCTCTTCGCGCGTCGGGTCGAGCGCTGGTTCAAAGATTCCCGGACGGCGTTCGATCTGGTATGGCCCCGGCGCGCTGCCAAGCTCCGGGTAACCGACCAGCCAACTCGTAGCGTGTCCGGGGATGTCGAATTCCGGCACGACACGGATGCCGCGCTCGCGCGCGTAATCAATAACTTCGCGCGCCTCATCCTGCGTGTAGTAGAGTCCGTCCGAACCCATCTGGTGAAGCTTCGGAAACTTTTTGCTCTCGATGCGAAAGCCTTGATCTTCCGTTAAGTGCCAGTGAAAGACGTTGAGCTTGAGGGCGGCCATTGCGTCGAGATTACGTTTGATAACTTCCATCGGCTCGTAGTGCCGCCCGATGTCAATCAACAGCCCGCGCCAGCGAAAGCGCGGCTGATCCTGAATCTGGACGGCGGGGATGAAATATCCTTCACGGTCGCTTTCGAGAAGTTGCAGAAAAGTCTCCAACCCGCGCAACGCGCCGACGACTGTCGGAGCACGAAGCGTGGCCTGCTTGTCAGAGACTTCAAGCGCGTAAGACTCGTCCTCGTCCACCGAAGGCACAGCCTTACCTGATCCTTGTGCCTCGACTACGAACGTCGCAGTGTTGGCATCGCTCAAAAGCTCGCGCTGAAACTCCATCACGGTGCGCCCTTCGAGTCGCCTGACGGCGCGGTCTATCCCGGCGCGCAAACGATCATCCACGTGTCCCTTCGCGGCAACGGTGAAAGATTTGGTGATCGGCAGCCTGCCTTGATTAAAATGCACAGAGGCTGGCACGGGCATTAGATGATGTTGAGTCGCAGGTTGAGCTATTGATTGCGCGCCGGACTCGGCGGTCTGGGCAGCCACGCTCAAAACGCCAGACAAGAACAGAATGATGGAAGTGTATTTTCTCGCTCTCATGTTGACCTCGCTGGGACTGGATGTACCGTCCCGAATTTATCCTGCGCGGGCGCACAGGCATTCGCACGAATTAAATCAGCAGGAAATGCTTAGGCCGAACTGCAACCGAAGGTCTAATGATTAAATCAGATGGCGCTGGCTAGTCAAACGAAATTTGCCGCACAGAGGCCGTCAAAAGTTTTAAGTGACCTGCCTCTTTCATTTCTGCTATGCTCCGGCCTCGTGCTATGAGCTCGCTTAAAATCGGAATCAGTGGCGTGCGCGGAACGGTCGGCGAAACTTTCACGCCGGAGTTGATCGTCGGCTTCGCGCAAGCCTTCGGCACTTACCTGGATGCCGGGCGCATCCTCGTCTGCCGTGACACGCGCTCTTCAGGGACGATGGTGCGCTCCGCCGTGCTCGCCGGACTTCTGGCCGCCGGATGCCGTGTGATTGACCTCGCCGTCTGCCCGACGCCAAGCCTGCAACTGGCCGTCCAATGGCTGCAAGCCGACGGCGGAATCTCGATCACGGCGGGGCACAACCCGGAGCCTTGGAACGCGCTGAAGTTTGTGCGCGGCGATGGTCTTTACCTGAACGAGACGCAGGCGGACGAGTTGCTGGACATCTTTCATCAAGCTGAATTTGCTAAAGCCACCTGGGAGAGAATTCAAACGAAGGTTGAGCAGTGCGACCCCATCGCGCATCACCTGGAAATTCTGACGCGCGCCTTTGATACGGAAGCCATCAGGAAGCGCCGTTTGACAGTCGCCGTTGATTGCTGCAACAGTTCATGCTCATTTCTCTCTCCGCGCTGGCTCGACGTACTCGGCTGCGACGTGCTGGCTGTCAACGATGATCCCACAGCGCCGTTCCCGCACACGCCTGAGCCGAAGAGACAGACGATGGCGCAACTGCGCGCAATAGTTCTGGCCGGACATGCGGATGTGGGATTCGCGCATGACGCCGACGGAGAGCGGCTCGGCATCGTCACCGAAACGGGAGAGATATTGTCTGAGGAAGCGACGCTCGCTGTAGCTTCCGAGATTCAATTGAGACGTGAGAGCGGCGTAGTCGTCACAAACGTCTCGACGAGTCGCGCCATAGACGCCATCGCTGCGCGTCACGCGGGCGCGAGCGTCGTCCGCACTCCGGTCGGGCAGGCTTTCATCTCGGAAGCAATGATGGAGAGCCGCGCCGTCATCGGCGGCGAAGGCAGCGGCGGCGTCGTTGTTCCGCGCGTGCACCTGACACACGATAGCTCGGCGGCGGTCGGTCTGATTCTGGAACACATAGCACAGACGGACGAGCGTGTTTCAGAATTGGCGGCCCGTGTGCCGCGCTTCACGATGATTAAACATAACGTGGCGGTTGAGCCGAACCGCATCTATTCTCTTCTGCAAAGAGTCTATGACGAACTGGAAAGAGAGAACATCGAGTACGACCAGACGGACGGAATTAAAATTTCCTGGCCGGACGGGTGGGTTCACGTCCGCGTCTCGAATACAGAATCGCTCATCCGCATCATTGCCGAGGCCGAGAGCGATTCGCGCGCAAACGAGTTGCTCGATTGGGCGCGCGATCAGTTAGGGAAGTAGCGGCTGATATGCTACCTGTGAATTTCAGATTCGCCACGCCAAACAAACTTGACAAGTATCAGCAAGGAGATTTTTTAAGCCATGAAAAGTTATGCGATACTTTTTGTGATTGCTCTGTGCAGTGCGCTTCTCTTTATCACAGAGAGCAACAGTTCTGCTCAGACCGCAGTTGCCAGCGATTCAGCCGCCGCTCGCTCTCTCACGAAGCCTGATTCACAAATTCTCTTTGACGACTTCAGCTACTCCAATCACGAAGAGATGACAAAGCACGGCTGGATTATTCGCACCGTGGCGGGCTGGCCCGGCGTGCCCGGCGCGACGTGGTGGAGCGAAGGCGTCTCGTTTCTGAAGGACGAGAGCGCACCCGGCAACAGCATCTTGCGTATGACCTCTTCGACAGACGGTACGGGCGCGCACACCAACCAGACTCAAATCTGCCACGAGCGCAAATATCTGGAAGGCACTTATGCGGCGCGCGTGCGCTTTTCCGACAATCCACTTGCAGGGCCGGGCGGTGACCAGCTTGTTGAAAGTTTCTACACCATCTGCCCTTTGAAAGCGCCGATGGACCCCGATTATAGTGAACTTGATTTCGAGTACCTGCCCAACGGCGGCTGGGGAATCAGTGGCGCGACTCTTTACGAGACGACGTGGGAGACATTCAGCCCGGAGCCGAATTGGAAGAAGGACAACATCTTTAATACCGAGAGCGGCAGTCAGGCCGGGTGGCACACGCTGGTCACACAGGTTGCGAATGGGAAGGTCAGGTATTTTGTTGACGGCAAGCTGATGGCTGAGCACGGCGACCGCTTTTACCCGGAGTCTCTCATGTCAATCAATTTCAATCTCTGGTTTATCCGTGACGGGATGACCAAAGCGCAAGGTGCGCGTCGCTACAACGAAGACATAGACTGGGTCTTTCATGAAGCGAAGACCGCGCTCACCCCGGAACAGGTTGAAGCGAAGGTTGCCGCCATGCGCCGCAACTCCGTCAAGTTCCGCGATACCGTGCGGTCGCCCGTGCCCGCGTTGACTTCGCCATGCGATTTCTAAAGGAAGGAGTGATGAGTGATGAGTGATAAGTGATAAGAGAAGGCTGGTTTTTCTTATCACTCATCACTCATCACTCATCACCAATAATCTTGCGAGCGATACCCACACTCAAGATCAGCATCAGCGGCGTGCGCGGCGTCGTCGGCGAATCCTTAACGCCGACGCTGCTCACGAGATTCGCTCAAGCCTTCGGAACTTACGTCGGGAAGGGCACAATCGTGATGGGGCGCGACACGCGCACTTCGGGCGAGATGGTTCGCCACGCGGTCGTCGCCGGGTTAGTTTCAAGCGGTTGCCGTGTGATTGATCTGGACATCTGCCCCGTGCCGACCGTGCAACTTCTGGTGCGACAGCTTGGCGCACGCGGAGGCATCTGTATCACCGCGAGCCACAACCCTGCCGAATGGAACGCCCTCAAGTTCATTAACTCGGCGGGGCTATTTCTGGCCGAGGCGCAGGCGCGTCAACTCCTGGACATTTATCATCAAGGCGAGTACGTGAAAGTGGCTGGCGCAGAGATGCGATCCGTAGAGCCTTCAATGGTCGCGCTCGACCTGCACATCAAAGCCATCATGGATGCACTCGGCCCTCTGCCCGCAGGCGCACGCAAGCTCCGCGTCGCCATAGACTCCTGCAACGGCGCAGGCTCTGTGGTCGCGCCGCGTCTGCTCAGTGAACTCGGAGTTGAGGTCATCCCCATCAACACCACACCTGACGGCCTCTTTCCGAGAGGAGCAGAACCTGTGCCGGAAAATTTAGGCGCGCTGTGTCAGGCTGTCGTTGAGAATGGAGCAGACGTAGGCTTCGCGCAGGACATGGATGCCGACAGGCTGGCCGTTGTCTCTGAGCGTGGGGTTGCTATCGGCGAAGAATATACGCTCGTCCTGGCTGTGCGCCGCGTGCTTGCGAAGGAACGCGGCCCCGTGGTAGCGAATCTCTCGACGACGCATGTGCTGGACGCCGTCGCGCGTGCCTTCGACTGTCCCATTTATCGCTCCAGGATTGGCGAGGCCAACGTGACTGAAGAGATGCAGCGGCACGGTGCGGTCATCGGCGGCGAAGGCAACGGCGGCGTCATCTATCCGCGCATCAATTACGCGCGCGACAGTCTCGTCGGCATGGCGCTCATCCTGCACCTCCTGGCAGACACGCGCCGCACCGTCTCGGAAATTTTAAGCGAACTGCCACGCTCTTTCATGATAAAAGAGAAGCGCGCCTGCCGCTCGGATAAAATCGGCAGGGTGTTAAAGACTGTTCGCGCCGAGTTCGCGCAATATCCGATGGACACACGCGACGGCATCAAGGTGATGATGGATGACGGTTGGTTTCTCGTCCGAGGCTCGAATACAGAGCCGATCATCCGCCTCGTCGCAGAGGCCGATACAGAAGAGACTGCCCACCGGATGATTGAGAATTTGCGAAGTCTTACGGAAGAGTGTCTGAACGACTGATTCATGGTAGAGCGTCAACGCTCTCGTCGGGAATTTCAGTTCATGCGACGAATTGATTTAAGAAGAACACACACCGCTCATCTGAGCCACGTCAGGGACATCAACCGGCGAATAGTGCTCAACTATGTCCGCGATAAAGGCCCGATTTCGCGCGCCGAAATCGCGCGCCAGACATCTCTGCAACGCTCGACCGTCTCGACCATCGTTGACGCAATCCTGGCCGAAGGCTTGATTGAAGAGATCGGGATGGGACAGTCAACAGGCGGGCGTTGCCCGACCTTGCTGAAATTGAATTCAACCGGAGCCGCCGCCCTCGGGATTGACATCGCGCCAACGCGAACGACTATTGCGACGAGCAATCTGGCCGGATGTGTGCTTGAGCGGGAAGAGTTCGATACTGATCCTGATTTCGAGAAGACGATTACTCGCGCAACCGATGTGGCCTGCAAACTACTTGCGCGAAGCACGGGAAGCATAGATGGAATCGGCGTGAGTTTGCCGGGTCTGGTTGATCCTTCGACGGGCAGAATTCTCTATATCCCTTACTTCAACTGGTCTGATCTGGATGTCGGCCAGAGAATCGCTTCAGCAACCGGGATCGAAGTGACAATAGATAATGATGCTAATGCTGCCGCGCTCGCGGAACTCTGGTTCGGACAGCCTGAAGTGAGCGAGGCGTGCGATTTCATTATGGTCTTCATCGCCGAAGGCGTCGGCAGCGGCATCATCTTCGACCGCCAGATTTATAGAGGAAGAGATGGTGCCGGTGGAGAGTTCGGGCACATGATTATTGGGGAGCGTGCGCCCGTCCCATGTTCCTGCGGCAGCTTTAATTGCTGGGAAGCCTTCGCTTCAGGACGTGCCGCGACTCAGCGTTACCTGGAATTAAAGGGGGTCGCGGACGGCGCGCAAGAGATGAGCTTCGCTCAAATAATTGATCTGGCTCTTGCTGGAGATGAGGCTGCCAAGGCTGCGCTGAATGAAACGGCTCGCTACCTTGGCATTGGAATCTCAAACCTCATCAACGGCTTTAGCCCGGACATCATCGTCGTCGGCGGAGCGATTACAAGAGCCTGGTCGTTCGTCTCCTCAAAGTTGAGCGAAACCGTCGAAAGAAGTTTGCGGCGCAATCTACAACCCGTTCGCATTATCGCTTCGACGATTGGAGATCAAGCTAGTTTGATGGGCGCGCTCAGTCTGGTGCTCGCCAAAAGATTCGGTTCGGCTACGCCAATGTAAGGCGTTTCATGTCGGGATTAGTTTTTTTTATCATGCTATAAGATGAAAAGTATTGACGGGGCGTCTGACCTGTACTACTTAATAACCGTCAACTGCTTGGGATCAAAGTTCTGTGTTGAAGATTTCCTGCCGCATCGTAGAGAAGTTAATTGAGCCAGCATCATGAGACGGATTGACCTCAGAAGAGCAAGCGTTGCGCGGTCTAATACAATCCGTGACATCAACCGGCAGATCGTGCTTAATTACGTTCGAGAACGTGGCCCAATCTCACGCGCCGAAATCGCTTCCGAGACGGCTCTGCAACGCTCGACCATCTCGCTCATTGTTGATGAGTTGAAAGTCGGGGGCTTGCTCGAAGAAGTTTACGGCGAATCCACGGGGGGACGCCCTCCGATCTTGCTCTCGCTTCGGACTGCGAATGCCGTGGCAATCGGGGTGGACTTGGGCACCAGACGAACCATCGTCGCCACGAGTGATCTTGCCGGTCGTGTCCTTGAGCAGGAAGTGTTTCCGACTGACGCCGATGCTGCAAAGACAATCTCTGAGATCATCAACCGCGCGCGGCGGCTCATCAGGAAAAATCAAGGAACAATCGAAGGTCTCGGAGTCAGTCTGCCGGGTCTGGTGAATACTGAGTCAGGGACTGCGCTTTTCATCCCGCACTTCAAATGGCGCGATCTTGAAATAGTCAAAGAGATCGGAGACGCGACCGGCTTAACCGTGAGTGCAGATAATGATGCCAATGCTGCCGCACTTGCGGAACTGTGGTTCGGTCGCCCAGAGATACGTGAAGTCCGCGATTTCATAATGGTCCTGATTGAAGAAGGACTCGGCACCGGCATCGTTTTCGACGGACAGGTGTATCGAGGCGAAAGCGGTTCTGCCGGCGAGTTTGGTCACATGACGATTGGGGAGGGAGCGCCGGTCGCTTGCGCTGACGGGAGCCGCAGATGCTGGGAAGCTTTTGCTTCCGAACGCGCAGCACTCGCGCGCTACGAAAAGTTGATGCCCGATTTGAACAGCAAGAGCGGCATCAAATTTAATCAACTGGTTGACCGCGCACTGAAAGGTGAGCAGGCAGCGCAATTCGCTCTGAAGGAGACGGCCTACTATCTTGGGATCGGGATCGCTAACCTGATTCAAGGATTATCGCCGGAAGCGGTCATCGTTGGTGGGCCAATGGTGCGTGCGTGGCCGCTGATTGCCGAAGATACCAGGCAAGCGGTTGAGAAAAGCATCTGTCGTGGGGTGCCTCCGGCGCGAATCTTCGCCTCCACGTTGGGCGAGCAGCCGACATTGATGGGTGCGCTCAGTTTAGTCCTCGCAGCTAAGTTTGCTTCCGTCTCTCTCTCTTGACCTGCTTCGACGGCTTTGTTGTCTCTGGCAACTTTCTTTTCTTCATCTCCACACGAAAATTTTTCTTGACAATCGCCTGGATTAGTATTAAAACTTTTGCCCGGTCTTGCAACAAAGTATCAATTTAATTTCAGCCTTGAACTTTTAAGTCGTCATCAGGGGTTTATTCAATCGACTGACTACAATCATAAGATTTAGCGTGTGTGAGTATTAACTGACTTAACGAAGCGTTAAATTTTCCGGGTCGCGTTCTAAGGTCTCAAGAAAAATTGTTGATTGCGTAGGGCAGTTGCCTTTGGGTCTCGTGCGCAGATTCTGCTTCGATGATCTTTATCTGCGCGTGAATCTCGTCAAAAACTTGAAGATGGTCTGCGCGGGATGTTCACTCATCAGCCTGTTAGATGAACAGGTCTGAATAGTCCTCATCCTGTTCCGGCTTTAACGAGGAGAAGCGTTATGTTGAGAAAGCTTGGATTACATGCGTTGGTGCTCTTGGTAGGGCTGGGCCTGTTTGTCGTCGTCGCATACGGGCAGTCAAGCACGGTCGGCAGCATCAGCGGAACTGTGCGTGACCCGCAAGGGGCCGCCGTTCCCGGAGCCGAGGTCACAATTACTGATCGGGCTACAGGAGCATCGCATACTGTAACGGCAGACAGCGATGGATTCTATGTTGCTCCAAGTTTGCCTGTTGCAAGTTACACCGTGAGCGCGTCTCCGCAAGGGTTCAAGAAGACAGTCACAAGCGTTAACCTGCACGTCGGCGACAAACTGGTTGTTGACTTCAAACTTGAGGTCGGCTCCGTCAATGAAACCGTGACGATCACGGGCGGCGCGACGGTGGTCGAGACGCGCAGTGCTGACGTGAGCAGCCTGGTGACAGAGAAGCAGGTGACCGAGCTTCCGCTCAACGGGCGCAATTACGCGCAGCTAGTGACGCTCGTGCCGGGCGTTTCGCCTGTCACGCAGGCTGGCGCGGGCGGCGCTTTTTCCACACGCGGCACCGGCCTTGATTCGCACGTTGACATGTCGGTCAACGGCAACCAGTCGAACGCAAATATGTGGACTGTTGATGGCGTCAACAATATGGACGTTGGCTCGAACGCAACGCTGCTGGTCTTTCCTTCGATAGATTCGATTCAAGAGTTTCGCGTTGAGCGCAACAGCTTCAGTGCAGAGTACGGTCAGGCGCAGGGCGCAGTCATCAACCTCATCACGAAGGGCGGCAGCAACCAGTTTCACGGCACGCTCTTCGAGTTCCTGCGCAACGACGTACTTAACGCCAGCGACTTTTTCAACAACCAAGCAGGGCAGCCCAAGCCCAAACTGCGCTACAACAACTTCGGCTTTAACTTCAGCGGCCCACTCTATCTGCCGCGTTTTGGTGAAGGTGGCAAGAGCGTCTGGAATGGCAAGAATAAAGCCTTCTTCTTCTGGAACGAAGAGTGGCGACGAGAGATTCGCGGGCTTGTGCCGCCTCTGCAATCCAAAGTTCCGACCGCGGCGGAGAGGATCGGGGATTTCAGCGGGGCGCTGACCGACACTCTGCCTTGGAATCCGTTTACTTGTACGAAGGATGCCAACGGAAATCCCATCTTCGATGCAGCCCACTGTCAGCGCTTCCCCGGAAATAAAATCCCGCAAAATCTACTTAGCCCGGCGGGCCTCGCCATATTGAAGTTTTTCCCGCCGCCCAACGTCGCTGGTGGATTTAACTTCGTGCTCTCTCCGGTAGAGCCGATCAGTACACGTCAGGACACTCTTCGCGGCGACTTTAATATCAGCAGCAAGATGAGTCTGATGGTGCGCTACATTAACGAGACCTGGGTTCACACTAATGCGGCGGGCAATTTCTGGGGAGACACTGGATTCCCGACTATCAGTTCCGACTGGTCTCAGCCGAGCCACAGTTTCGCAGTCAAGCTGACGAACACTATCTCTTCATCTGCCGTGAATGAATTCCAATTCTCGCGCGCCGGTAATAACATTTTAGTTACGACGAATCAGGCGGGCGCGACGCTCAATCAAGAGATCGCGACGGCGTTTCCGACCGTCTTTCCGAAACCGGCGGGCGTCGGACTGCCAACCTTCTGGGGAGCGGACGGCTATCCAGCCCTCTGGCATGAGGCTCCATGGCAAAATCATGAAGACCTCCTGATCTGGAAGGACGACTTCTCTAAAGTCTCAGGCTCGCATGACTTCAAGTTTGGCGGACTCGTCAGCCACAACATCAAGAACGAGCAGACCAACGGCGCTAACTCGTTCGCACAGTTCTGCGGAACTAACAGTCGCACGGGCAATGCCATCGCAGACTTACTGGTCAAAGACCTCCCGCTCGGCTGCTACACCGAAATTAATACTCTGGGTCTGGGCGCGGGACGCTGGCATGACTTTGAGGTTTATGGCAATGACACCTGGAAGTTTAGTCCGAGAGTGACGCTCACTCTGGGAATGCGCTGGTCAAGGTACTCTCCCGCTTACGCTGACGATAATCACATCAGCAACTATATTCCAAGCCTCTATAACGGCAGAGACCCCTTGAGTGGTCTGGTTCGAGCCGATCAAGCGGGCGCAGTAGGTTTGCCCCGCTCTCTGGTTAATCCTTATAACAAGGGCTTCCAGCCGCGCGTCGGTCTGGCATGGGATGTCTTCGGCGATGGTAAGACTGCGATTCGCTTAGGGGCAGGTCGCTTCATGGGTCGCGCGAACGTCATCGAAGATATTTTACGCATGAACGGCAATCCGCCCTGGACAACTACGGTCAGTTCCGCCTGGGGAGGAAGCAGCGCGAATCTTGCCGACGATCCGACCTTCCGTAGTTTGGATACTATCAATCCGGGTCTTAGAAATGCCGTCGCGGGCGTGGGCACCAACACAGCCTTCAATGCCGTCAGCACGGACTTCCGTCCACCCGACAGCTATCAATGGAATCTGACGGTTTCGCATGAAGTCTTGAAAGATACCGTGTTGGAAGTCTCCTATATCGGAAATGAGGGGCATCACCTCTGGCGGCGCGGCGTGAATTTCAATGATGTGCTGCCGCAGAATAGGGCCATAGTCGCACAAGCCTACCATATTAAAGACCCGAACTTGGCAAACATAGTCACCCAGAGCCGCAAATTCCCGAATCTTGGCCCGGTCACGATGAGCGAATCTACCGGCAACTCCAACTACAATGCGCTTCAGGTCTGGCTCAACCGCCGATTTGTGAATCGGCTGTCTTACTCGGTCTCCTACACTTGGAGCCATACTCTCTCAGACGTTCCGCTGACCTCGTTTACGAGCGCCACGACCGACCCGTTCAACTACCATCTTGACTATGGTGATGCAGACTTAGACAGGCGGCATATCTTCGTCGCCAACGCCGTCTATGCCCTGCCCTCGTTCAGCCGGTTTGGATCGTTTGCGGGTCATGTTCTGGGAGGTTGGCAGCTTAACACCATCGTGACGATTTATAGTGGCACACCACTCGATGTCTTCAGCGGTGTGAATGCGAACTACAATGGTCTTTCCGCTGCTCCTGCCAATGGCGGTCTGCGGCCTAATCTAGTCCCGGGCCAGTCCATCTATTTGAGCACGAGTGACGGCACTCAGTACCTGAACCCGGCGGCGTTTGCTTTGCCTGCGCTTGGCACTTTCGGCAATCTCAGTCGTGGATTGGTCAGGCAGCCCGGAATCAGAAATGTTGATTTCTCTCTGGCTAAAAACTGGGCCTTGCGTGAACGGTATCGCATCCAGTTCCGCGCAGAGTTCTTCAATCTTTTCAACCGCGCGAACTTCAACGGCTTCGATCCCAACCTGGGCATAGACGCCTTTACGGGTAACCGAACCAATGGGAACTTCGGAAAACTCACTTCGGACTTAGGGCCGCGCAATGTTCAGTTCGGCTTAAAGTTGAACTTCTGATATAGTACAGCCTGCCAGGCTGAAACCACAGACGGAGGGCTTTAATGATCTACTTTCAGCCCTCCGTCTAATTTTTTTTGTGATGTTCCCCGAAATTTTTTAGCGATGTCTTTACGCTCTACCTTCCTTCCTCTGCTGCTCCTGCTCTTTCTCTTCCAATTGCCTCAGCAGGATACGATTCGGCAGCATTATGAAGCGGCGGAAGCTGACAGACGCGCGGGCAATCTCTCGGCAGCAGAAGCTGAATACACTGCGATCTTGGCCGAAGGATACAGCAAGCTCGGAAAAATCTATTCAGCCGAGAAAGAATATAAGCTGGCCGCTCAAACGCTTGAGATGGCAGCCCGCTATGCTCCTCAAAGCGAAGGCGTGCTTGTAGATTTAGCGATTGCTTACTTCGATACGGATCAATACGGAAAAGCACTTGAGCCTCTCGGCAAAGCACTCACACTTAATCCCCAAAACACAGCCGCGCATCAGATGCTGGGTAAGACCTCTTTCATGCTCGGCGAATTTCAGAAGGCGGTCAGTGAGCTTGAAACTGCGCTCCGCCGCGCGCCCAACGATTACGATATAGCTTACACGCTCGGCCTCGCTCATCTGAAGCAGCACGAGCTTGCTCCCGCAAAGCAAATCTACGACAGAATGCTCGCGCAACTCGGCGACCGCCCGCAGCTTCATATCGTCTTCGGTCGCGCATACCGCGAGACGGCTTTCCTTTCGGAAGCGATTGAAGAATTCAAACGGGCTGTTGCGCTCGACCCACATTTCCCGCGCGCTCATTACTATCTGGGTCTCACTTATCTCTTGAAGGACGGAGCAATCAGGCTTGATGACGCGGCGGAAGAGTTCAAGATTGAATTGAACTCGCACCCGGACGAGTTCTTCGCCAACTATTATCTGGGCGTCGTGTACCTGATTCAGAGGAAATGGGATTTGGCAACGGGCCTGCTGCAAAAGGCTTCTCGCATCGAGCCGAACAATCCAGACCCTTACTTTCATCTGGGGCAGGCTTATCAAGCGGTCGAGAAGCATGAGCAGGCAATCGAGGTGCTCAAAAAATCCATCGCCCTGAACCCTGAGCTAAGCCACAACGATTATCAAGTGACGACGGCACACTATCGTCTCGGCCAATCTTTACTCAAAGCCGGTCGGAAGGACGAAGGCGAGCGAGAGCTACAACTGGCCGCAGACCTCAAGTCCAAATCTTTCGCCAGAGACAAAGAGAAGGCCGAAGCATATCTCACTGCGGCGAATCTACATGAGCAGAACAGTAAGTTCCCGGAAATGGTTTCAAAGGAAGGCGTGATCGCGGAATCAAACGCGCCTGACGAAAAGACTCGGAAGGATTTGCAGAGCGGCGCAGCTTATTACGAACAGGTGATTGCGAGCGCGCACAACTCAATCGGTCTTTTACGCGCCGAGCGGCAAGATTTTCGTGGCGCGAAAGAACAGTTCGCCAGAGCCGCGATGTGGAATCCGCAACTCGAAGGCATAGACTACAACCTCGGACTCGCCGCCTACAAAGCGGAGCTATACAAAGATGCCATCGCGCCGCTTGAGCGAGAGCTTTCATCGCACCCCGCAAACCAGCAGGCAAGGCAGTTGCTGGGCTTGAGCTATTTCATGACGGAGAACTATCCGAAGGCTTCGCAACTATTGACGCAAGTGGTCGCTCTCAAGCCGAATAACGTCGGTCTCTACTACACGCTCATCCTCTCGCTCATCAAGCAGGGCAAGACGGAGCAGGCCAGTCGAGCCATGCAGCAGATGATCCTGATGAACGGCAACGCGCCACAGCTTCACATCGTGCTCGGTCAAGCCTATTACGAGCAGGGCGAGACCGTGAAAGCGCTCGAAGAGTTGAAGGCTGCTCTCGCGCTCGATAGTAAAACCCTGCTCGCTCATTTCTACTCCGGGTTGATTTACCTGAAGGATGGAAAGTTCGACGACGCCGCGCGTGAGTTTGAAGCTGAACTGAGGTTGAACCCGGCAGACCTGCAAGCCAAATATCATTTGGGCTTTGTTCTTCTGGCGGCGCAACAACAGGAGCGCGGCATCAAGTTGATGCGCGAGGTGGTCGGCCTCAAGCCTGATTTCGCAGACGCCCGTTATGAACTCGGCAAGGCTCTGCTCCAGCAGGGAGATACCAAAGAAGCCGTTGAGAATCTGGAAACGGCGGTGCGCCTTGCGCCCGATAAGTCTTACGTTCATTATCAACTGGGTCGTGCGTACATCGCCGCCGGGCGCAACTCGGAAGGCGAAAGGCATCTCGAAATATACAAGCAACTGAAAGAGAAAGAGCGAAGTCAAACGACTCCATAAGAGTTTGCGAGGTGGCCTTTTTGCCTGGAACTTTAGCTCGAACCATAGCCGTACTCATCGCTCTCATTCTTCCTTCAGCTTCGACGCTCGGCAACCCCGGCATTGAAGTCCACTTCACTGACATAACTGAGAAGGCGGGCATCACGTTTCGTCACGTCGCTTCGCCTGATAAGAAGTACATCGTCGAATCCATGAGCGGCGGGGTCGCTATGTTTGACTACGACAACGATGGCTATCTGGACATCTACTTCGTCAACTCTCTGACGGTTGAGATGGTGAAGTCTAATGTCAAGACGAGGAGCGCGCTCTATCACAACAACGGCGACGGCACGTTTACGGACGTGACCGATAAGGCTGGGGTGGGAGATGTCGGGTGGGGCATGGGCGTGGCCGTCGGCGATTATGATAACGATGGCTTCGATGATCTATACGTGACTTGCCTTGGGCAGAACCATCTCTTTCATAATAACGGCAATGGGACTTTTACGGACGTGACGGCGAAGGCAGGCGTGGGCGACCCGCGTTGGTCAACGGGCGCGGCCTTCGTTGATTACGATAACGATGGCCGTCTTGATCTCTTCGTCGCCAACTACGTTGACTTCGACGTTAATCATCTGCCGGAGTTCGGCAAGGGGCGCTCGTGCCAGTATAAAGGTGTGCCCGTGCAGTGTGGCCCCAGAGGTTTGCCCGGCGCGGGCGATTCGCTCTATCACAATAACGGCGACGGCACGTTCACGGAAGTTTCCAAAAAGGCGGGAGTCTCAGACCCGAACGGCTTCTATGGTCTCGGCGTCATAGCAAGCGACTTCGACGGCGACGGCTTCGTTGATATTTACGTCGCCAACGATTCGACGCCAAACTTTCTCTATCACAACAACGGCGACGGGACATTCAAAGAAGTCGGTTTCGTCTCGGGCACGGCTGTCAACGAGAACGGCAGCGAGCAAGGAAGCATGGGCGTCACCGTTGGCGATTACAACCACGATGGAAAGTGGGACATCTTCGTCACGAACTTTGCGGACGAGTACAACACGCTCTACAGAGGCGAAGGTGGTTTGTCGTTCGCAGACGTTTCGTATCCAGCCAAAGTCGCGGAGGTGAGTCTGCCTTACGTCGGCTGGGGAACGAAGTTCTTCGATTATGATAACGACGGCTGGGTTGATCTCTTCGTCGCCAACGGCCACGTCTATCCGCAACTCGAAAATTATCGCCAGCGCAAACTGTTGTTCAAAAATAATCGTGACGGCACGTTTACGGAGGTAAGCGAAAGTGCGGGCGCGCCTTTGATGGAAAAGCGCGTGGGGCGTGGAGTCGCCTTCGGAGATTTAGACAACGATGGCGACGTTGATTTAGTGGTCGGCGATCTGGACGGCCCTCCGCAACTGCTTCGCAACGACGGCGGCAACGCAAATAATTCCGTACTGATTAAAACGGTCGGCGTCAAGAGTAATCGTGACGGCATCGGCGCGCGTGTTAAAATCGTCTCCGGCGATCTCACGCAGATAGACGAAGTGCGGAGCGGCGGGAGCTACATTTCGCAGAGCGATCTGAGACTGCACTTCGGTCTTGAGAAGCGAACGAAGATTGACTCGATTGAAGTGCGCTGGCCGAGCGGCACGGTTGATAAGATAACGAGCGCAGGCGTGAACAGGATTCTGACCGTAAAAGAAGGTCAGGGCTTGGTCGAGCAAAAAGAGTTCAAGAGCGCTTCTCGTCGCTGAGTTCTTTCTTCTTTCTTGTCAGTACCGCCAGTGGTACTGACCATTCATGTTATGCTCACTGTGTTACTGAAGATTTCCGTCGTCACGTTTTCGCTCATGCTGCTAATGCAGCTTAATGTTTTCGCGCAGAGTGATGATCTGACAAAGCGTCTCGAACGTGCCGCGACACTCATCAGTGAAAACCATGAGCCAGAGGCAGAGCGAGAGCTTGCTGTAATCCTGAAATCAAAGCCGAACGAGCCGCTCGCGCTCAACCTGCTCGGCACGGTTCGCGCCAAGCAGGGAAGGCTGGACGAAGCCGAGTCGCTCTTTTCACGCGCCCTGCGGATTGATAAAGAGTTCGTCGGAGCGCATAAGAACCTGGCCTATCTCTATCTGCTGAAGGGACAGCCAGAGAAAACAGTTTTAGAATTAAAAGAAATAGTCCGCCTGAAACCTGACGACGCGGACGCCAGCTACAAACTCGCGCATCTGCTCTTCGCTCTCGGTCATCTGGATGATTGCATCAACTTCATCGAAGCGAATCGTCAATCGCACACGCCGACAGTTCCTCTCATCACCCTGCTCGGTGATGCTTACCAGAAAAAAGGTAGTCTCGAAAAAGCAGAGGAGAGTTATCTGCAAGCGCTCAACGCGCAGAGTAACGATGCGGATGCGTTAGTAGGCTTGGCCGCCGTCTCTCAAGCGAAGGGAGACGGCAAACGCGCAGCGCTCTATCTGGCGCGCGCCAGAGAGTCAATGACAGACGCGCCCGACCTGCTCTACAGATTTGCAGTTGCCGCTTTGAGGGCTGAAATGTTCGATGACGCGAAGCGTGCGCTTGAGCGTGCAGTCGAGTTGAAGCCGGACGAAGCCTCTTACCTCGTTGCTCTCGGCGCAGTCTGGCTCAAGAAGCCAGACCTCTTTGAAGCCGAGCGAGTCTTTCGTCGCGCGCTCGAACTTCAACCCGAAGACGCGCAGGCAGAGATGTATCTGGGCTACACCTTGCTCAAACAGAAGAAACTGCCGGAAGCGCGCGGGTGGCTTGAGAAGAGTACGCGGAAAGACGCAGTCCCGCCCGAAACATTCTATTATCTCGGCCTCATCGCGCAGGAGCAGAACGAGGACGAGCGCGCCATCGAACTCTTTGAAAAGGCCGTGCGCCTGCTTCCTTCGTTCTCAAACGCGCACATCGCGCTCGGCTCGACCTACTTGAAATTAAAGAACTACGCGCGCGCGCAATCGGAGCTTGAGACGGGCGTGAAATTGAAACCGGATGATACAAAAGCGCACTACAATCTAGCCAGGCTCTACGCGCAACTCAAAGATCAACGCCGGGCGCAGGAAGAGATGGCAATCGTTGAAAAGCTGAAGAGCGCGAACAATTCAGGGACGCAGGAAGGCGACGTGTCCGCGCCATCAAGCCCACGCTGAATACGCTCAAGGTGAAATCCGCTCTTAATTGAATGAACTTCTTTCAAGCCAGCATTGTGAAAAATAGGTACGTCATTCTCTTATTACTCATCTCGCTTCTTTATTTCACACACGACTCTGCCGCACAGCAAACGTCCGTGAAGAAAAATCGAGTCATCACCTTTGAAGAACTGTCGGCCAAAGCGAGCGGCATCACATGGGTTCACAACAACGCGCATTCGCCTGAGCGTTATCTGCCTGAGACTGTCGGAGCGGGCTGCGCTTTTCTGGATTACGACAACGATGGCTGGATGGACATTTACCTGGTCAACAGCGGGCCTTCCGATTTCTACACGCCGACTGCGCCTCTCAAGAACGCCCTCTATCATAATAATCACGACGGCACGTTTACGGATGTCACAGACAAAGCAGGGGTCGCTGGCGGCACGTTCGGCATGGGAGTGGCTGTGGGCGATTACGATGGTGATGGCTTCGTGGATATTTACGTCACTGCTTACGGGCGCAATATTCTCTATCACAACAACGGCAACGGAACTTTTACGGACGTGACTACGCACGCAGGCGTTGCCGCGCCGGGCTGGTCAACCTGCGCCGTCTGGTTCGATTATGACAATGACGGTAAACTCGATCTCTTCGTCTCCAGCTTCGTCAATTACGACAAGTCCGCACAGAACCTTTACTGCACGGACGAGACCACAAAGCGGCGTTACTACTGCGTCCCGCGTTTCTTCAAGCCGCAGCCTTCACATCTCTTTCATAATAACGGCAACGGCACGTTCACGGATGTCAGTCGTGAGTCGGGGATTGCGGATTATCCGGGCAAGTCGTTTGGAGTCGTTGCAACTGATGTCAACAACGATGGGCTGATTGATCTCTTCGTCGCCAACGATACAATGCCCAACTTTCTCTTCATCAACAAGGGCCACGGAAAATTTGAAGAGGAAGGATTGGCTGCTGGCGTGGCCTTCAGCGAAAACGGCAAGACGCGCTCAGGCATGGGAGTGGACGCGGCTGACACTGACGGCGACGGCTGGCAAGACCTCTTCGTCGCAAACATAGATCAGGAATTTTTCAGTCTCTACCACAATCAGAAAGACCTAACCTTCACGGACGAGCCAGGGGAAATCGCACCCGCCACGCAGTTGTTGAGCGGCTGGGGTCTGAAATTTTTTGACTATAACAATGACGGCGATCCAGACCTCTTTCTCACCAACGGCCACCCGGACGATTTGATAGAGATGCGCGTCTCTCGCGTCAAGTACAAAGAGCCACTGTTGCTCTTTGAAAATACGGGAAAGGGTTTCAGGAACGTGAGCGCGCAATCCGGCGCGGTCTTTGCGAAAGATTTCTCCGGGCGCGGAATGGCCGTCGGCGACTTCGATAACGACGGCGACTTGGATGTGCTCATCTCTAATAACGGTGAAGCACCAGTGCTGTTGAGAAACGAAGGCGGCAATCGAAATAACTGGCTGGGGCTTCAACTCGTCGCAACCAAGAGCAATCCTGCTGCGGTCGGCGCGGTGATTACCTGGCAGGCTGGCGGCGTGAAGCGTAGTCGGCTGAAGACCGGCGGCGGAAGTTATCTTTCTTCACACGATCCACGAGAGATTCTGGGACTGGGCACTGCGACGAAGGTTGAGAGCGTAGAGATTCGCTGGCCGAGCGGGAAGGTGGACAAGCTCGCAAACCTGCCGATTAACGCTTACATTAAAGTGGTCGAAGGTGAAGGCTTCGTCAAGAGCCGGTCAACGTCAAAGTAGATTTTCGAGGGGCAAATCAATGGCAGATAAAATCAAAAAGACGATAGCCATGATCGCCCTCATCGTCTGCGCCTTGATCTATTGGAGTGCTCCACGCCCGCTACACGGTCAAAGTCAGAAGCAAAGAACTACTCCCTGGTCTAAATGGCGACCCGCTCGTGAATTTCCGGGAGTCGGCTACGTGGGCAGCAGCGCCTGCGCGCAATGCCATAAATCACAGGCGCAAAATTTCTTCGCCACCCCGATGGCTCACGCCTTAGAGAAAGTTTCGGACTGCAACCTTCTCATCCAGCGCCCGCTCCTGACCTTCAAGGAAGGCTCCTTCTCCTATCGGATTACACGCCAAGGCAAGCAGAGCATTTATACTGTGAGCAACGGCGCTCAATCAATTTCCGAGCCGATTCTCTATTGTTTCGGAGAGGGCGAGGCCGGGCAAACCTATATCTTCGAGCACAACGGCGCACTTTACGAAGGGCGCACCAGCTTTTTCCGGGAGCTTGGGAATCTCAACATCACCATCTTACATTCGCGCGCAATCCCAAAATCGTTGGAAGAAGCGTTGGGGAGGCGAATGAGTTCGGAAGCTGCGCAAGGATGTTTCAGTTGCCATTCGACCGCTTCGGTCAGCAAGTCTCAATTACAACTCGACCGCCTGATCTCCGGCGTCGGCTGTGAAGCGTGTCACGGGCCGGGCGAAAAGCATATCGCAGCAGTCAAGGCTCAGAACTCGACTGACCTGCAAATCTTTAATCCGATGACGCTGGACTCGTTCGACCTGACACAGGAGTTTTGCGGCGCTTGTCACATGAGCTTCGAGCAGGTGATTGCGATGCCGGATCAAGGTGGGATAAATAACCTGCGTTTTCAGCCTTATCGAATCGTTAGTAGCCGGGCGCATTTCCAGAATGATCCGAGAATGAGTTGTACGGCGTGTCACGACCCACACGACAATTTGAAGCACGAAGCAAAGTTTTACGACTCCAAGTGCCTCGCCTGCCATCTCTCCGACTCGACAGAAGCCAGAACGGAGGCGCGCAACGCCAGCGCCTGTCCCGTCGCCAAACAACTTTGTGTGACCTGCCACATGCCCAAGGTGGAACTGGCTGAGATGCACTATAAGTTCACAGACCACTGGATTCGTGTCGTCAAATCTAACGAGCCTGTTCCGAAATGATTTGGACGGCTTTACCGCCGATAGACGCGCACGTAATCAACCAGCATCGTTTGCGGAAAAGCGGTCGTCTCGTTCGGATTACCGGGCCACGCGCCGCCGACGGCAAAGTTCAGGATGATGAAGAACGGATGATCGTAAACCCACTTCGTTCCCGCAGGAATATCTGTTGACCGCTTCGTCTCATATAACTTGCCGTCAACGTACCAGCGTATCTCTTTCGGCTCCCACTCGACAGCGAAGATGTGAAAGTCGTCTGCGAAGCGTTTGCCGTCTGGCAAAGTAAATGGTGCGCCGATTCCATTCGCGCCCGAATAGCCGGGGCCGTGAATCGTGCCGTGAACTTTGTCAGGCTCGCGTCCAATATTCTCCATCACGTCTATCTCGCCGCATGTGGGCCAGCCTGCTGATTCAATATCATCTCCCAGCATCCAGAAAGCAGGCCACACTCCCTGACCGAATGGCAATTTTATACGTGCCTCAAAGCGACCGTATCTCTGCGTGAACAACTTTTTGGTTGAGAGGCGTGCGGAAGTGTAAAGGCATGGGCCGTACCAGCACTTGAACTCGGTCGGGAGAGTTTCCTTGATGGCCTTAATAACTAAAGAGCCGCGCCCGTCCGTGTAAGCATTCCTCTTATCGGCAGTGTAGTATTCAAGCTCCTGATTGCCCCAGCCTTTTCCTCCGACCTCGGCGCTCCACTTAGTCTTATCAATCCCATCGCCATTCGCGCCATTAAACTCGTCATGCCAAGTCATCCGCCAGGTTTGTCCTTGAGCATCTGTTGCAAGACAGGGCAACGTGGCGAGCGTTAAGAGCAGGAAAGAAAATCTGAGAGCGATTCTCACGTGGGTCGTGGCTTCTTGAGGACAAGGTTACATTTCTTGATAGCGCTGGCGTCACTATTTTGAAGACTTGCTCAGTCGCTCGGCATTTCTCCTGACGTTCTCGCTGATCTCTATGATGGCAAGCAGATCGCCATTGGCCTTAGCAGATTCTTTCAGGTCCAGCGTACTTAAATCCTTGAACATGGGATTTCCAGTGAAGCTACGCACCAGATTGCAGAGCTTGATGAGCGCGGCTTTCACTTCATCGCTGCTCAATTCAAGCTGATTCTCCGTCTCCTTCTTCTTCTCTTCAGGTTTCGCGGGCATCATAAAGGACTTGAGACGACTAGCGCGCTTGTTGACCTCTGCGGTTTGCTCTGCGATGCGTTTATAGTCGAAAGGCTTGTTGGCTAATAGCTCATCTATCATCTCGTTGCGGATGAGCTGGATGCGCTTGAAGTCCTGCTTGGTCTGATCCAGAGCCGCCGCCAGGCGTCGCTGGGCTGATTGATCGGCAGTTGCGGGCATCTCAGCGCTGCGGAGCGATGCTTCACGACCCGTTTGAGCGTCCGTATCACCCTTCGGATTAGTAATTGACGGCCTGCCCGCGCCAGCCGGAGGGCCTTGAGCCAAAACTGCGGCAGTCGTGATTAATAATAAAAAGATGACGAGAGACAGACGACAAGCCGTCTCTTTAATCAAGCGAGATTGATTGTTGCTCATAGCCAACTCTCCTTCAAAAAACTTTCCAGACCCAGTCGTTGCCGAGCAGCGCCGAGAGCCTTTCTTACCGCGCGGGTCTTTGCGCGCGTCTTTGAGTCTGCTCGCGCTCGGCTTGCAGTGTGAATTTGTCGGTGAGATTCCCGACCATCACATCGAAATCGCCCGGCTCGATTATAGGCTTGTTGTCTGCTCCGATAAAGGAGAGATCGTCCGGTCGCAACGTAAAAGTCAGGTCTCGACTCTGCCCAGCCTCAAGATAAATCTTACTGAAGCGTTTGACACGCTTGCCCGGCGGCGCGAGCGACGCTACCTCGTCGCGCACGTAAAGTATGACCGTCTCCTTGCCCGCGCGCTGGCCGCTGTTTGTTACCGTCACCTGAACGCTCATCGTGCCGTTTGCCGGCATCGTCTTTCCGCCGAGACGCAGGTTGCTGTAAGTGAACGTCGTGTAGCTTAATCCGAAGCCGAATTCAAACTGCGGATTGAAGGCCATGTTGCCGAAGTTGGTCGCTTCCGTCTCAAACAACTTGTGATCGTAGGTCACCAGACCGTTGGGCGTGCGCGGGTAGGTGAAGGGAAGTTTGCCTGATGGATTGTAATCGCCGAAGAGAACGTCTGCGACTGCCGTGCCCCCTTCGTTGCTGGGATTGTAGGCCATGAGAATAGCCTGCGCTTTGTCCGCGATGCGGTTGATGATGCGCGGGCGACCTTCGACGAGCACGATGACGACGGGCTTGCCTGTCGCTTCGATGGCTTCCGCCAACCTCAGTTGCACTTCACTCAAGGTCAGGTCTGTGATGTTGCCGGGCGTCTCTGTGTAAGAGCCTTCGCCGAGACAGAGCACGACCACATCCGCATCGCGCGCTGCGCGGACTGCGGCTGCGATGTCAACCTCTTCGTCAATATCTGTGGGCGTGCTGTTTGCTGGGCCTTCGGCTCTCCTGATTCGTGTGCCGGGCATGTATGTCACGTTCTTTCCGACTTTACCCTCGATGGCTTGAAGGATAGTCGGGCGATCTTTCGGATAGAGAGATTCTTCAGAGCCTTGCCAGACATAAGTCCACCCGTTGTTGAGCGAGACGAGCGAATTCGCAGTCGGGCCGGTGACGAGCACTTTACGATTCTTTGTGAGCGGCAGCAAATTGTTACTGTTCTTGAGGAGCGTCATTGATTCGCGTGCGGCTTGGAGGCTCACATCTCTTGAGGCGTTCGTGCCGAAATTAGATTTTAACGCGGGGTTCGGCAGAGGGTTCTCAAAGAGTCCAAGCTCGAACTTCACGCGCAGGATTCTGCGCACGGCTTCGTTGATACGAGACATCGGCACCTTGCCTTCCTTGACGAGCGCCACAAGATCATCCGCGAAGCTGTAATCGCTCGGCACCATGCTCATATCAATGCCCGCCATAACGGCCATGCGCGTCGCTTCCTTCTCGTCCGCCGCGACTCTCCATTGAGTGACAAGTTTCTTAATGTCTTCCCAGTCGGAAACGACGAAGCCCTGAAAGCCAAGCTCGCCTCGCAGGATGTCTGTCAGAATATGATGATTGACGTGTCCCGGAATGCCGTTGATCTCTGCGGAGTTGACCATGATTGTGTGCGCGCCAGCCTTCACTGCCGCGTCGAATGTGGGCAGGACATACTCGCGCAGATAATTTTCAGGAATCCAGGCGGGCGTGCGGTCTCTGCCGTTCAGTGGAAGGCTGTAGCCCATGTAATGCTTCAGGCAGGCAGCGACATGATTCTCGGACGAGACATCATCGCCTTCCATGCCGCGCACGAAAGCCACGCCCATGACTTTAGCCAGATACGGGTCTTCACCGAACGTCTCCCAGAAGCGAGGCCAGAGCGGTTGTCGTCCAATATCAAGGACGGGAGAAAACGACCAGGGAATTCCTGCGGCGCGTGTTTCCGCCCCGCTGATTTCTGCCGCGCGCTGCATCAAGGCCGGATTCCAGGTTGCGGCCATGCCGATCTCCTGCGGGAAGAGCGTCGAGCCTTGCACATAGTTCGCGCCGTGAATCGAATCTATGCCGTAGATGACGGGAATTTTCAGGCGCGTGCGTTGGCTGGCCTCCTGAATCTGACGGATGATCTCGTGCCACTTATTAACAGGCAGGGCTTGATCCTGGACGTTCAGGATTGAGCCGACGCCGTACTTCACGATGGCCTTCTCTAACTTGGCAGGATCAATCTGTATCTCTTGATCCCGACCCGTCGAAATCATGCCGATCTGCAACTGCGTCATCTGCCCGACCTTTTCTTCCAGCGTCATCCGCGAGAGCAGGGCTTCGACGCGGCGCGTATCGTCACGCTCTGGCTTCGCGCGCCGTAGAGCCGTCTGGAAGAAGGCGTCGCTGTCAAAGATGTCTGAACTAACAGTTCCTTGGTTGTTCCCGATAGTCGCCGCCGAAGTTTGTTGTAGTTGTGGGCAAAAGTTCTGCATCAACAGGATGGTGGAGAGCGCCAGAGCTATTCTTCTCATAGTCGGTCTGCTTGTCCTTAAGGAAGAATCTAAAGAAGGAGCTTGATGACGACCATTCTCTTTTATCCTGCCTTTTTGTTCAAGCATTATTTTCAGCGAACCATTCTCTGCGGTCGAGGTTTTGGTGTCGAGTGAGCCGCTCAAGCGTGACATAAGCGGTCGAACGAAAGGCAGCAGGCGTGAACTTCCAAGGGCGAACCTGCTCATGAGCAGCGCAAAACAGCGAGCATAGTCAAAAGCGGCGAGTGCTAAAAACTCTCGCCGCCGACCACCTCAGATTTACATCACTACCGACAAAAGTCGTCGCTCTACGGCGAAGGCTGCGGCGAGGGCTGTTGCTCCGGCTTGACGAAGACGATGGGCGCGGAGGCAGTGATGCCTTTGCCTTCCTGCACGGTGATTGATTGATCCGGCTTCACGTCCGGGATGATGTCCGTCTGACCGCTCGGCCAGACTATCTCCAGCGTCATGCCTTTCGTCACATCAGCCTTGCCCAGACCGAACGTGACGGGAAGTTCACTCTGCGAGCAATAGCTTGAGCCTGATTTGACGTAGCTCGTCAGCTTCGCGCCCGTCGCCGTCTTCAAGGTCAGACGCGCGCCGATGCCGTCGCGGTTCGACTTTGTGCCGACCGCTTTGACGCGCAGGAGATCGTTCTGATTGCCGTTCATGTTTTTCAAGAGCATGGCCGGGCCGTTGTTGGTCATAATCAGCAAGTCAAGATCGCCGTCGTTATCGAAATCGCCGTAGGCCGCACCGCGTCCGACGATGGCGCGTTGCAGCGCACGCCCCAAGCGCGGCGTCGCCTCTTCAAACTTCTTGCCGCGATTGTGGAAGAGATGCGGCGGCTGCGCGTACTTCACGTTTGGCTGCACGATGCTGATGTCGTCGGAGACGTGGCCGTTGGCTGCGAAGATGTCTAAGAGTCCGTCGAGGTCGTAATCGAAGAAAAAGGTGGCGAAGGTCAGAGATTGCGCGGACATCTTGCCGATGCCGGAAGTCCCCGCTTCGTTTGTGAAGAGTCCCGTCCCGTCGTTGCGATAGAGCGCCATGCTCTCGTTCGTGAAGTTGCCGATGATGATGCCCTGTCGTCCTGAGTTGTCGAAGTCGGCAGCATCAACGCCCATCCCGGCGCGCGGCGTGCCCGCCTCAGAGAAGGCCACGCCCGCCGTCAGCGCTTCGTCTGTAAACGTGCCGTTGCCGTTGTTCTTATAGAGCTTGTTCGGTTCGGTATCGTTGGCGACGAAGAGATCAGGCCAGCCGTCGTTGTTGTAATCGAGAACAGCGACGCCGAGCGATTTGCTCGTCGGATCATTCAAGCCAGCCTTCTGCGTGACGTTCTCAAACTTACCGTTGCCCAGATTGTGAAAGAGTGTCGCGCTCTGTCCTTTATATGATTGCGGCGTGCAGTAGGACTTGTTCTTGCCGTCGAGCGTGCAGAACTTATCGGTCTCCGGCGACCATTCGACGTAGTGACAAACGAAGAGGTCTAACTTTCCGTCTTTGTCATAATCAAACCACACCGCGCTCGTCGAAAAGCCCGGATCGGCGACGCCTGCTTTGGCCGTCACGTCCGCGAACTTGCCGTTGCCTAAGTTGCGGAAGAGATGATTGGAGCCGACCGTTGTGATGTAGATGTCATCGAAGCCGTCGTTATCGAAATCTCCGACCGCGACGCCAAGCCCGTACATCTCGACGGCGAGGCCAGCCTGCGCCGTCACGTCTGTAAATGTTCCGTCCTGATTGTTGTGATAGAGCGCGAGAAAAGTTTTTGCGCCCTTATGTTCCGGCCAGTTCGTGGAGTTGACGAGCAGGATGTCCTGCCAGCCGTCATTATCGTAATCAAGAAAGGCGCAGCCGGGGCCTAAAGTTTCGGGCAGATATTTTTTACCGAACGCGCCGTTGTTGTGCTTGAAATGAATCCCGGCCTGTGCCGTGACATCCGTGAACTCGATGGGGCCTGATGGACGCGCGGCTGTGGCAGGCGTGGCGGCTTGCTGGTTTGCTTCCTGAGTTGTCGCTTGCTCAGGCGCGGTGGCGTTGATCGTTGGCTCCTGAGTCGCGTCCTTTTTACAACCTGTGAGAATCAGAAGTAGAAAGATGAGAGCGCAAATAATCCGGGTGAATCGCATTTGTGTACTTGTTTATGTGCCTCTTGAATTTTGTCTTATCACGCAATAGCTTTGGACTTCGTTATCTTACGCGAGCCGAGATAGATTTCAATCAGGTTGGCGGTCGGGCCGACGATGAAGAGCGCGTAGTAAGGAGCATGTACGATCTGAAACAATCGCAGGATCATCTCGACGAAAGCGATTCCAACCGCCACCGCGCACTGTCCCAATCTTGAATGCACGGTCGTCTTCGGGTCTGTAATCATAAAGAAGACATAGAGTTGATACATCGGGCCGGTGATGGGCGAAATCTCAGCCTGCCAGGGATGACCCGTCACCCAGCTTCGCAGAAACGCGAAGAGGATGAATGAGATGACGTAAGTCGCGCTGATGTGAAAGCGTTTCAGTCTGTAGATGATGAGAGAGCCGAGCACCCAGACAACCAGCATCGGCCAGATGTTGTTGCCCCATTGAATGCTCAGGCTCGCCACCGTGAAGGGCGCAAGGAAGAGCATCGCGCAGATGCCGAAGTTCGACGGATTCCAGATGTGGCGATTCCTGACCCGCAGCACGTACTTGGAAGTAATCGCAATCGCGCTACACAGAGCGTAAGGCCAGACGGCGGGCGAGCGAATCAGAATGCCGACGCTGATGCCTGAGATGTAGGCGCTCGCCAGATGCGGCCAGCGGCCAGCGAAGAGACGACCCAGGACAAGCTCAACCAGGATCGCTGTGGCAATGGCGAGCGCAGTCTTCTCATAGCTTTCAAGGATGCCGAACGAAAGTTGTCCGGCAAGCAGGATGCAGGTGATAAAGATCGGAGCGAGGAAGCGATTGTCGAAATTGAGCCACGACCGCCGCCGCTTCGCAGGCGCTTCAACCGTCGTTTGTGCAGAACTGATTGGGACGCTAAGTTCCGGCATTCATGCAGGCTCCTTCACCTTGTTGAGTTTTCCGACTTCCGCGTTATCCAGCGTCTGCATTTTACCTGAAGGCCAGCGAATCTCAACCTTTTCCAGTTGCGGGTTTTTGCCGAGACCGAAATGGAGACGCCGATCATTCTGCGCGCAGAAGCCGCTCCCGCCCGAAACTTCCTGAAGCTGTTGCTGATGATTCCAGAAGACGCGCACCTGCGCGCCGATGGCGCTACGATTACTCGCCGTTCCTTCCAACTCAAATTCAATCCACCTATTCTCAGGCGCGACCGTGTTCTTGTAAAGCAGCAGCGGCCCGCGCTGGTTAGCGACAATCACATCGAGCACGCCGCGATTCCACAGGTCAGCCTCTGCAATTGAGCGCCCGTCGAAAGTATCGCCCACGCCGACCGATTGCGCGACTTCTGTAAAATGTCCCGCGCCATCGTTGAGCCAGACTTTTTTCTGTTGATAACCGGAGAGGCTGCGACCTTCCATCGGCGGCCAGTGCGCGGCGTCTGAGATGATCGCGGTGTTGCCTCCGGCGATTTTTGAGAAGTCGTACCAGTAATTTGCATTCCTATCAGCCGAGACGTAGCCGTTGACTAAATAAAGATCGAGCGTGCCGTCGTTATTCAAATCTCCGAACTGCGCGCCGAAGCTCCAGCCGCCGAGTTCCACGCCCATGTCGCGCGCCATGTTGTCATACTTGATGGCGTCGCCAGATGTTCCTTCGCGCGGAATCCAGAGATTGTTGCCCTGAATCAAGACTCCTTCTTCCGAGATGTTCGAGACGTAGATAGCGAACTTGCCCTGATTCAAAATGTCGCCGAAGGCAGCGTTCATCCCGCTCTTGGGCGCGAAGCCGACGCCGGTTCGTTCGCCTGCGTTGTCAAATCGTTTGCCCTGCCGGTTGAAGAAAAGCTCTGAGACGCCGTAGTCGTTGGCGATGAAGAGGTCTGGGAAGCCTGTGCCGCGAAGGTCTGCGGCTGCGGTGGCGAGCGCCCAGCGACCTGTGTTAATGCCGAGTTGTTCGCTCACTTCTTCAAAGCGCCCGTTGCCAAGATTGTGAAAGAGATATTTTCGTCCGCCGTTTCGCGCGTACTCGAAACTCTCCGGCATCATCTGTGTTGTCGTCAGATGCCAAAGGTCAACCGATTCTGGATAGTAGCCGCCGAGGAAGAGGTCTAGCCGACCGTCGCCATCGTAATCAAGCCAGATTGCCGTATTAGCATTGACCCACGCAGGCAAGCCCGCCTGCTCTGTCACACGTGTGAAACCGTGCCCGCCGTCGTTATGAAAAAGCTCTGGCTGGCCCCACTTATAAAGAAAGAGGTCTTCGTAGCCGTCGTTATCATAATCGCCCCAGACCGCGCCCATCGAAACGCCTGTGCCCGGTTGGTTGACATCGGCCAGCCCCATCTCCGCCGCAACATCTTTGAATGTCCCGTCGTGCATGTTGCGATAGAGACAGTTCTTACTTCCTTCGCCACTGTTCGTCACATAGATGTCCGGCCAGCCGTCGCGGTCGAAATCAACGATGGAGACAGCCGCGCCCATCGAAGCGACCTGCGGCATGATGTGATTGAGCTTGGCATCGAGCGTCGGGGCTTGATGATGAAAATCAATGCCGGCAGACTTCGAGACTTCTTCAAGACGAAAGCCGTAGCGTGAAAGCGCGGCCTGCCTGTCTATCGAAGTCGAATCTTTCTTCTGTGAAAAATACTTGACGACGAGCGGCGTAGCGAGCAATCCGACGAAGAAGAGAACAAGCAGAATTCTGGCGATAGGGCTTCGGCGCGTCATCTCTATTTGGGAAGTCTCAGTGCGTTCTGGAAAACCTCTGGCGTGATATAGCGCGTGTGATATGTCTGCCAGTCCTCTGGATGCTGTTGATAGACCCACTCATCCTCAAGTCTGCCAGGAGCGGTAGTGTATTCCTGCTTGGCGTGGTATGGCAAGGGAAGCACTGTTTTCGAGAATGTCGAGTTGAAGTCGCCGTCCTTGATCCACCCATCGCCCATCAGTATGTAGTCGCGCACCCAGCCGTCAGGCGGCGGAGGCTGCGGCACTGCGAAGCGCAGCGTCATCTCGTCGCCCGCGTTCATAATCACGTAGCGGTCGTCTGCTTCTCTCAATAACTCGCGCACGTCGCCGAAGCGTGTGTAGTAGCCAATCAGGTCACGCCAGATTTGTTTTGACGACGCGATGCGATTGTAGTCCGGCACTTCGGGCGAAGAGATGTCAGGCTTGTTGATGACGGAGTAGCCGCGATAGTGCAGGTCTGCGACATCCGGGTTAAGTTTTGTCGTCTTCAACTGCGCGTCCGGTACTCCTTGCGCCCATTCGAGCTTGTCCCAGAAAATTTCGAGATTAGTGCGAAGGCGCAGGCGGCGCGGCGTGTTGGGACGAAAGACGTTCGTCAGATCGAACAGGCAAATCTTCTTGCGCCCGGCAGGGAATCCAAGATTCGGCGCGGCGACGACCCAGCCGCCTTTGCCGTCCGGTACTTCAAGGCTCAAAGGTTTGGCTTTGTAGTTCTGTCCCTGACTGATGGCGACGTTGATGGACGAATCGGTCGGGTGCATCCAGCCCTGTGCGATTAAATAGAGCGGGCCGCTCTGCGGCGCATCATCGCCCAGATCAATCTCAACATAGTGGTCGCGCGTGATTCCCTGATACTGACCGCGACCGAAAGTGTCTAAATATTTCTCATCCAACTCGCTCACAACATCCGTCACGTCCTGACCGTTGTCATCAACCGCACGCGCAATCTTGTGCGGCGTCGCAACGGTCGTGATGGCTAGAGGCGCAGGTGGAATCACGAATCGTTCGTCAACGTAGATTTCCGTTCCGCTTGGATGGTCAACAGTCGTCAGCGCGAGTTGATCGTAATAGTATGTCTCCCACAACTCCGCCGTGATCCGCAGATCATAGTAGCCGTCGCGCGCCTTGAGTTGATCGCGGCCAATCTTGTACCACTCTTCCGTCGCTTCCACGCGCGCCGTGCCGAGAGTATTGATGCGCAGGCCAATCGCTGAACTCCAGGGCACTGCGTCCTTGACGAACTTCATCTCATGTCCGTCGTAGGCGAAGAGAAACGGGCAAGAGCCTTTCAGTCGCTGTTCGGTAACGATTGTCTGATCCGCCTTCAAATCAAACTCCGCGCGCACAGACCCGTTCGGCCAGACGATGCGGACGACATCTGCGCTCTGTTGCTCGCCGAGTCCGAAGTGAACGAGCGGGCTGGTGATGAGTTGCTTCTGCACGAGCAGACCGGAGCGAATCTCCATCTCACCGCCGATGCCGAATGAGTTGATGCGTTGATCGCCCGTCGCCTGAGCCGCGCGCGGGCGCACCTGTTGCCAGTGATAATTTTTCGCGCCGTGATTGATTAAACGAGTTGGATGCCCGTCATCTGAAAGACCAAGTAGATCAAGCCGACCATCGCCGCTAATATCAGCAATAGAGAAAGCTCGCGCCCCATTTGTCGGCGCAGCTTGTTTGAAGTTGCCGTTCGCATCGCTCAACCAAACGAAATTATCTGTTTGAGGGGCAAGCAAGGTTGGCGGAGGATGCATAGACATTATCAAATCAAGGCTGCCGTTGTTATCCAGGTCGGTAGAGAAAATTTGAAATGACCAATCTGCGGTAGCTGGAGGGATGGAAGCACGGGCAATTTCAGCCGTTTCCCACTCCTGACCTTCAGCTTTATCAGAGAGCCGACGAATCGCCCCATCAGGTTGTAAGAAGAGCAAGTCGAGCTTACTGTCGTTATTTACGTCTGCGACACCGATTGCCTTGATCGTGCCTGCGTCAGTAGGCATCGCTCGTGCGCGGAATTGACCGCCGCGCTCGTTCTCGTAAACTTGAAGACCACGACTATCAAGCAGCGCGGGGTCAGCAGCACCATCGGCATCAATGTCAGCCCAGACGAAATCACGCAAGCCCGTCGAACCCTCGAACGGTTTTATCTCTGTGAATGTGCCATCGCCGTTGTTTCTGAGAACAATCGTGTCTCCTTGAGAGCCGAGCACGATGTCCATATCGCCGTCGGCGTCAATGTCCGCTGCCCACGCGCCCGTGTAGGCTGCATTCGTTAGCGTGGCTGGCAGTTTTGTTTGCGCTGTTACGTCCGTGAATTTGTTTGGAGCGTCCTGTTTGAAAAGTCTCACGCCGCCCGCGCCCGCGAGTACGATGTCCGTCTTGAAATCGTAGTTGAAATCAACGGCGAGAACTGCGGGAGGCGTTGGGGGGATTGCTTTCTGCCCGCCGGGAAAGGGAAGCGTTGCGCCGTTCGCTAGTCGCACTTCGCGCCCGTTGGCAACGGCGACTACGGGCGCGCTCTCGCTGTCGAGAGAGATTGCGCCGATCCAGTCCCATTTGCCGGATTGGAATTCGGGAATCGGCTCGGCGTTGAAGGTGAGAGCTTCGTCGGGCGGCGAAGGAGTGAAGACGGGATTTTCGAGACGCAGGAATTGTGTGAAGGGTTCCGCGTCTTCACCGGGAGACATTTTGACCGCAGCTAAACTGTTTCGATATTCGGGGACGCGCACAAGGACATTCTTCAGGAAGGCGACGCGCGTGGCTGCTGCGCGCGTGTCCGCACCGGCAACAGCATCCTGCAAAGTCTTGAGCTGCTGTTGAACTTCTGGCGGCCACGCATTGGAGCGTGCGCTGATTCGCGCGACTAAATTTTTGAGGGCTTCAGCATCGTTGCGCTTGGCTGCGATGCGTGTCGCTTCAAGTTGGACGGCGAGATTGTCGGGCTGTAGCTCAAGAATCTTCGAGAGTAGATTTTGAACTTCGCCTGCGCTCGCTTCATCGCCCTGACGTTCCGTCTCTTCGGCGAGCATGTAGATCGCTTTTAGATTCTTCGGATCAAGCTCGATGGCTTTGCGTAGAGCGTTGATTGCTTCCACTGATCGCCCGCGACTGCTTTCGAGAATTGCAATCAGGACCTGGATTTTGGAATTATCCGGCGCAAGTGTGCGTGCCTTCTCTAATCTTCCGGCTGCTACGTCAAGGTTTCGCTGACGCAGACTCAAGAGTCCCAAGTTTGCCCACGATGCAGGCTCGTCCGGTGCAAGCTGTGTGGCTTTCGTCAACTCGCTTTCGGCGCGCACGTCATCGCCGACCTGTAGCGCGGCCAAGCCAACAAAAAAGGCGCGCACGGTGTCGTTGTATTCTTTAGAGCTTTTAGCGGGCAGCTTCGGCGTGCTCTTGCAGCCTGCGATAATTAAGAGCAGAAAGAATAAGAAGATGAATCGGCGACCGGGAAGCAAACGTGTGTGCATGAATAAAATTTAGCTTTGAACAGATGTGGTTAAGGCGCACGCGCGGACACAGGCGAGCGCGGGCAGCTAAAAAAAATCGGCGAATACGCGGGAACGATGCAGCCACGCGCACCGCACAAAATAACACGAAGAGCAAAGATTCGGAACTCGCTTCTTGACAATCAGCCATTCTAATTTATAGTCACTAAGCGTCTCCCTTTTGAAAGAGTCCGCTAGTTTTCTGAGTACAATTCGCGTATCAATTCTCCGCTTATGAAAATCTTTCGTCCCCTTCTTTTGTCTCTAACCATCGCGTCAGTTCTCAGCGCAGTCGCATTGCAGGGGTGGACGCAAGCTCCGCCAGCCGCGCAGAAAGCGACGCCCGCGCGCGAGGATGCTTACCGCGCGAACAACTTAGGCGTCGCTCTGCTTGAGCAGTACAAATACAAGGAGGGTGCCGAAAGTTTCACGCGCGCCTTGCAGCTTGACCCGAAGCTGCTGATCGCGCGAATCAATCTGAGCATCGCGCTCTTCAACGTGCCAGACCTTCCGGGCGCGCAGCGCGAAGCCGAAAAAGCCATCGCGCAAAATTCGAACGCGCCGCAGCCACATTACATCTTAGGACTCATTGCCAAGTCGCAGAATCGCACGGAAGAAGCAACGGCGGCTTTTCAGCGTGTGCTTAAAATTGACCCGAATGATGTGGGCGCGAATGTTAATGTCGGCCAGCTTTATGCGGGAGCGCGAAACTACGAGGCAGCGATCAAGGCGTTTCGCACGGCGATTGAAGTTGACCCGTACAACATGACCGCGCTCTACAATCTGGGTCTGGCTCTGACGCGCAGCAACCAACGCGCCGAAGGCCAGCAGGCGATTGCCAGATTTCAGGAGTTGAGACAGAAGGGCACGGGCACGACCGTCGGACAAAATTATCTGGAGCAGGGACATTACGCCGAAGCCATCGCTTCGACGGGCGCAGAGCCTGAACTGGTTGACCGCGCCGTGCCCGCCGTCACTTACGTGGACGCGACAGCAACTATGCTTCCACCTGCGACTGCGAAAAGCGGCGCATCATCACAGGGCGCTCTTTCCAAACTCGGCGCTGGCGTCGTGCTCTTTGATTATGATGGAGACGGGCGTCTTGATCTTCTTGATGTAACGTCCGACGCGCCGCGACTGTATCGCAACGATGGCGGAAAGTTTGTGGACGTGACGGACAAGTCAGGCGCGCTGAGCGCGAAGTCCAGCAACTTTGCAGTTGGCGCAATCGCGGGCGATTACGATAACGACGGGAAGCCAGACCTTCTCATCCTACGCAACGGCGGAGTCTCTCTCTATCACAACGACGGCAACGGAAAGTTTTCGGATGTGACTGCTGCCGCAGGCATTCCGCAGTATCCGTATCTCTCCATCTCCGCCGCCTTCGTTGACGTTGACCACGACGGCGACCTAGACATCTTTATCGCGGGCTTCGCCGACACATCGAAACTAAAAAACATTAACGACACGCTAAACTCTCCCGAAGATATACCGCCCGCGCCGAACATGCTTTTAAGAAACGACGGCAACGGTAAGTTCACAGACATCACCGCCGCCGCAAAGGTCAACTCATCCGGTCATGCCGTCGCCGTCGTCCCGACAGATTTCGATAACCACCGCGATATTGATCTGCTCGTCGTCAACTACGGCGCAACGCCAGACCTCTACAGCAATCAGCGCGACGGCTCGTTTCGCAACGTGGCGCGCGAGGTGGGGCTTGATCTGAAAGGACACTGGACATCCGTTGCCGCAGGCGACGTGAACAAAGATGGCTTCACGGATTTCTTCTTCACGAGTGCGGACGGGCCGGGGCTGTTCGCCATCAGCGACGGGCAAGCTAAATTCAAGACCGTTCAAGCGCCCGCAGCATCAGGCTCTGCCAATGCAGCGCAGTTTCTTGATTACGATGATGACGGCCTGTTAGACCTTGTGATGCTCACAAGCGGAGGCGTGAATGTCTGGCGAAACGTGGGCGATGGTTGGATGAACACATCCGAGCGCGCAGTCTCGCGCGAGTTGACCAGCGCCGCAGACGATAAAGTTGATGCGTCCGGCCATCTGCTCGCTTCGGGCGATCTGGATAATGACGGCGACACTGATCTGATTGTGCGCTCTCAGTCGGGAGGTTTGCGAATCGCTCGCAACGACGGCGGCAATCTCAACCACAGCCTGCGCGTCAATCTCACGGGCAGAATCAGCAACCATAGCGGCATCGGAGCGAAGATAGAAGTGCGCGCCGGAAGTCTTGGACAGAAACTCGAAACCTATTCGGCGACGCCCAGCCCCGCGCCCGCAGATGTCGTCTTCGGTCTGGGCACGCGCACCAGCGCCGACGCCGTTCGCATCCTCTGGCCCGCAGGCATCGTGCAGGCTGAGATGGAAGCGGCGCGCGGGAATGATCCGAAGAAGACGACGGCGACACTGCCTGTGACCGAACTTGATAAGAAGCCTTCGTCGTGTCCGTTTCTTTACACCTGGAACGGCGAGCGTTTCGAGTTCGTCACGGATTTCATGGGCGGCGGCGAGATGGGTTACTGGGAATCGCCCGGACATTACAACACGCCAGACCCGGATGAGTATGTTCGCATTCGCGGCGACCAGTTGAGGGAGCGCAACGGGCGCTATGAGATTCGGATGACGAACGAGCTTGAAGAAGTCCTCTACGTTGATCGCCTGCAACTCGTCGCCGTCGCGCATCCCGCAGGCGTCGAAGTCTATCCGAACGAAGGTATGACAGACCCGCCGCGTCCTTTCATTCTCTACAAAACGCAGGGCGCGCATCCGCCGCTTGCAGCGATGGACGATCAAGGTCGTGATGTGCTTTCGCGTCTCACGAAAGTTGATCGTCTGTTCGTCGAAGGTTTTCCGCTCGACACGGTACGTGGCTACGCGGGCGAGCACACGCTGACTTTGAAGCTCGATGATGAAAGAGAGCGTCACAAGCGTACCGTCCTGCTTCTGACAGGCTGGACTGATTACGCATTTTCGAGCGACAACGTTGCCGCTTCTCACGCGGGCAAAGAGACGAAGCTGCCTGCGCTGCAAGTTAAAGATGAGCGTGGACGATGGCGCACAGTCATCGAAGACATCGGCATCCCCGTCGGGCGACCGCAGACGGTGACAGTTGACCTGACCGGAAAGTTTCTTTCATCGAGCCGCGAGGTTCGCATCGTCACCAACATGCGTATCTACTGGGATCAGATTCTCGTTGACACTTCCGACGGCAACGCGCCTGTTCAGATGACGCGGCTTGATCCGGTAGAAGCAGACCTGCATTGGCGTGGCTACTCAAAAGAAGCCACACCGGATGGGCGCGAGCCGTTCGGTTACGATTACGAGAAAGTTTCTGCGACCGCGCCCTGGAAAGTGTTCCCCGGTCGCTACACGCGCTTTGGAGACGTGCGCGAGTTGTTGAAAGCAACGGACGACATCTTTGTCATCTCTCGCACGGGCGATGAGATAAGTCTTTCATTCGACGCGACCCATTTGCCTCCACTGCCGAAGGGTTGGACGCGCACGTTCCTGCTCTACGCCGACGGCTTCAGCAAAGAGATGGACATCAACTCTGCGAGTCCAGATCAAATTATGCCGCTCCCTTTTCACGGCATGAAGCGTTACCCGTACAACGCGCCCGACGCTTATCCGATGACTGAAGCGCGGCGCGCTTACATCGAGAAGTACAACACGCGCATCGTCACATCGCCATTAACAACATTAGTGACGAGTGACAAGTGACGAGTGACGAGTTGAAAACCGTCTTTGCTCGTCACTCGTCACTTATCACTTGTCACTGCTTTTAAGAATTATGGAGCACATTAGATACTCAGTCGCAGCTTGCCAGACGGATGCGCCGAATCCGATTGAGCGCAAACAGATGCGCGCCAATACGGATCGAATGCTCTCAATGATAGATTCGGCTGTCGCGGGCGCAGCGCCTTTTCTGCCCGTCCGTCTCGTAGTCTTTCCAGAGTTCGCGCACAGTGCGCCCGTCTTCCCGACCGTCGCGGAGTTGAGCGAAAAGCTCGCGGTGCGAATTCCGAACGAGCACACGGAGCGGCTCGAAGCGAAGGCGCGCGAGCACGGCATCTACATTCAGAGCGGCTCGATGCTTGAGGTTGATGCGAAGTGGCCGAATGTGGTCTTCAACGCGACATGCCTGATCGGGCCGGAAGGAATTCTTTACAAGTACAGAAAGGTCAACACGTGGATTCCGTATGAAGTTCACGCCAGCCCACATGACCTTGAAGGCTACGACGAACCTTTGTTTCCTGTTGCCGACACGCCGATTGGACGTATCGGCTGCGCGATCTGTTACGACTGGCTGTTCCCTGAAGCGATGCGGCAGTTGACTGCCAACGGCGCGGAGATTCTGGTGCGCGTCTCGGCCTACATGGACCCATGGGGCGCGACTGAGCCGATGGATTGGTGGACTCTCGTGAATCGCTGCCGTGCGCTTGAGAACACTGCTTACGTCGTCGCGGCGAATCAGGGCGCGAGCCTGAAGCATTACCCGCCGTACTCCTGGCCGGGCGGAAGTATGGTCGTAGATTACGATGGGCGCATCCTCGCGCAGGCCAGCCCCGGCCCCGGCGAGAGAATCGTCGTCGCGCCTGTTGACATCTCCGCGCTCAGGCACGAACGCTCAACACGGCGCGGTCATCTCATGCTCGCGCACCTGCGTACCGAAGCCTATCCGGTTTACGGCGCGCACATCTATCCGCCGAAACTTGCTGAGAGTGAGACGGACACGGCTGCGCTTTCGTATGAGCGTAACAATGAGTTGATAGATGAAGCGAAGCGGCAATTAAGTGAAGAAATTGAGAGGTCTTAGTATCAAGTCGAGAATTAACCGCAGAAGCCGCAGAGGCTCGCAGAGGAAAGATAGAGATTTGAAAGAGCAGATTTCAGATTTCAAATCTGGGATTCCAAACTTCAGATTTGAAATTTCTCCTCTGCGAACCCCTGCGTCCTCTGCGGTGAAAAATCCACTCGTTGTAGCGGCGGCACTCTTAATCAGCGTTTGTTCCATCTTCGCGCAACAACCGACGCCTTCGCCAACGCCGCAACGCACAGGCCGCTCTTACGGCACAACCGACACGATGAAGACGCCACCATCATCAGGGCCGCAAGCGCCTTCGCCCGTCACCTTCACGGACATCACGGCTCAGACGAAAATTGACTTCAAACAGTCTGCGTCGCTCACTTCGCAGAAGTATCTGCTGGAATCAATGGGCGGTGGCGTCTGCGTATTCGATTACGATAATGATGGGCGGCTCGATCTCTTCTTCACTAACGGCGCGCGGCTCGAAGACCCGATGCCGAAGGGCGCGATGCCTGACAAGCGCGACCCGAAATTCTGGAATCGTCTCTATCATCAAAAGGCGGATGGAACTTTCGAGGACGTGACGGAGCGCGCGGGCGTGAAGGGCGAGGGCTACTCGATGGGCGTCGCCGCCGCCGATTATGACTCGGACGGCTTCGTTGATCTTTACGTCACGGGTTACGGCGGAAACATTCTCTATCATAATAATGGCGATGGAACTTTCACGGATGTGACGAAGAAGTTAGGCGTCGCTGGCGGCGGTTGGAGCACGAGCGCGGGCTGGTTCGATTACGACAATGACGGGCGACTCGATCTCTTCGTCGCGCGATACGCGGATTGGGATTTTGAGAAAGGTGCGCTCTACTGCGGCGATCCGCGACCGGGTTACCGCGCTTACTGCCACCCGGACAATTTCAAGGGCGCGTCGAATCTGCTCTTTCATCAAAAAGCGGACGGCACGTTTGAGGATGTCTCCGTCTCATCAAAGATCGCAGACCCGAACAGTAAAGGTCTGGGAGTCGCCTTCGCGGACTTTGACAACGACGGATGGACGGACATTATCGTTGCCAACGACAGCGTGCGGCAGGAACTTTATCACAACAAGGGCGATGGCACTTTTGAAGATGTGGCTTTGATGGCTGGAGTCGGCTACAACGAGAATGGGAAGACGTTTGCCGGAATGGGCGTTGATGCGAAAGATTACGATGGCGATGGTTTGCCGGACATCTTCATCACCGCGCTCTCGAACGAAACCTACCCGCTCTATCGAAACAACGGCGACGGCTCGTTCAATTACACAACGAACACGACGAGCGTCGGCCAGATTACGCTGCTGTACTCCGGCTGGGGAGCTAAATTTTTTGATGCCGACGACGACGGCTGGCTCGACATCTTCGTCGCGCAGAGTCACGTGCTCGACACGATTGAGAAGACCTCCGCTTATCTGAAGTACAAGCAGACGCCGCTCCTGATGCGTAACACCGGCAAGGGATTTGTGAACGTCTCTGCGACAGCCGGAGAGCCTTTCATTAAACCGATTGCCGCACGCGGCGCAGCCTTCGCCGATCTGAACAACGACGGCTACACGGACATCGTCATCGGCGTTGTCGAAGGCTCGCCCGTCATCCTCAGAAACAACGGCACGCACAATCACTGGCTGGGCATCTCGCTTGTCGGCACGAAGTCTAATCGCAACGGGCTTGGCGCGCGAATCACGTTGACGGATGGAAACGGACGCCAGCAAGTTTCAGAAGTAACAAGCGCGGGCAGCTATCTTTCATCAAGCGACCCAAGAGTTATCTTCGGATTGGGCACTGCGACGAGTGTTAAGTCCATAGAAGTTCGCTGGCCGGGAGGTCGAATGCAGAAGATTTTGAATCCGAGCCTTGATCGTTACCTGATAATCAACGAACGGGACGTGGCGGAAAAGCAGAATCCAGAAGTCAGGAGTCTGAAGCCGGAATGAACTCTACCAAGCCTCGTTTCCTTTTTCGCTCACTCTCTTTGTTCACCTTCGCTCTCTTTGTTTGCGCGCCGCTCGTCCTTGTCGCGCAGCAGCCTTCTCCATCTCCAACGCCACAGCAGGGAATGGGCGGTGTCTCTACGGGCGCGGCTGTCACTTACACTTCACGTCGAACGGTCGGCATCGTTGACCCAAACGCGCCCGTTGTCTTCGAGGACATCACGGAGCAGACTGCGCTCAAGAACTTCATACATCGCTCAGGCGGCGCAGATAAGAATTATATTTTCGAGACACCGTCGGGCGGCGTCGCCATCTTCGATTACGACGGCGATGGACTGCCAGACATCTATTTGCTCAACGGCTCGACCATTGATGCGATGCAGGGAAAAGAGAAGCCGCCACGCGCTGCGCTCTATCACAATCTGGGCAACTGGAAGTTTGAGGATGTGACGGACAAAGCCGGTGTTGCGAACGAACGCTGGGGATTCGGCGTCGCCATCGGCGACTACGACAACGATGGTCGTCCTGATATTTACGTCAGCAACTTCGGCGTCTCGCGTCTCTATCACAACAACGGCGACGGAACATTCACAGACGTGGCTGAGAAACTCGGAGTCGCGCGCAAGGGTTGGAGCACGGGAGCGACGTGGGGAGATTATGACCGTGATGGGCGGCTGGATTTATTTGTTCCGGGCTACGCGGAGATTGATCTGAACAATCTGCCGCCAAGTCCTGCTGACGTAGGCAAACCGGGCAGCCTTGGTAAAAACTTCTGCCAGTTTCGCGGCGTCAACGTGATGTGCGGCCCGCGCGGTCTCAAAGGCGAGGGCGATACTCTCTATCACCAGAAACCGGGCGGCACATTTGAAGACGTGAGCGTCAAGGCAGGCGTCAACGACCCGCAAGGCTATTATGGATTCTCATCAGCCTTCGTCCATGCGGACGATGATGATCTGCTCGATCTGATCGTCGTCAACGATTCCACGCCCAAGCTGCTCTACATCAACAAAGGCAACGGAACATTTGAAGAGGTCGGCTACCCTTCGGGAGTCGCTTTGAACGAGAATGGGCGCGAGCAGGCGGGGATGGGGTTGGCCGTCGGCGATTACGATAACGATGGCCGCGTTGATTTCTACATCACGAACTTTTCGGACGACTCGAACATTCTGCTTCACAACGACGGCGGCGGCAACTGGACTGATGTTACCTTTCAGGCGGGACACGGCGAGACGACGATTCCATTTCTGGGATGGGGCACGAGCTTTATAGATTTCGATAACGATGGTTGGAAAGATATTTTGATTTCCAATGGACATGTCTATCCGGCGGTGGACAAGTATCAGTGGGGAACAAGTTTCGCGCAGCAGCCTTTGCTCTTTCGCAATCTTGGCAACGGCAGATTCGCGCGCGTCGGTGCAGCGCCGGGAAGCGGCCTTGCCATCGCCATCAAGGGGCGCGGCCTTGCGGTTGGCGATCTGGACAATGATGGACGCCCGGATGCAGTCATCAACGTGCTCGACTCGAAGCCGACGGTGCTCAGAAACGTCACCAAGCCTGTGGGACATTGGCTCTCGTTGCGATTGATTGGAGACGTGGCGAAGAAGAGTCCGAGAGATGCGACGGGCGCGATTGCTTACGTGACCACAGGCAAGATGCGCCAGCGTCAGGATGTCGTGAGCGGTGGTGGCTATGCCTCTCAGAACGATCAGCGGCTCCATTTCGGACTTGGAGCGGCGACCAAAATTGATAAGCTCGAAATCGTCTGGCCCGACGGAAGCAGGGAAACCGTCATTGTTCCGGGGGTGGATCGCGTGTTGACCGTAGCGGAGGGCAAAGGCGTTACCGGAAAATAAACTCTTCAGCCTTCCAGTGGGCGTAGTATGGCCTAGACTTTGGGCGACCCGCCGAGTGGATGGGAGCTTTGAGCCTCGTCCTCGCCAGTAAATTCGCTTCCGCGTCTGCGGCCTGACAAGGCGCGCGTGCAAAAATTCTTTCGCCTTGAAGCGAGAAAATTGTTGACAGCGTGTGAAAACTGTATTACTTATTACTTCGTTCGGTAAGGCAACAAACTTTCAAGCGGCGTTCTTCTAGTAGCTCAATCGAGAATCAGCAAAGCCTGAGCGCAGAAGTAGCGCGCGTCCGGCACTATCTCCATTTGTTGAGCGCGGTAACTATTCTCGTCTTTCAAAAAGCGAGAGTGCAACTCTAACTCTTCTATTCGCACAAAGAGGTCTAGTCATGACGACAAACCGAGGGGTCACACGTCTTCTCTCTGGGGTCGGGGCCCTGGTTTTATTGCTCGCCGTCTTCACGTTCCCAGCCTACGGTCAAACCAATAAAGGAACGATCAAAGGAACGGTCACAGACCAGAATGGAGGCATCGTCCAAAATGCCGCCGTCACGATTACGAATGTTGCTACTAATGCCGAGCGCACGGTCAGCACCGGCGATAATGGAACATATGAGTTCCCGCTGCTGGACCCCGGTACTTACAAGCTGACTATCAAAGCGCCCACCTTCCCAGACACCACGCGAGATAACATTATTGTGCAGACAGCCAGCACGCAGGTCGTGGATATTGTGATGACGGCTGGACAAGTAGGAGGCGCGGTCACGATTACTACGGCAGTGCCGCTCGTAGAGTCGGAGACCAGCGACCTCGGCAGCGTCATCACCGGCCAGCAGGTCACAGACCTGCCCATCCCACAACGCAACTTTACGCTGCTCGCGACGCTCTCGCCCGGCGTCAGTCGTCCCTTCGTTGGAGTCATCGGAGGCGGCGGAAACTTTGAAGGCGGCGGCAGCAATCCAGTCGGCACTTCGACCGAGTCAACGCGCTTCCGCGAGTCCGGCGGTTCTGTCCTGGTTGTCAACGGCGCGCGTCCGACTAATAATAATTTCACGCTCGATGGAGCGGACAACAACGAAGGCCAGTTCGGCCAGATCGGCATCTATCCGCCGCCGGATGCTATCGCAGAGTTTAAGATTCAGACCAGCGTCGCTCCTGCCGAGGGTGGGCGAGCGGGCGGCGGGATCATCAGCACGACCACGAAGTCGGGCAGCAACCATATTCACGGCTCGGCTTATGAGTTTTATCAGGGGCGTGTGTTGAGCGCCATCGGTCGTAACGAGAATCCGCTCAACTTGGCGAATCGCAACACGCACCAGTTCGGCGGCACCGCCGGCGGCCCGCTGTTCCTGCCGCGCTTCGGTGAAGGCGGCAAGAAGATTTACAATGGACACGACCGCACCTTCTGGTTCTTCTATTATGAAGGCCAGCGCAACTCGACGCCCTCGACGACAGGCGACTTCGGCTTCGTCAGCGTCCCGACCGCCAGGATGAGAGTGGGCGACTTCAGCGAACTGCTTCAGCCGGGCACGACCAAAACTTACACACGCGCCAACGGCACGACCATTGTCGCGCCCATCGGCACAGTCTTCTGCGCTAACGGCACGCCCGCTCCGGCAAACGACATCCGCAACTGCGGGCAGACACTCTCGCGTGCCGCACTAAATGTTCTACAGGCATACCCGCTGCCGAATGTTGGAAGCAGAATCTTCGACAACTTCCAAACCAATCGTAAGGAGAGTTATATCCGCAACGGCTTAGGCTTGAGGATTGACCACACCATCAGCCAAAAGGACAACTTCTTCTTCGCTATCAGCCGGGATAATAGTTCACGCGCCCGCGATAATAACTTCCCGATTGGCTCGTCTCCGACCGGCAATGATCTGCCGTCGGGCTTCGGTGCCGGCGATGAATTCGGCAATTCGCGCGGCGTGCGCCTGGGCGAGACGCATACTTTCTCGCCGACCGTCATCAACGAGGCGCGTGTGGGCGCGACCCGCGTCGAGATCGGCATTAACAACACGGGCGTCGGCGGCGCGCTCGGTTTCAGCCCGAACATCTCGGCCAATCTCGGCATTCCCAACACCAATATCTGCGGCCAGTGTACAGGCTCTATCTTGCTCGGCATCGAAGAGCCGAACCAGCGCGGTCGCCAGAATCAGTTGGAGTTTATCGGCGACGGCGGCCCCTTCTATTTTACCTCGAACAACTTTAGCTTCGCAGATGCGCTGACAGTCGTTCGCGGTCTGCATACATTTAAGTTCGGCGGCGACTTCAGAGTTCGTCAGAACAGCAACTTCGACGGAGGCCGCGCCGGTGCTATCAAAGGTCAATATCAGTATGGCACGGGCGTCGGTGGCTTCCTCGCAGGTAACTACAACGGCATCGGGGTCGGGCCACAAGACTCAGGCTCCGGCATCGCCAATTTCCTTTTAGGCTACGACCCGGCCTTCGTCAGCCGTGGCAACCCCGGCACGCCGCCCTTCCTGTCGAATAAGGAGATTGCTTTCTTCGCTCAGGACGACTGGAAGGCCAGCCCGACTCTGACACTCAACATCGGCTTGCGCTGGGACCTGTTCACACAGCCCACCGAGCGCTTCGACCGCCAGACTAACTATAATCCAGCCAATGATACTCTAACCCGCGCTGGCGATAGCGCGTCCGGTGGCCGCGACCTCGTCAACAGCGACAAGAATAACTTCGGCCCGGCGGTCGGTTTCGCGTGGAGCGGCTTTAAGAAAGATAAGACGGTCGTTATTCGCGGCGGCTATGCGCTCAAGTATTCGACGGACACTCCCGGCATTCCGGGCATTCTCTCCGCGAACCCGCCGGGCGGCGCTGGCTATGGATGCAGCTTGGGACAGTACGGCACGCCAGCTTGCCCGCAACTTCCGGCCTTCTTCAATCTGGATACGGGCATTCCGTTCCCGCAGACTAATAGCAACATTGCGCCGGGCCAGACCTTCGCGGCTCCGGTGGGCAATGATGTGGTCTATCTCAATCCGAATATTCACAACGAGATGTTCCACCAGTTCAACCTGATCGCGCAGTGGGAGTTTCGTCCGAACTGGCTCGCGGAAGCCGGCTACGTCGGTAGTCGCGGGCGCAATCTGCTGGTGGTGAGAAACATCGGCACCAATTCAGGTGGCTTCCCCGGCGCTCGTCTGGTGACGACGCATAACAACGCCACAGAGATTGATTACACCGGCAAGTCCTGGTACGACAGCCTCCAGACGAAACTCGAAAGACGCTTTTCAAAAGGGCTGTCTATCATTTCAACCTACGTCTGGTCACACGCGATTGATAACGCGCCCGGCAACTTCTGTACCGGCGGCACAGGCCCCAGCACCTGCGGCTTCGCTAACCCGCTCAGACCCGAACTCGACAGGGGCAACGCAGACTTCGACGTGCGTCATCACTTCACCTTCGCCAGTGTGTGGGATTTGCCATTCGGAAAGGGACGCACATATTTGAACGGCATCTCGCGCCATGTTGACTGGTTGATTGGCGGCTGGCAGTTGAATACAGACATCACACTTCAGAGCGGCCCGCCGTTCACTGTCCTGGCTAATGGCGAGCGCGTTGACCTGATTGGCGACCCGACGCCAACAGACGCGCAACGCTCACGTGGTCTGGAATTAAACCCTGCGGCTTTCCGCGCGGCTGTGACGCCTGTCTTCGCTAATGACCCGAATGGGCCGAAGTTCGGCAGCCTCGGTCGCAACGTCTTCCGCGGCGACAGCCAGAAGTTCGTGAATGCTTCGCTCTTCAAAAACCTCCACGTCACTGAAGGGTTCAACATTCAGCTTCGCGCGCAGGCCTACAACCTGTTCAATCATGTCAACGGCTTCCGTCCGGTCAACGACCTGAACAGCGGAAGCTTCGGCATAGACACTGCCGAGCAGCGTCGCCGCCAGCTTGAATTCGGAATGAGACTGATCTTCTAGCATCTAAGTTTAGTTGAATCCGCATGAATGAGCAGCGATGAATCGAGGGCGTCTCCACACGGGGACGCCCTCTACTTTGACTATCGAGCGCACGCTCCTGCATGAGCGCACCGCTTGAGTTCGCGGTTGAAAGAGATTAACTTGTCGGCGTCTCCCCTTCGCTCTTGAGTCAAGAATTTTTAGCACGCCGCGAAATATTTCGCGCGCGCGGGCGCCTGCCCGGAAGTTTTCGATGAGCGCAAGCACACAATATCTCAGTCGCCGCCGGATGTTGACCGCGATGGTCTGTGTCATCGCACTCCCGTTAGCAGCACTGTCTCAAGATCGCGGGTCTGTGCCTCCGGTGCAGGTCACGCAGGTGGTTGAAAGAGTGCGTTCGTCGGCTGACGAAAGCAGTCTCGCTCAGGCACTCACGCTCGGCGGCGCGCTCTTGCGCGAAGGTCGCTTCCCGGAAGCCGCCGCACTCTTCGGCGCGCTCGCAGAAAAGAGACCGCGTGACCCTGCCGTGCTCTACGGCGCGGCTCTGGCAACTTTCAACGTGGGACGGGCTGCGGAAGCAGAGCCGCTCGCACGCAAGGCTGTTGACGCTGCACTTGTTGCCGCGCGAGCCACAGGCGTGAAGAGTGCGGAGAATGAACGCGCCGCAGATGCGCTCGTCCTGCTGGGGGTTGTGCTCGCAGTCAGGGGCGACGACGCTGGTGCACTGAAATCGGTTCAGCAGGCTGTGAGACTCGCGCCTGATAACTTCGACGCGCAGCTTGCTCTCGGTCGCGCTCTTTTCAGCGTCGGCGACGATGCGGGCGCGGTGCGAGCCTTTCGCGCGGCAGTTGCGTTGAGACCGGCGAACGCTCAGGCGCTCTTCTTTCTGGCAACCACACTCGAACACAGTGGCGATGCAGAGGCTGCGCTCGCTGCTTATCGAACACTCATCGCGCGCCAGCCTCGCACGGCTGAAGGACATCTGGGTCTGGGCGTCCTGCTCTTGAAGCGCGGCGGGGTTGAGACAGACGAAGGCCTGAAGGAGTTGCAGAGCGCACTCGAAATCAATCCGAACCTGTACGAGGCGCGCGTGACATTGGGGCGCGTTCTCATCACGCGCGGGCGCGCCAGCGATGCCATTGAGCATTTGCGACGCGCCGCTGAACTCGCGCCCGGTAACCCTGAGCCGCATTACCAACTGGCGCTCGCTTATCGCCACTTAGGTCGTACAGAAGAGGCCGATGTAGAATCGGCAATCGTCAAGCGCATACACGAATCGCGGCGCGGCGGCACGCAGGAAAATGTTCCGGCCAAGCCCGACGAATGAGAAATTTCTTTCAGGTGAGACGACCGATTTCAAATCTCAGATTGCGCAGGATGCCGCCATCTCTGGCTGCGCTCTTCATCGCGCTCGCTTGCGCGTGGCCGCTCGCGTATCAGGCGGCGGCGCAGGTGCGTCGTGGAAGCGCGCAGAGTCAGACGACAACGCCTCCGCAGCATGACGGCGTCGCGCAGATCGTGCATGATGCCGCCGCGCTTCTACAGGCCGGGAAGATCGCAGAGGCAGAGATCGCGGTGCGGAGCGCTATCGCCGCCGACCCGCGCGACTCGGAAGCGCACGCCCTGCTCGGCGTGATTCTTGAGCAACGTGGTCGCCCGGAAGATGCTGAACGCGAGTTGCGCGAGGCGTTGCGCCTTAACCCTCAGTCAGCCGGGGCGCTCACGAACCTCGGCGTCTTTCTCGTGCGCGCGAATCGAACGGACGAGGCCGTCAAAACTTTCGAGGCGGCGCTCAAAGTTTCACCCGACCACGCGCAGGCCACCTACAATCTCGCCGTGATCTACGTCACGCGCAAGAACTACGCGCGTGCAATCCCGCTCCTTGAGCGCATGGCCGGGATGAAGGGCGGAGCGGAGTCCGCAGACATGGCGCTCCTGCTCACGCTCACGGACGCATACGCGCACGCGGGTCGCGCACAGGACACAGAGAAACTCTCCGACCTGATCGAACGGCGTGCAGGCGACGACCCGCGCGTTCTCTTCACGCTCGGCCTCTCGCTCGCCGATGCAGGCGCTGACGAGCGAGCGGCGCGGCTCTTCGAGCGCACGAATCAACTTCGCCCAAACACATACGAAGTGCTTTACAATCTCGGCATCGCTCTTTTCAACCTCGACCGGCTGGATGAATCGCGCAAGGCTTTGCAGGTCGCCGCGACGCTCCGACCAGACGAGCCTGAAGTCTTTTACCGTCTCGGACTCGTCGCCTCAGCCAAGGGCGAGAGCGAGAATGCGCTCGGCCTCTGGCAGCGCGTTGTGGCGTTGCGCCCCGAATACGCCTCCGCCTACTTCATGATCGCCGAAGAGCTTGTCAAAAATCGGCGTAGCGAGCGTGCCGTCCCATTCTACGAGCGCGCCATCGAGCAAGACCCGACGCAGCCCCTCTACTACATACGTCTCGGCGTGGCTCATCTGCGCGCGCGTCGTTATCAGCAGGCGCACGAGACGTTCGCTCTCTCTCTGGCGCGCTTTCCAAATAACGGCGTGCTCTATTACTTCGACGGCTATGCCGAGCGCGCCGAGGGACAGTTTGACGCGGCGCTCAAATCCTTCCAGCGTGCAATCGAGTTGCAGCCGGACAACGCGGCGGCCTACGCGAACCTCGGCTTTCTGACCGCCGAGCGCGGGCAGCACGAGGAGGCCGAGCGTCTGCTGCGGCGCGCGCTGGCGCTCGACCCCGAAAACTATCCCGCGACTTACGATCTGGGTCGCCTGCTCGTGCGCCTCTCGCGCTACGACGAGGCGCTGCCCGTCTTGGAGCGCGGCGCGCGACTCAGCCAGAAAGACCCGGGCGTCCACTATCAACTCTTTCTCGCTTACTCTCGTCTCAAGCGCAAAGAAGATGCCGACCGCGAGTTAGTCATCTTCAAGCGTCTGGAAGAAGAGCGCAAAAATGGCGGCCCGGTCGAAGAGAGCGGCGGAATGAGTAATACTGATGGATTGCCTTCGCGCTCTGCGGACAATCCAACTTCAAAAAAGCCTTGAGTCGAGTTGAACAACAGATGACGCGATGATCGTTCGCGTGACGACGATTGCTGATCTATCTTTCAATAAAATCTAAACTTCGGTAGCGTCCTTAATAAAGTTGCCAAACAGAGCGCCTAAAACTATCGCCGCGATCTTATGGGCGTTCGTCTGCGTTCTTGCAAGCGCAGTTGCGGCGCACGCGCAGGCCGATCTTGCGCCGACGGTGCTTAAAGTCGAGCCGCCATCGTGGTGGGCGAGGCACTCAATCAATCCAGTTCGCCTGCTCGTGCGAGGCACGAACCTTCAGGGCGCGCGTGTGACTGCAACGAGACCGGAGACTTCCACCTCTGCTGTTGTCGTCAACACGACAGGTACATATCTCTTCGTCAGCGTTCAAATCAATCCGGCGACACGCCCCGGCGATTATCCATTGCAACTTGAAACCGCTTCGGGGAAGACGACGATTCCTTTTCACATCAACGCTCCGCTCGATGCTGTGACCAATTTTCAAGGCATCACGAACGATGATGTCATCTACCTCATTATGCCTGACCGCTTCAGCAACGGAGACACGTCGAACGATGCGCCCGCAGGTTCTCCGATGGAAGCGAACGACCGCCGGAATCCGCGCGCCTATCACGGCGGAGATTTCAGCGGCATCAGCAAACATCTGCCTTACCTGAAAGAGCTGGGCGTGACCGCGCTCTGGCTCACGCCCTGGTACAAGAATTGGAACGGGGTGAGCACCTGCGACAAACCCTGGTGTCCGAACACCTCTTATCACGGTTACGGCGCGATAGATTATTACGGTGTCGAAGAACACTTCGGCGACATGAACGCCTTGCGCGAGTTGATTCAAAAGGCTCATGCGCTCGGTTTGAAAGTCATACAGGATCAGGTTGCGAATCACGTCGGCTCTCATCATCCCTGGCTCAACGACCCGCCGCTCGATGACTGGTTTCACGGAACGACCGCGAGTCATCTACGGAATCCCTTTCGTTCAGACCTGCTTCTTTCACCGAACGCCGCCGCGTCGGAGCGCAGGCCGACGCTCGATGGTTGGTTTGATGATTCGCTGCCGGATATGAATCAGGAGGAGCCGGAGGTTGCGCGCTACGAGATACAGAACGCCCTCTGGTGGATAGGCATGACGGGAATTGACGGCATACGCGAGGACACGATCCAGTACATGCCACGCACCTTCATCCGCGATCTCTTGCACGCGCTTCATCGCCAGTATCCTAAGATGTGGATGGTGGGCGAAGTCTTCGACCGCGACTGTGTTCACACTTCTTTCTTCATCGGCGGGCACAAGGGTTGGGACGGCGTTGATACGGAGCTTGATTCCGTCTTTGATTTCCCGCTATGGCAAACGTCGCTCGACGTATTCTCGAACAAGAAGCCTGTGCGCGCTTTGCGTGACCTGATGAAGTACGACGGGCTGTACCCGAACGCGGCTCGCTTGACGACGATGCTCAGCAACCACGATGTTCGTCGCACTGTCTCAATCGAAGGCATGACGCTCGAAGGCGCAATGCTGCGCACGGCGTTTCTCTTGAGCGTCAGAGGCATCCCGCAGCTTTACTACGGCGACGAGATTGCGCTTGCCGGCGGTGAAGACCCGGACAATCGCCGCGACTTTCCCGGCGGCTTCCCCAATGATCGCCGCGACGCATTCCGCGAGCGCACGCCAGACGAAGAGCGTATGTACGAGTGGACGCGCGATTGGATTGCTTTGCGCCGCAACCATCCTGCGATTCGTCGTGGCAGAACGATTGATCTCATCTACGATACGGACGTTTACGCCTTCGCGCGCAGAGACACAAACGAGACCGTCATCATCGTCATCAATCGCGCATTGATTCCAAAGAGAGAAGCGATTCCGATAGCGATGCTTGAGACGACCGATGGCGCGCAGTTGATTCCAATGCTAGGAGCAGAGAAGCCATTTAGCGCAAGTGTAGGAGCTTTTACGTTCGACATTCCGGCGAGAACAGCAGTCGCTTACAAATTGGCCGCCGCCGCGGAATAAGAGTGCGCGCTTTCAGCAGCAGTTGGGTTATACTGACGATCACAGCCTTTAATGAAATAGATTTTGCGAGCGCGCGAAGTTTTGCGCCCTGCCGTGTTGATGTTGCAAACACGCCCGGCACCGCGCAATAGATTGATCTTCCATCTCAGCAAAAACATTGAGGAGGGAGCGGTGGGCTTCCCTAGATCGAGCGGCATTCTTCTCCATCCGACCAGCTTGCCGGGAAGATTCGGCGTCGGAGATTTGGGCGACGAGGCTTACCGCTTCGTTGATTTTCTGGCGGCGAGCAAACAAAGTCTCTGGCAGGTGCTGCCGTTGGGGCCGACTGGCTACGGCGATTCGCCGTATCAGAGCTACTCTGCTTTCGCGGGAAATACGCTGCTCATCAGTCCTGAAAGACTTGTCACAGAAGGGCTGCTCAATTCAGAGGACTTAAAGGGCGCGTCTGCGCTTTCCGAAGAGAGAGTGGATTTCAACGGTGTCATCAAGTTCAAGAAATCACTGCTCGAAAAAGTGTTCGCGCGTTTCCAGCAGACGACCGCGACAAGTCTGCGCGCAGACTTCGAGCAGTTCTCTCAGCAACATTTTTCCTGGCTCGATGACTATGCGCTGTTTCGCGCGCTCAAGGACGCGCACAATGGAAAGCCCTGGAACGAGTGGGACGCGAAACTTGCTCGCCGCGATGTGACCGCTCTGGCAAACGCGCGCGAGCAGTTGCGCGAGCAGATTGACGCGCAGAAGTTCTATCAATTCCTCTTCTTCACACAGTGGGCTGCGCTCAAGGCTTACTGCCACGATCACAATGTGAAAATTGTCGGCGACATTCCGATCTTCGTCGCGCGCGATTCATCCGATGTCTGGACTCAGCCGGAGCAGTTCAAGCTCGATGCGGAAGGCAATCCATTGGTCGTGGCAGGTGTCCCGCCAGACTACTTCAGCGCGACCGGACAACTCTGGGGCAATCCGATCTACAACTGGGAGCGAATGCGCGCCGACGGATTTCGCTGGTGGATCGAGCGCGTGCGCGCCACACTCGAACTCTACGACATCGTCCGCATAGATCACTTTCGAGGCTTCGCTGCGAGTTGGGAAATTCCGGGCGGCGACAGAACGGCGGAGCGCGGGCAATGGGTCAACGTGCCGGGCCATGAATTATTCACGGCCATCAAGCGTGCGCTCGGCGATCTTCCGATCATCGCCGAAGATTTAGGCGTCATCACACCGGATGTTGAAGTCCTGCGCGATGAGTTCGGATTGCCCGGAATGCGGATTCTGCAATTCGCTTTCGGCGGTGATACCAGGAACATTGATCTCCCGCATAACTACATCCGCAACTGTGTGGTTTATACCGGCACGCACGACAACGATACCGTCATCGGTTGGTTCAAATCGGTCGCGGGCGCAGGCTCGACGCGAGATGCGGAGCAGATTGAGCGCGAGCGCAAGTTCTGTCTAGACTATCTCAAGTCGGATGGCACAGAGATTCACTGGGATTTCATTCGCGCAGTCCTCGCATCGGTGGCGGACACGGCGATCATTCCTTTGCAGGATGTGTTAGGGATGGGAACGGAAGGGCGTATGAATCTTCCGAACAGCACTCTGGGCAACTGGGCTTTTCGCTATCATACAGGTGCTTTGATCTCTGAACTCGCAGAGCGTTTGCGACACCTGACTCAGTTGTATGGTCGCGCGCAGCAGCCAGAGAGCAACGTCTAGCGAATCGCTGATCTTCCGGGACGATATGAGAGAACGATCTATCAAAATATTCATCCGTTCTGCGATTCTCTGCGCTTTGATGCTCACTATCGTCTCGATCTGCGCGGCGCAGAACGCTCCGGTAGTTCTAAAAGTCGAGCCGCCAAACTGGTGGGTCGGACATTCGATCAATCCCGTCCGCGTTCTGATTCACGGACGCAATCTAGCTGGCGCGCATGTCGAAGCTACCGGCGCAGGCTTGCAGACAGGCTTGACGCGCATCAACGCTGCGGGCACGTACCTCTTCGTTGATGTCTTGATTGACGGGCAGGCGAAACCCGGTCGCCGCACAATTCGCATCACAACCGGCAACGGGATGACGGACGCTCCTTTTGAAATCTACGCGCCGCTTCCGCGCGCCGGACGCTTTCAAGGCTTCTCGCCCGACGACGTGATCTACTTGATTATGCCCGACCGCTTCAGCGACGGCGATCCTTCAAACAACGACCCGCCTGAGTCGCGTGGCCTCTATAATCGAGCTAACAAATTCTATTATCACGGCGGCGATTTCCAGGGCATCATTAATCACTTGCCTTACCTGAAAGATTTGGGCGTTACTGCCATCTGGCTCACGCCCTGGTACGACAACGTCAACCACCCGGACGAGATCGAGAAGAAAGAGAATAGTACGACGACAGGCTTTCATGGCTACGGCGCTGTAGATTTCTACGGCGTCGAAGAACATTTCGGCACGCTCGCTAAATTGCGCGAACTGGTTGATGAAGCTCACAGGCAGGGCCTCAAAGTAATTCAAGACGAGGTCGCCAATCACACAGGGCCGTATCATCCCTGGGTTGACGACTCGCCCACGCCGACCTGGTACAACGGCACGAAGGCAAATCATCTGGCGAACGTCTTTCAGACATGGGTCTTGCACGACCCGCGCCCCGAAGAGAAGATCAAGCGCGAGACGATGGAAGGATGGTTCTTGGATTTTCTTCCTGACCTAAATCAAACGGACGAAGAGGTTGAGCGCTATCTGATTCAGAATACGCTCTGGTGGATCGGCATCACCGGCATTGATGGAATACGCGAGGACACATGGCAGTACGTTCCAAACAGTTTCTGGGCGAAGTGGACTGCGGCAATCAAGCGCGAGTATCCGAACTTCCGTGTGGTGGGCGAAGTCAAAGACGGCGACCCCATTCACGTCTCTTTCTTTCAAGGCGGGCGCGTGCGTTTTGATGGTGTGGATTCCGGTCTTGATTCGCTTCTCGATTTCCCGTTGTTCTACCAGCTTCGACATGCTTTTGCCGAAGGAAAGAATCTCGACGAAGTGCCGAAGACACTGGCGAAAGATTATCTCTACACGAACCCGGAAATTTTGGTCACGCTGCTCGGCGGCCACGACGACAAACGCTTTATGAGCGAGCCGGACGCGAACGTCACCGGCTTGAAACTCGCGCATACTTTCCTGCTGACGACGCGCGGCATACCACAGCTTTACTATGGCGACGAGATCGCTATGACGGGCGCGGATGAGCCAACCACGCGACAGGATTTCCCCGGCGGCTTTCCCGGAGATAAGCGGAATGCTTTCAACAAAGCAGGGCGGACAGCCGAAGAACAAGACCTCTTCGAGTATGTGCGAAAAATGATCCGTCTTCACTCTGAGCTTGAGCCTTTGCGACGTGGCGCGCTCGTCAACCTGTACGTCGCCGCGCAGCAGTACGCTTACGCGCGCGTGACGGAGCGCGCGTCTGTCATCATCCTCATCAACAACGAGACGAAGCCCGCGCTGTTCGACTTCGACGCGGCTCCAGCGAAAGTAGAGGACGGCGCTCGATACACAGACAGGCTCAATATTTCCGAAGACGTGCATGTGATGGGTGGAAAATTCAAAGCGACTCTGCCCGCGCGCTCCGCGAGCGTCTTTACGATGAGATAAGAATGATTCAAGGTTCAAGGTTCAAAGTTAGAGCCTTGTATTAAAACCTTGAACCTTGAACTTTGAACCTCGTGCCTTGAACATGAAAACCAAGTCTTTTAGCGAACAGGTCGCAATCATCACGGGCGGCGGCACAGGCATCGGTCGCGCGTTCAGCGAAGCTCTGGCGCAAGCGGGCGCGCGCGTCCTCATCGCATCGCGGCGTGAAGAGACGCTGCGCCGGACGGCTGATGAATTGAATGCGAAGGTGAAGGCGGAGCGCGTCTATCCTTTCGCGTTCGACGTGCGTGATCGGGAACAGACCGAAGCGCTTGTGAGCCATGCGGTCGAGCAATTCGGTTCCATTGATATTCTCGTCAACAATGCCGGACTCGCCGTGCCGGAAATTGTTGCCGAGATGACAGACGAAGGCTGGGACACGGTGATGGACACGAACCTGCGCGGCGCGATGTGGCTTGTGCGCGCCGCACTCCCGCAGATGATCGCGCAGGACTTCGGCGATGTGGTGAACGTCTCGTCGCAGGCCGGAAAGCACGGCTACGCGGACGTGCCGTCCTACTGCGCCTCGAAGTTTGGCCTTCTCGGATTTGCCGAAGCCCTGCGCGACGACGTTCGCAAGAGCGGCGCGAACATTCGCGTCTTCAATTTCTGTCCCGGACTTGTTGACGTAGATCATACGGGAGAGACGGAAGCGCCGCGCGCGGGCGCGATTCACGTCCACAACATGGCGCTGACACTCATGTTCGCGCTCTCGCTTGACCGCGACGTGGTGCTCGAAGACATCAACATTTATAAACGATGAATGATGAACTGAAAGGCGATTGTTTTTACTTCCGCATTCATCGTTCCGCGTTCATCATTTAAGGAGGCAGGTCATGAAGAAACCCCGCTTGAGCTTCTGGCAAATCTGGAACATGAGTTTCGGATTCTTCGGGATTCAGTTCGCGTTTGGCTTACAGCAGGCCAACATGAGCAACATCTTCAAGAATCTGGGAGCGAAGACCGAAGACATCCCGATTCTCTGGCTGGCCGCACCGCTGACCGGACTGATTGTGCAGCCGATCATCGGTTCGCTGAGTGACCGCACGTGGAATCGGTTGGGTCGTCGGCGTCCCTTTTTCCTGGTCGGCGCGATTCTCTCCGCCTTTGCTCTGTTCTTCATGCCGACTTCGTCCACCGTCTGGATGGCCGTCCTGTTTCTCTGGCTCTTGGATGCGAGCGTCAACATCAGCATGGAGCCGTTTCGAGCCTTCGTCGCCGATAAACTGAACGCGGATCAACGCACAACCGGATTCGTGATGCAGAGCTTTTTCATCGGCGCGGGCGCAGCGATTGCCAGCGCGTTGCCATTACTGTTCAGAAAATTGGGTGTCTCTGATGAGACGGCCAGCGGCGTGCCCCTCACCGTTAAGTATTCATTTCAACTCGGCGCAGCCGCTTTATTGATCGCAGTGCTGTGGACGGTATTTACTTCCAAAGAGTATCCGCCGGAGAATCTTGAAGAGTTCAGGCGCCAGCGTGCAGAGTCGCGTGGGCTTGGCAACTGGTTCAGGGAAATCTTCTCTGCGATTCGTGAAATGCCGCAGACGATGAAGCAGTTGGCTATCGTTCAACTCTTCACTTGGTTGGGGCTGTTCTGCATGTGGATGTTCTTCGGCCTGGCAACGGCGCAGCAAGTTTTTGGTGTGACAAATCTGGATGATCCGGCGCAAAGAGTTTTGAAAGATATGGGGAATGAGTGGGGTGGATGGGGCTTCTCTATTTATTCGATAGTTTGTTTCGCCGTCGCTTTTATTCTTCCGAAACTGGCTTCTGCTACGAGTCGGAAAAAGGTTCACGCGATCTCGCTTGTCTGCGGCGGCCTGGGTTTGCTCTCGACTTTCTTCCTACATGATAAGTACCTGTGGTTGATTTCAATGGTGGGGATCGGAATCGCCTGGGCATCTATTCTCTCGATGCCTTACGCGATTCTCTCGGGTGCGCTGCCGCCCGCACGGATAGGCGTGTACATGGGCATCTTCAACTTCTTCATCGTGATTCCCGAAATCGTCGCGTCGCTGACCTTCCAGCCGCTCGTAAAATATGTCTTCGGCAACAACCCGCTCTATGTCGTCATGCTCGGCGGAGTCTGTTTATTAGCGGCGGCGGCGCTCGTCTCGATTGTCCGCGATGTCGCCGATCAAGTTCCCGTCGGAGATGTCATCAAAGGCGACGAGCATGAGCTTCTGACGACGACGCTCGCAGCTCAACCTGTGCCAAGCACGGGATTGATAGATAAGGAGCAATGAGCTTGGGGATGAGAAGAGAGAGCAGCACTGAAATAATTGGCTCTTCATTACGTCGAGTGAGCCGCCAGCGACTATTAAAGCTCTTGCAGATCATCCTGTGCGCGTTGCTCATGGCGAGTATCTGCGTCCTCCCGTGCGTTCAGGCAAGGGCACAGCAAGCGACCGAAAGAGATGTTTCAAAGGAGAGTGCGCGCGCCGTTCGTCCCTGGGTGCGCGATGGGGTGGTTTACGAAATCTTTCCGCGCGTCTTCTCGGCTGAAGGAAATTTCAACGGCGTGACGGCGCGGCTTGATGAGTTGAAAAACTTGGGCGTGACTATTTTGTGGCTGATGCCGATTCATCCCATCGGGCAGGAGAAGAAGAAGGGAACTATCGGCAGCCCCTACGCCGTGCGCGATTATTATGCGATCAATCCAGACTATGGCACGAAGGAAGACTTGAAGCGGCTCATCACGGAATCGCATCGTCGCGGGATGAAGGTCATTATTGACATCGTGGCGAATCACACCTCATGGGACAGTGTGATGATGAAGACGCCGGACTTTTACGTGCACGATGCTGCGGGGAAAATAATCTGGCCGCACGACTGGATGGACGTGGCGAAACTCAACTACAACAATCCGCAGCTTCGTCGCTACATGACGGACATGCTCAAGTTCTGGGTGAAGGAGTTTGACCTGGACGGCTTTCGTTGTGACGTGGCCGCAGACGTGCCGACAGATTTCTGGGAACAGGCGCGCACGGAGCTTGAGAAGATCAAGCCGGACATCGTCATGCTCGCCGAAGCAGACAAGCCTGAGCTTCTGGTGCGCGCCTTTGATCTCGATTACTCGTGGTCGCTGCACAGCACGCTCACGGATGTTTTGCAGGGACGGAAATTTGCTACCGCATTCCGCACGGTTTGGGAAGCGGATGAGGCGAAGTATCCGCGCGGGAGTCTGCACATGCGCTTCTCGGACAATCACGACGAGCGGCGTGCCCTCGCGCGCTTCGGCGAGCCTGCCGCGCTCGCTGCCTCTGCTCTGATGTTCACGCTCGACGGAGTGCCCCTGCTCTACAACGGCATGGAGGTCGGCGATACGGCGGAATCGGGCGCGCCTGCGTTGTTCGAGCGACTGCAAATCTTCTGGCCGATAGTCGAACGGCGTCCTGAATTCCCGCGCTTCTATAAGCAGATGATCGCGCTCAGAAAATCGAGCGCAGCGCTAAGACGCGGCGACGTAGAGTGGCTGCGTAACTCCGACGAGTCGCGTGTCGTCACTTACTTGCGGCGCGCGGGCGACGAGGAGGTTCTGGTTGCCATCAACTTCTCGAACCAGCCATTCATGGGTTTTGTCGAGACGGGCGCGTCGGGCGCTGCATTCACTGATGTGACGCCCGACGTTCAGCCTCCGCTTCCACCGGACGCAGCAGCGCCGCAACGCGCTGCCAGAGCGCGCGCCGTTGGATTACCTGCGCTCGCGCTCGATGCGTGGGGCTACCGTATCTTCCGTCGCACGATGAAGTAGAAGTTAAAAGAGATTTTTGAGAGCCGCAGATGAGCGTGGATGAGCCTCTCGTGCATGGCTGAAATCGCCCGCAACTCCGACAGACGAATGCTTAAAGTTCTACTCATTGCCGTCATCGCTTTTTCGTCCGCAACTTCGTTTGCTCAGATGGCAAACAATCTTGCGCCCGGTGCGCCGGGCAAAGACGCGCGGTGGGAGAGCGCGGGCAAAGAAGGCATCGGCACGTCAACGTCACTTGCGTCTAAAGTTTGGTTCACGCTGCGCGACGGAGTGATGACGGAGGTTTATTACCCGACGGTTGACGTTGCTAACGTGCGCCTGTTGCAGTTTATCGTCGTCAGTCCTGATCGAAAACGTGTTGAAGTTGAGAGCGAGGACACGACGCATTTCCTCGATACGCTCGACCCGCGCTCGCTCTCCTTTCGCCAGGTCAATCAGGCAAAGAGCGGAGCTTACACCATCAGCAAAACCTACATCGTTGATCCGCAACGGAACGCGATTCAGATCAGAGTCCACTTCGAGACACGCAACAACGCGCCGTACTCTCTCTATGTTTATTATGATCCTTCGTTGAACAATAGCGGGATGCACGACTCGGCATGGACGCAGGGAGACGCGCTGCTGGCTGTGGACGCTGATAAAGCGTCTGCGCTCATCTCAAGTACGGGCTTTGAAGAAATGACGAATGGCTATTTTGAGACGAGCGATGGGCTAGTGGAGTTGCGGCGAGAAAGCCAGGTGGCGAACGGCTATGGCTCAGGCTTCGATGAAAAACAATTATTCAGGGGAGGTCGGATTGCGCGTAGTTACGCACGCGCGATGGACGGCAACGTCGTGCAAGTGGCGCGCGTGAAGCAGCCCGCAGCATTCACGCTCGCGCTCGGTTTCGGTAAAGAGGCAGACGCAGCTCTGAAGAATGCGCGATCCTCGCTGACCGGAAGTTTTGCCAGCGTCCGCAACGAATATGATTCAGGCTGGCACGAGTATCTCGATTCTTTACGCAAAGTGGAGACAAAATATCAGCGACAATTCGAGAGGGCTGCGATGGTTTTGAAAGCGCACGAGGATAAAACTTATCGTGGCGCGATGGTCGCTTCATTAACTGTGCCCTGGGGCGGCGGCGCGAATGCCAACGAGCCGAACGTCGGCGGTTATCACACGGTCTGGGCGCGCGATCTTTACGAAGTGGCGACGGCTTTCTACGCGATGGGCGACACGGCGGCTGCGGCGCGCGCTCTCAATTATCTCTTCACCGTCCAGCAAAAATCTGACGGCAGCTTTCCACAGAACTCCTGGCTCGACGGGCGTGCGGCAGGCGGCGGCTTGCAGATGGACGAGGTCGCCTATCCGCTCATCCTCGCTTATCAACTCAATCGCACAGACAACGAGACGTGGGCGAAGCATGTCAAGCCTGCGGCGGATTTTATAGTTCGCAAAGGCCCCGCCACTCCGCAGGAGCGTTGGGAAGAAGAAGCGGGCTACTCGCCTTCGACCATCGCCGCAGAGATCGCGGGCTTGGTCTGCGCGGCGGAGATTGCGCGCCGCAACCACGATGAAGCGTCCGCCAAAACTTATCTGGCGACGGCAGACGAATGGGCGCGCAAGGTTGATCGTTGGACTGCGACGACGAATGGCACGTATGGAGATAAGAATTACTACATCCGCATCACCGAAAATAATAATCCAGATGACGGAGCGCGCCTTGAGATCAACAGCAACGGTGGAATATACGACGAGCGTGAGATTGTTGACGCGGGTTTTCTTGAGTTAGTGCGGCTCGGAATCAAACGCGCGGACGATCCGCTTGTCATTAAATCACTCGGCGTCGTTGATAAAGTAATCCAGGTTCAAACTCCGAACGGCGCGGCCTGGTATCGCTACAATCACGACGCTTATGGTGAAAGAGATGATGGCGGGCGTTATGATGCTCAAGCGGGAAGAGGAAGACTGTGGACGCTGTTGACGGGCGAGCGCGGAGAGTATGAACTCGCGCGAGGATTGAAAGAGTTAGCGCGCAAACGGCTCGATGCGATGATGAGTTTCGCAAATGAGGGCGGGATGATCCCGGAACAGGTATGGGATAAAAGAAATTGGCCGGTCTCATTATTATCACCGCAAGGAGTTCTGTCTCCTGATGTATCCGTGAAGTTTCGCTTCGGTCAGGGCACGGGTTCTGCGACTCCGCTCGCGTGGGCGACGGCACAGTTCATCCGTCTGGCGATCAACCTTCAGGCAGGCAGAAACCTCGACACGCCCGACATCGTCGCGGCTCGTTACATCAAACACTAGAGCGCAGCATCGAGTG
>JAVHWW010000049.1:0-16193 GCA_032159235.1 Acidobacteriota bacterium
TTGACCGTCGTGCCGAGCGCCGTCGGATGAAAACGTCCCTCGTGCTTCTCGACATACTCGCGGTCAATGATCGTCGTCATAATCGCCGCGTAGGTCGAAGGGCGACCAATGCCCTTCTCTTCGAGAATCTTGACGAGCGTTGCCTCAGTGAAGCGCGGCGGCGGCTCCGTGAAATGCTGTTCAGGAGCGACCGCATTGAGTTTCAGCGCTTCGCCTTTTTCCACAAGTGGAAGTTTGCGCTCGGCCTCTTCATCATCTTCAGTCTTCTCGTCTCGTCCCTCCTGATAAACTTTCAGGAAGCCGTCAAACTTCTGCACTGATCCGGTCGCGCGGAAGATGAAACGTCCGGCTTCAATATCAATCGTCGTCTGATCGAAGATGGCCGCAGTCATCTGCGAGGCGACGAAGCGTTGCCAGATCAGGCGATAGAGTTTGAGTTCCTCTTTATTAAGATACTTCGCCATCGCGTCGGGCGTGCGCGTGACATCCGTCGGACGAATCGCCTCGTGCGCGTCCTGCGCGTCCTTCTTCGAGCGATAGTGAACCGCTTTTTCCGGCAGATAATTTGCGCCGTACTGCGCGCCGACGAAATCGCGCACTTCATTCAAAGCCGCTTCGGAAACGCGCGTTGAATCCGTTCGCATGTACGTGATGAGACCGACCGCGCCCTCCGCGCCAAGCTCGACACCTTCGTAGAGCTTCTGCGCCAGCATCATCGTCTTCTTAACCGCGAACCCTAATTTACGCGAAGCCTCCTGCTGCAACTTCGACGTGATGAAAGGCGGAACTGGATTGCGTTTGCGCTCCTTCGTCGCCACATCCGCGACAACGTAATTCTGCTTCTCGGCTTCCGCGACAATCTCTTTGGCCTGCGCTTCATTGCCGAGCAGAATCTCATTCTTCTTGATGTCCTGATCGAAGTTGCCGGTCTTGATCGTCTGCTCGCCGATTTTTAAGAGGCGCGCGTCGAAAGCCGGCGGCAACTTCGCAGCGAGGTTCGCAGTGATCGTCCAATATTCCGTTTTGACGAACGCTTCAATCTCACGCTCGCGCTCGACGACCATCCGCAGTGCGACAGACTGCACGCGCCCTGCGCTCAAACGTCCTCCGATTGTCTTGCACAGCAAGGGCGAAACTTTGTAGCCGACCAGACGATCCAGCACGCGCCGCGCCTGCTGTGCGTCAACCAGATTCGCGTCAATCTGCTTCGGCTCCTTGAAAGCATCCTGCACGGCACGCTTCGTGATCTCGTTGAACATCACGCGATACGATGGCGTCTTCGGGCGCTTCGGTACGATCTCTTCCGCCAGATGCTGGCAAATCGCCTCGCCTTCGCGGTCAGGGTCGGCGGCCAGATAAATCGCATCGGCTTCCTTCGCCGCCCTTTTCAAATCCGCGACGATCTTTTTGTTGTTGCGTTTTTTTGAATCGGGAATGACCTCATAAGTCGGCTCGAAATCATGTTCGACATCAACGCCCAATCCCTTCGACGGTAAATCCTTGATGTGGCCGATGGAGGCCATCACGAGATAATCGCTTCCTAAATATTTATTGATCGTCTTGGCCTTCGCAGGCGATTCGACGATGACTAGATTCTTTGTCATAACAGTTTTCAGTTTTGAGTTTTCAGTTTTCAGACCTTGAGCCTCAGCCTTTCGCTGAAAACTCAAAACTGAAAACTGTTTGCTGCCTTTATTTCACTGCTTAGATGCAAATGCGAGCGCGTCGGCTCGCTCTCTTTCCACTTTTTACTACTCACTATTCACGAGCATCACATTTTTCTCACAAAGCATTTGCCGGGAAGTTGCCTGACAAGGTCGCGCATCTCAAGGCCTAAAAGCGCGCCCGTCAAATCCGGCACTGAAAGTTTGCTGGCCTCCGCAAGCGCATCAATATGCGCCGGGTCGTCCGTTGAAAGCAACTTCCAGACGGCGTGCTCGGTCGCCGAAAGGTCTTCGGGCACGAGCGATAGTTGCTCGACGAGTCCCTTCTCTTTCTTCTTCTTCGGCTCCGGCGGCAGGAGGCGCGCGGCAATTTCCGGCGGCAACTCCGCCGCGACATCCTGCCATTGCTGCACCAGCTTTGCGCCCGCGCCTTTAATCAAATAGTTCGTCCCGAATGAATTTCTCGAAGTGATGCTGCCCGGCACGGCGAACACCTCGCGGTTCTGCTCCATCGCCAGCCGCGCCGTAATCAGCGAGCCGCTATTCTCAGCCGCTTCAACCAGCACCACGCCCAAACTCAGTCCACTGATAACGCGATTGCGATACGGAAAGTTCTGCGGCGCGGGCGGCGTCTCCAAAGGAAACTCTGAAACCAGCGCGCCCTTGTTCGCCAGAATCTCATCCGCCAGTTTCTTATGATCGCGCGGATAGACCTGATCCAATCCTGTGCCCATCACGGCCACCGTCCGCCCGCCTGCTTCGAGCGCGCCTCTGTGCGCTGCCGCGTCAATGCCGCGCGCAAGTCCTGAGATGATCGTGACGCCTTTCTGTGCCAGGTCGCGCGCCAGCATCGTCGCCGCGTTCTGTCCATACGTTGAGCAACGGCGTGACCCCACCATCGCCACGCACGGCTGTTCGAGACACTCGCTCCAAGCGCCCTTCACGTAGAGCGTAATCGGCGGATCAAAAATCTCACGCAGCAACGCCGGATAAACTCCATCATCCAGCAGCAGCACGTCCACACCCATCGAACGCGCACGCTCAACCTCAGCCTCCGCCTTCTCAAAGAACTCTCTCGCCCTGATACTCTCGACCGCTTCAGGCCGCAAACGTAAACCTTCAAGCTCCGCGCGCGTCGCCCCAAAGACCGCCTCCGCCGACCCGAAGCGTTCCAGCAACTTCGCCGCCGCACGCGGCCCGATGCCCGGCGTCATGTTTAAGGCGATCCACTCTTTCATAAAGTAGAGGTCGGAGGCCAGAGGTCAGAGATTAGTAAAAGCCATGCACTGACCTCTAACCTCTGGCCTCCAGCCTCTGCATCGTGGCGGAGGCGTGTAGGAATCGAACCTACCTGAGCCTGCTCTCACAGTCTCACAAACGGTTTTGAAGACCGCGCCATTCACCAGAACAGATGCGCCTCCGCGAGGTCAACGAAAACGAACAAGACCCTACGCGCCACAAGCCGAGCCTGTCAAGCGTCGGCCATCAGAGCGCTCTCTGGCCGCGCAATGTGAACAAGCTCTCAACCCTGAATTGAAGGGCGCTTCAACGCGATCTTTCACGCCTCTCTTCGTCGCTTGACCGACACGATCCGGCTTGTTATTATTTTACTCGAACAAACGTTCGAACGACCTCTTATAACATCGGAATATGGCTTGTTTTCTTAAGTAATTCGCAGGTTTTAAGACTTGACCAGGAGTTGAGGAGTCAGCTTTTAATGATTAATTTTGAGACATCCCCGGAGCAATACAAGCACTGGAAATTGAATATTGACGAGGCGGTTGCAACCCTCACGATGGATGTGCAGGAAGATGTGACGCTCTTTGAAGGCTACAAGCTCAAGTTGAATTCTTATGACCTGGGCGTTGACATAGAATTGGCGGATGCGGTTCAGCGTCTGCGCTTCGAGCACGCGGAAGTTCGTGTTGTCGTCATCACGAGTCTCAAGCCACGCATCTTCTGTGCGGGCGCGAATATCTACATGCTCGGCACGTCCTCTCACGCTTTCAAAGTCAACTTCTGCAAGTTCACCAACGAGACTCGCTGCGCCATCGAAGATGCTTCAAAGTATTCCGACCAACGCTACATCGCCGCACTCAACGGCACAGCATCCGGCGGCGGCTACGAACTCGCCATCGCCTGCGACGAAATTTATCTGGTGGATGACGGCAACTCTGCCGTCTCGCTCCCGGAAGTTCCTCTGCTCGGCGTGCTGCCGGGCACGGGCGGTCTGACGCGCCTCGTTGACAAGCGCAAGGTGCGGCGTGATCGCGCGGATGTTTTTTCGACTCTCGCCGAAGGACTCAAAGGCAAGCGCGCAAAAGAGTGGGGATTGATTGACGATTACTTTCCGACGAGCAAATTTCAAGATGCTGTGAACGCGCGCGTGCAAACGCTTGTCGAAGCGGGCAGTGAAAAGCGAGAGGCCAAGGGTATCAAGCTCAATCCGCTTCAAGTCGAAGCGACGGCGAACGGGCGCGAGTACAAATATGTGAGCCTCAAACTGAGCCGCGAAGGACGCTATGCAGACCTGACCGTTCGCGCGCCGGAAGCAACCACGCCCACGACAATAGAGGAGATCGAAAAACTCGGTGACACGTACTGGCCGCTTCAGGTCTATCGTGAACTCGATAATGCACTATTGCATTTGCGCGTCAACGAACTCGAAATCGGACTCATCTGCCTGCGCGCCGTTGGCGACATCGCAGACGTTCTCGCCGTTGATAAATTTCTCGTCGAGAATAAAGACCACTGGCTCGTTCGAGAGATCATCTTCAACATGGCTCGCGTGCTGCGCCGTCTCGATCTGACGGCCAAGAGTTTCTTCGCTCTCATCGAGCCGGGCAGTTGCTTTGCGGGCAATCTACTCGAACTCGCGCTCGCTGCTGACCGCACTTACATGCTCAACGACCCCGAAGAGACGATTGAGATTGCGACGAGCGAACTCAATCGCGGCGCGCTCCCGATGAGCAACGGACTGACACGCTTGCAATCGCGCTTCCTCGCGCATCCCGAAATGGCCGATGAAGTTTTCGAGCACGAAGGCACATTCGACACGGAAGCCGCCGAAGCAGCCGGACTCGTCACCTTCGCGCCCGACGACCTCGACTGGGAAGACGAGATTCGCGTCGCCATCGAAGAGCGCACGTCGCTCTCGCCCGATGCGCTCACAGGCATGGAAGCATCGCTTCGTTTCGCCGGGCCGGAAACGATGGACACCAAAATTTACGGACGCCTGACTGCCTGGCAAAACTGGATTTTCCAACGCCCCAACGCCGTCGGCCCGCAGGGCGCGTTGACTAACTACGGTAAGCCGACGCAGCCGCAGTTTGATTACAAAAGGACTTGAGGAGTGGTCAGTGGTCAGTGGTCGGTGGTCAGTTAAAAACTGATTGCATCTGACCACTGACCACCGACCACTGACCACTATTATGCAACTATACGAACGCATCCCGAACAACGTTAATCTTTCGGAAGACAAAAAACTCCAACGCGCGTTGGAGAAGTGGTTGCCGAATTATCTGGACTGGTGGCGCGAGATGGGGCCGGATGGTTTTCAGCAGAAGGATGTCTATCTGCGGACAGCCGTCAGCGTCGAGCCTGAAGGATGGGCGCATTTCGATTACGTCAAGATGCCTGATTATCGTTGGGGCATTTTTCTGAAGCCTGCCGAAGCGGATGCGCGTGTGGGCTTCGGCAATAATTATGGACAGCCTGCGTATCAGGAAGTGCCTGGCGAGTTTCGTAACTCCCTGCGCCGCATCATCGTCACGCAGGGCGACACAGAACCTGCTTCCGTCGAGCAGCAACGCGAGCTTGGCAAGACCTGCCCGTCGCTTTATGATCTACGCAATCTCTTTCAGGTGAACGTCGAAGAAGGCCGGCATCTCTGGGCGATGGTCTATCTGCTGCAACGCTACTTCGGGCGCGATGGACGCGACGAAGCCGATGCTTTGCTCGAACGTCGGAGCGGCAACCCGGACAAACCGCGCATCCTCGAAGCCTTCAACCAACCGTGCGACGACTGGCTCAACTTTTTCTGCTTCACGACGTTCACTGACCGCGACGGCAAGTATCAACTCGCCGCGCTCGCCGAAAGCGGCTTCGAGCCTCTGGCGCGCACTTGCCAGTTCATGCTCACCGAAGAAGCGCATCATCTCTTCGTCGGCGAGACGGGCGTCGGTCGCGTCGTCAAGCGCACCGCGCAACTGATGCGTGAGAGCAAGAACGGCAACGTGCGTGAACTCGGCGGTATCCCGCTTGACATCATTCAACGCTACATCAATTTCTGGTTCAGCTATTCGCTCGACCTCTTCGGCGGCGAGATCAGTTCTAACAGCGCGGACTTCTTCGCCGCCGGTCTCAAAGGCCGTTACAAAGAGCAGGAGCAATACGATGACCACATCGCCGCAAGCGGGAGTTTCACTTTGATGGTCGTCGAAGACGGAAAACTCGTGCCGCGCGAAGTTCCACTGCGTAACGCGCTCAACGAAGTCCTGCGCGGTGAGTATGTCAAAGATTGCGAGCGCGCGATGAAGCGCTGGAACAAGTCCCTTACTGATGAAGGCCAAGACGCGCAACTCTATTTGCCGAGTACGCGCTTTCATCGCCACGTCGGAGAGTTTGCCGGACATTACTTTGACGTTCACGGCAACCTCATCACAGAGGAAGAGTTCGAGCGACGCAGAGCGGAATGGCTGCCGACGATTGCAGACCGCGAGTACGTCCGCAGCCTGATGCACCCCGTGACCGAACCCGGCAAGATCGCCAACTGGATCGCACCGCCAAACTCCGGCATTAAAGGCAAGCCGTTTGAGTTTGAGTACGTCAGGCTTTAACACAGTGGTCAGTGGTCGGTGGTCAGTTAAAGACTGATTTCATCTGACCACTGACCACCGACCACTGATCACTGCTTTATGGCTGATTTCTCTCGCTACGATCAGAAGCTGGAATTTATCCTCCGCACGAGTGCACGCATCTTCGCGGAGAAGGGGTATCACTCGACCTCTATGCGCGACATTTCGCGTGCAACCAAGGTGAGCCTCGCGGGGCTTTATTACTATTGCAAGTCGAAAGAAGAACTGCTCTTCTTAATTCAGGACAACTGTTTCGGTCGCGTGCACGAACGATTGCAGGAACGCCTGCGCGAGACGAGCGATGCGGTCGAAAAGCTGCGCCTCGTCATCGAGAATCATCTCTCGTTCTTCGCCGCGAACATGGCCGAGATGAAAGTGCTCTCGCACGAAGCAGACTCGCTCGCGGGCGAGATGCGCGCGCACGTCTCCGGCAAAAAACAGCAGTACACTAAATTGGTGCGCGCGATTCTCTCCGAAGTTCGGCGCGCGCGAAACGGCGTCGCGCCAAAAGTTGATTTGACGGTTGCGACCTACGCGCTCTTCGGGATGATGAACTGGATTTACAACTGGTACGACCCGCGCGGTAAGCTCTCCGTAAATGAGTTGGTGGACAACATCACGCGCCTCTTCCTCTCCGGTTTCCTCGCCGGAACGCCCGGCGAAGAATTACAATCGAGAGCGAAGACGACCACAGCCGAACGCCTCAGCGTCTGGCGCGTATCCAAGCATGAGAACTCTTGACCTGTGCCTATAGTATTAGAGAATCTCAAGCAAAGGAGAAATAAACATGTTTGATTTAACAATTAGACAAATCATAGGGCAGCTCTTGGCGGGACAAATACGAGTACCTGCATTCCAGAGAGGATTCGTCTGGGATGCGAATATGGTCGCTTACTTGATGGATAGTATATATAAGGGTTATCCGTTTGGCTCTATTTTACTGTGGCGTACTAAGGAGCGTCTGAATTTTGAACGGAAGTTAGGCCCTTTTCAACTACCAAGCGCTGACCCAGACTTTCCCATTGACTATATACTTGATGGACAGCAAAGAATCACATCAATATTCGGTGTATTTCAAACTGAGATAGAAGATGTAGATTCAGAAGATTGGACTAAGATTTATTTTGATTATAGAGCTAATCCAGACGTACAAGAATCTCAATTTGTCGCCCTTAATAAAGAAGACTACGATTCTAATCGCCATTTCCTCCTTAGAACCTTTTTTGACACCACAGCCTATAGAAGAGCTACGAAAGATTTTGATGACCAACTAGCACAGAAAATTGACAAGGTACAATCTGTTTTCAAAGAAGCGCGTATTCCTATCCAACTGCTTTCAACAGAAGACCGAACAACTGTTGCCATAGTATTTGAGCGAGTAAATCAGAGGGGCGTGGAACTTGATACCTTACAATTATTGTCCGCTTGGACTTGGAGTGAAGATTTCGATCTTCAGCGGAAATTTGAAGAATTATCTACAGAGCTAGAACCTTTTGGGTTTAGTGATGTGGGATTAGACAAAGACTTATTACTTAGATGCTGTGCAGCAGTTCTGGCTAATGATGCGGCAACAAGGGCACTCGTCAATCTCAATGGAGCAGTAGTTCGCGAGAGGTTTCAAGAAGTAGTTAATGGCCTTAAAGGGGCGATTGATTTCTTACGCGATAATCTCAATGTTTACTCTTTGGCTAATCTTCCATATCCAGCACTTTTGATACCGCTATCAGTTTTTTTCGCTGTTCCAGGAAATGCCCAGCTACGATACTCAGATGAGCAAAGGCGAGTTTTGTTGAAGTGGTTCTGGCGCACCTGTTTTTCCAGGCGTTACAATAGCCAACCGATCAAAAGTCTGAAAGATGATATTGAGCAAGTATCAAATCTTAAGATAAATCACTCTTCTAGACTAGGTGACTTCTCGGTTAAAATTGATACTGAGTTCTTCAAGCAGAATATTTTTAAAATCAATACTGTAATTACAAAGACCTTTGTGCTGCTTCTTGCACAGAAGCATCCATATAGCTTTGTTACAGGATCACCAATCACTCTTCGCGATGCCTTAAAGGATTACAACAGAAATGAATTCCATCACATCTATCCGCGAGCCTTCTTGAGATCAACGGGACAGAATGCATATGATAATAGCTGTCTCGCTAATTTTTCTTTCCTATCAAAATCCGACAATAATCGCTTAGGCGGAAGCGCACCTAGCCAATATCGTTCTCAGATGCCTACTCCTACAGAAGCTATCTTAGAGCGTGCTTTATGTCCTCCATCATTGTTTGATGATAACTATACAACTTTTATAAATGAGCGTTCGGAGCTATTAGAAACAGAAGCAGGCAAGCTCTTAGCTTGAACGTCAAAATGGGTTTTCATTTACGTTCCAAATCGCAAATATAGATTCTATTAACGGAGCAAATCAGGATGGCAGAAGCAAAAGCCCAAGAGACAATAGAAACAACCGACAGCCTCGCGCATTATCGCGTGGCAGATGGTATCGCTGTTTTAACGCTCAACGATCCTCCGGCCAATACTTATTCTTACGAGATGATGCAGGAGCTTGACCGCTCGATCCTGCGGGCGCGGATGGACGAGAGCGTGCATGTCATCATCATCACCGGACAGGGCGAGAAGTTTTTCTGCGCGGGCGCAAATATAAGTATGCTCTCAAGCGTGACGCCCGAATTCAAATACTATTTCTGTCTCCACGCCAACGAAACGCTCTCGCGCCTTGAGCAGACGCCGAAGCTTGTCATCGCCGCGATTAATGGTCACTGCGTTGGCGGCGGACTTGAAGTCGCAATGGCCGCAGACATTCGCATCGCGCGCCAAAATGCTGGCAAGATGGGACTGCCGGAAGTTTCGCTCGGCGTGTTGCCGGGCACGGGCGGCACGCAGCGCATGGTACGCATCGTCGGCAAGTCGCGCGCGATTGAGTTGATGACGACGGGTGAGCTTTTCAGTTTCGAGCGTGGGCTTGAGCTTGGCCTCGTCAATCACATCTACGAAGCCGACACGGGCGAGCAGTTCATCAATCAGGTCTTGGAATACGCGCGACAGTTCACAACACCGAACAAGGCCGCGCGTGCGGTCGGGCGCATCAAACGCAGCGTCCAATCCGGCGCGGAGATTCCCTTCGAGTCTGCCCTCGCCATTGAGCGCGAACTCCAACAACAACTCTTTCAATCCGAAGACGCGAGAGAAGGCTTAGACGCATACGTGAATAAGCGCAAGGCGCAATTCAAAGGGAAATGAGTTTTCAGTTTTCGGTTTTCAGTTTTCAGTCTGTCGGCTGAGAGAACAGTGATGAAATCGCAGTCATATCGGGATTTGTTAGTCTGGCAGAAGAGTATCGCGTTGTGTGTCGAGGTGTATAAAGTTTGTGAGGCTTTCCCGAAGAGTGAGCTTTATGGACTGGCTGACCAAATGAAGCGGGCGGCTGTATCGGTATCTTCCAATATCGCCGAAGGGCAAGGTCGTCAGCATCTCAAAGAGTTTATTCATTTCCTTTCCGTTGCTAATGGCTCGTTAGCCGAATTAGATACACAACGTATCATTGCAGAGAGCCTCTGCTTCATCAGCCCTGAGAAAAGCACATTTCTGGATGAGCGCATTACCGAAATCCGTAAAATGCTTTATGCTCTCCACGCCAAACTCAAAGCTACTGAAAACTGAAAACCGAAAACTGAAAACTGTTTATGTACGACAATATTAAAGTCACACACGACGCGGGCATTGTTACCGTCACGCTCGACCGTCCTGAGAAGTTGAATGCTTTTGCTGGACACATGCGGCGCGATCTGGCTGAGGCTCTGGAACACGCGGCGAGTGATCGTGCGGTGCGCGTGGTGGTGATTACGGGCGCGGGGCGTGCTTTCTGCGCTGGCGCTGATGTGAAGTACATGGCGGAGTTGATGGAGCGGCAGGATGTGGAGGAGTTCAAGCGTCTGCTGGGCGCGGGACGCCGCGTGTTGCTGGCGATTCGTGAGATGAGCAAGCCAGTCATCGCTTCCATCAACGGGCCAGCTTACGGTGCGGGCTTCAATCTCGCGCTCGCGTGCGATATACGTCTGGCCGCAGAGTCTGCGACGTTCAGTCAATCATTCGTCAAGGTCGGCTTGCATCCAGACTGGGGTGGCACGTATCTGCTGCCGCGCGTCGTGCCGACCAACATCGCGTGCGAGATGTTCTTTCTCGGCGATGCGTTCGATGCTGCACAGGCGCTCAACTTCGGCCTCGTCAATCGGATCGTGCCCGATGCGGAACTCGCCGACGCGACGCGCAAGTTCGCAGAACGCCTGCGCGATGCGCCCTACGCTTCAATCGCCGCTGCCAAGCACGCCGTTTACATGAGCGAGATGAGCAGCCTTGAACGGATGTTGCAATACGAAACCGAAGCCCAGCTTCAATGCTTTCAATCCGAAGAAGCACGCGAGCGTGTCCGCGCATTCTTAGAGAGACGCGAGCCGCGAAAAATCTGAGTTCAAGGTTTAAGGTTCAAGGTTCAAAGTTTAATCGCGCTTCTTTGAACCTTGAACTTTGAACCTTGAACCTTGAACCGTTTTATGAAACTCGCTAATAGAATCGCGCTCATTACCGGCGGCGGGCGCGGCATCGGACGCTCTATCGCCTTCGCGTTCGCGCGTGAGGGCGCGCGAGTCGTGCTGCTCGCGCGGACGAAGGCGCAGGTGGCTCAGACTGCGGTTGAGATTGGTGAAGAGTGCAAAGCAGACATCGCTTCATGGATCGCTTGCGACGTGTCTAATAGCGCTCACGTCGAGCCGGCCTTCAATCAGGTCTCCGAAATTTTCGGGCGCAGACCGGACATCCTCGTCAACAACGCCGGTCTCGCTGAGAGTGCGCCGTTCAGCAAGACAACAGATGAACTCTGGGAGCGCCATCTTGCCGTAAATCTTTCGGGCACGTTCCACTTCATGCGCGCCGCTTTGCCTGCGATGATCGAGCGCGGTTGGGGACGCATCATCAACATCGCTTCGATTGCAGGCAAGACCGGCGCGCCGTATATTGCAGCTTACGCGGCGTCAAAGCATGGCGTGCTCGGACTGACGCGCTCCGCCGCGCTTGAAGTCGCCAGCAAAGGCGTGACGATCAATGCTATCTGTCCCGGCTACGTTGATACAGAGATGACGACGCGCGCACTTCGGAATATCGAAGCGAAGACGGGCAAGCCCGCATCTGACGCGCTCGAAGCGATCAAGCGGATGAGTCCGCAGAATCGTCTCATCACGCCGGAAGAAGTCGCTTCGCTCGCGCTCCTTTTGGCAAGTGAAGAAGGGCGCGGCATCAACGGGCAGGCGATCAACGTGGACGGCGGGAGCGTTCTCCATTAAATTATGAATTTTAAGTTTTGAATTTTGAATTAAGGCTAACGGCTTTCAATTCAAAACTCAACATTCATAATTCAAAACTTTGTTTAAGTGTCTCTGAAATTTATCAATCCTGAATCGCTCGGCACGCCGCGCGGATATTCCAACGGTGTACTCGCGCCCTTAAATGCCAGACTGCTTTTCATCGCCGGGCAGATCGGAGGGGACGAGCAGCAAAGAATTGTCAGCGCAGATTTCGTCGAGCAGTTTGATCGCGCGCTCGCCAATGTCATCGCAGTTGTCGAAGAGGCTGGCGGCACGCCTGCACAGATCGCGCGCCTCGTCATTTACGTGACAGATAAAAAAGAATATCGCGCACGCACACGCGAGATCGGCCAACGCTGGCGCGAGCGGATGGGACGCCATTATCCGGCGATGGCGCTCGTCGAAGTCAAAAGCCTGCTCGAAGATGAGGCGAAGGTGGAGATTGAAGGAATCGCTGTAATATAGTGAAAAGTGAATAGTGAATAGTGAAAAGTTAAAAAACGCTCTTCACTATTCACTTTTCACTATTCACTGTTCACTGCTTTTATGCTTTCACCAAAAACTTTTCTCTACGACGAACATGAAGGTGTGGCAACCATCACGCTCAATCGCCCGGAGCGTCTCAACGCGCTGACGTTTGAAGTCTATCGTGAGTTGACGGACACGTTCGCGGCGCTTCGTGCAGAAGAATCCGTGCGTGCAGTCGTCATCACGGGCGCGGGGCGCGCGTTCTGTTCGGGCGGCGATGTGCGAGACATTATCGGTGAACTCTTCAAGCAAGACATGGAGGGCTTGCTTAAGTTCACGCGGATGACCTGTGAGTTGGTGCGCAACATCCGCGCGCTGCCGAAGCCTGTCATCGCCAGTCTCAACGGCACGACCGCAGGCGCAGGCGCGTGCATCGCGCTCGCTTCTGACATCCGCATCGCCAGCCACGATGCGAAGATCGCTTTTCTCTTCGTGCGCGTCGGACTCTCCGGCGCAGACATGGGCGCAGCCTTCCTGCTGCCGCGCGTGGTTGGCTTGACGAAAGCGACGGAGTTACTCTACACGGGAGATTTTATTTCGGCGGAGGAAGCTCAAAGGATCGGACTTTACAATCGTGTCGTCAGCCCTGAAGAACTCGTGGACACAACGCGCGTACTGGCCGAGCGCCTCGCACGCGGCCCCGCCTTCGCGCTCTCCGTGACCAAAGAGATGCTCAACCGCGAGATGAACGTGAGCTTTGACACCGCGCTCGAATTAGAAGCACAGGCGCAAGCCATCTGTATGCAGCATCCTGATTACCGCGAAGCCTACGAAGCCTTCGTTGAGAAACGCGAACCGAGATTCAATGAGGGGAAGAGGGGAAATGTGGAAAAGGCGAAAGGGGATTGAGGAAGTTTTTGTTTCCCTTTCCCCTCTTCCACATTTCCCCACTTTCCCTTTAATCTTTACTCATGCCTGATTCATTTATTGAAGAGACCCCATTTTTCACCACCGAGCAGCGCAACCTTGCGACGAGCGTAATTAATTTTGTCGCGCGCGAGGTTGAACAGCGCTCTCTTGAAGAAGAGAGCGACGTTGATGGGAGCTTTCGCGCTTACTTAGACGTGCTGGCGAAAGCAGACCTCTTGCGTTACGCGATTGCCGCTCCCGGCGGGCGACTCGATGTGCGCTCGCTCTGTTTGATTCGTGAATCGCTCGCTTACTCTTCGGCGCTCGCGGACACCGCCTTTGTGATGCAGGGCTTGGGCACTTACCCGCTCAGTCTCGCCGCGCCTGAGCACGTGCGCGATTTCTGGTTGGAGCGTGCCGCAGGTGGGACTTCCATCGCCGCCTTCGCGCTCACGGAAGCCGATGCCGGTTCGGATGTCGCCGCCATCAAGACGACCGCGCAACGTGAAGGCGGTGCATACATCATCAACGGCAGCAAGCGTTTCATCTCCAATGCGGGGCTGGCAGATTTCTACACCGTCTTTGCGCGGACCGGAACGCGCGCAGACGGGCGTGCAGAGCTTTCTGCTTTCGTGGTCGGAGCGCGTGTGCCGGGCTTTTCTGTGCGCTCGCGCACGGAGTTGATGGCGTCGCATCCAATCGGCGAAATCGAGTTCCAGGGATGTCGCGTTCCCGCAGAAAATATGATCGGAAGTGAAGGCAACGGTTTTCTGCTGGCGATGAAGACGATGGATACTTTCCGTGCGAGCGTCGGCGCAGCAGCGTGCGGGATGGCCGGACGCGCGCTCGACGAAGCGCTCACTTACGCGAAGTCTCGTCAACAGTTCGGACGCCCACTCTCCGAGCAACAGTTGATTCAAGCGAAACTCGCAGACATGATGACCGAACTCGACGCTGCGCGCCTGCTCGTCTATCGCGCAGCCTATCTCAAAGACGCTGGGGCGGAGCGCGTCACGCGTGAAGCGAGCGAGGCTAAATTATTTGCGACCGAAGCGGCGGGAAGAATCATTGACCAAGCCGTGCAGATTCACGGCGGCGCTGGCCTTGTGCGCGGGGCTAGGGTTGAGCGTCTGTATAGAGATGTTCGCGCGCTGCGGATTTACGAAGGCACATCTGAGATTCAGAAGTTAGTGATTGCCGGGCAGCTTTTACAGGGATAACGCGAAAGAGACAAAACATGAAGCCGCTTTCACCGGATACGACACCCGAAGCTCAACAAGTGCAGTTTGAATTGCTGCGCCGTGTGCCTGTCTGGAAACGTCTCACACTGACCTGTGAGCTTATTCAAACGACCCGTAAATTGATGTTGATTGATTTGCGCCGTCGCTTCCCGCAAGCGAGCGAAGAAGAATTGCGGCGCAAATTGATTGCCAGACTATTGACCCGCGATGAAGTAATCTGCGCTTACGGGTTTGATCCTGCTAAAGAATCCTCTTGAGCAAGACCGATGGAAAGTCCGCTTGCAGTTTTATTACAGATAGCCCGCGTCTTTGATGAACAAGGCATCGTATATGTCGTCGTCGGGTCTTTCGCCAGTTCCTTGCGCGGCGTGTATCGCACCACAAATGATATTGACATCGTAGCCGACATTAAACTTGAACAGGTCAATGCGTTTGTGGCGGCGCTTCAAAATGACTATTACATTGACGAGCAAGCTGCTCGCCGCGCCGTTACAAGTCATCGTTCCTTTAACGTCATACACTTCGATTCCGTCTTTAAGGTTGACATTTTCATTCCACCATCTGACGACTTCAGCCAGCAACAATTGTTGTGCCGACAACCGGAACAGATTGCGCCTGACATAGCGCAAACACTCTACGTCGCTACGGCAGAAGACACTATCCTAGCCAAGCTGAAGTGGTATCGGTCAGGAGGAGAAATCTCAAACACCCAATGGACAGATGTGTTGGGGATCATCGGGACGCAAGGCAAAGACCTGGATGTGAACTATCTTCGCAAATGGGCTGATGAGCTAAATGTGCGCGACCTGTTGGAAAAAGTTTTAGAAGAAACACGCTGACAAGAAGCTATGAAAATCAACATCATCGGCGGCGGGCCAGCCGGACTCTATTTCGCGCTCCTGATGAAGAAACAGAATCCGGCGCACGCGATTACAGTCATGGAACGCAACGCGCCCGATGATACGTTCGGCTGGGGCGTCGTCTTTTCCGATAAAACGCTCACTTACCTGAAAGAAACGGACGAGGAATCTTACGCGCAGATTACCGACAGCTTCGAGACGTGGGACAATGTTGATGTCGTGCATCGCGGAGAGAAGATCACGATTCGCGGCAATAAGTTTTCCGGCATCGCGCGCATTGAGCTTCTCAAGATTTTACAACATCGCTGCCAGCAGCTTAATGTTAACCTGCGCTTTCGCACGGAAGTTTATGATGTTGACGCGCTTGCCTCAAGCAGCGATTTGCTCGTCGGAGCGGATGGCATCAATTCAACTGTTCGCCAGAGATACGACGAGTTCTTCAAGCCGCAACTGAGCACGCGCCGGAATAAATATATCTGGTACGGCACGAATCAACTGTTCCATGGTTTGACGTTGACCTTCCGCGAATCGGAAGCAGGCGTCTTCGCCGCACACTCTTACAAATTCAACCAGACAACCAGCACCTTCATCGTCGAATGTGACGAAGCGACTTGGGAAAGCGCGAGGTTCGCTCAAATGACGGATGCTGCAACGCGCGAGTATCTGGCTGAAGTTTTCCGCGATGATCTTAAGAGCCATCCGCTACTTTCAAACAACTCGAAGTGGATCAACTTCGTCAACGTCAGAAACGAACACTGGCATCACGCCAACACAGTGCTGCTCGGCGATGCGCTGCACACGGCGCACTTCTCCATCGGCTCCG
>JAVHWW010000050.1:0-9346 GCA_032159235.1 Acidobacteriota bacterium
AAGAGATGAATGATCTGGCCGATGTCGCCTTGAATCTAGCCAAGCAGAGGGGCGCGTCCTACGCTGACATACGCATCGTGCGCACGCTCAACAATTTCGTTACCACACGCGAGAAGCGCGTCGAGAATGTGACGAACACGGAGTCTTACGGCTTCGGCGTGCGCGTGCTCGTCAACGGTGTGTGGGGTTTCGCTGCATCGTCGAAGATGGACAAGGAAGAGGTCGCGCGCGTGACGGAGCGTGCCGTCTCGATTGCGAAGGCGAATCTGCCGATTCAACGCAATCGCATCTCGCTCGTCCCCGTAGAAAAATACCCGGACGTGAAATTCACCACACCTGTCCAGCGCGATCCGTTCACCGTCTCGCTCTCCGAAAAGGCTGACTTGCTGCTCAAGGTTAATGCCGAAGCGATGAAGGTCAAAGGCCCCGGCCCGATGTTCGTCAACTCGAATATGTTCTTCACGAAGGAAGAGAAGTATTTCGCTTCGACCGAAGGCTCAAGCATCGAGCAGACGTTGATTCGCTCGTGGCCGAGTTTCGTCGTGACCTCAGTTGATCAGAAGACCGGACGCTTCGAGCAGCGTTCGAGCTTGGGTTCACCCATCGGCAAAGGCTATGAGGTGGTCGCCGAATACGATCTCGTCAATGAAGTGCCGCGCGCTGCGGAGCAGGCGATTCAGAAACACACGGCCAAGCCAGTCGAGCCGGGACGCAAAGACCTCGTGCTGCATCCGACGAATCTCTGGCTGACGATTCACGAATCCATCGGACATCCGACAGAACTTGATCGCGTGCTCGGCTTTGAGGCGAACTACGCGGGCACGTCTTTCGCCACGCGCGAGAAGCTGGGAAAATTTCAGTACGGCTCGAAGTTCATCAACATCAAGGGCGATAAGATTCAGAAGGACGGATTAGCGACCTGCGGTTGGGATGACGACGGCGTGAAGACTATGGAGTGGGACATCATCAAAAACGGCATCCTCGTTGATTATCAAACCGTGCGCGACAACGCAGCCGTCATCGGCCTCAAGCATTCACACGGCGCGGCCTACGCAGATAGCTGGGGTTCTGTCTCGTTTCAGCGAATGCCGAACGTCAGTCTTCAACCCGCGCAGGGCAGCGCCAGCATCAGCGCTGACGATTTGATCGCGGACGTTCAGGACGGCGTCTATATCGAAGGCGACGGCTCTTACTCGATTGACCAGCAGCGTTACAACTTCCAATTCGGCGGCCAGGTCTTCTGGGAAATTAAGAACGGAAAGCGTGGCGGACTCCTGCGCGATGTCGCTTATCAATCGCGCACGCCGGACTTCTGGAATAGTTGCGATGGCGTCGGATCAAAAGAGCACTATCGTCTCGGCGGCTCGTACTTCGACGGCAAAGGCGAACCCGGACAGATCAACGCAGTCTCGCACGGCTGCGCGCCCGCGCGTTTTCGTAAAATCAATATCATTAACACGGGACGAAAGATTTGAAAGCAGTGAACAGTGAATAGTGAATAGTGAAAAGTTAAAAACAGCTTTCCACTATTCACTATTCACTGTTCACTGTTCACTATTCCGATAGGAGCATCTATGGCGATTCTCTCAAGCAGCGAAGCTGAGGCTCTTCTCAAAAAAGTTTTGAGCTTCTCGAAGGCCGACGAGTTGGAAGCAAACTTGCAGGGCGGGCGCACGGCTAACACGCGCTTTGGCGTCAACTCCGCGAACACGAGCGGCGATACGGACAACCTCTCGCTCGTCGTCAACGCGCACTTCGGTCAGCGCAGTGGCATCGCAACTACAAATACGCTCGACGATCAGGGATTGGAAAGAGTCGTCCGCGCGGCTGAAGAGATTGCGCGCCTGCGTCCTGAAGACCCGGAGCAGATGCCTTTTCTTCCGAAGCAACAGTATGAAGCCATTGACGCCGCTTTTGACGAAGCGACCTATCGCGCCGAAGCGCAGACACGCGCCGCAGGCATCGCCGCGATCATTGATCCGGCGAAGGCGAAGAATCTGGTCGCCGCCGGAATCTACGATCACACGGGCGGCTTCACTGCGCGTGCAAACACGAACGGCAATTTCGGCTACAACAGAAGCACGAACGCTTCACTCACGACCACCGTTCGTTCCACAGATGAACTTGGCAAGACAGGCTCCGGCTGGGCCACAGCCATCTCACACCGCATCGGCGACATCAACGCGAAGGCTGTCAGCGCACGCGCCATCGAAAAGGCCGAACTCTCACGCAATCCCGTGCAGATCGAGCCGGGCAACTACACAGTCATCCTTGAGCCGAACGCCGTCGGCGATCTCATCGCTCCGATGATGAATCTCTTCGGCGCGCGACAGGCTGACGAAGGCCGCTCATTTCTCTCGAAGAAAGGCGGCGGCAATCGCATCGGCGAAAAGCTCTACGGAGATGATGTCAATATCTACACCGATCCGACTTACAACATCGCGCCCGGCTCATCTTTCGACGGTCAGGGCTTGCCCACTAAACGACTCGACTACGTGCGCGCAGGCGTCGTGAAAAATTTAGCTTACACACGTTTCTGGGCTAAGAAGATGAACCAAGCGCCGACGCCCTTTCCTTCAAATATCATTATGGATGGCGGCAAGTCTTCCATCGAAGAGATGATTAAGAGTACGGAGCGCGGCATCCTCGTCACGCGCTTCTGGTACATCCGCTTCGTTGATCCGCAGACCGTCCTGTTCACAGGCCTGACGCGCGACGGCACCTTCCTCATCGAACAGGGACGACTCAAGTACGCGATCAAAAATTTTCGCTTCAACGAGACGCCCGTCAAGATGCTCAACAATATCGAAGCCATGTCGCCGCCAGAGCGTATCATCGGCTCCGAGCGCGTCGGCGCAGGCAATCCCGTTCTCGCGCCCGCGCTCAAGGTGCGCGACTTCTCATTCACAAGTTTGTCAGATGCGGTGTAAAAACAGTGAAAAGTGAATAGTGAAAAGTGAAGAGTTAAAAACAGATTTCCACTTTCCACTTTCCACTTTTCACTTCTCTTATGTTTTTCGCTCTTGCCCTAGCATTAATAACGATTGCGGGCGGCGCGCTTGTCACATATCTGTTTGACGAGGATGCGCCGCTCGTGGCGCGTCTGTGTATGGGCGCGTGCATCGGGTTTGCCGCGCTCGGACTGCTGAGTTTCGTTCTCGCCTCCTTGCTGGGCTTCGGTTATCTCGTTCTCATCCTGAGCGCCGTCTTGCTCGCCTCTCCGTTGTTGATTTTGATGAAACCGCTCCGGCGCGAGCAGTTACGTGCGGATGTGCATGAGATGGTGAGAAACGTACGGCGTGCGATTCTGCATCCATCGCGCCGGACGAATGTTTACATCATCTTCTACGCGCTCGTCGCCGTCTTGCTCTGGCTCGTCTTTGAGCGCGCGATGTTTGAACTGCCCGGCGGAATTTACACGGGCGTGCAGAATAACTACGGCGATCTGCCTTTTCACCTGAGCGTCATCGCTAGATTCACCGACGGCGCAAACTTTCCGCCCGAAGACCCGACATTTGCGGGCGCGCGTTTCACCTATCCTTTCATCGCGGATTTCGTCGCGGCCTGTTTCGTGCGCGCCGGAGCGACGTTGCGCGAAGCAATGCTGCTGGAAAACTTCGTGCTCGCGCTCTCGTTCGTTGGCCTGCTGCATCGCTTCACGTTGAAACTCACGCGCGACTGGCTCGCAGGATTGATCGCGCCCGTCCTCGTCCTCTTGAGTGGCGGCTTAGGTTGGTGGCACTTCTTCAAAGACACGCAATGGAGCAAGCAAGGCATCTTCGAGATTCTGTTCCATCTGCAACAGCAATACACCATCAACGATCACGGTTATCGCTGGGGCAATTCTCTGACGACACTCCTCGTCCCGCAACGCGGTATCCTGCTCGGACTCGCGCTCGCCGTGATTGTGTTTACGATCTGGTGGCAGGTGTGTGGAAAAATCACGGAGGGGAAAAGCGAAAAGGGGAAACGGGGAAATGGGGAAATGGGAAAAGGGCGGAAGACGGAAAAGAAGAAGGCAGTCCCGTCATCTTCCATTTCCACTTTTCCCCACTTCACCTTTTCCCCAGCCGCGAAGCGGCTCATTGCGGCGGGCGCAATCGCAGGCTTGCTGCCGCTCGTTCACGCGCACAGTTTCGTCGTCGTGATGGTGGTCGGTGCGTGTGTGGCATTGCTCTTGGGATTGAAGCAGTGGCGCGCGTGGGCGGCGTTCTTCATCGTCGCCGTCGTTATCGCCGCGCCGCAGATGTGGTGGGCGACGCATGGCAGTTCTGTGCAGGCGCAAAGTTTCTTCGGCTGGCATTTCGGATGGGACAATGAGAAGGAAAACTTCTTCTGGTTCTGGTTCAAAAATACCGGACTGTTGATCCCGCTCATATGCGCTGCGCTGGTGTGGCGCAACGGAAAACCTGATAGCGGTCAAAATCTTGTGCCGCGCAAACTGCTCTACTTTTATCTGCCCTTCACGCTTTGTTTTATCATCCCGAATTTGATTACACTTGCTCCCTGGGTGTGGGACAACATTAAGATCATCTTCTACTGGTTCATCGCGTCCGCGCCGCTCGTCGCGTTGCTGCTCGCGCGCCTGCTGCGAGGTAAATTGTTGATGCGCGCGGCGTCGGTCGTGTTGCTGTTGACGCTGACACTCGCCGGCGCGCTTGACGTGTGGAGCGTGGCCGCGCACGTTGAAGAGTTTAGAATCTTTGACGCTGACGGCGTGTCGTTCGCGGAGATGGTCAAAGAGAAAACGCCTCCGCGCGCGACCGTTCTCCACGCGCCAACTTTCGATACGCCGATTTTCCTGACCGGACGCCGCACGGTAATGGGCTGGCCCCCACACATCTGGTCGCACGGAATCAAGTTTGAAGACCGCGAGCGAGAGATTGAGCGCATCTATGCGGGCGAGCCTGATGCTGAAGCCTTGATGTCAAAATACGGTGTGGAATATGTGGTCGTCGGGCCGCAGGAGTACCGCGAGATGGAGAAACAACATCTTCGCGTCAACGATTCGTTCTTCATGCATTATCAACTCGTCGGAGAAACAGGTGAGTACCGTCTCTACAAAATCGCGCGACCGTAAAACGGCAACCGACCGCAACGCAGCGCCGTCTGCGTCCGACGCAAGCACGGACAAGGTTGATGCGCTGGAAATCTCGCCGCGCATCTGGCGTCTTTCGAGCCTGACTATTCTTTTGGGCGCAGCCTTCATTCGTCTCTATCAACTCGGCCTCGTTCCGATGCACCACGATGAAGGCGTCAACGGATTCTTCCTCACGAGCCTCTATCGCACAGGCGTCTATCATTACGACCCGACCAACTATCACGGCCCGACGCTCTACTACTTCGCGCTCGTCGTGACAAAACTCAACGCGCTTCTTTTCGGAAGCACTGCCGGACTCAGCACTATCGCCGTGCGCCTTGTGCCCGCCATCTTCGGCATCGGGACGGTCTGGCTGGCACTCTGTCTGCGGCGCAACATCGGCACAATCGGTGCGCTCGCCGCAGCCGCCTTCATCGCGCTCTCGCCCGGCGACGTTTACATCTCGCGCTACTTCATCCATGAAACGCATTTCGTTTTCTTCACGCTCGGCATCGTCGTCGCCGCGTTGCGTTATTACGAGAGCGCCGATCCGATCTACCTGCTGCTCGCGTCCACTTCGGCGGCGCTGCTCTTTGCGACGAAGGAGACGGCGACAGTTAATGTTGCCGTCATCGGCCTCGCGCTCGCAGTTGCTGCCGTTTACAGACGCCTCTTCAAAAGAAAAAAGATTGTGCCCTGGGAGAAGAAGAAAGGCGCGAAGCAGGGCAAATCTAAGAAGCGCAGTACAACCCAAGTAAAACGACCCAACACATCGGCGCGCTATAGATATTTTTCTAAGCATTGGCAGCAATTCAGTCATTTCGTTGCGAACAAAGCCAAACAGTGGTGGCATCTCTTTGACACTGCGCTGGCGCGGTTCGGTGGCATATCGAATGTTGCGTTCTGGTCCAGCATCGCATTCGCCCTCTTCATCTTTATCAATATTCTCTTCTACTCCTCTTTCTTCACTTACGGGCAAGGCGTTAGTGGTGCGCTCGAAAGTCTTCAGGTCTGGGTCAAGACCGGCACGAATGACCCTTCACATGTCCATCCCCTCAGCACCTATCTCATCTGGCTCTGGCAGGTGCAAGCGCCGCTGCTCTTGCTGGGCGCGGTAGGTGCGTTGATTGCGCTCATCCGTCGCCGCAACCGCTTCACTATCTTTGCCGGAGCCTGGGCCTTCGGCATCATCGCGGCCTACTCGCTCATTCCTTACAAGACGCCCTGGCTGATGATTAACTTCACCGTTCCACTGGCGATCATCGGCGGCTATGCCATCAACGAGATTTACAATTTTGAGGACGGTTTGAGGCCACGCATTCTAGCTTTAACACTCGCCGCCACCGCACTCGTCGTTTCCGGCACGCAGTCTGTCATCCTCAATTTTTATCATTACGACGACGATCAATATCCTTACGTTTACGCGCACAGCTACCGCGATTTGCTCTCGATGGTCAATGAGATTGAGAGATTAGCGAAACGCGCCGGGACGGAGATGAAAACTCCAATCACGATTACCGCGTCCGAATACTGGCCGCTGCCCTGGTATCTGCGCGATTACGAGGGCGCTGCTTTTTTTGGAAGTCTGTTTGATTCCAATGGTCACCTGCTCGACTTGAACAGCCCCGTCGTAGTCAGTTCTGAAAAGCAGGAGGTCGAGCAGAGTGCTGAACTTCAAACCGCGCTCGGCGACCGCTATCAACGCCTCGACTCCTACAGGCTTCGTCCCGGAGTCACGCTCGTGCTCTACGCGAAAAAGGAACTGGCCGCGCCGTAGTTCACTTGCAATCGAGCGCGTGAAGCCTCTGGTTAAACCTGCTGCTGGCAACAGTAAAATCATTTGGCCTCAAGCATTGGTTGACATCTCTGCGAAGTCCAACATATAGTGTGCCTCTGCTGTTCGCGTTCTAGGGAGTGCGGTTTATCCTCCGAGAGAAGAGTCGTCAAGAGCGCAGCAGATATTACGCATGTTCAAACTTCAACGACTAGAAATCACCGGCTTCAAGTCCTTCGCGGATCACACGGAAATTGTCTTCACAGGCGACGGCATCACTGCGGTTGTGGGGCCGAACGGCTGCGGCAAAAGTAATGTTGCCGATGCGATTGCATGGGTGCTCGGCGAGCAGCGAATCAAACATCTGCGCGGCGCGGAGATGAAGGATGTCATCTTTCAAGGCTCGCGCAATCGTCAGCCGAGCGGGATGGCCGAAGTCGTCCTGCACATGGTACGCGATGAAACGGTCGAGCATGAGCCTGACATAGACGACATTGATTCCACGCTCGAAGAGATAGACGAGCAGACCGTCTCAATCGAAGGCCTGGCGCAAGAGCCTGCCATTGCAGAGACTAGCGGGGCACACGATCCTTCGTCTGCCACGACCGATCTTCCATCCGATGCAACTGCCGAGTCGGGCACAACCGAGCAACCTGTTGAAGCAGCAACACAGAGCGCGGAAGAAACACAGACTCTCGTCAAGGTTGAAGCCGCTCCAACAGAGGCCGCGAATCCAACTGCCGAAACGACCGCGTTGAAGTTGCATCACAAGCGACACTGGCGTCCGAGTCGTCAGGCTTTGGAGTTTGCGCCGGGCGAATCTGTTTCAGTGACACGCCGTCTCTATCGTTCGGGCGAGAGCGAGTATCTGCTGAACAATCGTCTCTGTCGTCTGCGCGACATACAGGACTTATTCTCCGGCACAGGTCTTTCCGGCGGACACTACGCCATCATCGAGCAGGGTCGTATTGGTCAGATACTTTCGGCCAAGCCGATGGATCGCCGCACGCTGATCGAAGAGGCGGCAGGAATTACGAAGTTTCGCGTTCGGCAACGCGCCGCCGAAGCGCGTCTTGATTCGGCGCGCACTAATCTCTCTCGCGTCTCCGACATCATCTCCGAGATTGATCGGCAGGTAAACAGTCTGCGCCGCCAGGCCGCGAAAGCTCGTCGCTATCGTATCCTGCGCGAAGAACTGCGAGAGCTTCTGCGCCGCATGTACGTCGCAGAGGATCGCTCGCTCACATCTCTACTTGAAGAGACACGGGCGCAGCTTGGCGTGGCCGGTGCAGAAGAACGCGCGCTCATCGCCGAGTTGTCCGCGCGTGAAGAGGATGCGCGCAGTGCGACGCAGGAAGCGCGCAGCGTCGAAGAAGAGTTGGCGCAAGCTCGCGCGGCGGCAGCCGAAGCGGAGTTGCAACGTGACCGTCGTACACGCGAGCAGAGCTATCAGCAGGAGCAGGTCGAGGCGATAGTCCTTCGGCGCGCTGAGGTCGAGAGAGAAATCGAGACGGTGCGCGAGCGTCTGACGAATGTCGAAGAGGAATGCGAGCGTCTGCGTGAGCATGATGCGGAACTCCGCGCGGCAAGTGAAGATCATTCGCTCGTGCTTCAGTCTGCCGAAGACGCTTACGGTCAGCGCATCATTGAAGTCTCCGAAGCCGAAGCGGAGATCGAGCGTGCCCGCGCAGAGCTTCTGACGCACACGGCGGTCGCCGAAAGATTGATGGAAATTGGCCGCCAGCTTGAGGCGGCGCTGGAGCGTCTGGCCTTGCAGTCTGAAGGGCTGGCGCGCGAGGGCGAGCGCGCGGCGAGTCTTCACGCAGAGCGCGTGGTGGAAGCTGAAAGGCTGAATCAGGAAATCACACACGCGCGCGGAAATCTCTCTGAGTTGGTGGCCGAGCGTGAAGCTGCGGTGCACACGGTTGTCGCCGGACACGAGCAGGTTTCCGAGACTGATGCGGAACTAACGCGCGCGCGTGAAGAGTATTCGCGTGTGCGCCATCGCCTCGACACACTCGCCGAGCTTGACGCGAAGCGCGCGCATTACTCTCCGGCGGTGCAACGTCTGTTTGCGACCGATGAAGTGCCCGCAGAATTTCATTTCATGGGCACGCTCGTGGACACGCTCAACGTCGAGCCGCGTTGGGAGCGTGCGGTCGAAGGCGCGTTCGGCTCGTCGTTGCAGGCGATCATCGTTCCGACGCCGGATGATGCGGCGCGGGCGGCTGTGTGGCTGCGAGAGAATGATGCCGGGCGCGCGAGCTTCCTCGTCGCGGGACTTCACGGCGCGAGCGATGAGACTGACACGGCAACGTACAAAATAGCTGCGGCGGCAGCCACTGGTGGCTCTTCGAGCGATGCACAAGTTTCGGGCGAGATGCGTATCCGCGACGTGCTCGGAGCGCCGCGCGAACTGCTGGCGGTTCTCAATCGCACGCTGCCGCAAAGAATGAACGCGCGCATCGCCGCCAACCTTGAGCACGCGATGA